>NZ_CP019062.1:3314285-3977142 GCF_002951615.1 Rahnella sikkimica | reverse complement strand
ACCCAGCGGCTGCTGAGTAACGAGGCTGTAAGAACCGGTAGAACGCGCGTGCATCTTATCGTCAACCAGGTGGTTCAGTTTCAGCATGTACATGTAGCCGACGGTAACCTGACGCTCAAATTGCTCGCCGGTACGGCCGTCAAACAGTGTGATCTGGCCAGAGGTTGGGACGCCGCCCATTTCAAGCAGTTGCTTGATCTCTGTCTCTTTCGCACCGTCGAAGACTGGTGTCGCGATTGGCATACCTTTTTTCAGGTTCTCTGCCAGACGCAATACTTCATCATCGGTGAAGGTGGTCAGATCAACTTTCTGACGTACGTCGTCGCCCAGATCATAGGCACGCTGGATGAACTCGCGCAGCTTAGAAACTTCTTCATGTTTCTTCAGCATGGCATTGATTTTTTCACCAATACCTTTCGCGGCCATACCCAGGTGGGTTTCCAAAATCTGACCAATGTTCATACGTGATGGAACGCCCAGCGGGTTCAGTACGATATCAACAGGAGTCCCGTTTTCATCGTAAGGCATATCTTCGATCGGATTGATCTTGGAGATAACACCTTTGTTACCGTGGCGGCCTGCCATTTTGTCACCAGGCTGGATTTGACGTTTAACCGCCAAATACACTTTAACGATTTTCAGCACACCCGGTGCCAGATCATCGCCCTGAGTGATTTTACGACGCTTAGCTTCGAGTTTTTTCTCAAACTCGGATTTCAGTTCGTCGTACTGTTCAGCAAGCTGTTCCAACTGATTCTGTTTGTCTTCGTCAGTCAGTGACAGTTCTAACCAACGATCGCGAGGCAATTTGCCCAGCTTGTCAGCTTCAACACCGCCAGCAACCAGCGCAGACTGGATACGTGCAAACAGGCCAGCTTCCAGGATTTGCAGCTCTTCAGTCAGGTCTTTCTTAGCCTGTTTCAGCTGCATTTCTTCGATTTCTAACGCACGTTTGTCTTTTTCCACGCCATCGCGGGTGAAGACCTGCACGTCAATAATCGTACCGGAAACGCCGTTTGGTACACGCAGAGAAGAGTCTTTAACATCAGACGCTTTCTCACCGAAGATCGCACGCAGCAGTTTCTCTTCCGGAGTCAGCTGAGTTTCACCTTTAGGTGTAACTTTACCGACCAGAATGTCACCACCGGTTACTTCAGCACCGATATAAACGATACCGGATTCATCCAGTTTGGAGAGCGCAGCTTCACCCACGTTAGGGATGTCAGCGGTGATCTCTTCAGGCCCTAACTTGGTGTCACGGGACACACATGCCAGTTCCTGGATATGGATGGTCGTGAAGCGGTCTTCCTGCACAACACGTTCGGAGACCAAGATGGAGTCTTCGAAGTTGTAACCGTTCCAAGGCATGAACGCGACACGCATGTTCTGACCCAGTGCCAGTTCACCCAGATCTGTTGACGGACCATCTGCCAGCACGTCACCGCGCTCGATGGGTTCGCCCAGATTCACACACGGCATCTGGTTGATGCAGGTGTTCTGGTTAGAACGGGTGTATTTGGTCAGGTTATAAATGTCGATACCTGCTTCGCCCGGGTACATCTCTTCTTCGTTAACACGAATAACGATACGGGATGCATCCACGTACTGAACAATACCGCCACGTTTGGCTACGGCAGTAACACCGGAGTCAACCGCTACAGCACGTTCCATACCAGTACCTACCAGCGGCTTATCAGCGCGCAGAGTTGGAACTGCCTGACGTTGCATGTTCGCACCCATCAATGCACGGTTGGCGTCATCGTGTTCCAGGAATGGAATCAGAGAAGCACCAACGGAGACGATCTGCTGGGTGGAAACGTCCATGTAGTCAACCTGATCGCGGCTAAACAGGCTTGATTCGCCTTTGCTACGACAAGTGACTAAGTCTTCCAGGAAGTGGCCTTCTTCGTCCAGGTTGGAGTTCGCCTGAGCGATTACGAAGTTGCCTTCTTCAATGGCAGACAGGTAGTTAATCTCATCGGTAACCATACCTTCACGCACACGGCGGTAAGGGGTTTCCAGGAAACCGTACTCATTGGTCTGTGCGTAGACAGACAAGGAGTTGATCAGACCGATGTTTGGACCTTCTGGCGTTTCGATTGGGCATACGCGACCGTAGTGAGTCGGGTGTACGTCTCGAACTTCAAAGCCAGCACGTTCACGGGTCAAACCGCCCGGGCCCAATGCGGAGATACGACGTTTGTGCGTGATCTCAGACAACGGGTTGTTCTGGTCCATAAATTGTGACAGCTGGCTTGAACCGAAGAACTCTTTCACCGCAGCCGAGATCGGCTTAGCGTTGATCATGTCCTGAGGCATCAGAGTGTCGAGGTCGCCGAGAGACAGGCGCTCTTTAACTGCACGCTCAACACGAACCAAACCTACACGGAATTGGTTTTCAGCCATTTCGCCGACAGAACGAATACGACGGTTGCCTAAGTGGTCGATATCATCCACTTCGCCCTGGCCGTTACGAATGCCGATCAGCTTTCTCATTACCTGGATGATGTCGTCTTTGCTCAGGATACCTGAACCTTCGATTTCATCACGCAGCAGAGAACGGTTGAACTTCATACGACCAACTGCAGACAGGTCGTAACGATCTTCAGAGAAGAACAGGTTCTCAAACAGGCTTTCAGCAGCTTCGCGAGTTGGTGGTTCACCAGGACGCATCATGCGGTAGATCTCAACCAGTGCGCTCAGGCGATCGCTGGTTGGGTCGACGCGAATGGTCTCGGACATGTACGCGCCATGATCGAGATCGTTGGTGAACAGCGTTTCAATAGTTTTGTGTCCGGCCTGGCTCAATTTAGCCAGTAAATCCAGAGACAATTCCATGTTCGCAGGGACAATCAGCTCACCGGTATTAGTGTCGATGTAGTCTTTAGCAACGACTTTCCCTGCGATGTACTCAACAGGAACTTCGATGCGCTGAATGTCGTCTTTTTCAAGCTGGCGAATATGGCGTGCAGTGATACGGCGGCCTTTCTCGATATAGACTTTGCCGTCAGCTTCGATATCAAAGGAAGCGGTTTCACCACGCAGGCGCTCAGGTACCAGCTCCATCTGCAACTTGTTGTCGCGGATCTGGTAAATCACCTTCTCAAAGAACAGGTCAAGGATCTGTTCAGTGGTATAGCTTAATGCACGCAGAATGATGGTCGCTGGCAATTTGCGGCGACGGTCAATACGTACAAACAGGTTGTCTTTCGGGTCAAACTCGAAATCTAACCATGAACCGCGGTAAGGGATGATACGTGCGTTGTACAGCACTTTACCCGATGAATGGGTTTTACCCTTATCACTGTCAAAGAATACGCCTGGACTACGGTGAAGCTGAGATACGATAACCCTCTCAGTACCGTTAATCACAAAGGTACCATTTTCGGTCATGAGCGGAATTTCGCCCATATAGACTTCTTGTTCCTTGATGTCTTTGACCGTACCTTCTGGTGCTTCACGCTCGTAGATTACCAGACGCAATTTCACACGCAGTGGCGCGGAGAAAGTTACACCACGGATCTGGCATTCTTTAACGTCGAATACTGGCTCACCAAGACGGTAGCTAACGTATTGCAGCTCAGAATTGCCGCTGTAGCTCTTGATTGGAAATACAGAACGGAATGCAGCTTCCAAACCGTGCTGGCCTTCCGGATCTTGCTCGATAAACTTCTGGAACGAGTCAAGCTGGATAGAAAGGAGAAAGGGAATGTCCAAAACTTGTGGACGTTTACCAAAATCCTTACGAATGCGTTTTTTCTCGGTATAGGAGTAAACCATAGGGTTCCTCAGCTCGCTGATCAGTGACCCAATCTTGTCTGCCCTGAGAAGGACAGTTCATGCAACACCGTTTATGTCGACCGGAAAGCAGAAACGCTTCCCGCAATACCTGTTTCTATCACTCTTAAATCATTTCGTTGTGCATTATCCCTGGATGAGCCAAGGCAAGCGGCAGCAATATATTAAGGCGTATCAAGAAGAGGTATTAGAGTAGTTCAGTGCTCAAACAGTGTGAAACACCACTGACACTCTATAGCGCAAAAAGGCTGGTGACTAAAAAGTCACCAGCCATCAGTCTGTTAGGACAGACTGCACTCCGGGAAGTTAAACTTACTTAACTTCAACAGAAGCACCAGCTTCTTCCAGAGATTTTTTCAGAGCTTCAGCGTCGTCTTTGCTGATGCCTTCTTTCAGAGCTGCTGGAGCAGACTCAACCAGGTCTTTAGCTTCTTTCAGACCCAGGCCAGTTGCGGTACGAACAGCTTTGATAACTGCAACTTTGTTCGCGCCAACAGCAGCCAGAACAACGTCGAACTCAGTTTTTTCTTCAACAGCTTCAGCAGCAGCAGCAGGACCTGCAACAGCAGCAGCAGCAGAAACGCCGAATTTTTCTTCCATAGCGGAGATCAGTTCAACGATTTCCATTACAGACAGAGCTGCAACGCCTTCAATGATTTGTTCTTTAGTGATTGACATTTCAAGTGTTCCTAGAATTCAGAAATAGTGTATACGTAAGCAAATGAACGAGAAAAGAAAGGCTGATTAAGCAGCTTCTTTCTGATCGCGTACAGCAGCCAGAGTGCGAACCAATTTGCCTGCAGCGGCTTCTTTCATGGTTGCCATCAGGCGTGCGATTGCTTCTTCGTAAGTAGGCAGAGTTGCCAAGCGGTCGATTTGAGCCGCAGAGATAAACTCACCTTCAAAGGCCGCAGCTTTAACCTCAAATTTTGCATTCGCTTTAGCGAAATCTTTGAACAGACGGGCAGCAGCGCCTGGGTGTTCAGTAGAGAATGCAATCAAGGTTGGACCGACAAACGTGTCTTTCAGGCACTCAAACTGAGTACCTTCTACGACGCGACGCATCAAGGTGTTACGAACAACACGCATGTAAACGCCAGCTTCACGACCTGCTTTACGCAGTTCAGTCATTTTATCTACAGTTACGCCACGGGAATCCGCAACAACCGCAGACAGCGCGCCTTTGGCTACTTCGATGACTTCAGCAACAATCGCTTGTTTGTCTTGAAGATTTAATGCCATTAGCTTTTTGCTCCTGGATTTGGCCGGGGAAAATCCCCGGAACTCACATCGCTTGTTACCGAGATCGATATCAAGCGTTCAAACACGGTGAGCAGAGAATCCAGTAAAGACAAATCTTAATTCTTTATAAAAAAGACAAAGAAATATTTTCTTCAGGCTCTGTCACCGTCTACGCAGGAAAAATTAAGTCCCTTTCAGGACACCTGCGGTCTTGGACGGAGGCCTGGATAGGCCAGGCTCCAACCGAAAAATCTTGGTTTCGCATTAACGAAACAACGGGCCATAGATTCTAGACAAATCTATCGCCCGCGTAAAGCGATAAACGCAGGTAGTTAATTAGTTAACTACAGCGCTCAGGCCGCTTTGATCAACAGAAAGACCCGCGCCCATGGTAGTGGACAGGCTGACTTTCTTGATGAAAACGCCTTTAGCCTGAGAAGGCTTCGCTTTCTTCAGAGCGACCAACAGAGCTTCCAGGTTTTCTTTCAGCTTGTCGGATTCGAAATCAACCTTACCAATAGTGGTATGGATGATGCCGTTTTTGTCGTTACGGTAACGAACCTGGCCTGCTTTAGCATTCTTAACTGCTTCAGCAACGTTAGGCGTTACAGTACCAACTTTCGGGTTAGGCATCAGGCCACGTGGGCCCAGAACCTGACCTAATTGGCCAACAACGCGCATTGCATCTGGAGATGCGATAACAACGTCGAAGTTCATTTCGCCTTTCTTGATCATGTCAGCCAGATCTTCCATACCTACCAGTTCAGCGCCTGCAGCTTTAGCAGCTTCAGCGTTTGCACCTTGGGCGAAGACGGCAACGCGAACAGAACGACCGGTGCCGTGTGGCAGTACGGTTGCGCCGCGAACGTTTTGATCAGATTTACGTGCGTCGATGCCGAGGTTAACAGCAACGTCCACGCTTTCTACGAATTTAGCAGTGGCCAGCTCTTTGAGCAGAGCAACGGCTTCGGTGATGTCGTACTGTTTAGTAGCATCAACTTTGTCACGGATCACGCGCATGCGCTTGGTCAGCTTAGCCATTTATTAATCCTCCACTACCAGGCCCATGGAACGAGCAGTACCTTCGATGGAGCGAGTCATCGCTTCAACGTTAGAACCAGTCATGTCCGCAGCTTTGGTTTCTGCGATTTCACGAACCTGAGCACTCGTTACTTTACCCACTTTGTCTTTGTTCGGCTTGCCAGAACCAGACTTGATACCAGCCGCTTTCTTCAGCAATACTGCTGCAGGAGGGGTTTTGGTAACGAAGGTGAAAGAACGGTCAGAATAAACGGTAATAACAACAGGAGTTGGCAGGCCTTTTTCCATGCTTTCAGTCTTAGCATTGAACGCCTTACAAAATTCCATGATGTTAACGCCTTGCTGACCCAGAGCTGGACCAACTGGCGGACTTGGGTTTGCCATACCAGCTGCAACTTGCAGCTTAACGTAGGCTTGTACTTTCTTGGCCATGGTAAATATCCTCGTTTGGGTGATATCGCCTGTTTGAAGAGGCTCCCCGTTATTTGCAGTACTTTATTCTTTACATTTTTTATGTGCAAAGGCGGCACATAAAAACAAAAGGCGCGAAATTGTAGTTCAATTTCGCGCCTTGTACAACATCTGTTCTAATGAATATTTAGAAAGATGTTGTTAGCCTTTTTCAACCTGCCCAAAATCCAGTTCAACCGGTGTGGCACGGCCAAAGATGGAAACAGACACTTTCAAGCGGCTCTTTTCGTAATCAACTTCTTCGACCACACCATTGAAGTCCGCAAACGGACCGTCGTTAACACGTACCAGTTCACCTGGTTCAAAGAGTGTTTTAGGACGTGGCTTATCACCCGCTTGTTGCAGGCGATTCATGATCGCATCAACTTCTTTATCGCTGATTGGTGCAGGACGATCTGACGTTCCGCCGATGAAGCCCATCACACGAGGAACGCTGCGAACTAAGTGCCAGCTGGCGTCATTCATCACCATCTGTACCAGCACATAACCCGGGAAGAATTTTCGTTCGCTTTTACGGCGCTGGCCACCACGGATCTCAACCACTTCTTCCGTTGGGACCATGACTTCACCAAACAATTCTTCCATGTCATGTAATTTGATGTGCTCACGCAGCGATTGCGCAACGCGGCCTTCAAAGCCAGAAAACGCCTGAACGACGTACCAACGTTTTTTAGGTGCTTCAGACATTTAGAACCTCAAGCCAGTAATGAAAGATACCAGGCGGACTAAAATACCATCCAGCCCCCACAGAATCAGAGACATAACGGCAGTTACCGCAGCAACGATCAGTGTGGTATGCAATGTTTCCTGGCGCGTTGGCCAAATGACTTTACGTACTTCGGTGCGCGCTTCACGAGCAAACGCAACTGTCGCCTTGCCTTTGGTGGTCAATAAAGCCACTGCGCCTGCAATTGCGATAATAACTACTACGGCTAACGCGCGTAACGGCAGGCTGTATGCACGGTAATAATAGTTACCGACAATCGCTACAACCAACAAAACGGCAACAACCAGCCACTTTACCGCTTCCAGGCCGCGCCCGCTCCCTTGAGCCTCGGTATTCGCACTCATAAACCAACCCGTCACAATGATTCAGAACAAACAACTTTGCCTCGCATTGCGAGGCAAACCAAACCGATCGATGCTCTACTTGAGCGCAATTCGGTGTTTTACGCTATATCTCAGAGCCTATCTCACCAGTGATTATGACGTATAAATCGCTGATGAGATAGGTTCTAGCGCCACAGCGTAGAAAAAAGGGCATCGAATGATGCCCTTTTCATGTGTGTTGCGTCAACGTTTAGTGACAAAAAACTATCAGCGATTAAGCGATAACTTTAGCAACAACACCAGCACCTACAGTACGGCCGCCTTCACGGATTGCGAAACGCAAACCTTGGTCCATCGCGATTGGATGGATCAGGGTAACAACCATGTTGATGTTGTCACCAGGCATGACCATCTCAACGCCTTCTGGCAGTTCGATGGTACCGGTCACGTCAGTTGTACGGAAGTAGAACTGTGGACGGTAGCCTTTGAAGAACGGAGTATGACGGCCGCCTTCATCTTTGCTCAGGATATAAACTTCTGAGTCAAAGGTAGTGTGTGGTTTGATTGAGCCTGGTTTAGCCAGAACTTGACCACGTTCGATGTCTTCACGCTTAATACCACGCAGCAGAACACCCACGTTCTCACCAGCACGACCTTCGTCCAGCAGTTTGCGGAACATTTCAACGCCAGTACAAGTAGATTTCACGGTATCTTTGATACCAACGATTTCAACTTCTTCGCCGACTTTAACGATACCGCGCTCTACACGACCGGTAACAACTGTACCACGGCCGGAGATGGAGAATACGTCTTCGATTGGCAGCAGGAACGGCAGGTCGATAGCACGTTCTGGTTCTGGGATGTAAGAATCCAGGAAACCAGCCAGTTCGATGATTTTAGCTTCCCACTCAGCTTCGCCTTCCAGTGCTTTCAGCGCTGAACCACGAACAACTGGGATATCGTCGCCTGGGAATTCGTACAGAGAAAGAAGTTCACGAACTTCCATTTCTACCAATTCCAGCAGCTCTTCGTCATCAACCATGTCGCATTTGTTCATGAATACGATCATGTATGGAACGCCAACCTGGCGACCCAGCAGGATGTGCTCACGGGTCTGAGGCATAGGGCCGTCAGTTGCAGCAACAACCAGAATTGCACCGTCCATCTGAGCAGCACCGGTGATCATGTTTTTCACATAGTCGGCGTGGCCTGGGCAGTCAACGTGCGCGTAGTGGCGGCTTGGGGTGTCATATTCAACGTGTGAAGTGTTGATGGTGATACCACGAGCTTTTTCTTCTGGTGCGTTATCGATCTGGTCGAATGCGCGTGCAGAACCGCCGTAGGTTTTAGCCAGAACGGTAGTGATTGCTGCAGTCAGGGTAGTTTTACCGTGGTCAACGTGGCCGATAGTACCAACGTTAACGTGCGGTTTTGTACGTTCAAACTTTTCTTTAGACATCGATTGTCCCTCTAAGACACGGTTAAATCGGTGGTATCACCACATCAACCAAGCATTTGCTTGACGAATTAGTTTACAGAAAGAAAATCAGGAAGGAGGGAGGATTTGGAAGTGGTGCTGATAGGCAGATTCGAACTGCCGACCTCACCCTTACCAAGGGTGCGCTCTACCAACTGAGCTATATCAGCACATACTTGGAGCGGGCAGTGGGAATCGAACCCACATCATCAGCTTGGAAGGCTGAGGTAATAGCCATTATACGATGCCCGCATCCTGGAACTCGGCTACCTAATTTTTCTGAAGAACTCGAAGACGGGGAAAAGGACGTGAGACACTTAATTCCTCACCTTCACTTAAAGCGACTCTCTCACTTTAAGCTGCTTCACTGCTGAAGCTTGTATGGTGGTGGGGGAAGGATTCGAACCTTCGAAGTCGATGACGGCAGATTTACAGTCTGCTCCCTTTGGCCGCTCGGGAACCCCACCTAATTGTTAAGTACTTGAATGGTGCCGGCACCAAGAGTCGAACTCGGGACCTACTGATTACAAGTCAGTTGCTCTACCAACTGAGCTATGCCGGCATCAAGTGCTGCGCATTCTAGGGAGTGTTTACGGGCTATGCAACAAATAAATTGCATGTTTTGCTCTAACGCTCATGTTTTATTCAAAAAGTAGGCTTTTGCCCTAATTAATGCGTTTAAAGGTTCAAATAATGTGCAAAATACATCGTCTAACATCTCGCGACTGAGATGATGGATTGAGTTTTCCTCTCTGTTAATATCAGGAAAGATCATTCCCGCTGCATACCCGTTCGATTCATGCACTGAAAATGTGCTTTTGCCTCATCAAAGAACACCAACAGGCTTTTTCTTTTCGGCTAATACTGATTTTACACCCTTTTTTGTTGGCGCAATTTTTGCACTCCTCTTTTTGAACGCATTGTTTTTCCTTATTAGGAGTGCTGCAATGAAAATAGTCATGCTTAATGCTGCGACATTACCTGTTTACCGGGATGAGCTGGCCCAACTCCTGATAGAAGCCAACAATCTGGGTGGCTCAGCCGGATTTCCTTACACCATGGAAAAGAAAGATGCAGAAGACTCTTTCAACGATTTGCGCCCCGCGCTATCTCAAAACGAGCGTTTGCTTTGGATAGCCCGCGATGAGCAAGGAGTTATCGGGACAGTCCAGCTGGATTTAACGCATCCCACAGATTCTCCACATGAGGCAGAAATTAATACTTTGCTGGTTTGTGCTAGAGCAAGACGACGTGGCGTCGGGAGATTATTAATGCGCGAGCTGGAAAATACCGCTCAGGATTTACGTTGCACCGTTTTGTCATCCGATATGCAATCGGGTTCTGAAGCTGAAGCCTTCTACAGGGCCCAGGGTTATCGCTGTGCGGCCTTAAAACCTGACACTGTCCGATACAGTCGAAAAAATGAAGTGGTTTACTACAAGCGACTCTCCACGTTTATCTGCTCCTCAGCTCCCCTCTTCTGATGTCCATACGGGGCGACGAAAGCCATCCCGTGTTTCTGCAACAACTTTCTTCCTTGCATAACTTTCTTAAAAATTTTTAAACTCAATCAAAGAAATCGATAAGTTATAAGAAAAAGATCTCCCCGGAAAATTAAGGTGTCTATAATATGCTGCTGGTTTACTGTCTGGAGTTGGCGTGATCGCCTTTCCTGACCTGCGCTAACAGGCAGACTTTAACTTATGAAAAAAAGAGACCCATCTTTGGCAACTCCTTATCTGCAGTTCGATCGTGCGCAGTGGGCAGCCTTACGTGATTCAGTACCGCTAACGCTCAAAGAAGCGGAAGTCGTGAACCTGAAAGGTATCAATGAGGATTTATCCCTCGAGGAAGTTGCGCAGATCTATCTGCCGCTTTCACGCCTTCTCAATTTTTACATCAGTTCCAACTTGCGTCGGCAAGCTGTGCTTGAGCAGTTCCTCGGCACAGACGGGCAGAAAATACCTTATGTCATCGGCATTGCAGGAAGTGTTGCTGTGGGCAAGAGCACAACAGCGCGTGTCCTTCAGGCGTTGCTGAGCCGTTGGCCAGAGCATCGTTCAGTAGAGTTGATCACCACTGATGGGTTCCTCTACCCCAATAAGACGTTGCAAGAACGTGGGATCATGAAGAAGAAGGGATTCCCGCAGTCTTACGACATGCATCAACTGGTTAATTTCGTTTCTGAAGTTAAATCAGGCGCTAAGCGGGTTACTGCGCCGGTGTATTCGCATCTGATTTATGATGTCATCCCCGATGGGAATAAAGTCATTGAGCAACCCGACATTTTAATTCTTGAAGGGCTCAATGTTTTGCAAAGTGGAATGGATTACCCTCACGATCCGCATCATGTATTTGTTTCTGATTTTGTTGATTTCTCAATATATGTTGATGCACCGGAAGATCTATTACAGAGCTGGTATATTAATCGCTTCCTGAAATTCCGCCAGGGGGCATTCTCAGATCCTGACTCCTATTTCCATCACTATGCAAAGCTGCCGGAAGAAGAAGCAGTAAACATTGCTACGCAGCTATGGAATGAGATTAACGGATTGAATTTAAAAGAAAATATACTACCTACACGCGAGAGAGCCAGCCTGATTCTGACGAAAAGTGCGAATCATGCTGTTGAAAACGTCCGGTTGAGAAAATAAAACATTAAAAATGAATTAAGGAGAGTCAATGCTCTCCTTCTATTTTATTCAAACACCGCGCAGTGAAATCTCACCACCAATATACGGCTTAATAACACCATCTTGCTCTAGCAGCAATGCACCCTGTGGATCAATTCCCCGTTCAATACCATGAATTTCCTGATCACCAATCAGCAATTTAACCGGCCGGTCGAGGAAATTATCCAACCCACGCCAGCGGGCAATAAATGGTGTCAGACCTTCCTGTTCAAAATGCACCAAGGCTGAGCGCAGCTCTTTGAGCAACGTGGCGGTCAGTTCGTTGCGATCTATGTTCACACCCGCTTCCTGCAAATTGATCCATCCCTGAGTAATGGTATCGGTCGCAGGTTCACGCATTTTGAGATTGATACCCGCCCCGATAACCAAATGCGCTGCATCTCCGGTTTTCCCCGTTAACTCAACGAGAATACCCGCCAATTTGCGGTCATTGAGATAAAGATCGTTAGGCCATTTGACCCGGACATTTTCCGCTCCGAGGCGATGTAGCACTTCCGCCATGACTATTCCGATCACCAAGCTTAGTCCCATAGCGGCAGCAGGGCCTTGTTCCAGTTTCCAGTACATGGAAAGATAAAGATTGCTGCCGAAAGGTGAAAACCACTTACGGCCGCGACGGCCTCGCCCAGCCTGCTGATATTCCGCAACACAAGCATCTCCAGAATTCAGCTGACCAATTCTGTCCATCAGATACTGATTAGTTGAATCAATAACAGGCAGGACACTGACTCCACCAGCCGGAAGCATGGCGAGAATCTTCTCTTCTTCCAGTAACTGAATAGGATAAGGCAAGCTGTAACCTTTCCCCGGAACCGTGAAGATATCGATACCCCAATCCCGTACAGTCTGGATATGTTTATTAATTGCCGCACGGCTCATTCCCATGGCGGTACCCAACTGTTCGCCAGAATGAAACTCACCATCGGCCAAAATAAAGATCAATTGCAGTGGTACTGTAATATCCTTCATGACAGTGCCTCCACCGCATTCACTTCACCTTCCGCAGCGATAAAGCGCACCTCAGGCTCAAGCCAAATACCAAATTTTTCTGCTACAGCATCGCGAACATATTTCGCTAACGCACGGACATCACCGCTGCTCGCATGGTCTTTATTGATCAGTACAAGCGCCTGTTTCTCATGCACGGCCGCGCCTCCGATGCTGAATCCTTTCAGACCGGACTGTTCAACTAACCAACCTGCGGCAAGTTTTATCTGTCCATTGGCTTGTGGGTAAGATGGCATTGAAGGGTAATGACTGCTAATTTTCTCAGCAACCAAAGCGCTAACGGTTGGATTTTTGTAGAAGCTGCCCGCATTGCCGGTAACAGTAGGATCCGGTAATTTGCTACGGCGCATCGAGCAAACCGAATCAAAGATTTCCTGAGGCGTTACAGTTTTAGGATCCAGTCGGGTCAGGTCACCATAAGTGAGTTTCGGCTGCCATTGTTTTGTCAGCTTCAAACCAACGGCTACAATTGCATAGCCATTTTTATAAGAGTGCTTAAAGATACTTTCACGATAGCCGAACTGGCATTCTTGATCACTCAAACGCACCCGTTTTTCTGTCTGCAGATCTAAAACGTCGACATAATTGCAGATACTTTGCAGCTCAATTCCATAAGCACCAATGTTTTGAATGGGTGCAGAACCCACACAACCTGGGATCAGAGCCAGATTCTCCAGACCAGGGATGTTGTGTTCCAGTGCGTAGCAAACCAGTTCGTGCCAGTTTTCTCCGGCACCGACGTGTAACAGCCATTCGTCCGCATTTTCAGTCAGTTCAATGCCTTTGATTCGGTTCAAAACGACCAAACCCGCAAAATCATCAAGAAAAAGAACGTTGCTTCCTTCTCCTAAAAGCAGAAAGGGCAGCTGTTTTTCTTTAGAAGATTCCCAGGCAGAAACCAACTGTTCCACATTATGAACACTTACTATTTCAGCAGCATGTGCAGGCAGGGAAAAAGTATTTCTGGATTGAAGAGAGGTGTCGTGAATCGACATAACTAGATTACTCATTGGTGACTTATTTGAGCTTAGTTTAACCGATTCGCTGCTCTCTGACGCAGAGTTTTCTGGCAGGGAGCGAACAGGGAAAGGAAGAACGTAGATAAAATAACCTCAACGCTACCCAAATTCCCCATAGCAAAAAGCCCTGTACGTCAGTACAGGGCTTTCCACTTATTTGATGCCTGGCAGTTCCCTACTCTCGCATGGGGAGACCCCACACTACCATCGGCGCTACGGCGTTTCACTTCTGAGTTCGGCATGGGGTCAGGTGGGACCACCGCGCTAATGCCGCCAGGCAAATTCTGTTTCATTCATACCGCTCACCCCATATCAGGCTTGCACTACGAACCAATCTCGGAACAATCAGCTGAAAAATCTACGTCTTTCACAGAGCCAATACAAAACACCTTTGGTGTTGTAAGGTTAAGCCTCTCGGGTCATTAGTACTGGTTAGCTCAATGCATCGCTGCACTTACACACCCAGCCTATCAACGTCTTAGTCTTAAACGTCCCTTCAGGTGGCTTAAAGCCACAGGGAAGACTCATCTCGAGGCAAGTTTCGCGCTTAGATGCTTTCAGCGCTTATCTTTTCCGCATTTAGCTACCGGGCAATGCCATTGGCATGACAACCCGAACACCAGTGATGCGTCCACTCCGGTCCTCTCGTACTAGGAGCAGCCCCTCTCAATCTTCCAACGCCCACGGCAGATAGGGACCGAACTGTCTCACGACGTTCTAAACCCAGCTCGCGTACCACTTTAAACGGCGAACAGCCGTACCCTTGGGACCTACTTCAGCCCCAGGATGTGATGAGCCGACATCGAGGTGCCAAACACCGCCGTCGATATGAACTCTTGGGCGGTATCAGCCTGTTATCCCCGGAGTACCTTTTATCCGTTGAGCGATGGCCCTTCCATTCAGAACCACCGGATCACTATGACCTACTTTCGTACCTGCTCGAGCCGTCACTCTCGCAGTCAAGCTAGCTTATGCCATTGCACTAACCTCACGATGTCCGACCGTGATTAGCTAACCTTCGTGCTCCTCCGTTACTCTTTAGGAGGAGACCGCCCCAGTCAAACTACCCACCAGACACTGTCCTCACCCCGGATTACGGGGCCGAGTTAGAACATCAAACATTAAAGGGTGGTATTTCAAGGTTGGCTCCACAAGAACTGGCGTCCTCGCTTCAAAGCCTCCCACCTATCCTACACATCAAGGCTCAATGTTCAGTGTCAAGCTATAGTAAAGGTTCACGGGGTCTTTCCGTCTTGCCGCGGGTACACTGCATCTTCACAGCGAGTTCAATTTCACTGAGTCTCGGGTGGAGACAGCCTGGCCATCATTACGCCATTCGTGCAGGTCGGAACTTACCCGACAAGGAATTTCGCTACCTTAGGACCGTTATAGTTACGGCCGCCGTTTACCGGGGCTTCGATCAAGAGCTTCGCATTGCTGCTAACCCCATCAATTAACCTTCCGGCACCGGGCAGGCGTCACACCGTATACGTCCACTTTCGTGTTTGCACAGTGCTGTGTTTTTATTAAACAGTTGCAGCCAGCTGGTATCTTCGACTGGATTCAGCTCCGGGAGCAAGTCCCTTCACCTACGCGCCAGCGTGCCTTCTCCCGAAGTTACGGCACCATTTTGCCTAGTTCCTTCACCCGAGTTCTCTCAAGCGCCTGAGTATTCTCTACCTGACCACCTGTGTCGGTTTGGGGTACGATTTCGTGTTACCTGGAGCTTAGAGGCTTTTCCTGGAAGCATGGCATCAACTACTTCACCACCGTAGTGGCTCGTTATCACGCCTCAGGGTTATACAGAAAAGCGGATTTACCAACTCTTCCCCCCTACACGCTTGAACCGGGACAACCGTCGCCCGGCTAGCCTAGCCTTCTCCGTCCCCCCTTCGCAGTAACACCAAGTGCTGGAATATTAACCAGCTTCCCATCGACTACGCTTTTCAGCCTCGCCTTAGGGGTCGACTCACCCTGCCCCGATTAACGTTGGACAGGAACCCTTGGTCTTCCGGCGTGCGGGTTTTTCACCCGCATTATCGTTACTTATGTCAGCATTCGCACTTCTGATACCTCCAGCAGCCCTCACAGACCACCTTCGACGGCTTACAGAACGCTCCCCTACCCAACAACGCATAAGCGTCGCTGCCGCAGCTTCGGTGCATGGTTTAGCCCCGTTACATCTTCCGCGCAGGCCGACTCGACCAGTGAGCTATTACGCTTTCTTTAAATGATGGCTGCTTCTAAGCCAACATCCTGGCTGTCTATGCCTTCCCACATCGTTTCCCACTTAACCATGACTTTGGGACCTTAGCTGGCGGTCTGGGTTGTTTCCCTCTTCACGACGGACGTTAGCACCCGCCGTGTGTCTCCCGTGATAACATTCTTCGGTATTCGTAGTTTGCATCGAGTTGGTAAGCCGGGATGGCCCCCTAGTCGAAACAGTGCTCTACCCCCGAAGATGAGTTCACGAGGCGCTACCTAAATAGCTTTCGGGGAGAACCAGCTATCTCCCGGTTTGATTGGCCTTTCACCCCCAGCCACAAGTCATCCGCTAATTTTTCAACATTAGTCGGTTCGGTCCTCCAGTTAGTGTTACCCAACCTTCAACCTGCCCATGGCTAGATCACCGGGTTTCGGGTCTATACCTTGCAACTTGACGCCCAGTTAAGACTCGGTTTCCCTACGGCTCCCCTATACGGTTAACCTTGCTACAAAATATAAGTCGCTGACCCATTATACAAAAGGTACGCAGTCACCCAACAAAGTAGGCTCCCACTGCTTGTACGTACACGGTTTCAGGTTCTATTTCACTCCCCTCGCCGGGGTTCTTTTCGCCTTTCCCTCACGGTACTGGTTCACTATCGGTCAGTCAGGAGTATTTAGCCTTGGAGGATGGTCCCCCCATATTCAGACAGGATGTCACGTGTCCCGCCCTACTCATCGAACTCACAACGTATGCATTTTTGTGTACGGGACTATCACCCTATACTGTGCGACTTTCCAGACGCTTCCACTAACACATACCCTGATTCAGGTTCTGGGCTCTTCCCCGTTCGCTCGCCGCTACTGGGGGAATCTCGGTTGATTTCTTTTCCTCGGGGTACTTAGATGTTTCAGTTCCCCCGGTTCGCCTCATTACACTATGTATTCATGTAATGATAATGTGTCGAAACACACTGGGTTTCCCCATTCGGGTATCGTCGGTTATTGCGGTTCATATCACCTTACCGACGCTTTTCGCAGATTAGCACGCCCTTCATCGCCTCTGACTGCCTAGGCATCCACCGTGTACGCTTAGTCGCTTAACCTCACAACCCGAAGGTGTCTTAAAGACATCATCGCGCTGCGATTATTTGAGAGACTCTGTTACAGACAGAATCACCACTCAGTACTTCTACGGAGAGTGATGTTCAGCTGTAAACTTTCAATTTTTCAGCTTGTTCCAGATTGTTAAAGAGCAATATCTTAAACACGACTCGTTAGAGTCATCTTTAAGATTTTTTATCGTTCATAAAGAACTGTTGATAATGTCTTTCACACATTATCGGAGTGGCGTCCCCAAGGGGATTCGAACCCCTGTTACAGCCGTGAAAGGGCAGTGTCCTAGGCCTCTAGACGATGGGGACACGAAAAATCCGTACCAGACCGTAGAACGGTATGGCACTTTTCGCATCAGCGTAAGGTCTCCCTTACCGCATCAACAGGTGCTCTTGCTCATTAATTTCATCAGACAATCTGTGTGGACACTGCACAATGCGTATCTTGAGGTAAGGAGGTGATCCAACCGCAGGTTCCCCTACGGTTACCTTGTTACGACTTCACCCCAGTCATGAATCACAAAGTGGTAAGCGCCCTCCCGAAGGTTAAGCTACCTACTTCTTTTGCAACCCACTCCCATGGTGTGACGGGCGGTGTGTACAAGGCCCGGGAACGTATTCACCGTAGCATTCTGATCTACGATTACTAGCGATTCCGACTTCATGGAGTCGAGTTGCAGACTCCAATCCGGACTACGACATACTTTATGAGGTCCGCTTGCTCTCGCGAGTTCGCTTCTCTTTGTATATGCCATTGTAGCACGTGTGTAGCCCTACTCGTAAGGGCCATGATGACTTGACGTCATCCCCACCTTCCTCCGGTTTATCACCGGCAGTCTCCTTTGAGTTCCCACCATTACGTGCTGGCAACAAAGGATAAGGGTTGCGCTCGTTGCGGGACTTAACCCAACATTTCACAACACGAGCTGACGACAGCCATGCAGCACCTGTCTCAGAGTTCCCGAAGGCACTAAGCTATCTCTAGCGAATTCTCTGGATGTCAAGAGTAGGTAAGGTTCTTCGCGTTGCATCGAATTAAACCACATGCTCCACCGCTTGTGCGGGCCCCCGTCAATTCATTTGAGTTTTAACCTTGCGGCCGTACTCCCCAGGCGGTCGACTTAACGCGTTAGCTCCGGAAGCCACGCCTCAAGGGCACAACCTCCAAGTCGACATCGTTTACAGCGTGGACTACCAGGGTATCTAATCCTGTTTGCTCCCCACGCTTTCGCACCTGAGCGTCAGTCTTTGTCCAGGGGCCGCCTTCGCCACCGGTATTCCTCCAGATCTCTACGCATTTCACCGCTACACCTGGAATTCTACCCCCCTCTACAAGACTCTAGCTTGCCAGTTTCAAATGCAGTTCCCAAGTTAAGCTCGGGGATTTCACATCTGACTTAACAAACCGCCTGCGTGCGCTTTACGCCCAGTAATTCCGATTAACGCTTGCACCCTCCGTATTACCGCGGCTGCTGGCACGGAGTTAGCCGGTGCTTCTTCTGCGAGTAACGTCAATGCAGCGTGCTATTAACACACTGCCCTTCCTCCTCGCTGAAAGTGCTTTACAACCCTAAGGCCTTCTTCACACACGCGGCATGGCTGCATCAGGCTTGCGCCCATTGTGCAATATTCCCCACTGCTGCCTCCCGTAGGAGTCTGGACCGTGTCTCAGTTCCAGTGTGGCTGGTCATCCTCTCAGACCAGCTAGGGATCGTCGCCTAGGTGAGCCATTACCTCACCTACTAGCTAATCCCATCTGGGCACATCCGATGGCGTGAGGCCCGAAGGTCCCCCACTTTGGTCTTGCGACATCATGCGGTATTAGCTACCGTTTCCAGTAGTTATCCCCCTCCATCAGGCAGTTTCCCAGACATTACTCACCCGTCCGCCGCTCGTCACCCAGAGAGCAAGCTCTCCTGTGCTACCGCTCGACTTGCATGTGTTAGGCCTGCCGCCAGCGTTCAATCTGAGCCATGATCAAACTCTTCAATTAAAAGTTCGATTTGCTTAAACAAGTTAAGCGGTGCTCAAAGTTTACTTTCGTAATAATTCACTAAATGAATTACTGCTTGGTCACTCTAAGACTTGATATTTTTTGCCACCGAGGTGGCTGATATCGTCTTGTGAGTGCCCACACAGATTGTCTGATAAATTGTTAAAGAGCGTACGTTGCGAGACTTAACTCAGCAACGTGGGAGGCAGATATTACTCTTTCTCCCTGAAGAGTCAACCATTTTCTTTTACAAGATGCGGTGTTTTCACCGGGTTGATTCTTCCTGACTGGGCGACTTGGTTCTCGTTAGAGGAGTCGTTGTTCCCGGTCAGTGGAGGCGCATTATAGGGAGTTCTCAGAAGGCCGCAACCCTTAATTTCAAAAAACTTTCCGAATGCTTTCTTTTTGGTCTAAACGTCTATTAAGCCCGCATTAGTGCGATTTTTTATACGATATCTGCCCAAATTCTTTAGCGAATTTAGCCACCTGCTGCCAATCGGTGTATTCAACTTCTTTACGGGTATCTGTTTCGCCGCCCGTCATTCGCATAATCAGTTGGATCATGACCTTATCGAGCCAGCGATAACGCGGATAACGTAATGCTCCGGCGAAGACTCCGCAGATTGCCGGCTCCCAAGGAGACGTCAGCAGGAACTTGCGTACATACGCATTTGTCTGCGGCGTTCTTTTCTCTGGCTTACGGGCTGTGAGATTTACGCCAAAAAATGCAGAAGGCATTTGATTCAGCGTTTCCGAATGCTTCTTAACGAACTTATCCAGCACAGCATTGAAATGACCATAACGGATGGACGCGCCTATCATCACCTGGTCGTAATGTTTTAAATCAACGTGCTCCGCATGATTGAGATCGACAACATCGCAGCTGCACTTCTCTTTTAGCTCGTTTGCTATATAGGAAGCGATGGCATGAGTCTGGCCGTCACGGCTTGAGTAGAGGATCAACGCTTTCATTCTTATTCCTTATTCCCTTTCTTAAAACTCATTCGCGCCAAAATGTCGGCGTGAACAGTACTAATAATGTGAAGACCTCAAGGCGGCCAAAGAGCATCGTGACAATCAGGATCCATTTCGCCACGGAATTCATTGATGCGAAGTTATCTGCCACAACACCCAGCCCCGGCCCGAGGTTATTGAGCGTTGCGGTGACCGCGGCAAAAGCGGAGAAGTTATCCACGCCCGTCGCCACTATCGCCAGCATACTCACGATAAACACCAGCGCGTAAGCGGAGAAGAAACCCCACACGGCTTCAATAATACGTTCCGGCAGCGCCCGGTTACCCAGCTTGATGGTGTAAACCGCATTCGGGTGAACCAGTCTTTTCAGTTCCCGCGTGCCTTGTAAATAAAGCAGCAGGATGCGGATGACCTTCAGGCCACCGCCGGTCGAGCCCGCACAGCCACCGATAAACGCAGAACACAATAATAGAAGAGGCAGAAACAGCGGCCATTTCGAAATACTGTCTGTGGTATACCCTGCCGTCGTTGCCATCGACACCACCTGGAAGAACGCCTGATTCAGCGTTTCCAACCCTGAGCCGTAGGTATTATGGATCCACAGGATAAAAGTACAGATCACCACCAGCGTAAATTGCACGCCGATGAACATCCGGAATTCCGGGTCACGCCAGTAGACTTTTAAGTTGCGGCCACTGAGCACCGCAAAGTGCAGGCCGTAGTTACAACCGGAGATCAGCAGAAAAACAGCGACTATCGTATTGATGGTGCCGCTGTGGAAATAACCGATACTGGCATCGTGTGTCGAGAAACCGCCGATAGCGATTGTCGAGAAGCTATGACCGATGGCATCGAACACCGACATCCCCGCGCCCCACAACGAAAGCGCACAGGCGATGGTCAGCAGTACATAGATGAGCCACAGCGTTTTTGCCGTTTCGGCAATACGCGGGCGCATCTTGTTATCTTTCAGCGGTCCGGGCATTTCGGCCCGATACAACTGCATCCCGCCGACGCCCAATATCGGCAGAATCGCCACGGCGAGCACAATGATCCCCATACCGCCAAACCATTGCAGCATCTGCCGGTAGAACAAAATGGCCTTCGGTAGTGAATCCAACCCGACCAGCGTGGTCGCGCCCGTGGTGGTCAGTCCGGAGAAAGATTCAAAGAAAGCGTCAGTGAGCGAGAGATTCGGACGCTCTGAAAACAGAAAAGGCAATGCCCCGACGCTGCCCAGCACCGTCCAGAACAGCACGACAATCAGGAAACCCTCGCGCGGCTTCAGCTCGCTTTTCTGCTTGCGGTTGGGGAACCAGAGGAATAATCCAATGGCCAGCGCGACAAAGAAGGTCTGGCTAAACGCACGACCCGCGCCATCGCGGTAAATTAAAGCGACCAGGCCGGGAATAATCATCGTTCCGGAGAAAAGGATGACGAGCACCCCGACGATGCGTGTTATGGCACGAAAATGCATGCTGGTGCGTTCCTCAGCGAATTAACCATAGAAAAATTTAAGAAACCGGACGCAAGATGAGCGCGCCACGGCTGATATCGAAAAGCTGACAGATTGCGGCCTGCGCCTGTGCGGCAGGCAAAGCCAGAACGAGATCGACCGATGCCCCGTATTCACTGCGTAAAATATGCCCACCAACCTGCGAGAGCAGCGTTTCCACCAGCTGTAACTGGCTGTAATCACACTGCACCGCGTACTCCGCCAGCGGGACTTTTTGCTGCATAACAAGCAGCTTTAATGCTTGCTGAACACCGCCGCCATAGGCTTTCACCAGCCCGCCGGTGCCCAACATAATGCCGCCGTAATAACGCACAACGACGGCCGTTATTTCTCCGACCCCGCTTCCCATTAGCTGGCTGAGGATAGGTTTGCCCGCTGTGCCTGCAGGTTCACCATCATCGGAAAAGCCCAGTTGCTGAGAATCATCCGGTGCGCCAGCCACAAACGCCCAGCAGTGATGACGCGCTGCCGGATGTTGATTTCTGACGTCCTGAACAAAAGCTTTCGCTGCCTCAACGCCTTCCGTTCTTGCCAGTAAGGTGATGAAGCGGCTCTTCTTTATTTCTTCGCTGTAACTGACCGGTTCAGCGGGGACAGAATACGGCTGCATCAGGCCAGCTTCAGATCACGGGTCATGTTCTCGATACGATTGTCATGGATGACAATATTGTCTTCGATACGTATCCCGCCAAAGGGCTTCATGGCATTAATACGATCCCAGGCAAAGTGCTTACTGAATTGCCCTTCACGCCACGGCGTCAGCAGTGAATCAATGAAATACAAGCCCGGTTCGATGGTCAGAACCATTCCCGGCTCAATCACACGCGTACAACGCAGATAAGGGTATTGCGCAGGCGCGGCCAGATGCGTGCCATGATCATCTTGCATAAAACCGGCAACATCATGAACCTGCAACCCCAGCGGATGCCCCAGACCATGCGGCAGGAAAGGCCCGGTCAGGTTCTGTTCGACCATCGCGTCTTCGCTGATATCGACCACCAGCTTGTGCGCTTTCAGCAGTTTGGCGATGCGATGATGCATCTGAACATGATAGTCGGTATAGCGCACACCGGATTTAATCGAGTCAATTAACGCCAGTTCTTCGGTGTTCAGATCTTTAATCAGTGCGCCAAAATCGCTGTCAGGTTTTCCGGCATACGTCCGCGTCAGGTCAGCGGCATAACCGTTATATTCTGCGCCCGCATCGAGCAGGAAACTGCGCATTTCGGCCGGAGGCTGGTTATCGAGCGTGGTGTAATGCAGTACGGAAGCGTGTTCATTGAGCGCCACGATATTGTCGTAAGGCACATCGGTATCGCGGTGACCGGTCGCGGTGAGATACGCGAGATTGATATCAAACTCACTCATCCCAGACAGAAACGCTTCTTTCGCCGCACGATGACCGCTTACGGCGACTTTCTGCGCTTCACGCATACAGGCCAGCTCGTAGTCAGTTTTGTAGGCGCGATGATAATGCAGATAATCCAGCACCGCTTTCGGGTTCACGTTCGACGCCGGAACACCCATGCTGATGGCGCGATCCTGACTGGAGCCGATATAACCCACGAGTTTAAGATCCACCGGCAACTGGGCTTTGATATCGTCCGCATTTGCCAGCGGCGTCAGCGAAATTTCTTTGGTCCAGAAACTCTCAGGCAATGGCTCATGGCTGTGCCAGTAATCCACCGGCGAATAGAACCACAGTTTCGGCGCATTAACGCCATCCACCCACAGCCAGCAGTTCGGCACTTTGGTGACCGGCACCCAGGCTTTAAATTGCGGGTTAACTTTGAAGGGATAACTGTGGTCATCAAGGAAGGTCGTTATCAGTTCACCGGAGTGAATGAGTAACGCATCAAGCTGAGAACGTTGCAGAATTTCACGGGCACGCGCCTGCAGCGTGGCGATATGTTCTTTATAAAGCGTAGTAAGCGATTCCATCCAACTGTCCTTTTTTCACCGGAAAGACGATGCAGCATCTTACCACAGCCTCACCGCGACTATAGTCCCGGAAGGTTTGTGATCTTGCTTGCAAATAAAACACATCTCATTTGCAAATTATTAACATAAAAACCACACTCGAAAGCATCTGGTCATACCAGATCATCCCAGATGATTCAGGAGAGACACATGCTCTACCAAGGCGAAACATTACATCTGCACTGGCTCGATGGCGGTATTGCTGAGCTGGTGTTTGACGCTCCGGGCTCGGTGAACAAGCTCGATACCCAAACGGTCGCCAGCCTCGGCGAAGCCATTGCGGTACTGGAAAAACAGTCCGGGCTGAAAGGCTTGCTGCTCAGTTCAGCGAAATCCGCTTTCATTGTGGGTGCGGATATCACCGAGTTTTTATCTCTGTTTAACGCACCGGCGGAAAAACTGCACGAGTGGCTGAGTTTTGCCAACCGCATTTTCAACCGGCTGGAAGATTTACCGGTCCCGACGCTTTCTGCCATCAGCGGGTATGCGCTGGGCGGAGGCTGCGAATGCGTACTGGCCACCGATTTCCGTATCAGCACGGCTGACGCGCGCATCGGTTTACCGGAAACCAGCTTAGGCATTATGCCGGGCTTTGGCGGCTCGGTGCGGCTTCCGCGCCTGATTGGTACAGACAGCGCGCTGGAAATTATCGCCGCAGGCAAAAATATCAGCGGCAAAGATGCCCTGAAAATCGGGCTGGTTGATGCGGTCGTTGATGCAGAGAAACTGCGCGATGCCGGTATCAGCATGCTGCAACAGGCCATCGCCGGGAAACTGGAATGGCAGAGCCGCCGCGAACCGAAACGTCAGCCTCTGAAACTCAGCCAGATTGAAGCGGCGATGAGCTTCAGCGTGGCGAAAAGCATGGTCATGCAGAATGCCGGAAAACATTACCCGGCACCGATGACGGCGGTAAAAACTATCGAAGCTGCGGCGCGCCTTGGCCGTGACGAAGCACTTAAACTGGAAACCGCCAGTTTTGTTCCTCTCGCGCAATCAAAAGAAGCGCGTGCGCTGGTCAGCATTTTCCTTAACGACCAGTTCGTGAAAGGTAAAGCCAAAAAACTGGCGCAAGACAGTGAAAAACCGGCGCAGGCTGCCGTTCTCGGCGCGGGGATTATGGGCGGTGGTATCGCTTATCAGTCTGCGCTGAAAGGCGTGCCGGTTATGATGAAAGACATCAGCGAACCGTCCCTGACGCTCGGCATGAATGAAGCGGCAAAACTGCTGAACAAGCAACTGGAACGCGGCAAGCTGGACGGTATGAAGATGGCAAAAGTGCTGTCGACAATCCATCCGACGCTGGATTACAGCGGCATCGAACGTGCCAAAGTGGTGGTCGAAGCGGTCGTGGAAAATCCAAAAGTGAAAGCCGCCGTGCTGGTTGAAGCGGAATCCCTGCTCAGCGCCGACACGGTTCTGGCGTCCAACACCTCAACCATTCCTATCGACCAGCTGGCCTCCTCGCTGAAACGCCCAGAAAACTTCTGCGGCATGCACTTCTTTAACCCGGTTCACCGGATGCCGCTGGTGGAAATCGTTCGTGGCGAGAAAACTTCGGACAAAACAATTTCGCGCATCGTCTCTTACGCGCTGGCGATGGGCAAAACGCCGATCGTGGTCAACGACTGCCCGGGGTTCTTTGTTAACCGCGTGCTGTTCCCGTATTTATCCGGTTTCAGTCTGCTGCTGCGTGACGGCGCGGACTTCCGCCAGATAGACAAAGTCATGGAAAAACAGTTTGGCTGGCCGATGGGCCCGGCCTATTTGCTGGATGTCGTGGGCATCGATACCGCTCACCACGCGCAGGCTGTCATGGCCGCCGGATTCCCGCAGCGCATGGCCCGCAGTTACCGCGACGCCGTGGATGTCTTATTCGACAACCGCCGCTTTGGTCAGAAAAACCAGCTGGGCTTCTACCGTTACAGCCAGGACAGCAAAGGCAAGCCACGTAAAGACGTCGATGACGAAGCGATCAGTCTGTTAGCTGAAAACCTTAAACCTGTGCATTCCGATTTCTCACCGCAGGACATCATTGCCCGTATGATGATCCCGATGATTAACGAAGTGGTGCGCTGCCTGGAAGAAGGCATTATCGCCAGCCCTGCAGAAGCCGATATGGCACTGGTTTACGGCCTCGGATTCCCTCCGTTCCACGGTGGCCCGTTCCGTTATCTGGATACGCTCGGCACTGCCGCATACCTGAAACTGACCGAACAATACGCACACCTCGGCCCGATGTATCAGGCCCCGGAAGGGTTACGCGCCAAAGCACAGGCAAATGAAAGTTATTATCCGGTTGCGGCTGGGCTGGAAAACCTCAGCACCGGCAATCAGGCATAAGGACCGAAATCATGGAAAACGTAGTCATTGTTGACGCAGTCCGCACGCCCATGGGCCGTTCGAAAGGCGGCGCATTCCGCCAGGTCAGGGCTGAAGATTTATCGGCACATCTGATGCGCGCCCTGCTGGTACGCAATCCGTCCGTCGATGCCAAATCGATTGATGATATTTACTGGGGCTGCGTGCAGCAGACGCTGGAACAAGGCTTCAATATTGCCCGCAACGCCGCCCTGCTCGCAGAAATTCCGCACAGCGTGCCGGCTACCACGGTGAACCGCCTGTGTGGCTCCTCCATGCAGGCTTTGCACGACGCGGCACGCGCCATTATGGTCGGTGATGCGCAGGTAAGCCTGATCGGCGGCGTGGAACATATGGGTCACGTCCCGATGAGTCACGGCGTGGATTTCCATCCGGGCCTGAGCAAAATCGTGGCGAAAGCCGCAGGCATGATGGGGCTGACCGCCGAAATGCTGGCGAAAATGCACCAGATCAGCCGCGAGATGCAGGATGAGTTTGCTGCGCGCTCCCATCAGCGTGCACATGCCGCAACGCTTGCCGGGCATTTTGCCAATGAAATCGTACCAACCGAAGGCCATAACGCAGAAGGCGTGCTGACCCGTTATGATTTTGACGAAGTCATCCGCCCGGAAACCACCGTCGCCACGCTCGCGGCACTGCGCCCCGCTTTTGATCCGGTCAACGGCACAGTGACGGCGGGGACATCCTCGGCGTTATCCGATGGCGCATCCGCCATGCTGCTGATGAGTGAATCCCACGCGAAATCCTTAGGTCTGAAAGCCCGCGCACGAATCCGTGCGATGGCCGTGACCGGTTGTGACCCTTCCATTATGGGTTATGGCCCGGTTCCGGCGACACGTCTGGCGTTGAAACGCGCCGGTCTTAGCGTGCAGGACATCGGTCTGTTCGAGCTTAACGAAGCGTTTGCCGCACAAGCGCTGCCGTGCGTAAAAGATTTGGGTCTGCTGGAAACGATGGAAGAACGCGTCAACCTGAACGGCGGCGCAATCGCGCTCGGACATCCGCTCGGCTGCTCCGGTTCGCGTATTTCCACGACGTTGCTGAACCTGATGGAACGTCGCGATGTGCAGTTTGGCGTCGCCACCATGTGTATCGGTTTAGGTCAGGGCATCGCCACCGTCTTCGAACGCGTCTGACGCCTTCCTGTCATAAAAGAAAAAGCGGACGCAATGTCCGCTTTTTAAAATCTTGTTCTGCCCGTTTTAGTTGCCGTTTTCCCGCCTGTCAGGGGCGGGCTTTTTCTCAACGATCAATTTTCAGATCAGATGAAAGAGAAGGCATCACCAAACAAACGGTCTTCCAGCGCACCGCGTTCCGCAACAAAACGCTCACGGGCAATTTTTGCCATTTCAAAACGACCGGCGATATAAATATCGTGCTCCGCCAGTGAAGATAAATCTTGCAGAACGGCGCTCAGCACTGTCCCGCTTCTGCCCTGCCAGCCCTCTTCCGGCTGTTCGACAACCGGGATCACTTTCAGATTCGGGTGGTTGATGCTCATGGCTTCAAGCTCGCCCAAATCATACAAGTGCTTCAGCTCACGGCCACCCCAGTAAATCGAGATATCCCGGTGAGGCTGCTGCTCAAGCGCCGTAATCAGAATGGAACGGACATACGAGAACCCGGTTCCGCCTGCAATAAGCACCAGCGGACGTTCGCCTTCTTCACGTAACCAGGCGTCGCCGTGCGGGATATCCACGGTAATTGCCTGTTCTTTCAGAATGCGATCCATCACCGCCATCGCGTACAGATTCAGCTCAGACGCGCCGATGTGCAGCTCAATGACGTTGTGCTCAGCCGGCGTCGAGGCCAGCGAGAACGGACGCTTGTCGCGCTCGTCCATCACGACCATCAGATACTGACCCGCGCGAAACGAAAAAGGCGCTTCCGGAACCAGCCGGACACGGTACACCGTATCCGTTATCGCCTCGACCGAGGTCACTTTACAGCTCAATATTGTCATGCGTTCCCTCTGTGGGTCATCAAAGCAAAGCGTAGGACAAAGATTCGATTATTTTTTCGCATCGTCTTTATCATTTAGAATAGCGAGTTCATCCCAGATGGCGTCGATTCGCGCGGTCACGTCCGGATCTTTCACAATCGGGCGTCCCCATTCACGCTGCGTTTCTCCCGGCCATTTATTGGTCGCATCCATCCCCATTTTCGAGCCAAGGCCCGAAACCGGAGAGGCAAAATCCAGATAATCTATCGGCGTATTTTCCACCAGCACCGTATCGCGCGCGGGATCCATCCGGGTGGTGATCGCCCAAATCACGTCATTCCAGTCACGGGCATTCACGTCGTCATCACACACAATCACAAACTTGGTGTACATGAACTGACGCAGGAAAGACCAGACGCCCATCATGACGCGTTTCGCGTGACCGGCGTACTGCTTCTTCATGGTAACGACTGCCAGACGGTAGGAGCAACCCTCCGGCGGCAGATAAAAATCAACAATTTCCGGGAATTGTTTCTTCAAAATTGGCACAAACACTTCATTGAGCGCCACGCCCAGCACCGCAGGTTCATCCGGCGGACGGCCTGTGTAGGTCGAATGATAAATAGGATCTTTACGCTGCGTCATGTGTGTAATCGTGAAAACCGGGAAACTGTCTACTTCATTATAGTAGCCGGTATGATCGCCATAAGGGCCTTCGGGCGCCATTTCACCGGGTTCGATATACCCTTCCAGCACGATTTCAGCGCTGGCGGGCACTTCCAGATCGTTGGAAATACACTTCACGACTTCGGTTTTATTGCCGCGCAGTAAGCCTGCGAAAGCATATTCAGACAGCGTATCCGGCACCGGCGTTACCGCGCCAAGAATAGTTGCCGGATCTGCGCCGAGCGCGACAGCGACCGGGAAGCGTTTCCCCGGATTCTGCTGGCACCATTCCTGGTAATCCAGCGCGCCACCGCGATGCGATAACCAGCGCATGATCACTTTGTTTTTGCCCAAAACCTGCTGGCGATAAATGCCGAGGTTCTGACGCGGCTTGCTCGGGCCACGGGTCACGGTCAGGCCCCAGGTGATGAGCGGCGCCGCATCTTCCGGCCAGCACTGCATCACGGGGATTTTGGTGATATCAACCGCGTCACCTTCCCAAATCTGCTGCTGGCAAGGTGCGGAATGCACGACTTTGCTCTGCATGTTCAGCACCTGCTTAAACTTCGGTGCCTTGTCGTATAAATCGCGGAGACCACGCGGAGGCTCAGGCTCTTTCAGAAACGCCAGCAATTCACCGACTTCACGCAACGCGCTGACGTCTTCTTTCCCCATGCCCATGGCGACACGCTGCGGCGTGCCGAACAAATTGCACAGCACGGGCATGTCATAACCTTTAGGATTTTCAAACAGCAACGCCGGGCCGCCCGCACGCAAAGTACGATCGGCAATTTCGGTCATTTCCAGATAAGGGTCAACAGACTGGCTGATGCGTTTCAGTTGGCCTCTCTTTTCGAGTAACGAGAGGAAGTCACGTAAATCACGGTATTTCATGCTGATTCTGAGTCGCCGGGTTGAAGGAGGGCATTATAGAGCCTCTCCGGTGTTGTTGCTGCTTTTTTGTTATCAGCAGGTAAACACTGATAACGAAAAAGCGGTGTAACCGCCAGACTCAAACGCTGTGGATCTGGCGATGCGCAAATGACTGAGCAGCAGCCTTACAGACAGTTAAAAGGCACCAGCGACTGTATCGCCTGTGTGTCCTGATATTCCTGCGTTTCCTGCCCGTGGCGGAACACCTTAAAACCCTGCCCTTTCGCGCTGAAATAGCTCAGATTATTGCCGGAAACTTGCAACAGACTGCCTTCGCGTAATGCCAGCACCGACTCAGACGGGTTAACCGCACAGAATTCTGCAATGCGCTCATCACGGGTTTCACCCATGTGTCCGCTTAAGTGCGCGTCGATATAATGCGGGTTAATCTGTACCGGGAAGAGGCCAAGAGAAGGCAGAACCACAGAGTTGCGAACCGGCATATCATTGGTGGTACGAATACTTGGCGTAGCAACGTTGCAACCCGCGCTCCAGCCAATGTAAGGCACATTGCGTTCACGCACCGCACGCTGAACCGGCACAATCAGGCCATTTTCATGCAGCAGTTGATTGAGCATCCAGGTATTGCCGCTGCTGATCAAAATACATTCCGCACCGGCAATGGCTTGGGCAGGGTTTTCGGCGTGATGAATGCTGTCCACTTTAATGCCCAAAGCATCCGAAAGCTCTTTCGCACGGGCATCATAATCACTGCGGATCAGTGCGTAAGGGATCAAAACAGCAGAACGAATGTTTTTTGCCTGCAACATGGCCTGGATACGCTCTTTTGCATACCCCAGTAACTCGGATTCACCTGAGAGTTTACCGTTACTCAGCAAGAACAACTCCATGGGACATCTCCTGATAAAATTAGGACGAAGAGAGGGGATAACACCGCGCTTTTCTTCGATAATAAAAGATAACGGGCCGACAATCAGCAAACGTCTGCACAGACTTGCACTGTCTGTATCTCATGAGTGGCTTTTGGTATGCTGCCCCGCTCAACGATTTAATGTGGGAAACTATGGAATCCTGGTACTTACTCTATTGCAAACGTGGTCAGTTGCTTCGCGCGAAAGAACACCTGGAACGCCAGGAAGTTAACTGCCTGACACCGATGATCACACTGGAAAAAATGGTGCGCGGCCGCCGTACGGCCGTCAGCGAGCCTATGTTCCCGAATTACATGTTCATCGAGTTCGACCCTGAGCGGATCCATACCACGACGATCAATGCGACGCGTGGCGTCAGTCACTTCATCCGCTTCGGTGCAAAACTGGCGACGGTTCAGCCGGACGTTATCAAACAACTGATGGAACCGCCTTCGGTTGAATACCGCGACCCCGAAACACCTTATGAAGGCGACCCGGTGCTGATTACCGACGGGATTTTCACCGGTATCGAAGCCATTTATACCGAACCTGATGGCGAAGCGCGTTCCCTGCTGATGCTGAATCTGATTAACCAGCCGGTCCGTCAGAGCATCGAAAACACACATTTCCAGAAAATCTGATTTGCAATATTTGCCGTCCCGATAAAAAAGCACCGTTTGCCGGTGCTTTTTTATTTCAGCGCATTGAGTTCAATGTCTGGCAGCGAAAAAAGCTTACGCGCATTCTCATCAGTAATATCTGCCAGCCATTGTGGATCTTCACCCCGCCACATTGCTACCTGATGCACAATATGCGGCAAGAAAGCCGGTTCATTTCGGCGATTCTTCGGTTTATTTTCCATATCACGCGGCAACAGATAAGGCGCATCGGTCTCCAGCATCAACCGGTCAGCGGGGATCAGCGGCAGCATTTCGCGCAGTTCCAGCCCGCGACGCTCATCGCACACCCAGCCGGTAATACCAATCGACAACCCGAGAGACAGATAAAGCTCCAGCTCTTCGCGCGTGCCGGTAAAACAGTGAACTACGCCGCCCGGCAAATCCGTCAGCCAGGGTTTGATCAACGCGGCAAATCGCTCTCCGGCATCACGGCAGTGCAGAAATACCGGCAACTGCAACTCTTTCGCCAGTGACAGCTGCGCGGTAAACGCCGCTTCCTGACTGTCTGCCGGGGAAAAGTTACGGTTAAAATCCAGCCCGCATTCACCAATCGCGACAACCTGTGGCAATGCTGCCAGCTCACGAATGCTGCGCTCAACGTCGTCACTCCAATCACTCGCCTGATGCGGGTGCACGCCCGCCGTCGACCAGCAGAAATCCGGATGTTGCATCGCCATCTTCTGCGCTTCAACGCTTTCCTGCGCAGACGTGCCGGTGATCAACATACCGCTCAGACCCGCCGCTCTGGCTCTTTCAACGACCTGTGGGCGATCTTTATCAAACTGATTACTGGTGAGATTAATACCGATTTCAAACATGGAAAGTCCCAAAACAGAAACCGCCCAACAGGGCGGTTTTTTTCATCAAAGAATGCATTACGCAGGCTGATCCGGATCAGCTTCGTTATCGACATCAGCTCGACGACGGCCACCCACGTAGAAACGGGCAAAGAACACGCCGATTTCAAACAGCAGGTACATTGGAATGGCCAGCAGCGTCTGAGAGAAAACGTCCGGCGGCGTTAACAACATGCCAACCACAAACGCCCCAACCAGCACATACGGACGTTTCCTTTTCAGGTCTTCAGGCGTGGTTACCCCACTCCAGCACAGCAGCACAATCGCGATAGGAACTTCAAAAGAAATACCAAATGCCATAAACAGCGACATCACGAAATCGAGATAGTTGTTGATGTCAGTCGCTATCTGTACGCCAGCCGGTGCCGTTTTCGCGAAGAACGCAAACGCCAGCGGGAAGACGACAAAGTAAGCAAAAGCCACGCCAAGATAGAATAATGCAGAACTTGAGAACAGCAGCGGCATCATCAGACGACGTTCATGTTTGTACAGCGCAGGCGCAACAAACGCCCAGACCTGATACAAAATAAACGGCGCAGAAAGGAATACCGAAACAATCATCGTCAGCTTGATTGGCGTGAAGAACGGTGATGCTACATCCGTAGCAATCATGCTCGCACCCATCGGCATCTGTTTGATGAGCGGAGAAGCGACCAGCTGGTAGATATCATTGGCAAAATAAACAAGGGCCAGGAACACCACAAGAATGCAGAAAATGGCATTCAGCAGACGCTTACGCAGCTCAATCAGATGGCTGATAAGGGGTTGTGTATCTTCAACAGCCATGTTTAACGCTCACCTGTCGTTTGAGTTGATGAAACCGGTTTAACCGGCACTGCGGGTTCAGCAACAGGGGCTTCAGCGACAACAGGTTTCATCACCGGCGCGGAAGCAACAGCAGGTTCGGTAACCGAAGGCTCATCTGAAGCGGCCAGCGTTTCAGCATGTTCAGCCGCTGCATGCGCCGTCTTATTGGAAGCCAGCGCAGCATCAACGGCGCTTTGCGGTACAGCAGCAGGCGCAGAGACCACTTTCTCAGCCGTAGCCGGAGAAATACCCGCATCATGGTGTGCTTCAGCTTCATCCAGAACCGGATTGTGGATGGTATTCCCTTCCGCTTTGGCGTTCTCCACAGCTTTCTCCGCAGGATTCAGTCCTGAGTTGATCGACTGCTTCATAGACTCTGCCGCTTCTTTCAGCTCATCCATGGACGCTTTGATTTCTGGCGTTAAATTCTTCAGGCCTGACTCTTCAGCTTTTTTCAGGGTGTCCTGCAATTCCTGAAGTTTCAGTTCCTGAGACAGCTCGCTCTGCACGGAAGCCGCCATGGCACGCAGTGTGCGGATCCAGCCTGCTACTGTTCTTACTGCTACGGGTAAACGCTCCGGCCCAAGCACTACCAGGCCAATCACCAATACCAGCAGCAGTTCACTAAATCCAATATCGAACACGGCTTATACCTGCTCTTTGTTTTGGCTCTTGGTTTCATCGGCCTTGGCTGCTGGCTTGCTTTCCACAGACTTAGCAATGAAATCAGCATCAGAAGCGGAAGTGTCAGCCTCTTTGTTGGCTTTCTGGCCTTCATCATCGCTCATGGCTTTTTTAAAGCCTTTGATGGAAGCACCCAGATCAGAACCCAGACCGCGCAGTTTCTTAGTACCGAACAGCAGTACCACGAGTACAACGAGAATCAGGATTTTAGTAATACTGATACCACCCATTATTTTCACCTCAATAGGAAGGAACGACATTTATTGCCGTTCGCAAACGGCATTCAATTTACAGCAAAGTATTCAGCTGGCGCGTTTCCATCCAATCAACCAGGAAATCGCACCCGCAGCCATCAGGCAAGCCGGATAAACCTTAACATCGCCCAACAGTAAAAGGGTTCCGCTCAATAACAGCGTCGCACCAATCCCCAGAAGATAACGAGACTGCCCCTGACGGGAACTCTGGTTATGGATCTGGGAGGAAAGCTTCTCAATGTTGTATTGCAACAACTTATGCTGATTCAGGCTCTGGTAAACCAAATCCGGCAACTCAGGCATTTTCTCAAGCCAGAACGGTGCGCGCTCTTTCAGTGCCCGGATCATTGCCGGTAACCCGACCTGATCGCGCACCCAGCTTTCAAGGAAAGGTTTCGCCGTGGTCCACAAATCAAGTTGAGGATAAAGCTGACGCCCGAGACCTTCTACGTACAGCAGCGTTTTTTGCAGCAGCACGAGCTGAGGCTGAACTTCCATATTAAAACGGCGCGCCGTATTAAACAGATTCAGCAGCACGTTACCGAAAGAAATTTCTGCCAGCGGTTTCTCAAAAATCGGTTCGCAGACAGTACGGATAGCGAATTCGAACTCTTCGACATTGGTATCGCGGGGAACCCAGCCGGAATCGACATGTAATTCAGCCACTTTACGATAATCGCGGTTGAAGAAAGCGATAAAATTCTCCGCCAGATACCGCTTGTCTTCCTTGTTGAGCGAACCAACTATGCCGCAATCAATGCCTATGTAGCAAGGATCTTCAGGGGTTTCGTAACTGACGAAAATATTCCCCGGATGCATATCGGCATGGAAGAAACTGTCACGAAAAACCTGAGTGAAGAAAACCTGCACGCCGCGTTCGGCCAGCAGTTTCATATTGGTGCCCTGTTTCTTCAGTGCTTCAATATCAGAAACCGGGATGCCGTAAATACGCTCCATCACCATCAGGCGCTCGCTGCAGTAATCCGGGTATACCTCCGGCACATACAACATCGGGCTGCCTTCGAAATTACGGCGCAGCTGAATAGCATTCGCCGCTTCACGCAGCAAATTCAGTTCATCGAGCAACGTTTTTTCATATTCGCGCACCACTTCACGGGGACGCAAACGACGGCCGTCAGGCAACAGAATCGGCAACCAGCCCGCCAGACGCGACATCAGACGGATATCCGCCACGATGGTCGGCAAGATATCCGGGCGGATTACTTTCAGGACTACTGGCTTACCGTTTTCTTTGAGAATGGCGGTATGAACCTGGGCAATCGAGGCTGAAGCCAGCGGCGTCTGGTCGAATTCATCAAACCAGGTTTCCACCGGGCCCCCCAGTGCCACCTCAATTTGCTGACGCGCTTTCGCGCCATCAAACGGCGGAACGTGGTCCTGAAGTAAAGCAAGCTGATCGGCAATCTGAGGAGGGAAAAGGTCGCGGCGCGTCGACATCATCTGGCCGAACTTGATCCATACTGGCCCCAGTTCTTCCATCGCCAGACGCATGCGCTCACCCAATGGCTTTTCTTTATGACGATTAGGCAACCAGAAAAAAAGATAACGTCCAATGCGCAGCGGCAGCGTTAAGCGGATTTTAGGGATGAGTTCGTCAAGGCCGTAGATCAGAAACATGCGGATAATCAGATATAAACGTCGCATTTCCCTTGGCGTCACGGTTTACCCTCCAGTTTTTCGATACGTTTATCCAGCGCATCCAGCTCGCGTGCCAGCGCAGAAACTTCATCGCTAAACCAGACAACTTCGAGCGGACCCGGTGCCATTTTCCACTCTTCGGTCAGCGCCTGAGCCACATAGCTTTGCTGATGTTTCAGGCCTTTTTGCAGAAAACGCAAACTTCCCTGAACGGCCTGAGTCAGCCCCTGAGCCGCAATATCACCCACGTAAGGAGCCAGGAATTCAGCGGGATCCCATTCGGCCATATCCAGCAGGGCGGTCCATTGCTGGACAACCGAAATATCGCCCTCGACCACCAGTTCACCGCTGCGCATGAGCGGTGATAATTGCTGACGATCGCGCAGCTTATGCAGCACGGAAAGCCGGGTGATCACGGTGCAATCTGCCGCACCGTCCCACTGACCAAGAACGTCGATTTTTTGCTCGCTGAATACAAACGTCAGCGGAGCACTCAGTTCCTGCAATTCGACACGTAAAACTTTACCTGCCAGACGCGTCCGCGCCGACTTCATGCTGCGATCGCGGAAAAGCAGGTAATTTAGCGGCGTCTCAATGGCGGCAGTCAGTAACGGTGTCAACAACATCGGCATGCTCATATCAGAATTTGAAACCCCGATGCAAAGCGACAATGCCACCGGTCAGATTGTGATACGTCACATTTTCAAAACCTGCGTCCGCCATCATGCCTTTCAGGGTTTCCTGATCAGGGTGCATACGGATAGATTCGGCCAGATAACGATAGCTTTCAGCGTCTTGCGCAACCAGCTCGCCAATGCGTGGCAAAATATGGAAAGAATACGTGTCATAAGCTTTGCTGAGTGGTTTCAGAACCGGTTTGGAGAATTCCAGAACCAGCAGACGGCCACCCGGCTTGAGTACGCGGAACATCGAACGCAGCGCTTTCTCTTTTTCAGTCACGTTACGCAGACCGAAAGAAATTGTGATGCAGTCGAAATAATTATCAGGGAAAGGCAGAGCTTCAGCGTTGGCCTGAACGTAGCTAACGTTACCCACGATGCCGAGATTGCGCAGCTTTTCGCGGCCCATCTTCAGCATGGAATCGTTAATATCCGCCAGCACGACTTCGCCTTTTTCGCCCACCAGACGCGAGAATTTTGCGGTCAGATCGCCGGTGCCACCGGCCAGATCCAGCACACGTTGGCCCTGACGCACACCGCTGCAATCAATGGTGAAACGTTTCCAGATGCGATGAATACCGAAAGACATCAGGTCATTCATCAAATCATATTTTGCCGCAACGGAATGGAAGACTTCCGCCACCATTTCCTGTTTCTCATCTTTGGCTACTGTACGAAAACCGAAATGGGTGGTTTCCTGCGTCTGCTTTTCCATTATTTATGCCTGCTTTTTCAGTCAAACTCTTGGGGAGAAGTGTACCAGAACCCGTTAGAAAGCCCCATCACCGATGGTGATTCAACATATTGCAAAGATTCACTGATTGAATCAGTACGACCCAGTGGAAACCTTTGTCAGCTTTGATTATTCACGCGGGTTCAGCGCCTGTTCTTCTTCCGCATCAGAGGTATCGGGCAGAGATGCGGTATCTTCCGGTTCATTTTCCGCTTTCGCTATCTCCGCCAGAGACGGGCTGATTGGCCGTTTAACTTCGACCCCCAGAGCACGGAAACTTTCAACCTGCCCGATAAGATTACCACGGCCTTGCGTGAGTTTATTCATCGCTGAGCGATAACTTCCCTGCGCTTTGTCGAGGCTTTGCCCCATCGACTCCATGTCATCCACAAACAACCGCAGCTTGTCATACAAACGGGCGGCGCGATCGGCAATACGTTTGGCATTCTGGCTCTGATGCTCATAGCGCCATAAATTACTGATTGTACGCAAAGCCACCAGCAGCGTGGTCGGGCTGACAAGCATAATATTGTGACGCAGTGCTTCGCTGATCAATTCTGGCTCCCGGTCGATAGCCAGTAAGAAAGCAGGCTCAACGGGGATAAACATCAAAACATAGTCGAGGCTGCGTAAGCCCGGAAGCTGCTGATAATCTTTGCGGCCCAGCAGGCGGATATGCCCGCGAACAGACGCAATATGCTCATTCAGTGCCGCTTCACGTTCACTGTCATCCTCACTGTTGAAGTAACGCTCGTAGGCCACCAGCGTCATTTTGGCGTCAATCACCACGTCTTTGTTCTGCGGCAGGCGCACGACAACGTCAGGCTGCATACGGCTGTTCGTATCGACCTGCACGCTGACCTGCGTCTGATATTCGTAACCTTCCCGCAGGCCGGACGCCTCCAGCACGCGGCTGAGCACCACTTCGCCCCAGTTCCCCTGCGTTTTATTATCGCCTTTCAGCGCTTTGGTAAGGTTCACCGCTTCGCGCGCCATCTCAACGTTCAGCTGTTGCAGGTTACGGATTTCGTGCGCCAGCGTGTGACGTTCACGGGCTTCCTGACCAAAACTGTCCTGCACCTGACGGCGGAAACCATCAAGCTGTTCGCGCAGCGGCAGCAACAGTTTGTCGAGGCTTTGCTTGTTCTGTTCGTCGGCCCGGCGACCATTTTGTTCGAAAATACGGTTAGCCAGATTTTCAAACTGGCTGCTCAGGCGCTGTTCGCTGTTGATAAGAAGACGCTGTTTGTCTTCAGCCGCCATGCGCGTTTCGTCCAGCCGCGTAGAAACCTCGCGCAGCTCAGCTTCCTGAGCACTGTTGATTTCACGCTGTGCGCGTAATTCCTGATTCAGTTGCTCGCATTCATTTTGCCAGTGAGCCAACAACTGTAATTTTTCCTGACTGGCAGCCGCCGCGCTGTGCAACTTACGCAGCTCAAGTTCTGCTTCACGTATTTGCTGCTGAGCGGTTTGCCGCTCATTCTTATGCGCGTCATTTTCCGCCTTCACTTGTTCCAGCGAAAGCTCCAGCAACCGGCGCTGTGTTTCGTACTCTGCCTGTTGTTGCTGTTGCCGCAAACTGGCGACCATCCAGCCGACTAACAGGCCGATTATCCCTGCGCCCAGGGCGTACAAAATGCTGATATCCACGCGTATTCCTTCTTAAAATCACTTGCGGTCACGGTAATAGCAGGCTGTATGGATGTCCAGTCTATTTTCAGGGGCATGACGCCTTTGCGAGACGTCTTCCAAAAAGGAATTTCTCCCGCCCGCCCCTCTTGAAGACGTCAGCGATGCAGCGCAGGATTCAGAACCAGCGGCTCAGCCATTGGATACCAAAAGCGCCCGGCGCGAGAATCCCGAATGCCCAGATCAGTGCGGAGGTCACGTTGGCAATCTGGAAATACTTCTGCGGCATGCCACAGATCCCCGCCACCAGCGGCACTACGGCGCGAAGAGGGCCAAAGAAACGCCCGATAAATGCGCCCGGCATGCCCCATTTTTCGAAGAATGCATGTCCGCGGACCAGCATCTGCGGATGGCGGGAGAACGGCCAGAAATTCCCGACGCGATCCTGAAAATGCGCTCCGACCCAGTAAGAGAGCCAGTCGCCGAAGAATGCACCGGCCGCCGCTGCCGCCCATATCGGCCAGAACGGAATACCGGTTTCACCTATCAGCGCACCCAGCCCTAACAGAATAAAAGTGGCCGGAAGCAGCAGCGATAAGAACGCCAGAGATTCGCCAAAAGCGAGGAAGAACACAATCGGCGCAGCCCACACCTGATGTGCGCGAATAAAGGTCGTTGTGTAATCCAGGAGGTCGTGAACAGTCAAAAGCAGTTCCTTTTGTCAGCGGCTTTTTATCAGCAGTTTTTTATCAGCAGTTAAATAGCCGGATTGATAAATTATTCCAGACACTTTACTAACACGACCTTAACAGATCTGATTATCGGGGCAAAAAAATGGGCCGCCAAAGGCAGCCCACAGAGGTGATGTGTTTGTTTTAGTATTTTTTAGATCAGGCGACGGGCGGCTTCTACAACGATTTTCACCGCGTGGCTTTCGGTCTTTTTCATCGTTTCCGCGTCAGGAATTTCCTGCTGCGTGCGGTTTACGATAACACCGGCAACCATGCCTGCACGCAGGCCCTGGCTGGCACACATGGTCAGCAGTGTGGCGGATTCCATTTCATAGTTCATCACGCCCATTTCCTGCCATTCTTTCATCGATTCTTTGAAGCGACGAACAACGCGTCCGGAGAAGGTGTCGTAACGTTCCTGGCCCGGATAGAAGGTGTCAGAAGAAGCCGTTACGCCGATGTGCGTGGCAGCGCCAACAGATTCTGCCGCCGCGACCAGCGCCGTGGTACAGGTGAAATCGGCGACAGCCGGGAATTCCATCGGGGCAAAGTGCAGGCTCGCGCCATCAAGGCGAACAGCGGCCGTCGTGACCAGTACATCGCCCACATTGATGTGCGGCTGAATAGCGCCGGTCGTACCCACGCGCAGGAAAGTCCGGATGCCCAGCTGTGCCAGCTCTTCCACCGCGATGGACGTAGACGGGCCGCCGATACCGGTTGAACAAACGATCACAGATTTGCCGTCAAGCTCAGCACGCCATGAGGTAAATTCGCGATGAGAAGCCAGACGCACCGGGTTCTCCATCAGTTTGGCAATTTTCTCCACGCGCTCCGGGTCGCCGGGAACAATCGCCAGCGTGGCACCGTTTAAATCTTTTTTGGCCAGGCCAAGGTGGAAAACTTCAGGCTGAGACATAACAAACTCCTCTGTATGTAGGGTCATTTATTGGCAGGAGGAACACCCGGCAACTGTACTGAACATTGTGACGTCATTTCGTGACGACCGTCACTATGATGTAACAACAAGAATCACGCATACATTTAATTTGTGACATGAATCACAAATTAAATGTATTACGCCGGAATTTTAAGCAGACTGATGCTTTGCAAAATGAAGTATTTTCCCGAGCGGGCAAAAAAAGCAGGCGTTGTCGTATCACTGATGAACGACGCCGCCTGCCGGTGAGGCTGATTAAAATTCAACTCAGGCCGGAACCGCTCCGGCTGCCGCACTGCGCGACCAGACGCGGTGTTTTGCCATCTGTTTCAGGAACTCTTTCAGCAATTTTCCTTCCGCCTTTTCGCCTTCGATAATCCCGTCCTCCGGTACGTCATCCGTCAGCCCAAGCAGCGGTTTAAAACGACGGGCGTCCCCGCTCAGCCCGATAACTTTCAAATGTTTATAGGCTTCAAGCACGTAATGACGGGAATCGCCGTTCATCAGCAAAGCATCAATGTGGCCGTGAGGCACAATAACAGCGTCCACGGTAATGGAAGGCGAACCGGCAAACGTGGCATCTACCGGCAATGCCGAACCATCATCGGCAATGACATTTCCCAGATGACTGGCCAGAAGTTTGGGATGAACACCCGCAGCCTGAAGCGCCTGCAAAGTTTCCAGCACATCGGCTGCGTTAACGCCCTCGCCCAGCAGCACCGCCACCTGACGCCCTTTGATCGTCCCTTTTCCGCTGGCATACAGACTCAGTGACGGGTCGGCTTCCAGACCATTGACCGGTTTCGGAGGCTTAATCTTTCTCGTTTGCGCCGAAAGGGTAATGCCCAGATTTTTCGCGACAATCGCCGCGAGAGTCTGATCAACGTGCGCCAGCAAATCCACCAGGCGTTCGCGAATATACGGTCGCACCACTTTCGATAACTCAAAGGAGAATGCTCCGGCGATATGGTCCTGTTCCACTGGCGTCTGGCTCAGCCAGAACAGGCGCGGATGCGCATAGTATTCTGCAAATGATTCACTACGCTGCCGGATTTTTTCGGCATCAATACGTTCAGGATAACTTTCAAATCCGCCTCCGGACGCAGCCGGTGGCGTTTCTCGCGGCCAGTTATTGTTGATGGAATTCGGCTCGTAATTAGCCGGATTGGTATCGATATCCTGCCGGTGCATCCCGTCGCGCTGAAAATTATGGTACGGGCAGGTTGGCCGGTTAATCGGAATCTCATGGAAATTCGGCCCGCCCAGACGGCTGATTTGCGTATCGGTGTAGGAGAAGAGACGCCCCTGCAACAGCGGATCATTCGTAAAATCAATGCCGGGCACAACGTGTCCCGGGTGGAAAGCGACCTGCTCAGTTTCCGCGAAATAATTATCAGGATTACGGTTGAGCACCATTTTCCCGACAAGCTCAACCGGCACCAGTTTTTCGGGGATCAGCTTGGTCGGGTCGAGCAAATCGAAATCAAACTTGAATTCGTCCTCTTCCGGGATCAGCTGAACGCCCAGTTCATATTCGGGATAATCGCCGGCTTCGATGGCTTCCCACAAATCACGCCGGTGGAAATCGGCATCTTTCCCTGCCAGTTTCTGCGCCTCATCCCACAACAGGGAAGCCTTACCCGCCAGCGGTTTCCAGTGAAAACGGACAAACGTCGCTTTCCCTTTGGCATTCACAAAGCGGAAAGTGTGGATCCCGAAACCTTCCATCGTGCGGTAACTGCGCGGAATGCCCCGGTCAGACATCGCCCAAAAAACGTTATGCAGCGTTTCGGGCTGGAGGGAAACGTAATCCCAGAAGGAGTCATGCGCGCTGGCACCTTGCGGAATTTCGTTGTGCGGTTCGGGTTTTACGGCATGAACAAAATCAGGGAATTTATGAGCATCCTGAATGAAGAAGACCGGCGTGTTATTGCCGACCAGATCGTAAATCCCTTCGTCGGTATAAAACTTGGTAGCCCAGCCGCGAATATCACGAACCGTATCTGCCGACCCTTTCGAGCCCTGCACCGTCGAGAAACGCACAAAGACCGGCGTTATCTTTTTCGGATCGGAGAGGAAACTGGCTTTCGTGACCGCTTTCAGGCTGCGGTAAGGCTGGAAATAACCGTGCGCGGCGGCACCGCGCGCATGAACGATACGTTCAGGGATCCGCTCGTGGTCAAAATGAGTGATTTTCTCGCGGAGGATGAAATCTTCCAGCAGCGTCGGCCCCCGACTGCCAGCTTTCAGCGAATTCTGATCATCAGCAATTTTGGTGCCCTGATTGGTGGTCAGCGGCTGCTTCTCGCCATTTTTTCGATGTCTTTGCAGCGCATCGAGTTTGGCATTGGTGTTCTCCGGGCTTTTGGCACTGCCGGAGGCGGTCGGTTCTTTTCCGGGCGGCGTGGGTTGCGGTGAAGCCTGATAGGCACTGTCGGATGGCGCGAGATTGCCGAGGCCAGGTTGAGAAGATTGACTGCCCGTGGCGGGGGCGCGGCTTACCGATTTTGGCTCACTTTTCTGGGTCGTTTTAGACGGTGATTTCGACATTGAACATGACTCCTCATGAAAGATTCGGACGTTCTATGGTTCTTCCCTGACATATTTCCTGCATAACTTTTAACTATAGAACATCTGTTCTGCCTTGCTGTTCCCGCTTTCCGACTATAGTTTTAATCCATAGAGCCAGATTTCTGTATGGACACTGACATGGAGACCAAGATGAAAAAGAAGAAGAATTACTGACACTGAAACAGGCTCCGACCAGCTTTGCCCCTGCCGTGACACCGGTTGCCAGCACCACTATTCACACGGACACCGACGGGCTGCACGCCGGTCAGACCACCATTCCTTCGCAGGGAGAAGATCTTCCCGCCTATCTCGCCCGGCCGGAAAACGTCTCCGGAAAATTACCGATCATTCTGGTGGTTCAGGAGATTTTCGGCGTTCACGAACATATTCAGGATGTCTGCCGCCGGCTGGCAAAACAAGGGTATCTGGCTATCGCGCCTGAACTGTATTTCCGTCAGGGCGATCCGCGTGATTACACCGAAATCAGCGAACTGTTCGAAAAACTGGTCAGCAAAGTGCCGGATCAGCAGGTCCTTTCTGATCTCGACCACACCGCGCATTGGGCATCTCAGCACGGCGGGGATATTTCCAAGCTGGGGATCACCGGTTTCTGCTGGGGTGGAAGAATCGCGTGGCTGTATGCGGCGCATAACCCGCAGCTGAAAGCGGGCGTGGCGTGGTACGGAAAACTGGTCGGCAACAAAACGCTGACCAACCCGACCAACCCGGTTGACCGTGCCGCTGCGCTTGATGCGCCGGTGTTAGGTTTGTACGGCGGCCAGGACACCGGCATTCCGCTGGATACGGTCGAAACCATGCGGCAGGCAATTCGCGCGGCCAATGCCAACGCGGAAATCGTGGTTTACCCTGAAGCCGGTCATGCATTCAATGCCGATTACCGCCCGAGCTATAACGCCGAAGTGGCTCAAGATGGCTGGCAGCGTATGCTGGATTTCTTTGCACAGTATGGCGTGAAGTAATCACCAAAACTGCAGGGTAAAGACCTCAAATGTCAGAAGCCCGACAGGTTTTCCTGCCGGGCTTTTTACTTGCAGATTTAGATTACTTGCAGATTTACAATCGCAGAAAAATTTAACGCAGCGACAACTGACCAAATGCGCCCTGCCAGTCTTCTTCGAATTTAACCACCGCAGCCTGAACCGCCGGCGCGCTGACAAACTGCTCAGCAACGTCCACCGGTATCGTTACGGACTGGCATCCGGCCAGCAGACAATCAAGCGCCTGACGCGGCGTTTTGAAGCTGGCGGCCAGCACTTTGGCGTGCGGTGCATGCAACGTCAGCAATTTCTGCAATTGCGTCACCATCACAATTCCGTCCCCGCCCTGCGCATCGAGGCGGTTCACGTACGGTGCAACATATTCCGCCCCTGCCAGCGCCGAAAGCAATCCCTGACCCGCGCCATACACGGCGGTTCCCAGCGTCGGGATTTTTCGGGTACGCAGGATTTTGATGGCGGCCAGCCCTTCCGCCGTGGCCGGAACTTTCACAACCAGACCCGGCACGCGGGAATGAAGCAATTCGGCTTCTTCAACCATTTGTTCGGCCTGATTTGCCAGCACCTGTGCAAACAGTTTTCCTTCACCGCCTAAGGCATCACGCAGCGCAGGCAAGACCTCCCATAATGACGTCCGGGCTTTTGCCACAATACTCGGGTTTGTGGTCACGCCCTGTAACGGCAAAATACGGGATAAACGTTTTACTGCGCTGATATCAGCGGTATCCAGATAAAGTTCCATATCCTCTCCTGTCAGAGTTCCAGCTCTTGTTTCAGCAGCGTTTCAATTTGCGCTGCCGTGGTCGAATTCATCAGCGCATCGCGGAAACTGTCATGCATAATCCGGCGCGCCAGCTTTGAGAAAATCCGCATATGCTGATCGCCTGCCGCGTGCTTATTGAGGGTCAGCATGACGACAAACTGCGCTTCTTCATCGCCCCATTGCACCGGTTCAGGCAACTTCGCGACGCTGATTGTCGATTGTTCGATATGTTCTGATTTGGTATGCGGGATAGCAAAACCGAAACCCAGTCCGGTCGAAAATACGGCTTCACGCGCCCAGACGTCTGCTGCCAGTTTTCGCGGGTAGCGACAACGTCCGGCCAGCATCAGGTTATCGACCATGCCTTTTATGACTTCCTCTTTACTGCGCCAGTCCGCATTGAGCGCCACGCATTCTGCGGTGATCAGCGGCGCGTCGTTCACGGTCATACGGAACTGCGCCAGCAAATGTTCAACCTCAAGCGACGTGCGGCACTGCATCGCACGGTTGAGCAACTGGCGGCATTCCCGGCTGTCAAGTTTTGCCAGACGTGCTTTCGTCACCGGCACAGACGGCGCACTCATGCTGATTTCATCCAGCCCGAGGCCGACCAGCAGCGGCAATACGGAACCTTTTGCGCCCAGTTCGCCGCATAAACCAATCCATTTACCGTGGCGATGTACTTCGCGAACCACGTGGTCAAGCCCGCGCAGGAATGCCGGATTCAGGCTGTTGTAATGACGGGTAACTTTGGCGTTATCGCGGTCAACGGCGAGCAGGTATTGCGTCAGGTCATTGCTGCCGATGCTCAAGAAATCAATCTCTTCACAGCACTGATCGATGATGAACATTACCGACGGGACTTCCAGCATGATCCCGAACGGGATTTTTTCATCAAACGGAATCTGCTCATTGCGCAGAGACTGTTTGGCCTCCGCCAGACGGTCTTTCACCCATAAAATTTCTTCCATGGAAGAAATCATCGGAATCATGATTTTCAGCGGACCGTGTGCAGAAGCACGCAAAATAGAACGCAACTGCGTGAGGAATAAAGGCAGGAACTCCTGATAAATACGGACAGCGCGGTAGCCCAGGAAAGGGTTGTTTTCAGCCGGAATATTCAGGTAATGAACCGGTTTATCGCCACCAATATCCATGGTGCGGATAATAACGGTTTTGCCTTTTGCCGCTTCCGTTGCCTGACAATAAATGTTGTACAACTCATCTTCAGAAGGCGCGCTCGCGCGATCCATATAGAGCATTTCAGTACGGAACAGCCCTACAGCTTCGGCACCGTTACTGAATGCCGCGTCGGCTTCAACCGAATGCGCGATATTCGCCGCAACTTCCAGACGCACGCCGTCGGCGGTGTAACCCGGTGTATCAAGATATGCACTCTGCTGCTGACGCAATGCCTGACGGACACATTCTTCCTGACGGTAATAACGCCGCACCGGCTCGCTGAGCGCACAAGCCACCAGCCCGAGATCGCCGTCAATCTGCACATCCTGCCGCAGATACGCCTGTAATGACTGCGGATCGACCCCAACCAGCGTGGGAATATTGAAAGACCGCGCGAGGATCACCGTATGCGATGTGCTGCCACCGCTGCCGAGCAGCAATCCTTTAAGGTGTTGTTTATCGAGTTCGAGAAATTGGCTTGGCGTCAGTTCATCCGCCAGACAAATACTCGCTTCACTCAGTTTTTGCTGAGACGCGAAGCACTCTTCGCCATAGATTTGTTGCAAAAGCTGGAAGCTGACATCACGAATGTCCAGTTCGCGTTCGCGCAAATAAGCACTGGAAGACAGTGCCAGCTGTTCGCTGAAATGCAGGGCGGTCTCCACAATGCTTTGCGCGCAACTTTTCCCTTCCATGACCTGCTGATGCAGCGCGTCACGCAGGCTGTTATCCCGGAGCAAAGAGCGGTGTGCCTCCAGCACGGCGGTCACCGTGCCATTCCCTGCCATAAGCTGAAGTTCGATGGATTTCTCCAGCGCTGCCAACCCGTGAGAAAGCAAACTTTGTTCTTTATCCGTGCCTTGCGGCGCGGGTAAATCCGTCAGCGTCGCCAGATTCACGCGGGCAAGGCTGACCAGTTTCCCCAGTGCGCAGCCTTCACTGACGGAACGGGCGCGAAAGACCAGCGGGGAAAGATGTGCCAGAGATTCAGGAAGAGGTTCCCGCTCTGCCTGACCATCGTGCTCAGGCAGGGCTTCATCACACAGCGGAAACTGGTGTTCAATAAAATGCGCCAGCGCTGCATACGCGGCCTCTTCGTCTTCCCCTTCCACGGTGACGTGGCATTCATCACCCGGCAAAATATCCGCGCCAATCAGCGACAGAACACTTTTGCCATCGGCTTTGCGATCAGAACGGACATTGTGCCAGTGAAAAGCAGAATCAAATCCATTGCACAGCGTTTCAATATGGCTGGCCGGACGGGCATGAACACCATTTACCAGTACGCAGGTGAAGCTCAACTTCTTGGTCATTTCTGAATCCTCATCCCAAATTCCGGCGGATAAACCGGCTCATTGCAGGATAAGAGTCTCGCGGGCCAACTTGCTACCAGACAAAAATGACAAACACTGGACAAATGTAATGTCCGTTGCTTTTTGCGAGGCAGCTCACATTGAGTTCTGACGTAAAAACCTCCCTCCGACTCGGGTTATTTGAACCTGCTCGCATTTTTGAACTGAGCTTACAAAAGTCCAGTAAAACACAAATTTGTCCACTATTAGCGCTCATGATGGCGGCCTATTGTGGTCGTCAATATCCTTTCAGCTTCCGAGGTTTTGCTGAAAAGGACGTTCCGTTATTTTCGCCCGACACCGGAGCCCACCATGAAAGAATTGCTTACTATTCTGAAAAATACCCGTCAGCACCTGATGACCGGCGTATCCCATATGATCCCTTTTGTGGTCGCGGGCGGCATTCTGCTGGCGGTCTCTGTCATGCTCTACGGCAAAGGTGCCATGCCTGACGCAGCCACCGATCCGAACCTGAAAAAACTGTTTGATATCGGCGTAGCCGGTCTGACGCTGATGGTGCCTTTCCTGGCGGCTTACATCGGTTATTCCATCTCGGACCGCTCAGCGCTCGCGCCGTCAGCCATCGGTGCCTGGGTCGGCGCTTCCTTTGGTGCAGGCTTTTTCGGCGCGATCATCGCCGGCCTTCTCGGGGGATCATTGTTTTCTATCTGAAGAAGATCCCGGTGCCGAAGATCCTGCGCTCCGTGATGCCGATCTTCGTGATCCCGATTATCGGCACCCTGCTGACGGCAGGCACCATGATGTGGGGGCTGGGCGAACCGGTCGGGTTGCTGACTTCCTCGTTGACCCACTGGTTGCAAGGTATGCAGCAGGGCAGCATTGTCGTGCTCGCCATCATTATGGGGCTGATGCTGGCCTTCGATATGGGCGGGCCAGTCAATAAAGTCGCCTACGCCTTTATGCTGATCTGCGTGGCACAGGGCGTTTATACCGTCGTGGCAATTGCCGCCGTTGCTATCGCCACGCCGCCGCTGGGGCTGGGTTTCGCCACGCTGATTGGCCGCAAATACTATTCCACTGAAGAACGCGAAGCCGGGAAAGCCGCCCTGTTAATGGGCTGCGTCGGCGTGACCGAAGGCGCGATCCCTTTCGCCGCCGCCGACCCCCTGCGCGTTATTCCTTCCATCATGATGGGCTCCGCCTGTGCGGCAGTGACCGCTGCGCTGCTGGGCGCTGAATGTTATGCCGGCTGGGGCGGGCTGATTGTGCTGCCCGTCGTTCAGGGGAAACTCGGTTTTATCGCGGCTCTGCTGGTGGGTATGGTCGTGACCGCCGTGTGTGTCAACGTACTGAAGTATCTGGCTGCCAAAAAGCAGTCGGCTAAAAAACATCAGGAATCAGACCTGGATCTGGACTTCGAAATTAACTGACCTCAGACATCAAACCAAAGGTGAAGATCATGACCAAAATTATTGCTGTCACTGCCTGCCCTTCCGGCGTTGCCCACACCTATATGGCCGCTGAAGCGATTGAACGCGCGGCCAAAGCCAAAGGCTGGGACTGCAAAGTCGAAACACAGGGTTCAATTGGCCTGGAAAACGAGCTGACCGTGGAGGATGTTGCCGCCGCCGACATGGTGATCCTCACCAAAGACATCGGCATCAAATTTGAAGAACGTTTTAAAGGCAAAGTCGTGGTTCGCGTGGCAATCAGCGACGCAGTAAAACGCGCTGACGCCATTATGGAAAAAATCTCGGCACATCTCGCCAGCGCGACGGCCACGGATTAATCACAAGGAGAATAAGATGACTTCCCGCATCGAACGTCTGAAAGCCACACTCTTCACCAGCCCTCGTGAAATTTCGCTGGAGCGTGCCCTGCTGTATACCGAAAGCCATCGCGGCACAGAAGGCGAATGTACACTTCTGCGCCGTGCAAAAGCGACGGCTTACATTCTGGACAACGTTGAAATTACCCTGCGTGAAGACGAGCTGATCGCCGGTAATCGCACGGTAAAACCACGAGCGGGAATCGTCTCTCCGGAAATGGATCCTTACTGGTTGCTGAAAGAGCTGGATGCTTTCGCCACCCGTCCGCAGGACCGTTTCAACATTTCAGAGCAGGATAAACAGGTTTACCGCGAGCAGCTTTTCCCTTACTGGGAATCCCGCTCGATGAAAGATTTCATCAATCAGCAAATGCCAGAAGACGTTAAAGCAGCGACCAAAACGCAGATTTTCAGCATCAACCAGACCGACAAAGGCCAGGGGCACATCATTATCGATTACCCGCGTCTGCTGAATACCGGGCTGGATAATCTGGTGTCCGAATTGCAACAGCTCGTTGTACAGGATCCGGAAAATACGTTTTACCAGGCGGCACTGATTCTCTTGCAGGCTGCTCACCGCCACATTCTGCGTTATGCCGCGCTGGCGACCCAGATGGCCGGTGAGTGCGAAGACGTCGGGAGAAAACAGGAACTGGAACGCATTGCTGCCATCTCCGCGCATATTTCCGGGAAGAAGCCGCAGGATTTCTATCAGGCCTGTCAGCTGTTCTGGTACATGAATATTATTTTGCAGTACGAATCCAACGCCAGTTCGCTGTCGCTAGGACGCTTCGATCAGTACATGCTGCCGTTCTATCAGTATTCCCTTTCACACGGCGAACAGCCGGAGTTTTTGAAAGAGCTGCTGGAAAGCCTGTGGGTGAAATGCAATGACATCGTGCTGTTGCGCTCGACGTCTAGCGCCCGGTATTTCGCCGGTTTCCCAACAGGTTATACGATTTTACTCGGCGGTTTAACGGAGACGGGGCGCAGCGCAGTCAACGTGTTGTCGTTTCTGTGTCTGGACGCTTATCAGAGCATCTGTCTGCCGCAGCCCAATCTTGGGGTGCGGGTCAATGAGCTGATCGACCGTCCTTTCCTGCTCAAAACAGCCGAAACCATCCGTCTCGGCACCGGCATTCCGCAAATCTTCAACGATGAAGTGGTGGTTCCGGCTTTCCTCAATCGCGGCGTGAGTCTGGAAGATGCACGGGATTATGCGGTCGTCGGCTGCGTCGAATTGTCTATCCCAGGGAGAACGTACGGGCTGCATGACATTGCGATGTTCAACCTGCTGAAAGTCATGGAGTTAACACTGTATGAGAACGAAGGTAATTCCTCGATTACTTACCCTGAACTGGTGGAACATATCCGCCAGAAAATCAGCCACTACGTGAAACTGATGGCACAGGGCAGCAATATCTGCGATATCGGTCACCGCGACTGGGCACCGGTTCCGTTGCTGTCGTCTTTCATCGAGGGCAGCCTGAAAAGCGGAAAAGACATTACTGCCGGTGGCGCACGCTATAACTTTTCCGGCGTTCAGGGCATCGGCATCGCAAACCTCAGCGATTCACTGCATGCGCTGAAAGGGCTGGTGTTTGATCAGAAACGCCTGAGCTTTGATGAACTGCTGGCCTCGCTGAAAGAGAACTTCGCCAGCGAAGAAGGCCGTGCGATCCGCGCCCGCCTGATCAACCGCTTCGAGAAGTACGGTAACGACGTCGATGAAGTCGACCTGATCAGCGCCGACTTGTTGCGGTTTTATTGCAAAGAAGTCGAACAATACCGCAACCCGCGCGGCGGCCAGTTTACGCCGGGGTCGTATACCGTTTCCGCTCACGTCCCGCTCGGTGCGGTCGTAGGCGCGACGCCGGACGGGCGTTTTGCGGGGGAGCAACTGGCCGACGGCGGCCTTTCGCCGATGCTCGGGCAGGATCATCAGGGGCCAACCGCGGTACTGAAATCCGTCAGCAAGCTCGACAACACGCTGCTCTCAAACGGCACGCTGCTGAACGTAAAATTTACGCCATCAACGCTGGAAGGTTTACAGGGTCTGAATAAGCTGGCTGATTTTCTCGGCGCTTTCACCCGGCTGAAATTACAGCATGTTCAGTTCAACGTGGTGAATGCAGAACAACTTCGTGAAGCGCAAAAGCGTCCGCAGGATTTCGCCGGATTAGTGGTCAGGGTCGCCGGTTACAGCGCGTTCTTTGTCGAACTGTCAAAGGAGATTCAGGATGACATTATCGGCCGCACCGCGCACCAGCTCTGATCTGCGGATCCCCACGGTCAACGGAGCTTGTGAAACCGCTGAAAAATCCCTGACGGGACGCATCTTTAACATTCAGCGTTTTTCTCTCAACGACGGTCCGGGGATCCGCACGATGGTTTTCTTCAAAGGTTGCCCGCACCGCTGCCCGTGGTGCGCTAACCCGGAATCCATGTCGCCCCGCATCCAGACCATCAAGCGTCAGGCGAAATGCCTGAACTGCCGGACCTGTTTGCAGGATCCCCAGGAATGCCCGAGCGGCGCGCTGGAATATGTGGGTGAAGACTTCACAGTGGCGGCGCTGATGTCCCGCCTGCTTAAGGATGAAGTTTTTTTCCGCTCATCCGGCGGTGGCATCACGCTTTCCGGGGGCGAAGTACTGATACAACCGGTTTTTGCCCGCGAGTTGTTGAAGGAATTACAGGGCCTTGGGATCCACACGTCCATTGAAACCGCAGGCGATATCCCGCTGGATCATTTGCTTTCGGTGGTTGAACACTGCGATCAGGTTTTATTTGATTTCAAAATCATGGATGCCATGCTCGCCCGCACCGTGCTCAACATGAATCAGACCCGCGTGCTGGAGAATTTTCGGGCACTGGCAACACGCGACGTAAAATTGCTCCCGCGTGTTCCCCTTATCCCCGGCTATACACTGACACAGGAAAACCTGCGTCAGATCCTGGATTTCCTTAAACCCTTTAATTTAAATGAAATTCATTTATTACCCTTCCACAAATACGGAGAAGCAAAATATCCGTTATTAGGAAAAACCTATTCGATGCACAAAACACCGGTGCCGGACGCCGTCACACTTGCGCCACTGCGCACGATGGCAGAAAGCGATGGGTATACCGTGACGATGGGTGGGTAAATTTCCAGCGACGGGGAGCGGTAAATGTCATTAAAACTGGTCGGAGTGACGGCCTGTATCAGCGGCGTCGCGCACACGTATATGGCGGCGGAACGTCTGGAAAAGCTGTGCTTGCAGGAAAAATGGCAGGTGAAAGTGGAGACGCAGGGTGCGCTGGGGGTCGAAAATATGCTCACGGAAAGCGATATTGCTCAGGCGGATATCGTTTTGCTCATCACGGAGATCCAGCTGGAAAACAGCGACCGATTTACTCACAGCCGCTGCGTACAGACCGGCATTCACACCTTTTTGCGTACACCGGAAAAAGTCATGGCCGCCGTGAAAAAGATCGCCGCATCTCCGCAGGGCACGCACATCGTTCTCGCATAATACTGGCCGTCAGCGCGTTTACGGTTCAAGGCTTTCAAACTGGCTGCGATACTGGCGGCGGTATTCAGAAGGGGAACGTTCGGTACTTTTCTTAAACTGCCGGCAAAAATAGTTGCTGTCGATGTATCCGCAGGCATGGGCGACTTCTTTCACTTTCATGTCGTACCCTTTCAGCAGATTTTTTGCCTGTTCAAGCCGCACATAGTTCAGGTATTCGTTAAGCCCAATCCCGCCGGTTTTCTGAAACAGATGCGACAAATAATTCGGCGAAATATAAAACGCTTTGGCAACCGAATCCCGCGTGAGCGGCTCGCGGAAATGCTCTTCGATATGCTGGCGTATCGCGCCGAAAAGCGCCTGACTGCGTGACGCGGTATGCGCCGAGGAGCTGAATAAATCCAGCGCGTGGCTCAGTAAACCTTTAACCAGGAACTGCGCCGTCATCTGATCAGTTCGGTGCCACGCCAGTTCATTGAGCGCCTGCAACATAAAAGCGCCTATGCGCGGCCCGCGCCTGCCGGTATTGCCTTTTTCACGGGAACCAAACTGCTTTCCGTCCCAGCCGAGCAGGCTGAAACCCAGCTGTTGTTTGCCAAATAAAAGGCTCAGCGTGCGAACCGGCGCTTGCCACTGCGGGCTATTCCAGCCTTTTGCAGGCACAAATAGCGCATCCCCCGCCTGCATGCAGATAACCTGACTCACGCCCTGTTCATTTTCCCATTCCATCATCTGCTCCCCTTCGAGGACAAGTTCCAGACGCGGAAAATCAACCTGATACGCAAGCCCCGGCACCGGATGCTGGGTACCAGCAAAAAAGACCTGCCGGACGCCTTCGGGTTGCTCAAGTACGGGAGATAAAACGGAAAAAAGAGGGTGCGTCATGTTCACGTTACCTGTCTGCAGAATCGCTTCATCATAACTAACCTGCGACGCAGACAGAAAAGGAAGTCACAAATCTGGGATGAGTGCCGGAAAATCCGGCGTGCCGGTGAACATCAACGCGCGCAGACAGCCTCCGGATGAGGCGTATGGCAGATCCCCCTACCGGTCATTTATCTCCCTTATTCCCGCCAGGCAACCGATATTTTCACATCTCCCATCGCCCTACTCTTGGTTTGCGGGTCCGCACCTCGTTTCGCAATTATCCAACAGGAGTAAATATTATGGATTCACAATTTATTGGTTCCGTCATCAATGCCCTGCCTCTGGAAAACATGATTGGCGGGCCGTTACAGGCCATGATCAAAGCACAGGTTCAGGCCAGTAAAGCCTATGCCGACTTCCTGCTTTCAGTTTGTATTAAAGATGGCAAGGCCGAAGCCGTTCAGTTTGACTACGACGAAACGGTCGTCGATCAGGCCGGCGTCATTCAGGGGGTGGTCAAAAAGACCATGCGCATTCCTCTGCTGGCGGCCATTACCCATCCGATCATTTGTATTGAAGAAGGTACGATTGACTTCGAACTGGAGGTGACTCAAAGCGAATCCAGCGCCAGCAGCGATGACGCTGAAGGGTCTTTCGAAGCCACTCTGGGCTGGGGGCCGGTTAAAGTGAAAGTCTCCGGGCGCGTTTCGCATAAAGCCGAACAAACCCGCAAATCCGATACCCGCGCGAAGTACAGCATCCATACCCAGATCAAACGTCAGCAGCCGCCTGAAGCACTGATGCGTGTGATCGACTTCCTCACAGATGCTGCGACCAAACCCGCCGTTCTGCCAGCCGAAGCGAACAAAAAAGAGCTGGATGCTTTCACACCCACCGTAACAACCGCAGACAAAACACCGGAAAAAGTCCCGGCCTGATCAAGCCGGAGCCTGACCACGTCTAATCCGAAGGCCGCCACCGCGGGGCCTTTTCAATCAGGAGCAGATTATGTCTTTAAAAAGCTGGCTACGGGGCGGGAAACCCGCTGGCGAAACACCTCCGGCCGGAACGGTTCCTCCTCCGGGAAATTCAGGCACGCCACCTCCGCCACCGGGCGGCCTGATGCCGGTATCCCTGGAGGAAGTCACCCGTGGGATGCAACAGGCGGCAAGCGCAGCCAACCAGCTGATTGCACATCAATATATGCAGGCGCTGGACCCGTATTTTGAGCATCTCGATGACGGTTCGGTCGTACCACGCACGATGATTATGCAGATTGACGACAAGCATCATTTCGAATTGCCTCTGGTCGCGTTGTCTACGCCGCGCGGGCTGATGCTGGAAAAAATGAAGGTTCATCTGACCATCCGCACCGATGGCGTTGAGCAATTACCCATTGAAGGCGGCGAAGAAAATGTCAGTCGTTTTCATGTGAGTCTTTCGCCAGCCAGCAAGAATCAGGAAGGCCGTGACAGTCGTCATGTTGATATCGAAATGCAGTTTACTGTACTGGAACCGCCCGAAAGCGTCATGCGCCTGATTGACGAATATACCAACCGGATTATCCCCAAACCTAACGCCACAGAGGTATCTGCAGATGAGTGAACCACGTTTATCTACCGGCGCAAAAGGGATCGCGCTGATCAAAAGTTTCGAAGGGCTGCGTCTCGAAAAATACCAGGATGTTGTCGGCAAATGGACCATCGGCTACGGTCATCTGATCCTGCCGGAGGAATCATTTCCAGCGCCAATCCCGGAAGCGCAGGCCGATGCACTGTTGCGCCAGGACCTGGGCATCAGTGAAAAAGCAGTGAATCAGTACGTCATTGTTGCGCTCACACAGAATCAGTTTGATGCGCTGGTGTCTTTCACCTTTAATCTTGGCGTCGGCAATTTGAAAAACTCAACATTGCTGAAAGTGCTGAATGCGCGCCAGTATCAGGACGCTGCTGAACAATTCCTGCGCTGGGATAAAGCGGGTGGAAAGCAGGTCGCCGGATTAACCCGACGCCGTTCGGCAGAACGCGCGTTATTTATTAGCCAGCCGTAATAATTTCATCGCCTGCGTTTCCTTTTATTATCAACTGTTCATGAATACAGGAAATAGACATTATGCATTCTCGCCGAAACGCTTTATCCGGGTTATTCCCGAAACTCACTGCTTTATCTTTTTTAGTATTATTGACATCAACGGCGTATGCCGCCGATAAAATAAATTGCGATACTGCCGTTCATGATACCAATCAGCAACTGGAAAGTAATAATAACAAACCCGTTAATGATGAAGCAGGTCTGGTGAAATTATTACGGACTCTCAACAAAGATGACGTTTTGCCTGTGCAATATGTCACCACGGAATATGCTAAGAAACAGGGCTGGAGCGGAAACCCTCAGGACTCTCTCTGGAAAGTCTGGGTGCTGAATAAGAAAGAAATTGGCGGTGACAGCATTCAGATCCCGGAGCAAAAAAGCGGCGAAAAATGGTACAGCGCCGATCTGGAATCAGTACGCGGATTACGCAGTGCAAAGCGTCTTATTTATTCACCCCAACGACAGGAGCGTTATTTAACCACAAATGACAACACATCCAGAATTATCATTAAAGCGTGTATTTAAAAAATCTGAAATTTAATTATTTCACCCCCAATTTTCATAACGAATTAATATTCATTGAGAGGTATCATCATGTTTGAAACTTTTACGCTTCAGCAACCGGCAGGCAGTGATTCTTGTGGCGCATTTTCTCTGGCGGCATTATTAAATGCCCGTAATCAAGGCCTGCCCGTCAATACGCCTACAGGGGCCGCGGTATATAACGATATTATTGCAAGGCAAACGCCTGCGCCTTCTGGCTATCCGCCGATTTTTGCCCCACCGGCACCGCGCTCGTTACCCTCAAGTCTCGTTCGAACAGGTATCGCCCGTGGATTTAACGATCAGGTCCAGGTCATGGTTAACCAGGCGTTGATGCCCGTCGCTATGCATCCTTTGGTCCACCCGGAGACCCTGCGGATTGGAAATGCGGCGGCGGTCATTAACAGCGTGGCTAACCTGCAGGCGATGGTTCAGGCCGCAGGCTATTACCTGGCGCTGGTGCTCGACGGTAATCACTGGATTGCACTCGGGCGTAACGCACAGGGTTTTTATGCCTACGATCCGGCATCCAATTTCCACGGTGCCGTGGGTCAGCCAGTCGGGAACCGGGTAACCCTCAACGGCGTACACTATGATTTCTCAGGGATTTTAATCTGTTTCTGAGCCAGCCTTTCATTACTCTTCAGTGCCACTGCGGTGGCACTGTCTTTCTAAGGAGTTCGCTATGGCAGCCGTCATGCTCGAATCCTCGCAAAGTTTCCTCATCAGCCAGATTCTGGCCGCTTTTTCCGGCTTGTTTGGCGGGCTGAGTATTTCGTTCTTCTGGCAACCTAAAAAACTGCACCAGCATGGCCGGCTTTCCGCCGGACTCATCATTTGCAGTATCAGCGTTGCGGCGACGTTTGCCCTCGGCGGTCTGGTATCACGCTGGCTGGGGATGAACTTTGACCAGGCCGATAATGCCATGGGATTAGGCTATGGCCTGGGGGTGGTGAGCGTCGGGGTCATTGCCTGGCTGGCCAATTTTTTCAACCGGCGGGAAGACAGCGATATTCTGGAAGTCGCCGGAGAACTGAAACGGGCCGCACGCGGGCTTCGTGCCAGAGGCTCCACAGCGGCCCTGGTTCCGGCTACCAAATCACCGCGCAAAAGAACCGCAGCCAACAAACCAACGCGAGGACAATAGGATGAATCATTTAGAATGGCCGGGCTTTTTCCTGCTAACCATCCTCGATATGGTGACAGCGGTGATGATATTCTTCTGCGCGCTCAACGAACGCATTTTGCTGATGTCGGTATGGTATCGCGTTGGCCTGATTGTCACCGCGCTGGGTTTCGCCGCACAAGGCGCACTGAATTTGCCCTACCTGCTTTTCGGCACGCAGCTTTACGCCAATCAAATCCCGTTCTGGGCATTGAAAGATATGGGGATCTCAATGGTCGCCACCCACTATTTCTGGCTGGTTCTGCGTGATAAGCGAAAGCTGGGCACACCTTTGGAAAAGGACAGGGCCGCGAAGGCCAATAAGCCAAAAAAACCGCGAGTGAGGAAGACACCGGATCCGGCTGTAGCGCCAGCAGGCAGGAAGGGAACAACAACCAAAATTAAATCCTGATTAACTTATCAGACGTTGCAACCGTAACGTCTGACGTTTTTTTCAGTGGTACTGTAAATGAATAATCCCTGGTGAAAAATAAACGTCCAATGGCGGGCTTTATTTACTTATCGAAACGATTTCTTTCAAAAAAATTACTCATCTGCAGACATTATCATCGCAGCCTGAGTTCTGTTTTTCACATTCAGACGACGATAAATAGATTCAAGGTGTGACTTCACGGTTCCGGCACTGATATTAAGAAGGCGACTTATTTGTTTATTTGATTCACCGGCGGCAATAAGCCTTAACACTTCCCGCTGACGATCGCTTAATTTTGTCAATAACGCCTGCTCACTGTCCATATCCCAGACGCTTTCGCTGTGCGGAATACAGACCATCCCGCAGCAGGCCGTTTTTATTACCTGAAAAATCGTGTCCATTGACGCCTCTTTCGATACCACCGCAACGGCATGGTGTTCCAGGAAGCGCCGCAGTGAGTCTTTCCTCACCCTCATTAACATCACGATGATACGAATATTAGGATATCGGGCGGCAATATCATCAAGCAAGATAAGCTGCGAACTATTCTCCATTTCGCCGTCAATCAGCATGACGGAAATAGGTATTGTCGCCAATATATCCCAAATACCTTCGCACTGATTTACGCCATCGACACAGATGTCCGGCATTGTATTTTTGAGGCCAGCCGTCATTCCCTGTATAAAAAGTGGCAACGGATCAACAATGAGTATGTTCATTATAATGACTCCCATAACGTAGAAATTGCGTGTGTGTCGGACCAGAGGAAAATTCCTCTGCTTAACGAGTATTGACGCAATAACTAATAAAGGGAGACGTCATTCAGCCTATGACATCAGACCAACAGCCAAAGGAAATAATCCTTTTTTTCAGACGGGAAATAAAAAAGAGGCACCGGAGTGCCCCAAAAGTTTCACCAACAACACAACATCATCAGCGTTTTTCTGCGCGCAGACGCTTGGCGGCTTTCACCATGTTTTCCAGCGATTCGCGGGTTTCCGGCCAGCCGCGGGTTTTCAGGCCACAGTCCGGGTTGACCCACAGGCGTTCTGCCGGGATACGATCCGCCGCTTTGCGCAGTAAATCTTCAATCCATTCCACGCTGGGCACGTTCGGCGAGTGAATGTCGTAAACGCCCGGCCCGATTTCGTTCGGGTATTCGAAGTCTTTGAATGACTCCAGCAGATCCATATCGGAACGGGAGGTTTCGATGGTGATCACGTCAGCATCCAGCGCGGCAATGGAATCCATGATGTCGTTGAATTCGCAGTAACACATGTGGGTGTGGATCTGCGTGTCATCGCTGGCAATCGCGGCGTTCAGTTTGAAGGCATCGACTGCCCAGCGCAGGTACGCCTTCCATTCTGAGCGGCGCAGCGGCAGGCCTTCGCGCAGTGCCGGTTCATCAATCTGGATGATGCCGATACCGGCTTTTTCCAGATCTTCCACTTCGTCACGCAGCGCCAGACCGATCTGCTTCGCGATGGTTTCACGGCTGACGTCCTCACGCGGGAACGACCAGCAAAGAATGGTCAGCGGGCCGGTCAGCATGCCTTTCACCGGTTTTTCGGTCAGCGACTGTGCGTATTTCGCCCACTCAACGGTGATCGCTTCCGGGCGGCTGACGTCGCCGATGATCACCGGCGGTTTGACGCAGCGGGAACCGTAGCTTTGTACCCAGCCGTTTTGCGTGAACACAAAACCGTCCAGATGTTCACCGAAGTATTCCACCATGTCGTTACGTTCAGCTTCACCGTGAACCAGCACATCAATATCCAGACGTTCCTGTTCTTTAATGGCCTGGCGGATGTGTTCGCTGATGCCGGTACGATATTTGTTGTTGTCCAGACGGCCCTGTTTGAAGTCCAGGCGCAGGCCACGGATTTCGGTGGTTTGCGGGAACGAACCGATTGTGGTCGTTGGCCATGCAGGCAGATTGAAGCGGGCACGCTGCGCAACGGCACGCGTCGTGTAAACGTTTGGACGTTCAATGTCCGCCGCCGTAATCGCCGCAACACGTTTTCCGACGGCTGCGTTATGTACACGCGCAGATTCGCGGCGGGCGCGGATTGGCGCGCTGTATTCCGCCAGTTTTTGCTGTGCTTCTGCGGTCGGGTTGTTCAGTGCCGAGGTCAGCAGTGACAGCTCGGCGCATTTTTGCAGGGCAAAGGCGAACCAGCTTTTCACTTCTTCATCCAGGCGGCTTTCGACGCTTAAGTCGATCGGGCTGTGCAGAAGCGAACATGAGCTGCCGATCCAGATATTGCGGCCTTCTACCAGCGGCTTCAGACGGTCAAACCAGGTGCTCAGATCTGCACGCCAGACGTTACGGCCATTGATCACGCCCAGAGAAATCAGCCAGTCTTTTGGCAGCGCGTTGATCACGGTTTGCAGGTCATCGCGACCGGCAACCGCATCAATGTGCAGTCCCTGAACCGGCAACTGGCGGATAGTGTCGAGGTTATGGCCGACGCTGTCGAAATAAGTCGTCAGCAGCAGTTTGATTTTACTTTGTTGCAGCGCGGTGTAAGCCGGTTTGTACGCCTCCAGCCATTCCGGTGGCAATTCCAGAACCAGTGCAGGTTCATCAATCTGCACCCATTCGATGTTGCGTTTGGCCAGTTCAGCCAGCACCTGCTGGTAAACAGGCAGAATGTCGTTAAGCAGGGAAAGACGGTCAAATTGCTCGCCTTTCACTTTGCCGAGCCACAGGTAAGTCAGCGGCCCGAGCAGGACAGGTTTCACTTTGTGGCCGAGCGCCAGCGCTTCGTCCACTTCTTCCAGCAGCTGTGTCCAGGTCAGTTTGAATTTCTGGCCTTTCACAAACTCCGGCACCATGTAGTGATAGTTGGTGTTGAACCATTTGGTCATTTCCGCAGCAGCAGCCGGTTTACCGGTCGGTGCGCGGCCACGGCCAAGACGGAATAAGGTATCGAGATCCACAGAACCGTCAGCATTCTGGTGACGTGCAGGCACGTTTCCCAGCAAGAGGCTGGTGGTCAGTACGTGATCGTACCAGGCGAAATCGCCCACCGGCACCTGATCCACGCCTGCTTCAGTTTGTTGTTTCCAGTGACGGGCGCGCAGTTCACGGCCGGTTGCCAGCAGTGCTTCCTGAGTGGCGTTGCCCGCCCAGTAGCTTTCTTGTGCTTTTTTCAGCTCACGACGCAGACCAACGCGTGGAAAACCCAGAGTGTGATTCAGTATCGTCATCTTTAAATTCCCATTTAGCCATCCAGATGTTTACACATCCATAATCCGCAGGTACTGTATCTTCCACAAGCGCAAATTATTCATGTCACAGTGAAGGACTCTCATGATCGAACTGAAACACCTGCGAACGTTGCAAGCACTGCGCAACACCGGGTCACTGGCCGCCGCCGCCTCGCAGCTTCATCAGACACAATCGGCCCTGTCGCATCAGTTCAGCGACCTTGAGCAGCGGCTGGGTTTCAGGTTGTTCGTGCGGAAGAGTCAGCCGCTGCGGTTTACGCCACAGGGCGAAATCATGCTGAATCTGGCAGAACAGGTGCTGCCGCAAATCCAGCAGGCGTTGCAGGCGTGCAATGAGCCGCACCAGACTTCACTGCGCATCGCGATTGAATGCCACAGCTGTATTCAGTGGCTGACGCCCGCGCTGGATAACTTCCACCAGAGCTGGCCGCAGGTGGTGATGGATTTCAAATCCGGCGTGACGTTTGACCCGCAACCCGCACTGCAACAGGGTGAGCTGGATATCGTGCTGACCTCCGATATTCTGCCGCGCAGCGGTTTGCACTATTCCCCGATGTTCGATTATGAAGTCCGTCTGGTGCTGGCACCGGATCATCCGCTGGCGGCGAAAACCGTGATTACGCCGGAAGATTTAAGTACAGAAACCCTGATGATTTATCCGGTTCAGCGTCAGCGTCTGGATATCTGGCGGCATTTTCTGCAACCGGCAGGCGTCAGCCCGTCGCTGAAAAGCGTCGATAACACGTTGTTACTGATTCAGATGGTGTCGGCGAGAATGGGGATTGCGGCGTTACCGCACTGGGTGGTGGAGAGTTTTGAGCGCCAGGGCCTCGTCGTGACTAAGACCCTGGGCGAAGGTTTATGGAGCCGTCTGTTCGCCGCCGTGCGCGACGGCGAACAGCGTCAGCCCGTCACCGAAGCGTTTATTCGTTCGGCGCGGCAGCACGCGTGCGATCATCTGCCGTTTGTTCGCGACGCGGCACGACCCAACGCCGGTGTACCCACAGTGAGGACATAATCACCGCCGCACCGAGGATAAAACTCGGCCAGTGAGGCTGCTGCTGCCAGATCGCCAGATTGACCAGCAGCCCGGCCGGGACGTGAAAGTTGTTCATAATCCCCAGCGTTCCGGCGTCCACCTGCGTAGCCCCGTAGTTCCACATGAAATACCCCAGCCCCGACGCGCCAATCCCCAGCCACACCAGAATGCCCCATTGCAGATCCGTGGTCGGCAGTTTTTGCGGATTCCCCCACAAGAACCAGGCCACGACGGCACACATCAGCGCACCGATATAAAACCACGAAAACGCCGTATGTTGCGGCACCGGACGGGTTTCCATCAGTCGTTTGTATCCCACCTGACCGATGGCAAAACAGATGTTCGCCGCCTGCACCAGCAGCAGGCCAATGATGAAATGTTCGCTGATGTGGTCGTAACGGATAATCGCCGCACCGGCCACCGCCAGCAGCGCGCTCAGCGCGTAGCCGATACGGATTTTGCGCCCGCTGATCAGGTCATAAATCAGCGTCACGTACAGCGGCGTCATCACCGTAAACAGCAGGAATTCCGGCACCGACAGGTACAGATACGCTTCAAAGCTGATGAGATACATGATGCCAAGCTGCATCGCGCCGACCGCCATATACAGCAAAATGGTGGTGAGCTGATGGCCTTTCCAGCGCAGGAACGGCAGGAAGACCAGCGCCGCCAGCCCTAAACGGACCAGCACGGCGAAGACGCTGTCGACCTGTCCGGCCAGATAAACCCCGATCAGGCTGAACGAAAAGGCCCACAAAATAGTGGTGATAATAAGTAAAGGCACGGCAGTTGAGCCCTAAAATGTAAGAGATGCACGATTGTAACGGAATGCGGATAACCGCGGCGCGTGAAGGTGGTTTACATATGGTCAATTATAGAGCAAACGAGAGCATCCCCACGCTTTGAGGGATTCGTGCCGTGAAATCTCACACCCTGAGGTGTGATGGCATACACTTAAGGGATGACTGGAAATGGAGAATAACCAAATGAAATTCATGCATGGAATCATCGCCGCCCTGCCGTTGTTGTTCGCCGTTCATACGGCCAGCGCGGTCGAGAAAGTGCCTAATCCGAACGATCCGCTGCTGACCAATCCGTCACAACAACGGATGCAGCAACAGCAGCAGGTTAATCAGCAGATGCAAAAGCGTCAGCAGGAACAGGATCTGCGCAGCAGCCAGCAACAGCAGCAACTTAAGCTGAGATCACAAATTCAGAGCAACCAGCAACGGTTGCAGATCCAGCAGAATAACCAGACGCTGAATCAGAAGTTAAATCAGACGCCTTAATGATTTCATCAGGCGTGGCATTTTCCACGCCTGTTTCCGCATGTTATCGCCGCGATTTACTCAAAATCCGGCCCGATCACATCAATCTTATCCGTACAGATGCAATCCACGCCCCAGCGCAGTAACTCGCGGGCGCGGTCCGGGTTATTCACGGTATACACCAGAATATGCAGCCCGGCGGCTTTGATCGCTTTCACGCGTTCTTCATTGAGCAGTTTGTGATTGAGATGCAGCGACGCGCATTCCAGTTCGTCGGTCAGCGCTTTCCAGTTTTCGTGCCATGTGTCGATCAGCAGACCGCGCGGAAGCTCAGGAGCAGCTTTTTTGGCGGCGACCAGCGCATCGAATTCAAAGGAAGAAAGCAGCGGCGGCACGGCCTGGTTTTTCCACAGTTCACGGGCGGCCAGCGCGACGTCGGTTCCGGTTTTTTCATTCAGCCCGGTCGTCGGTTTGATTTCGATATTCACCATCATGTTGTGGCGCGCACAACGTTCGGCGACCTGCGACAGCAGCGGGAGTTTTTCTCCTTTGAACTCTGCGCCGAACCAGTCACCGGCGTCGAGCCGTTCGAGTTTTTCCCACGGCAATTCGCCCGCCACGCCCCAGCCATTACTGGTGCGGTTCAGCGTGTCATCGTGCAGTAAGAAAATTTCGCCATCCTGCGCCAGTTTGGCGTCAAATTCGATCATCGTGTGACCGTATTTCGCGCCCACGTCGATAGCCGCCAGCGTGTTTTCCGGTGCCAGAGCACCGCCACCGCGGTGCGCCACAATGCGAGGATAAGGCCAGGCTTTCATGTTCATTCCATCCGTAATCCGCTGTTGGTATCGAAAAAGTGTAACGCTTTCGTCGGGAAAACCAAGCGTAACAGCGAACCGGTGGCAGGAAATACTTCATGCGATAAACGCACCACAACGCCGCTGCCCGCCAGTTTGCCGTGCGCCAGATTATCTGCGCCCAGCAATTCCAGCGTATTGAGCACCATCGGAATGCCGTTTTGCGTGTCGTCCGTCATCTGAATATGTTCAGGGCGAATGCCGACCGTCAGTTCGCGGCCGCCCCATTCCGGGCGCGGAACCGGCAGCGGAAGCTCAAAACCGCCTTCCATCACCAGCGACGTGCCGTCAGTGGTCAGCTGGCCGGGCAGTAAATTCATGGCCGGAGAGCCGATAAAACTGGCGACAAACAGGCTGGCCGGACGGCGATAAACTTCCGACGGCGTGCCAATCTGCTCGGCGATACCTTTGTTCATCACAATGACGCGTTCTGCCAGCGTCATCGCCTCAACCTGATCGTGCGTGACATACAAACTGGTGGTGCGCAGGCGGCGATGCAAATCCTGCAATTCGAGGCGCATCTGGACGCGCAGTTTGGCATCAAGGTTTGAGAGCGGTTCGTCGAACAGGAAAACCGCCGGTTCACGCACAATGGCGCGCCCCATCGCGACGCGCTGACGCTGACCGCCGGAAAGCTCGCGCGGTTTACGTTTCAGCAGCGGGCCGAGTTCGAGAATTCGCGCCGCTTCTTCCACGCGCGCCTGGATCTGGGCCTTGCCGAAACCGCGGATTTTCAGGCCGTATGCCATATTGTCGAACACGCTCATGTGCGGATACAGCGCGTAGTTCTGGAACACCATCGCAATGCCGCGATCTTTCGGCTCCAGATCGGTGACGCGCTGGTCGTTAATGTAAATATCACCGGACGTCGTGCGCTCCAGCCCGGCCACCATACGCAGGAGCGTGGATTTCCCGCAACCGGATGGCCCGACCATGACGATGAATTCACCGTCGGCCACGTCCAGATCAATGCTCTGGATAATCTGGTTTTTGCCGTCGTAAGACTTGGTCACTGCCTGTAATTTCAAATTTGCCATTTCGGTTTACTTCTCACTGTCTACCAGACCGCGCACAAACCAGCGCTGCATCAGGAGCACCACCGCCAGCGGTGGCAATAAGGTTAGGATCATGGCTGCCATCACCTGATTCCATTGGGTCGAGCCGTCGCCTGAGGAGATCATGCTTTTAATCCCCGCCACCGCCGTGCCCATCGAGGCATCACTGGTGATCAGAATCGGCCACAGATACTGGTTCCAGCCATAGATAAAGGTGATGACGAACAGTGCGGCCAGATTGGTTTTAGACAGCGGCAGCACGATGTCCCAGAAGAAGCGCATCGCGCCCGCGCCGTCGATACGTGCCGCTTCGAGCAGCTCATCCGGCAGGGTCATAAAGAACTGGCGGAACAGGAACGTCGCCGTTGCCGACGCCATCAGCGGTAACGTCAGGCCGGTGTAGCTGTCGAGCATATGCAGATTGGCGATCACCTGAACGGTCGGGAAAATACGCACTTCCACCGGCAGCATCAGCGTCATGAAAATCAGCCAAAAGAACAGGTTACGCAGCGGGAAACGGAAATAGACAATCGCGTAAGCTGAGAGCATTGAGACCGATATTTTCCCGACGGTAATCACCATCGCCATAATAAAACTGTTGATCAGCAGGCGGCCAAATGCCGGGCTGTTGTTACCCGCGCCCTGCGTCCAGATGGTGCTGATGTTTTCCCACAAATGACCGCCGGGGATCAGCGTCATTGGCACGTCGAAAATCTGTTTGTTATCCAGCGACGCCGCCACAAACGCGACGTACAGCGGGAACAAAATCACCAGCACGCCGAGCAGCAACATGAGGTGGCTGAAAATATCCAGCCCTCTGCGGTTTTCAATCATTGGTAACGCACCTTACGCTCGACAAAGCGGAACTGAATGAACGTCAGGCCGATCACCAGCATCATCAGAATGACGGACTGCGCAGCGGAACTGGATAAGTCCAGACCGGAGAAACCTTCGCGGTAGACTTTGTAAATCAGGGTTGTGGTTGCCTGAACCGGGCCACCGCCCGTCGCGGCGTCAATTACCGGGAACGTATCAAAAAAGGCGTAGACCAGATTTACCACCAGCAGGAAGAAACTGACCGGCGAAATCAGCGGTAACACCAGATTGAAGAAACGTCGCACAGGGCCCGCGCCGTCGATAGCCGCCGCTTCCACCAGCGATTTCGGGATCGACTGCAACGCCGCCAGAAAGAACAGGAAGTTGTAGCTGATTTGCTTCCAGACCGACGCGAGCACGACCAGGAACATCGCCTGACCGCTGTTTTGCGCGTGGTTCCAGTTGTAGCCGATAGAACCGAGGAAATGCGAAATCAGGCCAAGGCCGGGGCTGAAGAGGAACATCCACAATACGGCGGCCACAGCGGGCGCAACGGCGTACGGCAGGATCATCAGCGTCTGATAAATCCGGCTACCGCGAATAACGTGATCGACCAGCGCGGCGAAAAACAGCGACAGCACCAGCCCGAAAAAGGCCACCATAAAGCTGAATTTCAGCGTGGTGTAGAAGGAGTCGAGATAGTACGGATCCTGAAACAGCTGCGTGAAGTTCGTCATGCCCGCAAAAGTGCTGGAAAGCCCGAACGGATCCAGCGTCTGCACCGAATACCACAGCGCCTGCCCCGCAGGCCACAGGAAGAATATCGCGGTGATCAGCAGCTGCGGCAATACCAGTGCGTAAGGCAGCCAGCTGCAACCAAAACCGGGACGGTGTGAACTCATAATGGTTTACTCGTTGATACGGTGGGGTTTTGCTCCTCCCCTGCGAAGCGGGAGGCTGTTTTGCTCCCTCCCCTGCGAAGGGGAGGGTTGGGGTGGGGTATTAATGACAACTCAGTCGTTTGCTAAACCCCCTCCCGGCCTCCCCCTTCGCAGGGGGAGGAGCAAGAAAATTACTTGGTAGAGGCTTCGAAGCGACGCAGTAATAAATTCCCGCGCTGTACCGCTGTATCTAACGCTTCTTTCGCCGTTTTCTTGCCGCTCCAGACGCTTTCCAGTTCCTCGTCCACGATGGTACGAATCTGTGGCATGTTGCCCAGACGCAGACCTTTGGTGAACGGTAATGGCGGTTTGTTCAGCATCTGGCGGGTGGCAACGTCAGAACCCGGGTTCTTCTCGTAGAAGCCTTCTTTTTTGGTCAGCTCATACGCGGCAGTGGTCACCGGCAGATAACCGGTTTTCTGGTGCCATTCAGCGGCGATTTCCGGTGTGGTCAGGAATTGCAGGAATTCGGCAACGCCTTTGTAGGTGTCTTTGTCTTTACCGTTCATCACCCACAGGCTTGCACCGCCGATGATGGCGTTCTGTGGTGCGCCTTTGACGTCTGCGTCGTAAGGCATCATGCCTACGCCGTAGTTGAATTTGGAATACTGACGGATATCAGCCAGAGAACCGGAAGACGCGGTGGTCATCGCGCAATCACCGTTATAGAACTTGGCGGTGGATTCGTCTTTACGACCAAAATAGGTGAAATCACCTTTTTTGTTCATGTCTTCGAGCATCTGGATATGTTTGATTTGCTCGGGTTTGTTGAATTCCAGAACCGCATCAGCGCCATCGAAACCGTTATTTTTGGTCGCGATCGGCAGGCTGTGCCAGGCGCTGAAGTTTTCAATCTGAATCCAACCCTGCCAGCCGCTGGCGTAGCCACATTTCATGCCCGCTTCGCGCAGTTTCTCGGTGTAAACCGCCATGTCCTGCCAGGTTTTTGGCGGCTGATCCGGGTTCAGACCGGCTTTCTTAAAGGCGTCTTTGTTGTAATACAGCACCGGCGTGGAGCTGTTGAAAGGCTGCGATAACAGGCGGCCTTTGGAATCGGAGTAGTAGCCGGAGACGGTCGGCACAAACTGGGAAACGTCTTCTTTAATGCCGGCATCGCTGAACACTTCGTAGACCGGTTTGATGGCTTTGCTCGCCATCATGGTCGCGGTGCCCACTTCGTAAACCTGCAGGATGGCGGGCGCATTACCGGTGCGGTATGCCGCAATACCGGCCGCCAGGCTTTCGTCGTATTTACCTTTGTAGACAGGCACGATTTTGACATCAGGGTGCGTCTGGTTAAAACGGTCGGCCAGCGAGTTCACTTCTTTGCCTAATTCGCCGTCCATGGAATGCCAGAAAGGAATTTCTGTTACAGCAAAAGCGTTGGCGCTAAAAGCCAGCGTCAGCGCGGTGCCGATGACCGTTTTTTTGAGATTGATGAACATGCCTGTCTCCTGAATTCTGCTGGTGTAAAAGGGGCAGAGATAAATGGGGTATTGAGAAACGTTTTTATGCGGAGGTAACATGACACGGCTAAATTACAGATAAATAACAGTTAAATGACATTAACGTTACAGCAGCATGAAGTGCAGGTGACGAACATATGGCAAAAAAGAAGGCGCATCGGGTAAGCGATGCGCCTTATAAAGATGGGTAAACAGGGGGTTTTACAGCGCGCGTTTCAGGCGGGCAACGGCCTCGTGCATCTGCTCTTCGGTCGCGGTGGCGAACGACAGGCGGAAGGTCGAGTGATCCGGGTTATCGGCATAGAAGAACTCGCCCGGCACAAACACCACGCCCTGCTCCAGCGTCTTTTTCATCCACTCGGCGCAGTTGCGCGGCTCGCGGAAACGCGCCCACAGGAACATGCCGCCTTTCGGATATTCAAACGTCAGCACGTCGCCCAGTTCACGTTCCAGCAACTCCGCCAGAATCTGACATTTCTTTTTGTACGCGGCACGAATCGTTTCGATTTGCGCAGGCAGACGGCCCAGACCGAGATAACATTCAGCAATCGACTGTGACAGCGCGCTGGCGTGCAAATCGGCCGCCTGCTTGATGATGGCAACTTTGTGCAGCAGCCAGTCAGGCATGATGACCCAGCCCAGACGCAGACCCGGTGCCAGAATTTTGGAAAACGTGGAGGTGTAGATGATGTTGTCGGCATGGCCAAACAGCGCTTTCGACAGCTCAAACAGCGTTGGCTGACGCTCGTCGGTGAAACGCAGTTCGCCGTACGGATCATCTTCCACAATCAGGAATTCATGTTTGGACGCCAGCTGAACCAGCTGTTCACGACGCGCACGGCTCAGGGTCACGCCGCTCGGGTTACCAAACGTCGGCACCAGATACACGCCTTTGATTTTGCGGGTTTTCAGCAGCTCGGCCAGCTCATCGACAATCATGCCGTCGCCGTCAGTGCCGACAGAAAGGATGTTGGCCTCAGCCAGTTCCAGCGTTTGCAGTGCGGCCAGATAGGTCGGGCGCTCCACCACAAAAATATCCTCCGGATTCACTACCGCGCGCATCACCAGATCCAGCGCCTGCTGGGAACCGGCGGTCACCACGATATCATCGGGATTTGCCACCACGCCGCGTTCCTGACAAAGCTCAGTTATACGCTCACGCAGCGTATAACTGCCTTCGGTCAGGCCATACTGAAATGCGTGCTCCGGCTGTTCGGTGATCGCCAACTGCGTGGCTTCACGCAGGCCATCAAAATCAAACAGCGCCGAAGAAGGAATACCACCCGCCAGTGAAATAACGCCTTCCATTTTGCTGTGTTTCAGCAGTTCCCGGATGGCTGAACTTTTAAGCCTGACCATACGGGCGGCGAGTAAACCTTCTGTGTTCATGAAATGTTCCTGAAGAGATGCAACGTTATTAGAATGTGAGAGATGTTAATTTATAGGCAAAACAAAAACCGCAAAGCGCCAGCCGTGCGGTTTTATAGATTTATCACAGATTTTCGAAATCCAAAGCGGATTTATGCGCCGAGATAGGCCGCACGCACCGCTTCGTTCGCCAGTAATGCCGCGCCGGTGTCTTCCAGCACCACATGACCGTTCTCCAGCACATAACCGCGATCGGCGAGTTTCAGCGCCTGATTGGCGTTTTGCTCGACCAGGAAGATGGTCATCCCCTCTTCGCGCAGTTGCTGGATAGTGTCAAAAATCTGCTGGATGATGATCGGCGCCAGACCGAGCGACGGCTCGTCGAGCAGCAGCAAACGCGGCTGGCTCATCAGCGCACGGCCAATCGCCAGCATCTGTTGTTCGCCGCCGGACATGGTGCCCGAGCGTTGCAGACGGCGCTCCTTCAGACGCGGGAACAGCGTATACACGCGTTCCAGACGTACCTGATACTGATCGCGCGTTGCAAAGAATCCCCCATCGCCAGATTCTCTTCCACCGTCATCCGCGAAAATACGCGACGGCCTTCCGGCACAATCGCGATATCGCCGCGCATGATTTTGGCGGTCTGCCACTGAGTGATGTCCTGGCCTTCGAAAATAATCGCGCCGTGCGACGCACGTGGTTCGCCACATAAACTGCCGAGCAGCGTGGTTTTCCCCGCGCCGTTCGCGCCGATCAGCGTGACGATTTCCCCTTTGTTAATGCTCAGGCTGACTTCATGCAGCGCCTGGATTTTGCCGTAATGGGCGGATACCTGATTAAATGACAACATCTTGTTCTGTCCCTTACCCTTCGCCCATTAACCTTCGCCTAAATAGGCGCGGATCACGTCAGGATTATTACGAATTTCAGCCGGTGTGCCCTGCGCCAGCGGCGTACCCTGATTCACCACGTAGATACGGTCGGAAATGCCCATCACCAGTTTCATGTCGTGCTCAATCAGCAGGACAGATACGCTGTGCTGGTTGCGCAGTTCGGCAATCAGCTGGTTCAGCTCTTCGGTTTCGCGCGGGTTCAGACCGGCAGCGGGTTCATCGAGCATCAGGATTTCAGGACGCGTCACCATACAGCGGACGATTTCCAGACGGCGTTGCTGGCCGTACGCCAGATTACCGGCCTGACGGTTCGCCAGTTCGAGTAAACCCACACGTTCGAGCCAGTCGGCGGCGCGATCCAGCGCTTCGGCTTCTGCGCGACGGAATCCCGGCGTTTTGAACAGACCGGCCAGAACGCCACTTTTCAGATGCTGATGTTGCGCGACCAGCAGGTTTTCAATCACCGTCATTTCGCGGAACAGGCGGACGTGCTGGAAGGTACGCACCACGCCCATGCGGGCAATTTTCTGCCCCGGCAGGCCTTCAAGATGCTGATCGCGCAGCTTGATGGTGCCGCCGCTCGGTTTGTAGAAACCGGTCAGGCAGTTAAATACCGTGGTTTTACCGGCACCGTTCGGGCCGATAAGGGAAACAATTTCGCCCTGATTGAGGTTCAGCGCCACGTTGTTGACCGCCAGCAGGCCGCCAAAACGCATCATCAAACCTTCAACGGCTAACAGAGGTTGCGTGCTCATGCCTGTTCCCCCTGATCGGCGATTTCTTTCTTCGACAATTTCATTTTCAGTTGCGGACGTTTCATTGGCAGCAAGCCCTGCGGACGCCAGATCATCATCAGTACCATTAAGGCACCGAGCAGCAACATGCTGTACTCGTTGAGGTCACGCATCAGTTCGCGGGAAACCACCAGCAAAATGGCCGCCAGAATAACCGCAAACTGCGAGCCCATTCCCCCGAGCACCACGATGGCCAGCACGAAAGCGGATTCCGCAAAGGTGAAGGATTCCGGGCTGACAAAGCCCTGACGCGCGGCGAACAGCGTACCGGCAAAACCGGCAAACGCGGCGCTGATGGTGAACGCGGTCAGTTTGATGCGGGTCGGGTTCAGCCCCAGCGAACGGCAGGCAATTTCGTCTTCGCGCAACGCTTCCCACGCGCGACCCAGCGGCATACGCAGCAGGCGGTTGATGATGAAGAGCGTCACCAGCACCAGCAGCAGCGCCACCATGTAGAGGAAAATAATCCTGTCGCTCGGGTCGTAGGTCACATGGAAGAAGTTACTGAAGGTGTCCCAGCCGCCGTCGCGCGGCGTCCGGCTGAATTCCAGCCCGAACAGCGTCGGTTTGGGGATCTGGCTGATGCCGTTTGGCCCGCCGGTCAGTTCGGTATTGTTGAGCAACAAAATACGGACGATTTCGCCAAAGCCGAGGGTCACAATCGCCAGATAGTCGCCCCGCAACCGCAGAACCGGAAACCCGAGCAGGAAACCAAACGCCGCAGAAACCAGCCCGGCAATCGGCAAGGCCTCCCAGAAACCGATGCCGTAATAGTGGTTGAGCAGCGCATAAGTGTAAGCGCCGATGGCGTAAAAACCGCCGTAACCCAGCACCAGCAAGCCGGACAAACCAACCACCACGTTCAGGCCAAGACCCAGCATGATGTAGATGAGCGTCAGCGTGGCGATATCCACCGTGCCGCGTGAAACGATAAACGGCCATGCGATGGCGGCAATAATCAGCACCAGCGCCAGCAGTTTTTGTTTCGGCGTCGAGCCATCAAAACTGGGCAACACCCAGCCCGGCCCGGAGACTTTTTTCAGGCCGCTGCTCACCAGCGGACGGAACAGCTGAAACACGAAAACAATCGCGCAGCCAATCGCAATCCACATCCAGCGAACTTCGCCCGCGCCGTTCACCACCAGTTTGGTGCCATCGAGGCTCAGTTGCAGCCCCATAATGAACGCCGCCAGCACCAGCAGAACGAAAGCGGAAACCAGCGCATTTAAGAGATTCAGGCGCTTCATACTTTTTCCACCTCCGGACGTCCCAGAATACCGGTTGGCAGTACCAGCAAGACCACAATCAGCAGCGCGAAGGACACCACATCTTTGTATTCCGTGCTCAGATACGCCGACGTCAGCGCTTCGGCCACGCCCAGAATCAGGCCGCCGATCATCGCGCCCGGAATGCTGCCGATGCCGCCCAGAACCGCCGCGGTAAAGGCTTTCATCCCGGCCATAAAGCCGATGTACGGGTTAATCACGCCATAGAATTGCCCCAGCAGAACGCCCGCCACCGCCGCCATTAATGCGCCAATCACGAAAGTCAGGGAGATCACGCGGTCAGTGCTGATCCCTAGCAGGCTGGCCATTTTGAGATCTTCGGCGCAGGCACGGCACGCGCGCCCCATGCGGGAATAACGGATGAACAGCGTGAGCGCCAGCATCGCGATAAAGGTCACAACCCAGATAATCAGTTGCATGGTACTGATGGTCGCCGCAAAGCCGTTCGCTTCGCCGAGTTTCCACTGGCCGGTGACGAGACTTGGTAACGCCATATCGCGTGAGCCTTGCGTGAGGCTGACGTAGTTTTGAAGAAAAATGGACATCCCGATGGCAGAAATCAGTGCAATCAGACGTTTGGAGTTACGCACCGGCTTATATGCCACGCGCTCAATACTCCAGCCGTAGGCACTGGAAATCACAATCGCCGCGATAAATCCGGCACCGATCAGCAACCAGCTGGCATCGATACCCATCATCATCAGGGCGGCAATCACGATAAAAGAGACATAACTGCCGATCATATACACCTCGCCATGGGCGAAGTTGATCATGCCGATAATGCCGTAAACCATGGTGTAACCAATGGCGATCAGCGCATAAGTGCTGCCCAACGTCACACCGTTGAACATCTGCTGAATGAAATAGAGGAACTGCTCTGACATACCCTATCCTTATTAATCAAGGGTTTGATGACTTGTGCTACTCATCCCCCTGCGAAGGGGGAGGCCGGGAGGGGGTTGTGCAAACTATTGAGTTGCCATTAATACCCCACCCCAACCCTCCCCTTCGCAGGGGAGGGAGCGGAGGACCACTTTGTTGCGGTTTTTATTTGATAGGGGTAGACGTACCGTCTTTATGCCACTCGAAAATACCGAATTCGAATCCTTTCAGGTCGCCCTTCTCATCCCAGCTCAGCGGGCCCATTACGGTGTCCACGGAAGCTGATTTCAGGTTTTTAGCAATGTCTGCCGGTTCCATACTGCCGCTGCGTTCCATACCGGTCGTCAGCGCCTGCAATGCGGCGTAGGTGGTCCAGACGAACGGACCGGTTGGATCCAGTTTCTTCGCTTTCAGGGAATCAACGATTGGCTGGTTAGCCGGAACCTGGTCATAACGTTTTGGCAGAGTCACGAACATGCCTTCTGACGCATCACCGGCAATGTTAGACAGCGAGGAGTTGCCCACGCCTTCCGGACCCATGAATTTCGCATTCAGACCGGCCTGTTTGGACTGACGCAGGATCTGGCCCATTTCCGGGTAGTAACCGCCGAAATAGACGAAGTCCACGTTGTCTTTCTTCAGACGTGCAACCAGCGTAGAGAAATCTTTGTCGCCTGCGGTGATACCTTCAAACAGTACGACGTTGCCGCCGCCTTTTTTCAGTGCGGCCTGAACAGATCGGGCCAGGCCTTCGCCGTATTGTTGTTTGTCATGCACAACGGCAATACGTTTTGGTTTGATGGTGTTGAGGATGTAATTTGCGGCGGTCGGACCCTGATCGGAATCCAGGCCGGTGGTACGCATCACCATTTTGTAACCGCGGGTGGTCAGGTCTGCGTTGGTCGCCGCAGGCGTGATCATCAGAACGCCTTCGTCTTCGTAGATGTCAGAAGCAGGCTGGGTTGAGGATGAACACAGGTGGCCAATCACGTAACGGATACCGTCGTTGATCACTTTGTTGGCAACGGCGACCGCTTGTTTCGGATCACACGCATCGTCGTATTCGACGCCAACCAGTTTGTCGCCCTTCACGCCGCCTTTGGCGTTGATGTCTGCGATCGCTTGTTTTGCGCCTGTAAACTCCATATCACCGTACTGGGCGACCGGACCTGACATAGCACCAACGATGGCGACTTTGATATCTTTTGCGAATGCCGCCTGACTCATTGCTAATGCAATACACCCTGCCAGCCAGATCTTGCCCTTTGTTACTTTCATCCGATTACCCCGTTTGATGTGTGTTGTGGTTTGCTCTTTGCCTGCCTGTTCAAAACATCATCACTTAAGAAATTTAGTATAAGTAATAATGAGTTACCGGCTTATTTCGCCTTATTTTCGAATAAGACTTTATAATTCATATCATTAAACAGGAATTTTCTTCTGCAAATCAAATGGCACAGTCAGAAATATGAGGTGTAAACAGAATTTTATCTGGGCATAAAGTCGGATAATTTTCAAACAATCAGTGATTCACACTGGCATTATTGATTAAAGCCAACATTTATCGCTTATACAGGGATCTCCAAAAAAGTTTTCGCGCTGTTACTGTACAAAAAAAGTTACGCCCGATTTTCAGAGGGATCCGCTACACTAAACGCCTCTTTTTTCTGACCGTCCACATCATGAAATTAACCATCCAAAAACTCACTTCGCTCAGCACACAGGATCTCATCGATCTTGCAAAAGTCTGGCCTGAGCAAACGGAAAGTGACTGGCAAGGCAGCCTGAGTGAACACCAGGCGCTGTTCGCCGCCGTGTTCAACGAGCGTATTCTTGGCGCGGTAAAAGTCCGGCTGAACGGCGACCACGGCGAGCTTAGGGATTTGCGGGTTCGGGAAGTGACGCGCCGTCGCGGCGTCGGGCTGTATCTGATGGAAGATTTGCAGGCGCAACTGCCGCAGGTCAGAAGCTGGGAAATGCTGTCCGATGGCGAAGCTGTAACTGCCGCCTTTATGCAAGCCTGCGGTTTTTCCCTGACAGGGAATATCTGGAAAAAGCCGTAATCCGCGCTGGATTTCAGGCATAAAAAAAGCGACCCGAAGGTCGCTTTTTCGTATCAGAAAGCTGTCGTATCAGGCTTCAATCGCCAGACGCAGTTTCTTCATCGCGTTCTTTTCAAGCTGACGAACACGTTCTGCTGAAACACCGTATTTATCGGCCAGTTCCTGCAGCGTCGATTTGTTGTCGTCATCTAACCAGCGGGCACGGATGATATCCTGGCTGCGTTCGTCCAGACCTTCCATTGCATAGGAAAGCTTGTCGGTTGCATCTTGATCCCAGTTATCTTCTTCAATGGTTTCTGCAAAGTCAGAGCTTTTATCTTGCAGATACAGCATCGGTGCCATCGCCGCGCCGTCGCGTGGTTCGTCGTCCGGTGTCGGGTCAAACGTCATGTCCTGTGCGGCCATGCGTGATTCCATTTCCAGCACATCTTTGCTGGTCACACCCAGTTCGCGGGCAACGTGCTCGACTTCGTCGTGGCTGAACCAGCCCAGACGCTGTTTGTTTTTACGCAGGTTAAAGAACAGCTTACGCTGTGCTTTCGTCGTCGCGACTTTCACGATGCGCCAGTTACGCAGCACGTATTCGTGAATTTCTGCTTTGATCCAATGCACCGCAAAGGACACCAGACGTACACCGACTTCCGGATTAAAACGGCGAACCGCTTTCATCAGGCCGATGTTACCTTCCTGGATAAGGTCTGCCTGTGGCAAACCGTAGCCTGAATAGTTACGGGCAATATGAGCAACAAAGCGCAGGTGAGACAGGATCAGCTCTTTCGCTGCGTCCAGGTCACCGTCGTAATGCAGCCGCTCAGCCAGTGCCCGTTCTTCCTCTGCGGTAAGCATAGGATAAGTATTGGCTGCCCGAACATAGGCTTCCAGGCTACCTTGGGGTACTAATGCTAAAGTGCGCATTTCGTTAGTCATTCAAAAGCCTCTCATGTATGACGTTGTGCAGGTTTTATACCACGTTGCTGCGGGATGATACCGCTACGCTGTGTGCCATCTGGCGACCACAGAAGCAACGCCGAGCCCTTAATATCCGCTGCTCTTCGACCCCGAATTTTACATAAAGTTCGCGGCCGGATTCAAGAGTCTGAAGACTGTATGTGACAGACTGACTATTGGATAGTGAATTTGTGCCATTGCGGAGAAAGCAGGGAAATGATGTGGCGGAAAGGCCGAAAACAGCTTCCCCCTGAGACACAATCACTGAGCAGCAGGGGGACATTATAGCAAACTATCGCTACTGTGGTGTAAATCGCCGTAAATGTTGAACGGTCGCCAGCCACGCGGCGATCCAGCCAATCATCGCAGAAACAATGAGCAGCAGCAGCGCTTCATCCCAGCCCAAACCGTGCAGGTCAAACGTGGTGCCGAAGACTTGCGCGACTTGCGTCACTACGCTCTCAAGGCGCAGCACCAGCACTTCCGACAGGATCAGCGACATCAGTGCGCCGGCGAAACCGAGCATCGCGCCGCCGTTGAGGAATGGCCGCAAGATGAAGCCGTCGGTCGCGCCAATCAGCTTCATGACGTTAATAGTATCGCGGCGACTGAAGATGCTCAGTCGCACACTGTTACCAATCACCAGGAAGACGGCGATCACCATCAGCACGCCAATCATCGCGGCAATTTGCCCCACCAGACCGGTCAGCGCCGCAAGACGGGCAAACCAGCTGTCATCCATACGCACTTCATCCACACCGTGAACTGCCGCCACGCGATCGCGCAGGGTGTTCAGCGTGGCGGAGTCCTGGAAATTCATTTTCGGCGTAATGATAGCCACGGCAGGTAGCGGATTCTGTTCGAGCATATCCATTGCGCCACCAAAGCCTGACCAGTTGCGGAATTCACCCATCGCTTCCTGACGCGAGAGATAATTTACTTTATCCACGCCCGCTTCGGTCTTGAGGGTTTTCACCACATTTTCAGCCGCGTCGTCATCGAGTGCTTTGTCGAGATATACCGTCAGCTGCGGCGTTGGATACCACTGTTCGGCCGCCGTACTGACGTTTTTCCACACCAGATAACAGACGCTTGGCAGCGTCAGGGAAATCGCGATCACCATGACCGTCAGCAAGGTTGCCAGCGGCTGGCGGAGCATGTCTGCCAGCGCGTTCATCCACGCGTAACGCCACTGTTCGCGCCAGCCACCCTGCAACGCTTTACTTTTCGCAGCGCGGGCGCTTTTTGCGGTTTTAGTCGGGTTTGGGCTGTTTGCCATCAGTAAACCCCTCCCGACATGCGTCCCTGACTCAGCGTCAGCGTGCGATAATTACGGCGGGCAATCAGGCCCACGTCATGCGTTGCCATCAGAACGGTGACGCCAACCCGGTTAAATTCTTCGAATAAACGCAAAATGCCTTCCGACAATTCGCCGTCGAGGTTACCGGTCGGTTCATCCGCCAGCAGCACCGCAGGCTTGTTCACGACGGCGCGGGCAATGCCCACGCGCTGTTGTTCACCACCGGACAACTGGATCGGCAAGTTTTTGGCTTTATCCAGCAACCCGACTTTATCCAGCGCCGCCGAAACACGGCGGCGAATATCTTCCGTACTGGCACCGGAGATAATCAGCGGCATTGCCACGTTGTCATAAACTGTGCGATCCATCAGCAGATGGTGATCCTGAAAAATCATGCCAATCTGACGGCGCAAAAACGGCACTTCGCTGGATTTCAGGCGGCTGATGTCGTGGCCGCCAAACAAAATCTGCCCGGCGCTCGGACGCTCAATGCCGCAAATCAACTTCAGCAGGGTACTTTTACCCGCGCCAGAGTGTCCGGTCAGAAATGCCATTTCCGCTTGCTGGATGTGAAAATTGACGCCCTGGAGCGCCTGTCGTCCGCCCAGATAAGCTTTACTGACCTGTTCAAAGCGAATCATCCGTATTAATCCTCTCGGGCAAAAAGTGCCTCAATAAAATCGTCTGCCTTAAACGGCCTTAAATCTTCGATACCTTCGCCGACGCCGATATAACGGATCGGGATACTGAACTGATCGGCGATGGCGAATATCACGCCGCCTTTGGCGGTGCCGTCCAGTTTAGTCAACGTAATGCCGGTTAGCCCGACCGCTTCGTTAAACAATTTTGCCTGGCTGACGGCATTCTGGCCGGTACTGGCGTCGAGCGTCAGCATAACCTCATGCGGTGCGTCTTCGTCGAGTTTCTTCATCACGCGGACGATTTTCTTCAGCTCTTCCATCAGGTGCGTTTTATTCTGCAAACGCCCGGCGGTATCGGCGATCAGCACGTCGATATTACGAGCCTTCGCCGCCTGAATCGCATCGAAAATCACGGAAGCGGAATCGGCACCGGTATGCTGAGCGATGACCGGGATCTTGTTGCGCTGCCCCCAGACCTGCAACTGCTCAACGGCTGCCGCACGGAAAGTATCTCCTGCCGCCAGCATTACAGATTTGCCCTGTGCTTCAAACTGACGCGCCATCTTGCCGATGGTGGTCGTTTTACCGACGCCGTTCACGCCAACCATCAGAATGACATACGGGGTTTTTCCGCTGACATCCAGCGGCTCGTCCACTTTCGACAGAATTTCGGACATTTCTTCCTTCAGCTTGCCGTAGAGCGCATCGGCGTCTTTCAGCTGCTTGCGGGAAGCGTGCTCGGTCAGCGAAGTGATGATTTTACGCGTGGTTTCAACACCAACGTCGGCGATCAGCAGCTGTTCTTCCAGCTCTTCAAACAGATCGTCATCGATTTTTTTACCACGGAACAGGCCGACAAAACCGGAGCCGAGATTCTGCTTGGTTTTAACCAGACTGCGTTTCAGGCGGGCAAAGAAACCTTCTTTGGTCGGGCGTTCCTGTTCAGTTTCACCGGCAGGCAGCACAACGATAGGATCGAGCGCAACGGGCAGCGGCGCGTCTTCAACAGGCTCTTCTTCGACAGTTTCTTCTTCAGCAACGTCATCTTCTGCAACCAGGCTGTCATCGATGGTGTCGAGAGAATCTTCGCGGACGTCTTCTGCAATCTCAGCGGCGGACTCAACGAATTCATCTTCAACAATCTGTTCTTCAACCACCACCGGTACTTCGGCAACGGGTTCTTCAATGGCCGGTTTTTGGATTATGGCTTCTGCAACGGCAGATTCTTCAGCCACTGGCTGTGCAGCCACCTGTTCGGTGATGTGAACAATTTCTTCGGCCAGTTCAGCCGCTGCCTGTTCGCGAGGTTCTTCAGCAACCGTCGGCTCTGCGCGCGTTTCTTCTTTCTGCTGCTCTTCTTCCTGACGGCCACGGCCAAACCAGGAGAAGAAACCGCGTTTTTTATCTTTTGCCATTTTACAACTTCACTCCTCGCCGCTAATGATTGGCGAACGGATTATTAATAGGGTTCTGGTCGGGCAGTCTATCACTTTCCCCTTCCGGCAACACGCCCGCGTATTGAATTCCGCTGGTTTTTCAATCGCCCATGTTAAACATTTGCCCATTGCCCGCACACCGGTAGAATAGCCCTCCAAACGATAGGCAACGAAGCCCGACGGCTTCGGATTACACAAGCGAACTATGGCAAAGAAACCCAACACTCCAGCCGCAGGCCAGATCCGAATTATTGGCGGACTCTGGCGCGGACGCAAACTTCCGGTTCCACACAGTCCGGGACTGCGCCCGACCACCGATCGCGTGCGCGAAACGCTGTTTAACTGGCTCGCGCCGGTTTTGCAGGGCGCACATTGTCTGGACTGTTTTGCAGGCAGCGGCGCTCTCGGTCTGGAAGCGTTATCACGCTACGCCGCCAGCGCCACCTTGCTGGAGTTTGAGCGCCCGGTTGCGCAGCAGTTAGAGAAAAACCTGGCGCTGCTAAACGCCAAAGATGCGCAAGTCTTTAACGTCAATACATTGAACTGGCTGGCAAAAGCCGGGAATGCCTTTGATGTGGTTTTCCTCGATCCCCCTTTCCGTAAAGGTATTCTGCAAGACACGCTAAATCTGCTGGAGCAAAATAACTGGCTGGCAGACGAAGCCTGGATTTACGTCGAAACAGAAGCCGAACACGACACTCTGGATGTCCCCGCCAGCTGGCGTTTACACCGTGAGAAAGTCGCCGGACAAGTTGCTTATCGCCTCTACCATCGCGATGTGACGCCTGAAACCGGCTCACCTGAACAGGAGATGTAAGATGTTGATCAATATTGGTCGGTTGTTGATGTTGTGTATTTGGGCGTTTCTGGCATTCAACCTGATTCACCCTTTCCCGAAACCGATCAAATACTTTTTAGACGTGGCGATTGTGTTCATGTTCTTCATGCACGGCTTGCAGGTGATGTTGCTGAAAGCCACGCAGGGCAAGGAAAAGGACACTATTGGTGTCTGGCTGCAAACCCGTATTTTCCTGTTCGGCGTGTTTGAATTGCTGGCCTGGCAGAAAAAACAGCCTCCGCTGCCGACCAAAAAGTAAAGTCCTGATGTTCTTAACGCAGATAAGGATAAACAATGAGTTGGCCATTCCTCGCAGTATTTTTCTCAGGCTGGTTGTTCGTTGACGCCAGCTATCGCGGCCCGCGCTGGCAACGCTGGGTATTCAAACCCGTCACCTTATTACTGCTGCTTTTACTCGCCTGGCAGGCACCGACGCTCAATGTTTACAGCTATCTGATCCTGCTCGGTCTGGCCGCGACGCTGGTCGCCGACGGTCTGCTGTTGCTGCCGGAAGAGCGGTTTATGTACGCCATCGGGGCGTTTTTCCTTTCGCATCTGCTGTATACGCTCAGCTTTGCCAGCCAGATGACGATTACGTTCTTCTGGCCTTTGCCGCTGGCGTTACTGATTATCGGCGCGATATTGCTGGCGGTGATCTGGACACGGCTGGCGGAACTTTGCTGGGCAGTGACCACTTACATCGCGATGACGCTGCTGATGGTCTGGCTGGCGGGTGAACAGTATTTCGCACGCAGCACGGATATGGCGTTCTCCCTGTTTTGTGGCGCAGCGCTGCTGTTGCTGGGAAATATTTTCTGGCTCACCAGCCGCTATCGCTTCACTTTCCGCGCCTCCGACGCGCTGGTTGCCGCGTGTTATTTCGGCGGGCACTTCCTGATTGTCCGCTCGCTGTATTTGTAATTCTTCCTTACGGCAGATCTGTTCCGGATCTGCCGTTTTAAATTTCACTTGACCTTAGAGCTGACTCCAACGTTTACACTGAGTGCAATTTCACTCGGTTCTAAACCGGAGGCACTATGACCCCACTTCAAAAAAACACCGGATGCAGCTGCGGCTGTCAGGCCAAACGCGGCCCCGGGCTGCATATCAATAAAATCAGCGCACCGGTTCAGTCCGGCACACATCCCGCGGGCTGCTGTGATTCGCGTGCAACACTGGCGGTTTCGGCCAGCGCGGCCACGGACAGTTGCGCCACCGATACCTGCTGCGCGCCGAAATCAGGTGAGCACTCACACACTTCCGGCGACGGCAATGCAGAAGGCTCGCCGGGGGAAGATGCCCCCGAAGCCGCGCATTCCGGCGACGTGCAGTACAGCTGGAAAGTCGCCGGAATGGATTGCCCCGCGTGCGCCCGAAAAATTGAAAATGCCGTCTCCGGCCTCGAGGGCGTCAGCCGCGCCAGAGTTTTATTTGCGACAGAAAAACTGGTCATTGATGCGGGTTATGACATTTCGCACAATGTTCAGCAGGCTGTCATCGCCGCCGGTTTTACCCTGCAATCTCTCGATAAAAAAACCGCTACTCCTGAACCTGAAGCGTCCCGCCTGAAAGAAATGCTGCCGCTGATCGTGCTTTCGGTGCTGATGCTGCTGAGCTGGGCGCTCGATCACGTCAGTCCGCAGGCGGGTGAAATAGCGTTTATCGCCACCACGCTGGTCGGCCTGTGGCCAGTGCTGCGTCAGGCCATCCGCCAGACGCGTTCCGGTTCGCCTTTTGCCATCGAAACGCTGATGAGCATTGCGGCGCTCGGTGCGCTGTTCATTGGCGCGACCGCCGAAGCCGCGATGGTGTTGTTGCTGTTTATGGTGGGCGAGCGTCTGGAATCCTTCGCCTCGAGTCGCGCACGCAGTGGCGTGAAAGCCCTGATGGCACTGATCCCGGATACCGCTGTTCGCGTGGTGAATGACAAAACGGAAACGGTGCCGGTCAGCAGCCTGCTCCACGGCGATATTATTGAAATCGCGGCGGGCGCGCGCCTGCCCGCAGACGCCATTCTACAAGGCCACGCCAGTTTCGATGAAAGCGCATTAACCGGCGAATCAGTACCCGTTGAACATCAGCCCGGCGAAAAAGTCCCGGCGGGCAGCCTGTGCGTTGACCGTCTGGCGCGTCTCGAAGTGGCCTCTGCGCCCGGCAACAGCGCGATTGACCGCATCCTGCAACTGATCGAAGAAGCCGATGAGCGCCGTGCGCCGATAGAGCGTTTCCTTGATACCTTCAGCCGTTATTACACGCCGGTGATCATGCTGCTGTCGCTGCTGGTCATTGTTATTCCACCGCTGGCGATGGGCTTATCGTGGGAAACCTGGATTTACCGTGGCCTGACGCTGCTGCTGATTGGTTGCCCGTGCGCGCTGGTGATTTCGACGCCGGCGGCGATTACCTCCGGTCTGGCAGCGGCAACGCGTCAGGGCGCATTAATCAAAGGCGGCGCAGCGCTGGAACAGTTAGCGCTGATCGAAACCGTTGCGCTGGATAAAACCGGCACGCTGACCGAAGGTAAACCGGAAGTCACGGACGTTTTCGTCTTGAACGATACCAGCGAAAAAGAGCTGTTAAGTCTTGCGGCCGCGGTCGAAGAAGGGTCGCATCACCCGCTGGCGCAGGCGATTCTGACCCGCGCAAAAGAAAGCAATCCGCTGCCGATGACGGCGCAGAACCGCTGCGCGCTGGCCGGTTCCGGCGTGGAAGGCGTGGTGTCTGGCAGCAAGGTTCAGGTTCTCGCGCCGGTGCGTGTGGCGGAACCGGTACTGACACAAGAGACTCGCGCGCAAATCACGGACTGGGAATCCACCGGCAAAACAGTTGTTGTGGTTTTAAAAGATCAAACAGCGATCGGGCTCATCGCGATGCAGGATCGTCTGCGCGACGATGCGGTAGATGCGTTGCAGAAACTCAAAGCGCTGGGCGTGTCTGCGGTGATGCTGACCGGCGACAACCCGCGTGCGGCGAAAACCATCGCAGATCGCCTGGGGATTGAGTTCCGTGCGGGCTTATTGCCTGCGGATAAAGTCTCGGCGGTCACCGCGCTGAATGCGGTTAAACCGGTCGCGATGGTCGGCGACGGCATTAACGATGCGCCTGCTATGAAAGCCGCTACGATCGGGATTGCGATGGGAAGTGGCACCGATGTGGCGCTGGAAACCGCCGACGCCGCACTGACGCACAACCGCCTGAGCGGGCTGGCGCAGATGATCAGTTTGTCACGCGCAACGCGGGCGAATATTCGTCAGAACATTACGATTGCGCTGGGGCTAAAGGCGATATTTCTGGTGACCACGATTATGGGGCTGACCGGTTTGTGGCTGGCGGTGCTGGCCGATTCCGGTGCAACGGCGTTAGTCACCGCCAATGCCCTGCGGCTGTTGCGCAAGAAATCACTCTGACCGTCAGGGCTGAGAAATCAGCCCTGCTTTTCTACCAGACCTTTGCACAGCAAATAGCGGTACGGCAGGTTTTCCGTATCAGACGCTAAAAGCCGGTGTTCCATAAAACGGCAGAAACCGGGAATATCGCGGGTCGTTGCCGGATCATCGGCGATGATCAGCAGCGTTTCGCCGTCTTTCATGGTGCGCACCGCTTTGCGAACCATCATGACAGGTTCCGGGCAACGCAGACCCAGCGCATCAAGCTGATGGTCGGGATTGATAAAGGGGTCGGTCATTTCGTGTCTCAACATCTTCATACGTGAATGCGCGACAGTTTAACCCGCTGGTTTTCTGGTGCAACCAACAAGGCGCATTGCGCTAAAATTAACCGTTGAAGCTGTTGCGCAAACGGTGCGCAAACAGGTACTATGCGCGCCGCACGTGACAACTCAGTGCAGAAGTAACAGTGCGGAAGTAAAAAAAAACGTTTGGGTTCCCTCACCCCAATTTCTTTATAAAAAAAGGTCACATCTATGTACTCCTTTACTGCTCAACAGCGGTTTTCCGCGTTGATATGGCTTTCGCTATTCCACATTGCCATCATTACGTCCAGCAACTATCTGGTTCAGCTGCCTGTCTCCATTTTTGGTTTCCATACCACCTGGGGCGCGTTCACTTTCCCGTTTATTTTCCTGGCCACCGATCTCACGGTGCGCATCTTTGGCGCACCGCTGGCACGCCGGATTATCCTCTCCGTTATGCTCCCGGCACTGGCAATCTCTTACGTGATTTCCGCGCTGTTCTTTGAAGCACAGTGGCAGGGTGTTGAAGCGCTAAGCAGCCTGAATATTATGGTCGCCCGCATCGCGACGGCCAGCTTTATGGCTTACGTCCTGGGACAAATCCTCGACGTTCACGTGTTCAACCGCCTGCGCCAGAACCGCCGCTGGTGGATTGCGCCGGTCGCCTCGATGTTCCTGGGCAATATCAGCGATACGCTGTCCTTTTTCTTCATCGCGTTCTACAAAAGTACCGATCCCTTTATGGCGGCGCACTGGGTAGAAATCGCGCTGGTCGATTACACTTTCAAAGTGCTGATCTGTCTGGTGTTCTTCCTGCCAATGTACGGCATGCTGCTCAACATGTTGCTTAAGCGGCTGTCGGCGCACGGAAATCACAAGGCTTCTGCGCTCAGCGCCCACTAAGAGTGACGGCGGCGTCTCAGATGACACAAATCGCGCCATAATCTGACTTGCATTTGTGGCCTGAATAGGTTGCCATAACGGCTGTTAAGTCAACATGTAAGCCTGATAGACAGGCCACTTAAGGAAGCCCGATGCGTAATATCGCGAAAATGATGGGAATGGCAGTACTGATCGCCGGTCTGGCTGCGTGTGATGGTAAATCAACAGACGCGCCTGCCGCAGATAAAGGCGCACCAGCCGCCGCCGCCGCAGCGGCGACCACGCCAGTCAGCCTGCTGGACGGCAAAGTCACTTTCTCCCTGCCGCAGGGAATGAGCGACCAGAGCGGTAAGCTGGGCACTCAGGCCAATAATATGCACGTCTACGCCGACAGCACCGGTCAGAAAGCGGTGATTGTGATTCTGGGTGATAACACCGCTGAATCGCTGGACGTTCTGGCGGGTCGTTTACAGGATCAGCAAAAAGCGCGCGATACTAATCTGCAAGTCGTCACCAACAAATCCATTCAGGTGAACGGCCAGACGTTGCAGCAGTACGACAGCGTGATCACCTCCGCCGGTCAGAAAGCGTATTCCTCTATCGTGCTGGGCAAGGTAGACAACCACCTGCTGACGCTGCAAATCACATTGCCAGCGGATAATCAGCAACAGGCGCAGACCGATGCCGAAGCGATTATTAATACGCTGAAAATTCAGTAAATTCAGATGTTGTGAACCTATCAGGCGGGGCTCAGGCTCCGCCTTTTTTATCTAATGCTATTACCCAATCTCACAAAACCCGCCTCCGCTGTAATAAAAATGTAACATTTTGGTCATAAATCACAGTTCGTTTGTGCGCGAATCGCTAAAATCATGTTCGTTTTGGAACACATTGGCACCGCCCTTTCGTCATTGGCTCATGAGGAGTCAGACCTGATTTATGCCATCGGAGGCATTTATGCTCAGTATCTTCAAACCCGCGCCCCATAAAGCGCCCGTGGATGAAAACCACGTTGATCCGCTCTACCGCCGTCTCCGCTGGCAGATTTTCATGGGGATCTTCTTCGGTTATGCCGCTTACTATCTGGTTCGTAAAAACTTCGCGTTAGCGATGCCCTATCTCATCGATCAGGGTTTTTCGCGGGGTGATTTAGGCTTTGCGCTGTCCGGGATTTCTATCGCCTATGGCATTTCAAAATTCATCATGGGATCGGTCTCTGACCGCTCGAATCCGCGCGTATTTCTGCCTGCGGGTTTAATCCTCGCCGCCGCCGTGATGCTGTTTATGGGCTTTGTGCCGTGGGCCACGTCCAGCATCGCCATCATGTTCGTGCTGCTGTTTCTGTGCGGATGGTTTCAGGGTATGGGCTGGCCACCGTGCGGGCGCACGATGGTTCACTGGTGGTCGCAAAAAGAACGTGGCGGCATTGTTTCCGTCTGGAACTGCGCGCATAACGTCGGCGGCGGTATTCCTCCGCTGCTGTTCCTGCTGGGTATGGCCTGGTTTAACGACTGGCACGCGGCGCTTTATATGCCCGCGTTCGGTGCGATCCTGCTGGCCGTTTTCGCGTTCATGACCATGCGCGATACGCCGCAGTCCTGCGGTTTGCCACCGATTGAAGAATACAAAAACGATTATCCGCCGGACTACGTGAAAGAATCTGCCGAGCAGGAACTGACGGCAAAACAGATTTTCATGCAGTACATTTTGCCCAACAAGCTGCTGTGGTATATCGCGCTGGCCAACGTGTTTGTTTACCTGCTGCGCTACGGCATTCTGGACTGGTCGCCGACCTACCTGAAAGAAGTGAAACATTTCGCGCTGGATAAATCCTCGTGGGCGTATTTCCTGTATGAATATGCCGGTATTCCGGGCACGCTGCTGTGCGGCTGGATGTCGGATAAAGTCTTCAAAGGGAATCGCGGCGCAACCGGCGTATTCTTTATGGTTCTGGTGACGATCGCCACCGTAATTTACTGGCTCAATCCGGTCGGCAATCCGGGTATCGACATGGCCTGTATGATTACCATCGGCTTCCTGATTTATGGCCCGGTTATGCTGATTGGCTTACATGCGCTGGAACTGGCACCGAAGAAAGCGGCGGGCACGGCGGCGGGCTTTACCGGCCTGTTTGGTTATCTCGGCGGTTCGGTGGCAGCGAGCGCTATCGTCGGTTATACCGTTGATTACTTTGGCTGGGATGGCGGCTTTATCGTGATGATCGCCGGGTGCGTTCTGGCGGTGCTTCTGCTGGTCCTGACCATGCTGAGTGAGAACAAACACAAAGCGCAGCTGGCGAAAAACGCCTGATTCAGACTGAAAGAATAGAAAGCAGAAAGGCACCGGAAGGTGCCTTTTTCATTGACGATTCAGGAAACGATTAATCAGACAAATACATTTTGCGCAGGTAATGCGGCACGGCGTCGTCGGCGTTGGAACCGATGATTTCCGCATCCGGCATCGCCGCTTTCAGACGTGGCAATGAGCCGCTCATCAGGCAACCTTTACCGGCCATCGACAGCATTTCCAGGTCATTCAGACCGTCGCCAAACGCGATGCAATCTTTCAGCGTATAACCCATCAGCCTGGACACGTATTCCAGCGCGTGCCCTTTCGATACGCCGCCCGCCATCACTTCCAGACAAACCGGCAGGGAGAAGCTGACGTTCACACGATCGCCCCAGCGCGCATTAATGGCTTCTTCGAGTGGCAGCAGTTTTTCGTGATCTTCACAGGTGAAATACACTTTGCAGATGCCGTCAGTTTCCAGCAAACCCGGTTCATAGAGTTTGTATTTGAAAACGGATTCACGGAAAAAATCATCCTGATCGGCACGGTCACGGTTCATGTACCAGTCGTCGTTACGGTAAACGTTGGTCAGGATATCCGGATTGTTGTGCATGATGCCAAACAGGTCTTTGGCAATGTCTTCATCCAGATTGTGGGCAAAAATCAGCTCGCCGTCGGTGTTATGCACACGCGCACCGTTCGAGGTGATCATGTACGCACTGATCTCGAGATTGTCGCGCATCTGCGCAACGTCGATATGGTGACGTCCGGTCGCGAACACGAAATGCACATCGCGCTGTGTCAGCAATTTCAGCGTCTCTTTCGCGAACGGGCTCAGGGTATGGTCAGGTGATAGCAGTGTGCCATCTAAATCGGAAGCAACAACAGGGTACATAGCGTTAGGTTCTAACCTCTGATGGAGTTGTGCGCGGCGAACCGCGGATTAATGCTGTCGCGCAAAAAAGCGCATGATGGCGTCCAGCGCCTGTGCCCGCAGGTCGTCCCGCTCGAACAGGATCTCATGGCGCGCGCCTTCGATGACCAGCGGCTTTTCCCCTTCGCAAGGGTGCCCCGCAGCGGCCATGGCCTGACAAAAAGCGAGATGCGACCGGTTATCTACCACCCGGTCTTCGCTCGCCTGCAATAAAAGAACAGGAGTCGTGATTTTTTCGGCTTCTTTGAGAATATGCATGCCCGCCTCAATGCCTTCGCGCACCCAGTGATACGTTGGCCCGCCGACCTGAAGTTCAGGGTAATCCGCGTAAAAACGCAGATTGCGGCGATATCGCTCGCGACTGTGCGTCAGCCGGTTAACCACAAACGGCAGCGGACGCCAGTGACCGGTGCCGAGCGCATAACCATCACGGCGAACCGGGCGATTTTCCGCCCAGTTGAGGATCCGGCGGGAAAGCCAGCCCGGCATCATCAAATAAATACCGGTCATTGGCGCTAACAACGCTGCCGCATCAAAGCGCTCAGGATACTTCGCCATAAACAACGCCAGAATTGCGCCCCCCATTGAATGAGCCAGCACGAACTTTTTCGCATACTGACGGGGCGCCACTTCAAGCTGATAAAAGGTTTCGAAATCGTCGACATAGTCGTCGAAATGCTGAACATGGCCGCAGTGCGGGTCTTCGAGCATACGCCCCGAACGCCCCTGACCACGATGGTCAAGGATCATGACATCGTAGCCGCAGTGGAATAAGTCGTAAGCCACTTCCGGGTATTTTACGTAACTTTCAATACGTCCCGGTGACACCACAATGACTTTATCGTGTGAGGGCGAACAGAAGCGGACGTAGCGGATCGGAACATCATCCACGCCGTTAAACTCACCTTCTTCACGTTGCCGCCAGAAGTCGAGCAAAGGCCCGGTCGCAAAGGCGGAGAACTCTTTCTCACGTGTTAACCACTTGGCAATATCTACAGGCATTCAGTAATCCAAAGTCGCATGGCAGGGAGGAAGAAAGTGTTATTTGTGAGTTATAGCGCAATTATAGACAATGGCGTATTGTGCCATAAAACAACACAAAACGTATTCAGGGAGTCTCACAATGACCTTGGACTGGTGGTTAACCTACCTGCTCACCACTTCTATATTAAGTTTGTCCCCGGGTTCCGGCGCGATTAACACCATGAGTACCGGCATCAGCCACGGTTACCGCGGTGCCGTGGCGTCGATTGCCGGTTTACAACTTGGTTTGTCGATCCACATTGTGCTGGTCGGCATCGGGCTGGGCGCGCTGATTTCGCAATCGCTGCTCGCCTTTGAGCTGCTTAAATGGTTCGGTGCTGCCTATTTAATCTGGCTGGGCATCTGTCAGTGGCGTTCTGCCGGAGCGATTGATCTGAATGCGCTCGCCAGCAGTATGCCACGACGTCGTTTGTTCAAACGCGCCATTCTGGTGAATCTGACCAATCCAAAAAGCATTGTGTTTCTGGCTGCACTATTCCCGCAGTTTATCATTCCGCACCAGCCACAAGCTGCACAATACGTGGTATTGGGCGTCACCACCGTGGTCGTCGATATCATTGTGATGATTGGTTACGCCACGCTGGCCACCAGAATTGCCGGTTGGGTAAAAGCCCCGAAGCAAATGCAGCTGCTGAACCGGATTTTCGGTTCGCTGTTTATGCTGGTTGGCGTATTGCTGGCCAGTGCACGAAAAGTGTAAGTCTGATAGCGGGAGACGTTCTGTTCTCCTGCTAATAATCCCCTCACTCATTTAACTTATTATGAACTGACAGTTCATAACGTTGAATTAAATAAAGTTATAACTTCAAAAAACCTCATTTCTGTATTTACACCTAAAAATCCTTGTTGCTACATATTCCTGATACGCGTTAAACAAATGCCTTAATAAAACCACCAGCACATTAAGGATAAAAATCATGGCGCATAATATTTACCTGACACTGACAGGAAAAAAACAAGGCTTAATCTCAGCGGGATGTTCAACATTTGACTCTATAGGAAACGCATATCAAAGCAGTCACCGGGATCAGATATTAGTTTATGAACTGAGTCATACTATTACCCGCGATCAAAACGTAGTACATCACCCGGTGACGTTCAAAAAACCCATCGATAAGTCGTCCCCGTTATTAGGATTCGGCATTTCTAATAACGAAGAGTTTGACGCTGTTTTCGAAAAATACAGAACCGATACTTCTGGCGCTCAGGTTCTTTTTTATCGTGTCAAGTTAATTAAAGCGACCCTTTCAGAGTTAAGCGTTGTCTGTCCACACTCGTTGGATCACAATGATGCTCAACCTATCGAAACTGTATCCTTAAATTACCAAAGCATTACCTGGGAACACGTCAAAGCGGGCACCAGTGCCTACAGTTTCTGGGAAGAGAGGATCTACTGATGGATGATATATTCAGAAAGAGATCTGAGCGAGAAAATGATTATTATGTAGTGATGGGAGGACTTGAGGCCAGAATGCTTGAAGAGAGCGGACTTACAGCAGCGAGGTTTTTGAAAAGTGGAATTTCAAAGATAAGGTTCAAAAAAGAAATAACTGAGTTTACTGAAAATCAATTAGAAATACTAAATGGCAATTACAATTCAGATAAAAAGAAATTGGCACTGCATAACCTGAAACAAGAAAAATCATTCCTTATTACTCAGGAGAATATGCTAAGGCAAAAAAGAGCAATTCAATATGCCTCTATTGAAGTTCAACATAAAAATGGCATGTTATTCTATATACTAAAGGGAGTTGGGTTCATCGCAGGCGTGTCGCAAGTCATTGTCGGATTTGGTTTACTGACTGCCGGTAGTGCGACCGTCATTGGAGCCATAGCGGGGGCAGCGTTGATGGTTCATGGGATTGGAGCTATAGAGGAGAATGCAAGAGCCTTGTACACTGGTAACCCCGATTATAAAGGTTACCTGCGCAGAGGTTACGAAAAAGCGGCCCAATCATTAGGTTATACTGCAGCACAAGGGGAACTTATTTATGGTGGCATTGACCTGGTACTATCAGGTTATGGTTTAGCAAGAAACGTGTTGAAGCCTGATGCCTGGAGGTTGTTCCGAAACATAAATACAGATTACATCAGGGGTTTTAGGGAAATGCCTCCCCTGGCACTTGCGTTTGAAATGGGTGTCGACGGTTTAACAATAAAATCGGCAAATGATACTTTAAAACAAATGAATGACATTCCCTAAATCACATATTTTTATACATCCTGTGAGATTTAAAGGAGAATTTCACAGGAGTGATATACCAGAGAATTAAAAAAACAAACATGAAGACTAAAAACAAAAACACTTTCTCTTCATCGAGTGCCCCAAAAGAAAGGAAAATAGCGACTACAACGAAAAAAAATAAAAATGCAAAGAGTATTCTATAAAATCGTAAAGAGAGGTCTTTCACATCAGACTGCAAGTCAGAACCATCCCGACGGGAAATTTTTGTCAATTCATAAATTTCTTTTTCCGTAAACCCACTTTCTTTCATTCGCTCAATGAAGTCTGAATTTTTCATTTCAAAATCATCCTTTTATAAAATATATTTCTTACGTAAAATATCCGCCTTAAATAAAAGTTCAACCTTCCTGAGTTCTCTATCTTTCAATCCACTCTCTCTCATCAACCCAACTAAATCATTATTATCCATGAAACCCTCATGACACATTTGTTTTTAATATATATATCACTTAAACATAATAGATTAGACAACAAATTATCAATTAAGGAAAGCGGGATATATTAAGAAAAAACGGAAGCTATTACGCTTCCGTTTTATTAGAAAGGATAAAACTTAGCGATTCACAATGAGCGCAATACCAAAACCTGCAAAGACCACACCCGCCACGCCGTCGATCCATTTCGCTAAACGCTGGTAGCCACGGCGCATTTTTGGCAGCGCAAAGACTAACGCCACTAACGAGAACCACGCCAGGGTTTCCACCACGATCAGCAGGAAGATGCCCAGACGCTCGCCGCCGCTGACGCTGTCACCCACAAACATGGAGAACACGCTGCCGAAGTAAATAACGGCTTTCGGGTTAGAGAGGTTGGTCAGCAGACCGCGCATAAAAGTTCGGCCACGCGCGGGCAGAACCACCGGCGTTTCATCGCCGTTCTGCTTTTTAGCCCGTGCGGATTTCAGCAGTTGCCAGCCCATCCAGCATAGATACAAACCACCGCCGACGGTGATGATCTGATGCAGCCACGCCATTTTTTGCAGAATCAGGTGTAAGCCCATCAGCGCCACCGCCGCCCAAACCAGCACGCCCAGCGTAATACCAATCACACCCATCATCGCTTCTTTGCGCGAACGGCTGGCCGCTGTTTGTGAGACAAAGAAGAAGTCCGGCCCCGGACTCATCAGCGCGATCAGATGAACCATCGCAACCGTCAGGAATAGCATCAGCATGATTAACTCTCTGTGTTATGTGTAGGGAAGTGAATTCTGTTACTCGTCGCCGTTATCGATATGGTCGCGGATCATCGTCATAAATGGCCGACCGAATTTCTCCAGCTTACGCTGACCGACGCCGGTGATGTCCAGCAAATCGCTCGGGCTTATCGGCAGATGCTCCGCCATTTCCAGCAGCGTTGTGTCATTGAAGACCACGTACGGCGGGACATTATTTTCATCCGCCAGCGATTTACGCAGTTTACGCAATTTGGCAAACAGCTTGTGATCGTAATTTCCGCCATAGGTTTTCTGGCGTGACGTGCTTTTAATTTTCAGCGTCTGAATACGCGGCACTGCCAGCTGCAACGGAATTTCACCGCGCAGAACCGGACGGGCGGATTCGGTCAGCTGTAACGCCGAATGCATAGCGATGTTTTGCATAATCAGTCCGAGGTGAATCAGCTGGCGTACCACGCTGGTCCAGTGCTCGTTGCTGTGTTCTTTACCGATGCCGTAAACCGTCAGTTTTTCGTGACCATATTCGCGGATACGCTGATTGTTCGAGCCGCGCAGCACTTCGACCACGTACCCCAAACCAAAGCGTTGCCCGACGCGCGCGACCACCGACAGCGCTTTTTGCGCGTCCAGCAGGCCGTCGTAGCGTTTTGGCGGATCGAGGCAGACGTCGCAGTTACCGCAGGCGTTTTGTTTGCCTTCACCAAAATAGTTAAGCAGCACCAGACGGCGGCAGGTTTGCGCCTCAGCAAATGCGTTCATCGCATTCAGTTTATGGCGTTCCACATCCTGTTGCGCACCGGCCGGTTTTTCTTCCAGACAGCGGCGCAGCCACGCCATATCTGCCGGATCGTATAACAGCACCGCTTCGGCAGGCAGACCATCACGTCCTGCACGCCCTGTTTCCTGATAGTAAGATTCAATCGTGCGCGGAATATCAAAGTGAACCACAAAACGAACGTTCGGTTTGTTGATGCCCATTCCGAATGCGACGGTCGCGACCACAATTTGCAGGTCATCGCGCTGAAAACCTTCCTGCACGCGGGCGCGGGTTTCGTTGTCCAGACCGGCATGATATGCGCCAACGCTCAGCCCGCGGCTTTGCAGTCGTGCGGCGGTGTCTTCGACTTTTGCGCGGCTGTTGCAGTAAATAATGCCGCTTTTACCGCGCTGATCCTGCACAAAACGGATCAGCTGATCGAGCGGTTTAAACTTTTCCACCAGCGTGTAACGGATGTTCGGGCGATCGAAGCTGCTGACCTGAATCAGCGGATCGTTCAGCTCAAGAAGACGAACAATATCGTTACGGGTGGCTTCATCGGCGGTCGCGGTCAGCGCGATCACCGGTAATTGCGGGTAGCGCAGCTTCAGCTGGCCGAGCGCGCGATATTCCGGACGGAAATCGTGGCCCCATTGGGAAATACAGTGGGCTTCATCGACAGCCAGCATGGCCGGATTCCACTGTTGCAACTGTTCGAGGAAATCACCGAGCATCAGGCGTTCCGGCGCGATATACAGCATTTTGATGCGGCCCGTACGGCAACCGGCCATTACTTCCTGCTGTTGCTCGCGGGTTTGCGTCGAGTTCAGACATCCCGCTTCAACGCCCGCCGCCATCAGCTGATCAACCTGATCTTTCATCAGCGAAATAAGCGGAGAAACGACCAGCGTCAGGCCGTCCATCACCAGCGCAGGGATTTGGTAGCACAGCGATTTACCGCCGCCGGTCGGCATCACGACCAGGCAATCCCGTCCAGAAATGGCGGTATTGATGATAGTTTGCTGACCTGGTCTGAATTGCTGATAGCCGAAGGTATCGCGTAATACCTGATGAGCCAGCTCTTCTTTGTTTATCACTGCCGCCGTAGACACTCAATTCCCCAACTGTTCAAACCACCCGGCTAAGCCCTAAAGCCGCCGGGACTGTACTGCACCGACATAATATACCCTAAATAATCCAGGTTGCGGCCAACAGACCTGCAACCTGGAGAATGCCGGATATTACATCATGTCGTTAAGTATGATACCGACACCGACGCGAGTTTGCTTGTGGTTGTAGTCGATTAACGATTCGCCGTAGCCACTGAACACCTGCGTGTAGAAGCGAACGTGTTTACTGATCGGATAGCTCCAGCCTGTTGTCGCGCCGCCGTAGCCGGTGTTCCAGTTGTAGCGGCTTTCGACGCTGAACACGCTGTCACCGAGGGCATAACCGACTTTCAGACGGTAATAACCCATGTACTTGCTGATGTCCGGGTTATCGTCATCTTTGTCGCTTTCAGGAATGCGATACCAGGGTTTGATATCGACCTGCCAGTTGCCGTTTTGCGCCATAAAGCGCGCATAGACACGGTTCCAGCTGCGCGATGTCGGGTCAGAACGTCCGTTCGAGTCGTGATTCACACCGTATTCGGCTTCGCGTAACGTCCAGCCGAGGAAATCGTAATCCGTCGCCCACGCCAGGAACAGTTGCGGTTCATAGTTGGTTTCGCGGAACGGTGATGATTCGGCACGGTTGGATAACTGCCAGAAAGATTTCTGCGTATAAGACGCGCCGAGCACCGAGTTGTCACCGGCAATTCCACGCCACAGCGGGAACGCCAGACTCAGCTGAAACTCAACTTCGTCGTGCTTAGCATTCTTCGCCCAGTCATAAGACTTTATGGCTTCTTTGTTGATATTGCTGGTATCGGTATACAGCAAATAGTTTGATTCGTAAGGATACAGCGTGAACGGGTTGTCGTGATCCTGCAACATGCTGGCGATAATACTGCCACGAACGGCTGGCTGATCATGTACTTCCTGAATCGTAGCTTCAGCCGCATACCCCAACGCTGGTAACGCCAGAATGGCGGCACCGACAGCCCAATTTTTACGCATTTTCCTTACCCTCGCCCTAAAAGTTTAAAATTCATTATTGTTTACTGGCCCATAGCCTGGCCGGTTTCCTGCTGACTTAAGTCCGGAAATCCAAAGCGGAACATTTTACACACAAATACATTTCTACATGATCACTGAATACATTTATCGGTCGCACTCTGGAAATAGCGTTCCCCCGCACCTAAAATCAACATTCCGTTAACTTTTTCGGCGAACATAAGCGTCTTACATTTTCGTCAGGAATCACGCCATGTCTGCTTCATCCCTCAGCCACGAGGCTGCCCTGCAACTGATCGGTAATATTTTTGTTTATGACATGCCGTTTAACCGCGAACTTGGGCTCGAACTTAAACGCCTCGACTGTGATTACGCTGAGCTAAAATTCTCTAATCAAACCAAACTGGTCGGTAACGCCGCACAAAAAATCTTACACGGTGGCGTGATCGCCGCCGTTCTGGATGTCGCCGCCGGGCTGGTATGTGTGACCAGTTCTCTGATCCGCCGCGACAAACCCGATCACCCTTTGCTGGAAGCCGAGATGCGCCAGAGGTTGTCGAAAATGGGCACCATCGATTTGCGTGTGGACTATCTTCGTCCTGGGCGCGGCGAGTTTTTCATCGCCTCCAGCAGCCTGATCCGCGCCGGGAACAAAGTCTCGGTAGCGCGAGTCGATTTGCACAGCGATACCGGCGTTCATATTGCGACAACCACCGCAACCTATATGGTCGGCTGATACGGCGAAAAGTTAATCCGGTGGCCTAAATCAGTTACACTCACCATCCTTCTCTTTCTTATTTTTTCAGGTACCCACATGGACGCACACCGTACCCGGCAGGGCGTTATTTTTGCCTTTATCGCCTATTTGATCTGGGGGATCGCTCCGGCGTACTTCAAGCTGATCAAAGAAGTGCCCGCCGGTGAAATACTGACCCACCGGATCATCTGGTCGTTCTTCTTTATGTTAGTGCTTCTGTCTGTCAGCCGCAGCTGGAGCGATGTCCGGCGTGTATTCGCACAACCGAAGAAAGTCGGCATGTTACTCATCACTGCGTTGTTTATCGGTGGGAATTGGCTGATTTTTATCTGGGCGATCAATAATAATCATATTCTCGAAGCCAGTCTCGGCTACTTTATCAGCCCGCTGGTGAATGTGGTGCTCGGCATGCTGTTTTTACGCGAAAGATTCCGGAGTTTGCAGTGGCTGGCCGTGGTTCTGGCGCTAGCCGGTGTGCTGATTCAGGTCTGGATGTTTGGCTCGGTGCCGGTTATCGGGCTCGGGCTGGCGCTGACTTTCGCGTTCTACGGTTTGTTACGTAAGAAAATTGGCGTCGATTCCCAGACCGGAATGCTGATTGAAACCCTGTGGTTACTGCCGCTCGCGGCGATTTATCTGTTCTTTATCGCCCACAGCCCGACCAGCAATCTGGCGGCAAATCCGTGGTCGCTGGATTTACTGCTGATGGCCGCCGGGATTATTACCACCATTCCGCTGCTGTTTTTCACCGCCGCCGCAGCGCGCCTGAAGCTTTCAACGCTGGGCTTTTTCCAGTATCTCGGCCCGACATTAATGTTCATGCTGGCGGTGATGTTCTACGGTGAAACGGTTCGTCCTTCGCAACTGATTACGTTTGGCTTCATCTGGGTCGGGCTGCTGTGCTTTATCGGCGACGCACTTTACACACAGGGCCGCCTGAGACGAGGAAGAAGCGGGCACAGCGCAGCGTGATTTTAAAGAAAATCGCGTGGTTCCGTACGCTCGCGGCGAGCCGCTCATCAGCCCGCCGCGACGATGCGTAAGAGGGGAATATTTTGTCTGACCGGTTAGAGCCAGTTTTTACGTTTGAAGTACAGGTAAGGAGCCAGTCCGGCGAGGATCATCAGGGCAATCGCGCCCGGATAACCGAATGACCATTTCAGCTCCGGCATGAATTCGAAGTTCATCCCGTAGCTGGACGCCACCAGCGTTGGCGGCAGGAAGACGACCGAAACCACCGAGAAAATCTTGATGATGCGGTTCTGTTCGATGTTGATAAAACCCATCGCCGCCTGCATCAGGAAGTTCACTTTCTGGAACAGGGATTCGTTGTGCGGCAACAGGGATTCGATATCGCGCAACACTTCACGCGCCTGTTCCAGCTGACCCGCCGGCAGACGCGCCTTACGCACCAGGAAATTCAGTGCGCGCTGGGTATCCATCAGACACAACCGGACTTTCCAGCCGATATCTTCCAGTTCCGCCAGCGTGGAAAGCGCGGCGTCGTATTCGTCGCCCTGATGCCCTTCCATGATCACGCGGCTGAGCTTTTCCAGATCGCTGTAGATATTTTCAATCTCATCCGCCAGCTGTTCAATTTTGGTTTCGAACAAATCCAGCAGCAGTTCATACGCGTTGCCGTCGACCAGTTTCTGGTTTCTGGCGCGCATACGGTAGAGACGAAACGCCGGTAATTCGCGCTCGCGCAGGGTATACAGACGTCCTTCACGCACGGTAAAGGCGACGGTGCTGTTGCCCGCGTGGTCTTCAGCATCTTCGTAATAGAAAAAGGAGTGAATGTGCAGGCCATCTTCATCTTCGAAGAAACGTGCGGAAGCCTCGATATCGTCCAGTTCAGGCCGCGTGGCCAGGCTCTGCCCTAATTCGCATTGAACGCGTTCGCGCTCCTGCTCGTCAGGTTCAACCAAATCGACCCACAATGAGGTTTTGAGATCGTCTGACTCGTCCAGCTCTAAACGGGATAAGCGGCTGTTTTCTAATTTAAAAGCACTCAGCATGTGCCCGTTCTCCCAAGAATGACGGAAAGTGGACAACGCGTTGAAGCACAGAAAATCACGAGGTGAGAGATGTCACCGGCGCAATTCAGACCAAATTCAGATCTGACTCACAGCGACAGAACGGGGGTCGCTGACAACCACTAAGGCCATCAGCAAAGAGGAGGGCCTTAGAAGTGGTACCTAATGAACAGGTTATTGAGCCAGTATCTACTGGGTGTGTCCAAGGCGCAGTTCCTCATTGATAATAGTGCGCGCATGTTACGCTGGGAATAAAAAGACTGTCAACCGCCAGTAAATCTATTCTGGCAACATTTATGCATAAATTTCAGGCGTTGTTAGCAACGCTTCCCCGCTTATGCGCAGCCGTTTTTTTGGCTACACTCAGAGACCTGATTTCCCCACACTTTTCAGATGACCCTAATGATTAAGCAGATTAACCAAGACACGCTGTGCGACCTGATCACCAAGGCGGCTCACTCGCCGAGACTGCGTCAGAACCTGAACATGCACCCGGCACCGGAAGACGACGTTCAGCGTCTGGCGATCGCCATGGAACCGGGCACTTACGTGCGTATTCACCGCCATCCGCACACCTGGGAAATGCTGACCGCCCTGCGCGGACGCTTTCTGGTGCTGATTTATGATGCCAGCGGCAAAGTGACTGACCGTCTGTGGCTCGGCGCAGAAACCCGTCTGCTGGAAATCCCGGCCAATACCTGGCACAGCGTATTATCGCTCGATGAAGGTGGCGTAATCTTTGAAGTGAAGCACGGTGCGTACCAGCCGGTGCTGGAACAGGATTATCTGCCGGGCACACCGCCGGAAGGCGACGAACGCGTAAAAGCGACGCTGGAATGGTATGCGAAAGCGGAAGAAGGCGAGATTTTTGCCCTTTGATTCTTTACTCCTCCCCCTGCGAAGGGGGAGGCTGGGAGGGGGTTTTACCTATAAAACAATGAATTACCCGCGATTGAACTTTGGTTTTTGACCTTAATACCCCACCCCAACCCTCCCCTTCGCAGGGGAGGGAGTTAAAAATCAGACTGCCTCGAGTTTCGCGTAGGCCGCAACAAGCCACTTGATCCCTTCTCCGGGGAACGCGACTTGCAGACGGCTGTGTTCGCCGCTGCCTTCCATATTGACGATGGTGCCTTCACCGAATTTAGGGTGATTAACGCGCTGCCCAAGCTTGAAACCAGTGTCGCTGACGTTGGTTGGCGTGCCCATGCTGCGGTTGCTCATCGGGCGTGAAACGTTGGCGCGTAGCCGAACTTCTTCGACACAGTCTTCCGGCAGTTCGCCGACAAAACGTGACGGCCGGTGCGACACTTCTTTGCCGTACAGACGGCGGGTTTCCGCATACGTCAGCGTCAGTTTTTGCATCGCGCGGGTCACGCCCACGTACGCCAGACGACGTTCCTCTTCCAGACGACCGCTCTCTTCCAGCGACATCTGGCTCGGGAACATGCCTTCTTCCATGCCGACGATAAAGACCTGCGGGAACTCCAGCCCTTTGGCCGAGTGAAGCGTCATCAGCTGCACCGCATCCTGATTTGCATCCGCCTGCCCTTCGCCCGCTTCAAGCGCGGCGTGGGACAAGAATGCCTGCAACGGCATCAGGTCTTCGTCTTCATCCTGATAGCTGAACTGGCGCGTTGCCGTCACCAGTTCCTCTAAGTTTTCGATTCGTGCCTGACCTTTTTCGCCTTTTTCCTGCTCATACATGATAAACAGGCCGGAATCTTTGATTACGCGGTCAGTCTGGACGTGCAGCGGCATATCCGCGGTTTCATGCGCCAGCGCGTCCACCAGTTCGGTAAAACGTTGCAGCGAGGAAGCCGCACGGCCCGCGAGCACTTTGTCCTGCAACAGCGCACGCGTCGCCTGCCACATGGTCATCTGACGGTCGCGCGCGGTCTGGCGAACCACATCCAGCGTACGGTCGCCGATGCCTCGCGTTGGCGTATTCACTACACGTTCAAACGCGGCATCGTCATTGCGGTTCGACATCAGACGCAGGTACGCCAGCGCATCTTTGATTTCCTGACGATCGAAGAATCGCTGGCCGCCGTAAATGCGGTACGGCATCGCCATCTGCAATAATGCTTCTTCCAGCACGCGCGACTGGGCGTTGCTGCGGTACAAAATAGCGCAATCTTTCAGCACGTTGCCGTTATCCTGCCAGGTTTTAATCCGGCTGACCACAAAGCGCGATTCATCAAGTTCGTTGAACGCACAGTACAGCGAAATCGGCTCGCCCGCGCCGTCTTCGGTCCACAGGTTTTTCCCCATACGACCGCTGTTATTTTCGATCAGTGAGTTGGCGGCTTTCAGAATGGTGCTGGTGGAGCGGTAGTTCTGTTCCAAACGAATGGTTTCCGCATTCGGGAAATCTTTCAGGAAGCGCTGGATGTTTTCGACCTGCGCACCGCGCCAGCCGTAGATCGACTGGTCATCGTCGCCGACGATCATCACGTTATTGTTGTCGCCCGCCAGCAGACGGATCCACGCATACTGAATGCTGTTGGTGTCCTGGAATTCGTCCACCATCAGGTTGGTGAAACGTTCGCGATAATGCTGAAGGATATGCGGCTTGTTCAGCCACAACTCATGGGCGCGTAACAGCAGTTCGGCGAAATCCACCAGCCCGGCGCGGTCACAGGCTTCCTGATACGCCTGATAAATACGTAACCAGGTCGCTTCGATGGGATTGTTATAAGTTTCAACGTGCTGCGGACGCAAACCTTCGTCTTTTTTGCCGTTGATGTACCACATCGCCTGACGCGGCGGCCATTGTTTCTCGTCGATGTTCAGCGCTTTAATCAGGCGCTTAATCAGACGCATCTGGTCGTCGCTGTCTAAAATCTGGAAATCTTGCGGCAGATTGGCGTCGAGATGGTGCGCACGCAACAAACGGTGCGCCAGCCCGTGGAACGTCCCGATCCACATGCCGCCCTGACTGGTACCGATCAGCTGATCAATACGATGGCGCATTTCCGCTGCGGCTTTATTGGTAAACGTCACCGCCATGATGGAATACGGCGAGCAATTTTCTACCGCCAGAAGCCACGCGATGCGATGCACCAGCACGCGGGTTTTGCCACTGCCTGCTCCGGCCAGCACCAACAGATTGCTGCGCGGCGCGGCCACGGCTTCACGTTGTTTTTCATTCAGGCTGTCGAGCAGGTCAGAAACGTCCATAGGCACCGTTTGTCAGGATGAGAAAACATTCACGGGGTCAGTACCGCCGTGAACGCTTTTCTACTGTGAATTTATACAGAGTAATTTAAGAAGGGATTATAGCAATGCTGTCAGCGATGCCAACTGCGAAATCTCAATATGCGGTAACAGACGGGCATCCTGAATGTGCATCAGGTCACCTTCGCGCAGATTAATCCAGCACGACTGCATGCCGCAACGCACGGAACCGGCGACGTCGGTGGTCAGATCGTCACCCACGTGGAGAATTTGCTCCAGGGGCAAATCCAGTTTCATCGCCGCCTTTTTATACATGTCGGCATAAGGCTTGGCGCGGCCATGATCGCCGGCGCGCAACGTGAACTGGAAATACTGCGCCAGACCGCAGGCGTGCGGATCGGCGTTACCGTTGGTGATGGCCACCAGAGGCCAGCGTTCTGCCAGCGCCGCCAGCGCATCGTGGTTTTCCTGCGGAACATAAATACGGCTGCGCCACACAGCGAAGGTTTCCATGGCGGCTTTCGTGCCCTGACTGGCATCGCCTTCACTCAGACCCGCCCGTGTCATGGCCAGATGCACTGCCTGACGACGCCACTCCGTCACATCGTGATAAATCTCCGCGTCTTCGGCCAGCAGTTCGTTACGCATATCGCGGATAGCGCCCGGCGCCATATCCGCCAGCGCCGGATGATAACCCTGAATAAATTTCAGCGTTTCAGAATCGGTACGGCGGATGACGTCATAATTGTCGTACAGCGTGTCGTCTAAATCGAAAGTGATCGCTTCAATGCGTTTCAGCGGACGATAGAACTTCATCAGGATTTTCCTCGTTTTGCGCGGGGATGCGCGGCGTCGTAAACCGTCGCCAGATGTTGAAAGTCGAGGTGGGTATAGATTTGCGTGGTGGACATACTCGAGTGGCCTAAAAGTTCCTGTACTCCCCTTAAATCACCACTAGATTCAAGCAAATGAGTTGCAAATGAATGGCGTAGTTTATGAGGATGAATATGACTACTCACTCCTTGTTTAAGACCCCATTCGGCAAAACGTTTTTGCACGTTCCTCACGGAAATACGTTTGCCCTTATTGGATATAAACAACGCATCATCTTCACAGGAAAGATCCGCACGGAAAACAAGCCATTTTTCTAACCATGTAAGTGCAGTACGACCAAGAGGCAATCGGCGTTCCTTGCTTCCTTTCCCAACGACCCAAACCTCACCAGTAACCATATCAACATGCCTGATATTTATGCCTACCAACTCAGAAACACGAAGACCTGCTCCATACATGGTTTCCAACATTGCCCGGTCGCGCACAGCAAGTGGATCCTTGGAATCAATGTCTAGCAGCTTATCAACTTCGTCTACATCAAGGTTTTGTGGCAAATGTTTAGATGTTCGTGGGGTCGAAATTCCTTTCGCTGGATTTGCCATTCGATTTCCCTGACTTACCTGCCAGTCAAGGAACGAACGCAATGCGGACATGCGTAATGCGCGGCTAGACTCACCCAAACCTGCGCGCTTGCTCCGAACTAATAGCATACGAACCTTGGGTGCATCCAATTGCTCCCAGTCGGAAATACCAATTTCATCCGACATGCTAATCAATATTTCTAGCTGACGCTCGTAGCTTTCGCAGGTGAGTGGACTCAGTTGGCGCTGCACTTTTATGTAACGCAGAAACGCCCCGACTGCGGGATACAGAGGCGATTCAGACGGGTTCATACCCGTTCAATCCAGCGTTCCAGCAGGCCGGGTAACATTTTGGCCAACTGGTCGAGTAATACGGTGCCCATTCCTGACTGGTAGTGCTGCGGGTCGCGGCTGCTGAAAATCAGCACGCCCAGTTCACCCTGTTCGCCCATCAGTGATAGGGCAACGGAGCCGACGGCTTTGGCCTGGGGCAACAGTAATAAGAGTTCCGGGCCGTTCAGGCCACCAAGATAATGCGGGGTTTCGCCCAGACGCTGAATGCGCATGGATTCAAAAGCACTGCGGCTGACGGCAAGATGGGTGAAATCAGACGGTGCACCGATGCGCCAGCCTTCGCTGAACAGACGGACGTTCGCACCGGCCAGCCCCAGACTGCGCGCCCAGCGTTGCAGGCGGTTGAGCATATCCTGCAAACTGCTGGCGGCGGCCAGCGTGGCCTGAAGTTCGATCATGCGTCCGAACAACGATTCGTTGATCGACGCCTGTTCCATCAGCAACGTAATTTCTTCTTCAAGCTGAGCAATCTGATGACGCTGACGTCCGAGCTGCCACTCCACCAGCGAAGTGCTGCCTTTCACCGGGTGCGGAACGTGCATCTGTTCAACACTGCGGGCATTGCGGATAAAGAAGTCCGGGTTTTGCAGCAGATATTGCATGACGCTGTCGTCGTCGAGCGCAATCACCGGTTCAATCTGGTCATCAAGATTGTTCATAGATGAATAAATCCGTCGTAAACATGAGTGGCAGGTCCGGTCATATACAGCGGATGACCCGGCCCTTTCCAGCGAATATCGAGGCTGCCTCCCGGCAGTTCCACCTGAACTTCTTCTGCAAGTAAACCTTGCTGAATGCCGACGGCAACCGCCGCACAGGCACCGCTTCCGCACGCCTGAGTTTCGCCCGCGCCACGCTCGTACACGCGCAGTTTGACGCTTTCCGGGCTGATAATCTGCATAAACCCGACGTTCACCCGCTCAGGAAAACGCTCGTGGCTTTCCAGCACCGGGCCGAGAATTTCGACTTCTGCCGTCAGAACATCCTCAACCTGCAATACGCAGTGCGGATTTCCCATCGATACAACACCGCAAAATACTGTGCGCTCTTCCGCACGCAGAATATAGGTCTTTTCCGGTTTTGCTGCACGGAACGGAACCTGCTGCGGTTCGAAAACCGGCTCGCCCATATTAACCTGAACTTCTTCATCTTCCGTGACGGTCAGCGTCATACGGCCCGTCTGCGTACTGACGCGAATGTCGCGTTTGTTCGTCAGACCTTTAATGCGGACAAAACGGGCAAAACAACGTGCACCGTTACCACATTGCGCCACTTCGCTGCCATCGGCGTTGAAAATACGGTAATGGAAGTCCAGTTCAGGATCGTAAGGAGGCTCTACCACCAGCAGCTGGTCAAAACCCACGCCACGGTGACGATCGGATAAACGACGGATCAACTCAGGAGAGAAATAGACATTTTGAGTGACGGCGTCAACGACCATAAAATCGTTGCCCAGGCCGTGCATTTTGGAGAACTGCATAACTGACTCCGTTTACCGCTGGTCAAATCGAGTCGCGATGATCCCTTCATGATACGAACCGGCAGACATCAGCCGGTACGCCGACACAACGTGTCGATTAATCTCTGGTGTTCGTCGTGAGATCTTCGGGTGAAACGCCTTTCTGCTGTGAAGAACCGTCGTTAGCAGTACCCGGTACATTGCTGGTTTTTTGTTTTGTGGCTTTTTCCGGTGGTGGGAAATACAGCGGCCCTTTCAGTCCGCAACCGGAGAGAGCAAATAATATCGTCGCGGCCAGAGACCAGCGTAAAACGTTTTTCATTTTATGAATGCCTGTAATTCATGCGACCAAGCTCTCTATCATCGCAGGTGGATCATGAAAAGCAACAGGAATCGATAAAACCCGCAGGCACATTTTTGTGATTGAAAGGGAAAGAAAGCCAGATATTCTGCCGCGTGTCCGCCAGAGGAACACTTTTTCTAATGCAGCTGGAATTGCTGTTTCAGGCGGGAGGGTTCCGCTTCACTTTCCGGGATAACGGCGCAGGGGGCAGATAATGCGTTGCTGCGAAATGGAATCACCTGGATACGATCATCAAGCGTCACAATCTGATAGAACTGCGGCAGGTTGAAGTTGATGAAGCTTGAGCCGTAGGTGAAGCGGTCGTGTGAAGACGAATAGAAGCGGCTGACGTCGCGCACCAGATCTTCTTTACTGCCTTCGCAGTGGTGATACACCTCGACGCGGTTCGATTCATCAAGAATATAGATGTTAAAGCCAATATCGTCGGCGCTGTCTTCGAAGAAGAACTGAATAATCCCTTCACTCGCATAGCCGTCAATGACCGCCGGCAGATGCGCCTGATCGGTCTGCAATTTGACCGACAAACCGTGCAGTTTGTTATTGGAAATAGCCCCGTAAAACTCGACAGCATTTTCGAGTTTCTGCACGGAAACGCTCAAACGCTCGAAGAACAATCCCCAGGTCTGGCCGGAAACACGTACCGCTTTGAAACGACCAGGTTCCAGGCGTTTACTCGAGAGGCGCAGCTCAATGCATTCCGATACCAGTTGCTGAATACGCGTGCGGATAAGCCCGCGTAAATGCTGGCTATAGCAGAACACTTCCACCGATTCCGGCGGCGCGGCGTCCTGATGCATTTTGCCCAGAATGGTTTTCAGTGCTTCCAGTACCGCCTGCTCGCCGCTGAAATGCAACGTACGCACTTCATTCCACGAGTTGCGGTAAAGCAAATCAATGCTGCCTACCATGCATTCCTGATTCTGGCCAAAGCTGAAAACGTCCAGTTTACGGAAATCAAAATGCACGACCTGATTGCGGAAAGCGGCGGTGGGATCGTGTTCGAGATTGACGATAATCGCCAGATGACGGATTTCACACGGGCTGTACAACGCTTTTGGCGTCGGAGCCGGTAAACGCAGCGAGAAACTGTGGGACACATCCGCCACCAGTTCGCGCAGTTTGGCGATATCACACAAGCCGCCACTTTTAATATGCAGGCGCGTGGTGGACGTCAGCAGGCCATTGAAATACGCCCACGCCACCAGTTTATTCAGGTACCGGTTATATTCCAGCGGCTGATGGCTGACGATGGATTCCATCGACGGTGACTGGTTATACAGATACCAGCCGGTGCGGTTCGCGCGGCCAATCGGCACATGGATAAAGGTGAGATCGTTTTCTGACAAGTCAGGTGAAATCTGCGGATTCACCAGCGTGACTTTGCCCGGCAGCGCTTCGAATGCGGCGTACAACTTACGGGTCAGCACGCCGATATCCTGCGGGCTGGCGCTGACGCTTAAATTGTTGCGACGGGCAAAGCGAATCAGGTTGCGATAGCTTTGCATCATGGCATCGAGCAGTTCGTTATGTGCTTCGCGCACGCGCTCGATTTTCCAGTTCGCCCGGTTATCCAGGATAGCCAGACGCTCTTCATCCCAACCCCATTCCGCCACCAGCTGGCTGAGAATTTCACGACGCCAGCCCACCGACGCGCGGGCGCGGGACAGTTTTTCGCAGACTTTTAAGTAGAAACAGCGGCGGACTAAATCAAGGCGGGTGAAATCTTCAATCTGAGTGAGATAACGGGTCACGCGGTCGAGCATCATACAATAGGAATCAAGGCCGAAGCAGACGATCTCACCCTGATGCAGGCGCTGTTTGATATCCATCGCCAGCAATTGTGTTTTCGGGTATTCCCACGAATAGGCTTCAAGCAGCAATGTTTTCAAAACAGCTTTATACGGCGAATCAATACTTTTATAGAGTTGCCAGAGGCTCGCGCCGAAATACTCTTCCGCAGACAGCGTACTCAGGCCACCGAGATCCAGCCATTCGTTAGGTGTCAGCGCGCCCTGTGAATATAACGAGAGGACATATTCATCGTAATGCCCTTCTTCTTCGCCCGGCACCATATTCCAGAGAATACGTTTACCGGCCAGACGAACTGCCGTCCGGTAGAATTCATCGAGCAATAAAATATGCTGCGTTGAACCGCAGTCTTCACCGCCCAGACTGCCGCTTTCGTTGTGGCGGAAGCGGTTTTCATCAATCAGGAAGAAGCTGACTTCCACGCCCAGCGACGCGGCCCATTTTTCTAACAGGCTGCATTTTTGCTGTAAGCGGTTGCGTTCTTCGTTATCGAGCCAGGACTGATGGCATACCCAGATATCGAGATCCGAGCTTTGGCTTTGACCAATAGATGAAGTGCTGCCCATCGAATACACGCCGGTGATCGGCAATTCGCCTTTCGCCAGAGGTTCGAGCGCGCTGCCCCATTTATCTTCGAGGTCATTGAGGTAGGTGTTTTGGGATTCATCAGGCGTGAAAATGCAGATACCGTATGGAACCTTACCTTCAAGGTATCCCGGCATCAGAGGGTGATGTTGATGTAGAAAGACAGGAAGCAGTTGATAGACCTGCTGAAACGCAGGGCCCATTGCTGCCAGTGCGCGATCGACGCGTAACTGGTTGATCGCATCCAATCTTTGCTTCAATGTCTCGATGTAGAGGTACAAGACGTTTCGCCTGATTATACAGTGTCTGGAAATAACCCCGTTCCACATCCGTCATTTATGGTGATGCTTATGCTTTGAACAACCGCGATTGTGCAAATAGTTGACGAATAATTGCTGGAAACGTGATCAATTTAACACCTTGCTGATTGACCGTAAAGAAAGTAACGCACCACAATTACTCTTCCGCTTCTCTGGATTTTACCGCCTGTCCCGTATTGGAACAAATGACCTTCATCATCGTTAACCCTCTTTTGCGAATGCCTTCTTACGCTGACAGCTTTCTATTGTCAGTGGTAGGATGGTCGCAGAGACAGTTAAACGGTAACAAATATGTTAGACAAAATCATTCGAATTGCCACCCGCCAGAGCCCGCTGGCTTTGTGGCAGGCACAATATGTTCAAACCCGGCTGATGGCCTGTCACCCCGGTTTACAGGTGGAACTGGTCCCAATGGTGACTAAGGGAGATATCATTTTAGATACCCCTCTGGCCAAAGTAGGCGGCAAGGGTTTATTCGTTAAAGAGCTTGAACTGGCCATGCTGGATGGACGCGCAGATATCGCCGTGCATTCCATGAAAGATGTGCCGGTTGAGTTCCCCGAAGGTCTCGGTCTGGTCACTATTTGCGAACGTGAAGACCCGCGCGATGCTTTCGTCTCCAATCATTACGCCAGTCTGGACGATTTACCGCACGGCAGCATCGTCGGAACATCCAGCCTGCGCCGTCAGTGCCAGTTGCGTCAGAAACGTCCTGACCTGCAAATCCGCGATTTGCGCGGCAACGTCGGCACGCGTTTATCCAAACTCGATAACGGCGAATACGATGCCATTATTCTGGCCGTTGCCGGACTGAAACGTTTGGGTCTTGAGAACAGAATCACTGCCGCGCTGACGCCGGAAGAATGTCTGCCCGCCGTCGGACAAGGCGCTGTCGGTATCGAATGCCGCCTTGATGACCCGTTCACCCGCGATTTACTCGCGCCGCTTGCGCACCGCGAAACCACGCTGCGCGTGCAGGCCGAACGTGCGATGAATATGCGTCTCGAAGGCGGATGTCAGGTGCCTATCGGCAGTTATGCCGAACTGGAAGGCAATGAACTTTGGCTCCGTGCGCTGGTTGGCGCACCGGACGGCAGCCAGATGGTGTGCGGTGAACGCCGCGGCCCTGCTGAAAATGCCGAAAGCATGGGGATTGATCTGGCCGAAGAGCTGCTGGCCAACGGTGCCCGCGAAATTCTGCATGCGGTCTACCAGGGAAATCCCCCAAAATGACCATTCTGGTCACCCGCCCCTCTCCGGGAGGAGAAGCACTGGTCAGCCGGTTGCGCACTTTAGGCCGGGTGGCCTTCCATTTCCCGCTGATTGAATTTGCACCGGGGAACCAGCTCGCAATGCTGCCGAACCTGCTATCCTCATTAAATCAGCAGGATCTGGTGTTTGTACTCTCACAACATGCCGTAAATTACGCCGATCGCGCATTACGTCAGGCCGCGGTTCGCTGGCCGGGCAACCTTAATTATTACGCGATTGGCCGAACCACCGGTCTGCTGTTTCACCGGGTTAGCAGCCTGCCAGTTCTTTATCCGCAGGACGGTGAAACCAGTGAAATGCTGCTCAATCTTCCGGCGTTGCGCCGCCTTGAAGGCAAAAAAGCACTGATATTGCGCGGCAACGGCGGGCGTGAATTGCTGGCGGAAACACTGACTGAACGCGGCGTCGACGTGACGTACTGCGAATGTTACCAGCGCAGCCCGATTCATTACGATGCCAGTGAGCAAAGTGCCAAATGGCAACGCGCCGGAATTGACACGCTGGTGGTCACCAGCGGAGAAATGCTGCAACAGCTGTACCAGTTAGTTCCTGATTACTACCGAAACTCATGGTTACTGCGCTGTAATCTGGTGGTGGTCAGCGAACGTTTGGCAACCCTTGCCCGCCAGCTTGGCTGGAGCGCCATTCGGGTTGCCGATAATGCAGATAATGATGCGCTGATCCGCGCATTACAACTACCTGACTAAGGGATGTGCCAAAATGACGGAACAAAAAAATCCTTCCGCTGCGGATGATGAAGTGATGATCTCCGGCGCGGTTGAGAGCCCCCAGCCAGACGCCTCCGGCCGCGACCAGGAGCTGAAATCGTTGCGTAAAAAACAGCGTACCGCGCCGGTGTTAGGCGCTATCGCGATTGTCTTAGTGATTGCGCTTGGCGCAGGTCTTTATTACCACGGACATCAGCAATCGCTGGCTCAGGCGGCTTCTGACGAAGCGCTTTCTGAACAACTCGATGCCCTGCAAAAAACCCAGCAACAGGATAAACAGCAAATTGCTGCCCTGCTCGCTCAGCAGGACAAAACCCGGCAGGACGCCGATCGTCAGCAGGCATCATTTGGTCGTCAGCTGAACGAATTGCAGGACAAAGTGGCCAGCATTTCCGGCAGCGATGCCAAAACCTGGTTGCTGGCGCAGGCCGACTATCTGGTGAAACTGGCGGGCCGTAAACTCTGGAGCGATCAGGATGTCACGACCGCTGCCGCGCTGCTGAAAAGTGCTGATGCAAGTCTGGCTGATATGAACGATCCCAGCCTGATTGATGTGCGTCGCGCGCTGAACGAAGACGTTGGCAGTTTGTCCGCTGTGGCTCAGGTCGATTTCGACGGCATCATTCTCAAGCTGAATCAGCTGTCGAATCAGGTGGATAACCTGCGTCTGGCAGACAATGACACCGACGATTCACCGATGGACAGCGACGGCTCCAGTTTGTCCGGTTCACTGGCCGAATGGCGTCAGAACCTGACCAAAAGCTGGCACAACTTTATGGATGACTTCATCACCATTCGCCGTCGTGATACCAGCGCAGAACCGCTGCTGGCACCCAATCAGGATGTGTATCTGCGGGAAAATATCCGCTCGCGCCTGCTGATTGCCGCGCAAGCCGTTCCGCGCCATCAGGATGAAGTCTATAAACAGTCACTGGAAAGCGTATCGACCTGGGTTCGAGCCTACTTTGATACGTCAGACCCGTCGACCAAAGCTTTCCTTGAGGAACTGGATAATCTCAGCCAGCAATCCGTTTCGATGGATGTGCCGGATGAGCTGAAAAGCCAGCCGATGCTGGAAAAACTGATGCAGACCCGCGTGCGTAACCTGCTTCAGCAGCCCGCCGCCGCCACACAGGGGGAATAACGCATGTTACGAGTTTTCGTGCTGTTCCTGATTGTGTTTGCCGGGATCATCGTCGGCCCGATACTGGCCGGCCATCAGGGCTATGTCCTTATTCAGACGGACAATTACAACATTGAAACCAGCGTCACCGGTCTGGTCATCATGCTGATCGTCCTGATTCTGGTGCTGTTTTTCATCGAGTGGATCCTTCGCCGCGTTCTGCGCACTGGCGCACGGACACGCGGCTGGTTTGCGGGACGTAAAAGCTCCAAAGCGCGTAAGCAGACCAAAGCCGCCATGCTGAAACTGGCGGAAGGCGATCATCGTCAGATGGAAAAATTGCTGGCCCGCAATGCCGATCACGCCGATCAGCCGGTGGTGAATTACCTGCTTGCCGCCGAAGCAGCGCAACAGCGTGGTGATGCTATCCGCACGAATCAGTATCTTGAACGTGCGGCAGAAATTGCCGATACCGACCAGATGCCGGTGGATATCACCCGTGTCCGGATCCAACTGGCACAGGGCGAAATTCATGCTGCGCGCCACGGCGTTGACCGGTTGCTGGGGCAGTCGCCACGCCATCCGGAAATTTTACGTCTGGCGGAACAGGCTTATCTGCGCACCGGTGCGTACGGTTCGCTGCTGGAAATTCTGCCGTCTATGGCGAAAGCGGAAATTCATACCGACGACGAGATTCGCGTTCTTCAGGAACAGGCGTATATCGGCATGATGAACCAGCTGATGGCAGAAGAAGGCAGCGACGGCCTCAAGCGCTGGTGGAAAGATCAGAACCGCAAGACCCGTCATGAAGTGGCATTGCAGGTCGAGATGGCGAAACACCTGATTGAATGCAACGATCAGGATCTGGCGCAGGAAGTGATTCTCGACGGCCTGAAACGCCAGTATGACGACCGTCTGGTCGCGCTGATGCCTAAGCTGCGTTCCGGTAATCCGGAGCAACTGGAAAAAACGCTGTATCAGCTCATCAAACAAAACGGTCCATCGCCGCTGCTGAGCAGTACGCTGGGGCAGTTGCTGATGAAGCATGGCGAATGGCTGAAAGCGAGCGAGGCTTTCCGTGAAGCGTTGAAACAGCGTCCTGATGCCTATGATTATGCGTGGCTGGCCGATGCGCTGGATAAACTGCATAAACCGGCTGAAGCGGCGGAGATGCGCCGTGAAGGGCTGATGCTGACGCTCAATAACGATCAGCAGTTTTAATCAGAACCGGATTTCACATTATGCAAAAGGCTCCTTCGGGAGCCTTTTTTACGTCAGGTACAAATCGCAGATAAAAAAACACCTGCAATATGAGCAGGTGTATAAAAACAATCAGGTCCAGGACAACAGATGAGTGCCTCACTCAACGTTTTGCCTTCTGGTTGATAGCGCATCAGCGTTATCGGTCAGGATGACAATAGGCACTATAAATTGGCTCTGCATCATTCCCAGGTTTATGAAGCCGGAGCAAACATAATAGGTGGAATGAGCATCTACGGCGGGAATATTGCAGGAGGCGTGCCAGTATGGCAATAGCGGATGTGAAATTTTTAATCTTATTGAAAAGTAAGCGTTTTATTATTCAGTACTGCCTGTGCAAAAAGGATCCACGCTCAATAACATCCTGCAGCCACTTCAATCTGTCTCCGCTGAACGACAGCTGAAACGTCGTCAGGGCGATTCTCTATTTATCAAGAAGATAAATGTCTCAAGACAGAGACAGATAACAGGGGAAATGTCGTGAAACGGCTACAACGGGCAGGAAAGGGATTTTCAGGAATAACAGAAAACAAAAAGCCCCGCATTTCTGCAGGGCTCTTCATGTAAATGTGGTCGGCGAGAGAGGATTCGAACCTCCGACCCACTGGTCCCAAACCAGTTGCGCTACCAAGCTGCGCTACTCGCCGATGTCGTGCATCTTACTACTTTATGATGCTAACTGCATCATTTAAATGAATTTTGTGTGTGGTGCGAAGGGAGGGACTCGAACCCTCACATCCGAAGGACACTAACACCTGAAGCTAGCGCGTCTACCAATTCCGCCACCATCGCATGTCACAATCACAAAATCATTTTTAGAGTGGGGTGGCTAATGGGGCTCGAACCCACGACAACTGGAATCACAATCCAGGGCTCTACCAACTGAGCTATAGCCACCATATCTCTAACTAACGTGAAATGTTTAACTCAACAATTCACCGCAACTCTAGCGCAAACTAATGGTGCGCCCGACAGGATTCGAACCTGAGACCTCTGCCTCCGGAGGGCAGCGCTCTATCCAGCTGAGCTACGGGCGCTTAGCGCCGTTGCGGGTGGGGATACTACGGTTTTAACGCCAAGCTGTCTAGTGCTTTTTATCAGAAATATTGCGTTTGATTACGCTTTATCCAATCCGCATTAAAAGTAAGCGCCTTCCCTTCCCCACCCATGACTTACGACGTTATTTTGCTTTTTCCGGCGTAAGTGCAGCACGCTTATGCATGCCCAGACCGAAGTATATCAGTGACACCGCCGCGATGAAAATACCGCCAACCAGCAGAGAAACTCGCGTATCCGGGTTAATTGCCATCCCCACCAGCACGCACGCCAGGAAAATCAGCGTCAGGTAGTTGGTATAAGGAAACAAAACGGATTTGAACGGATGGTTTTTCAGTTTCTCTTTATGCGCTTCGCGAAAACGCAGCTGGCTAATCAGCACGACAAACCACGGCACCATGCCCGGCAGTACGCTGGCGCTGTAGACATACACGAATACTTTCTCCGGATTCGGGATCACGTAGTTCAGGCATGACCCCACCAGCAGACATAAAATCGTAATCGCGATGCCATAAACCGGAACGCCGCTTTTGGAAACCCGGCTCAGGAACGAAGGCAGCTGGCGGTTCTTCGACAAGGCGTAAAGCATACGTCCGCAGCTGTACATCCCGCTGTTACAGCCCGACAGCGCCGCCGTCAGTACCACAAAGTTGATGATACCGGCCGCTGAGGCAATACCAATTTTCGCGAAGGTTAAAACGAACGGGCTGCCGTGCGTGCCCATTTCGTTCCACGGGAAAATCGTGATGATGACGAAAATCGCGCCCACGTAGAAAATCAGGATACGCCACAGGATATTATTGATGGCGCGTTTGAGCGTCACCTGCGGGTTCTTCGCTTCACCGGCAGTAATCCCCACCAGCTCAACGCCCTGATACGACGCCACGACGATACACAGCGCGAAGAGGAACCCTTTCCAGCCGCCAGCGAAGAAGCCGCCGTGCGCCGTCAGGTTAGCAAATCCCACCGGCTCGCCGTGATTACCAAAGCCAAAGAAGATCACCGCCAGCCCGACCACAATCATCACAATAATGGTGGTGATTTTGATCAGCGCAAACCAGAATTCCATTTCGCCATAAAGCTTAACGGCGGCCAGATTCGCCGACGCCACAATCGCCACGGCAATCAGCGCCGGGATCCACTGCGGCAGATCGGGGAACCAGTATTGCGCGTAAACGCCGATGGCGGTGATTTCAGAAATCCCCACCGCTATCCACATAAACCAGTAACTCCACGCGGTGAGATAGCCGTAGTACGGCCCGAGATATTTATGCGCGTAGACCGCAAACGAACCGGCAACCGGCTCAAGGTGCAGCATTTCACCCATTGAACGCATGATAAAGAAGACAAAAATGCCCGCCAGAATATACGCAAGCAGTACCGACGGCCCCGCCCATTTGAGCGTGCTCGCCGCGCCCATAAACAGCCCGACACCAATGGTGCCACCCAGTGCAATCAGCTCGATATGTCTCGCTTCAAGCCCCCGGTGTAGCCCACCTTTTTCTTCTTGATTCGCCATAGATCCTCAATTTCTCTGTGTTTGTGTTTGCCTTTCGGAATGACCGAATTGTTATTTTTATTGTGATGTTCCCCGCGGAAGGCGGAAAAACGGCGTTATGGTTTCGTATTTTCTGGCGAGTTGCAAACCACAATTGAGAAAGATACGCATTGATAGACAAGACAGACTGCAAACGAAAGCAAGAGAAAGGCAAAAATGAGAGGTCGCTCGCCGCCCTGAGTGATTAGGGCGGCGAAGGTTTTAAGGCGGTCAGGATTTACAGACGGTTGGTATAGTAATAGCGGATGAATTTGAGGAGCTTAAGCTGACGGCGTAAACGGCTCGGCTGCAAAATCAGTCGGTACAGCCATTCCAGCCCCAGATTCTGCCAGAGTTTAGGCGCGCGTTTAACGTGGCCGGTGAAAACGTCATACGTTCCGCCGATCCCCATATACAGCGCATCAGGATGCACGAGGCGGCAATCGCGCATCAAGATTTCCTGTTTCGGCGACCCCATTCCGACCGTCACAATCGCCGCGCCGCTGGCTTTTACCCGTTCGAATAACCCATCGCGCTGTTCCGGCGTGAAATAACCGTTCTGACTGCCGACAATATTGACGTTCCACTGCGCGCGGAGCTTCTCTTCGGTCTGCTGAAGAATCTCAGGTTTACCCCCGATCAGAAACACCGGCGTTCCTTCGGCACCGGCGCGCTGCATCAGCCCTTCCCACAGATCCGCACCGGCGATGCGCGATATTTTCGCCTCGGGATATTTGCGGCGAATGGCGCGCACGATGCTGATGCCGTCAGGGTATTTGTATTCCGCTACGTTAATCAGCGCACTCATTTCCGGGTTGCTTTCAACGGTCAGCACTTTCTCGGCATTCATCGCCACCAGCGAACCGTTTTTCACCTGGTTATTAGCAAACAGATAATCGATAAAATGCGCCATATCGCGGAAGCCCCAGAGACGGATCCCGCGAATATCGTATTGTGGAACGTTATTCTCAGAGTTCATTCAAATTCCTGCCAGAGTCAGGCTCCGTGAGGTTTTTTCTGCGCGGCATTTTGACACGGATAAGCCCAGCGGCATCAAACATCCAGTACAGGAGTTTGGCGACGACCAGACACGCGCCGAACACCAGACAGAAAAACACCACCCTTGAGAAGAAAGAATCCACGCCTTCACGGGCCAGCACAATCATATTAAACACCGCACCAAAGCAGAAACTTTGCAAAATAGCGGCCTTATAAGGGTTCGCGTCCGCTTTCCCTTTTTCGTATAGCCAGTCGAACCATTTCATGATCATGCCAACAGCGACAGCGCCCAGCGGGATAAACCACACGCCGCCCATAACCACCAGAGAACCAATCAGGGTCGGGGAAATCGCCAGACCGGAATGGTTGTTGAGCACTTCCCAGGTGAAGTAATTGGCAGAATTGAGCACGATGCCCGGACGGTCATGCCACAGCCAGGTCGGAATGAAAACGTAGAAATCACGCACAATCGGCGCGAGCCCCTGGAAACTTATTTTGTCGTAATTCTGCAACAACAGCCCCAGATTTTCCCACGGAGAAAACGTGTCGCGCGTCAGATACAGGAAAGTATAAATCGCTTCCGGGCCGCTGACGTTCAGGCCATAGCGTTTAAGCGCCAGCCAGAACATACCGACAATGCCCAGCACACCCGCCACCGCCAGCATCCACAGACTGATCCAGCCGCGCACAATGCCGATAAACAAAAACAACGCAAAAGCGATGATGATATTGGCACGGGTTCCGCCGACGATAACGTACGTCAGGAACCCAAAAGCCACGGTGCTGGCGAGGAAAAACAGCCAGCGACGGACATCCGGTTTGATGAAAAACACCACCAGCATCGCCGGAATAAAGAAGTAAAAGAAGCGCTTAAGCGCCACGCCGGAGACATCGCTGGAGAAGATCTGGCTGTAGGATTTCAGCTTAAACAGCAGAAAACCGTTGTGCATGAAGAAGATGGAAACGGTGACTACCGCAATCAGCGCCAGCAGCATCCAGGTCAGATGGGTTTCGACCCGGTTCATGGTAAACAGCGGTCGTGAAGGGCCGTCGCGTTTAGCCTTCAGCCGCGTTTTGTAGCAAACGTAATAAATGCCATAGAAACAGGTCGCAGCCAGCATCGCCTGCAACAGGTTTTCTACCGGCACCACTTTGACGTCAAACTGGAAAACCAGCAGACAGGTCAGCGGAAAACCAAAGTAAAACGTCAGCAGATACAGTAACGAAAACAGGACGTTAAAGTTGAAACGCACGCGCCGGAACTCTTTGTACGTCAGCGTGAGAATAAACAACAGCGACAGCACGTAAACGACGGTCAGACCGCCTAATTGTGCCAGCGTCATGACGTTTCTCCCGCCGCGAGCAGCAAGGCCTGTTGCCAGCCGGAAATATAGTTCGGATTAAAAAAGGCGATGTTTTTGCGATCGGCATTCAGCAACTGACGCCGCGCTTCAGCGACCACTTTTTCATCCAGCGTATCGCCGTAGAAAAGCACCGGCAGATGCTGCTCGGCAAGATCCTGCCAGAAAGGATTCTGACGGCTGACGACAAACGGCACGCCGAACTGAATAAGAAGACATTGCGTCCCGATGCCCTGCTGACGGTCGAAAATAAAGTAGCCCAGCGAGCAGCGGCGCAACACATTGAGGTAATCATCAAATGCCATGGCGCCGGTCATCAGGTTGACATTTTCGGGCGCAAACAGCGTGAATGCTTCGGCGCGAACCAGTTCAATATAAGCCTGATTATCCGCCGGATATCCCATCGGGATAATCACGCGGATACCGCCACCAAACTGCTGATGCAGCGACCGCAGCGCTTCAATGTGGCGGTTACTGCGGTCGCCGGAATTCCCCACCAGCACCGTCATCGGCCCTTCAGGTTCAGGCAGATCGGCGGGTTGGGTCAGCGCCGGATCCATCCGCGTCGGAAAATACAGCAAAGAAGACGGCGTGCGCGGGTAGCGCTGATGGAAATGAATCAGGTCGCCGCGCGTCGCAAAGACATGCCCGATGCGTCCCTGCGCCAGACGGCGCATGAAGTAAAACAGGCGGAATTTCAGGCCTCCGGCAGATTCATACAAATCTGCGCCCCAGATATGCCAGCTCGCCTGCGAGGCTTTGATTTTGCCCGTCAGCAGCGCCAGCCAGAGCGTAGGGTTAAATTGCCCGTGGAAGAAAAAGTGGTGCGTCCGGTCCTGCGCGCGGGAAATCACCGCCGCCGCCAGCGCTTTTTTGTCCGGACAAACCCGAATGTCCAGTCGCGTAAACTCAGCAAACGCCGAAGCATCCGCCGCCGCCACCATAAAATGACAAATCCGCTTTTCAGGCGTGCATTCGGCCAGCACGTCGTTGAAAAAGCGCAGTACGGTAACATTATGGTGCGGGATGTCAGATCCCAAAACGTGAATCAGCGTTGTCATGCTCGTCTACGATAGATAACAAATACAGTGCAGCACGCGGCAAAATAGACGATATACGTCGCCATATATGCCTGAGCGGCGCCCAGAGAACCGTGAATCGGGATCAGCCAGTGTGAGAAACCGGTCAGCAGCGCAAACTGACTGATTTCTGTCAGCACATAAAAGCGCAGAGACGCGCGGGCGATCACCAGATACCCAAAAACATACGAGCCGACTTTCAGTACATCGCCCACCAGTTGCCAGGCGAACAAATCGCGCATTGCGATAAATTGTTTTGAAAACAACAGCCAGATAGCAAAATCACGCAGCAACCAGACCGTGAAACTGACTGCTGCCACGGCGGGGATGACAAATTTTAGCGACTTCACGATTTCGCGGGAGATATCCCGTTTATCAGTCAGCCGGGATAATGTGGGCAACAAATACACGCTGAATGAGGCGGTGATAAATTGCAGGTAAGCATCCGAAATACTGCTCACGCCCTGCCAGATCCCCACCTCTTTCCAGCTGTAATGTTCCGCCAGCAGATTTCGCATCATCACATACGCCACCGGGATCGTGACGGAAGTGATCAGCGCCATCAGCGTAAATTTACCGAGATGGCTGGCAATAAAACGATCCCAGCCCGGTTTTAAGTATTCCAGCGGAAAGGCTTTCCGCTTCCACAACATGCCAGCCGCGGGCAGGATAACCAGCGCAGGCACCAGCGCCAGACCGGCCAGCGCACCTTCGTAACCGCCCAGTTTAAAGCAAGCCAGATAAGCAACTAACCCAATCAGGCTTCCGCCGATCACCGCCAGCGCGTTACCCATCGCATCGCGATACCCTTTCAGGATTGCCTGAAAATAGTTGGCGTAGGCGATGCCCATCTGGATAAAGGCCACGGCGCGGACAACCGCCTGATAACGCTCATGCCCGAACAGGCCGGTGCTTATCGGCGCGGCGAACAGCAGAAATACCGCTGCCAGCAGCGTAGAGAAACCCAGGATCAGCGATGACGATGTCCCGAGCACGGCTTTAAGACGTTCAGGATTATCATGGTGTTCAGCGACATACTTGGTGACGCCGTTGAATATCCCGGCACCGGACAACACGCCCAACACCGTGACCATCTGACGGAAATTCCCCGCCTGCCCCACACCTTCCGGTCCGAACGCCACGGCCAGCAGTTTGACCACCAGCAATCCGGCGCAAATTTTAACCAGCGTGGAACCGGCGGTCCAGACTGACGCTTTTGCCAGCGACATATCAGGCGAAGTATTGCAGCATGGCCGCAATCACAGTGCGCTGTGTGTCGTCGGTCATGTTGTAGAACAACGGCAGGCGCACCAGACGCTCACTTTCCTGCGTGGTAAAGCGATCGGTGCCGGAGAAACGCCCGAAGTTTTCGCCAGCCGGACAGGCATGGAGCGGTATGTAATGGAATACGGTGAGGATATCGGCCGCTTTCATATGGCGGATGAACGCATCGCGATCTTCGATATCGTTCAGGCGAACATAGAACATGTGGGCATTTTGCACACATTCCTGCGGGATAGCCGGAAGCTGGATACGCCCCGCATCGGCCAGATCCTGCAAGGCTTCGTAATACTGGTTCCAGATAGCCAGACGGCGCTGATTAATTTTTTCAGCGGCATCCAGATTTCCCCACAGATACGCGGCCTGCAAATCAGACATCAGATAGCTGGAGCCGATATCGCGCCAGGTATATTTATCCACCTGCCCGCGGAAGAACTGGCTGCGGTTGGTGCCTTTTTCGCGAATGATTTCAGCGCGGTCAATCAGCGCCGGATCGTTAATCAGCGTCGCACCCCCCTCGCCGCCAGCGGTGTAGTTTTTCGTTTCGTGGAAACTGAAACAGCCGATATGGCCGATCGTTCCCAGCGCTTTGCCTTTGTACGTCGACATCACACCCTGCGCGGCATCTTCCACCACGAACAGGTGATGCTTTTCGGCCAGCGCCATGATGGTGTCCATTTCACAGGCCACGCCTGCGTAATGAACCGGCACAATCACTTTGGTTTTGTCCGTAATCGCCGCTTCAATCAGGGTTTCATCGATATTCATGGTGTCCGGACGGACATCCACAAAGACGATTTTCGCGCCGCGTAATACAAACGCATTGGCGGTCGAAACGAACGTGAAACTCGGCATAATCACTTCATCGCCCGGCTGGATATCAAGCAGCAGTGCCGCCATTTCCAGCGACGCCGTGCAGGACGGCGTCAGCAGCACTTTCGGGCAGTTAAAACGCTGTTCGAACCAATTCTGGCAGCGCAGCGTAAATCCGCCATCGCCGCAAAGTTTGCCGCTGCTCATCGCCTCGCGCATGAAATCAATTTCAGTGCCGGCAATCGGCGGCGCATTAAAAGGGATCATCGTTTCACCTGTACAGCCAGTACGCCGTGCGCGTGACTTTGCCACCGCTGGCGAGATAAAGGTTTAAGGCCGGAAGGTTGCCGGTTTGTGTCGCGACGTGCAGACGCGAAACGCCCTGACCGGCACACCATTGTTTCGCAGCCGCCATTAATGTCTTGCCCGCTCCCCGCCCCTGACATTCAGGTCTGACGGCCAGCAGGCCAATTCGTGCTTCGCCATTGGCTAAACGACGCAGCGTCACAAATCCGCTGCCGTTACCGTGTTCGTCATCTGCCCACAGGCAAAGATGATCGAATGTCCCAAGCACCGCTTTTTCCGCCCACATGGCGTAAAACCGCGCGCTGTCTTCCGGCTGATACCACGGCGTCCGGAAGCGGCTCAGGCGAAACGCCTGACGGGCGATAGCCACTACGTCCGCAATATCTTCCGGCTCCGCCAGACGCCCGGCGGGCAACGCGATATCCTGAGGACTCACCGCGATGCACACATCGGTTTCACCTTCGGCCAGACAAAAGCCGAGCGCGGTGAGCGCATCAAGCATTTCGGTTTGATCCGCGTCCACTTTTGCCTGCACCAGCGCATATTGCGTCAGCGCCTCAGGCGTCACGACGGTTTTCGCCGACGCATCCAGGCTCAGTTTCGCACTGCGCAACTGGAAGAAATCACTCTCCCAGTCGAGCGGCTCAATATTGCCGTGGACGGGCATGTAACAAGTCCAGTAAGTATTTTCCATAACCCGTTTTTGCCAGCGTTTGGGCTGCTTGCCTTACGGCATCATCATCAAGCCAACCGTTACGCCAGCCGATCTCTTCCAGACAAGCAATTTTAAAACCTTGACGCTTTTCGACAGTTTGCACAAAGGTACTTGCCTCAATCAGACTGTCATGCGTTCCGGTATCAAGCCAGGCAAAGCCACGACCCAACAACTCAACCGACAATTCACCACGTTCAAGGTACATCTGGTTGATGGAGGTAATTTCGAGTTCGCCACGCGAAGAGGGTTTAACCTTTTTGGCGAAATCAACGACCTGATGATCATAAAAATACAGCCCTGTGACCGCCCACTTTGATTTAGGATACTCCGGCTTTTCTTCAATAGATAAAGCCCGGAAATCGTCGTCAAATTCCACAACGCCAAAACGTTCTGGATCCATAACCTGATAGCCAAACACCGTAGCACCCGTTTCACGGGCGGCCACTGACCGTAATTTCGGGCTAAAACCCTGACCAAAGAAAATGTTATCACCAAGCACAAGGCAGGTAAGTTGCCCATCAATAAAGTCTTCACCAATCAGAAAGGCTTGCGCTAAACCGTCAGGGCTGGGTTGCACTGCATAGGTCAACTGAATTCCAAATTCGTCACCGTTGCCCAGCAGTCGTTGGAAGAATGGCTTATCCTCCGGCGTCGTAATGATCATAATATCGCGAATACCCGCAAGCATAAGCACTGAAAGCGGGTAATAAATCATGGGCTTATCGTAAATAGGCAACAACTGTTTTGACATACCGCGCGTGATGGGGTGCAACCGGGTACCAGAGCCTCCGGCAAGAATGATACCTTTCATTGCTTATCCTCTGTTGAATCTTGAAAAATGCGCATTAGCCTTTAAGGCCCAGACGCTCACCACGATAGCCACCATTTTGAACACGTTGCCACCAGGTTTGGTTATTCAGATACCACATCACAGTTTTACGTAAACCGGTTTCAAAAGTCTCTTCCGGTTTCCAGCCAAGTTCATGCTCAATTTTGTCAGCATTGATTGCGTATCGAAGGTCATGTCCTGGGCGATCTTTAACGAAGGTAATTAAATCCCGGTAATGCTCTACATTGCTCGGTTTCTGCGGAACAAGCTCCTCTAGCAATGCACAGATGCCTTCTACCACCTCAATATTTTTACGTTCATTGTGCCCACCAATATTATACGTTTCCCCTACGCCACCTTTCGCCAAAACCTGATATAAAGCGCGCGCATGATCTTCCACATAGAGCCAGTCACGAATCTGACCGCCATCGCCATAAACCGGTAAAGGCTTTCCTGCTAATGCATTGAGGATAACGAGTGGGATCAGTTTTTCTGGAAAATGGTAAGGTCCATAATTATTAGAACAATTAGTGACTAACGTCGGCAATCCATAGGTACGCAACCATGCTCTCACAAGGTGATCACTGGCAGCTTTTGAAGCTGAATAGGGGCTGCTCGGCGCATAAAGTGTGGATTCAGTAAACTGAGCATCAGTCGCCTGAAGATCACCAAACACTTCGTCCGTAGAAATATGATGAAAACGAAACACCTTGCGTGCAGGTTCTGACAGCGTCAGCCAGTACTGGCGGGCGGCTTCCAGCAGTTGATATGTACCCACCACGTTGGTTTCGATAAAAGCTGCGGGGCTGTCGATAGAACGATCGACATGACTTTCGGCAGCCAAATGCATCACCGCGTCTGGCTGATAATGCAAAAACACAGAATCCAATGCAGCACGATCATTAATATCAACTTGCTCGAATGCGTAACGTGGATCAGCCGAAATCTCAGCAAGTGAATCAAGGTTGCCCGCATAAGTCAGCTTATCGACAACAATCGCGAAATCTTGTGTGTTATGAATAATATGTCTGACAACGGCAGAACCGATAAAGCCTGCGCCACCAGTGATCAGTATTTTATTCATCGCCAGACACCTTTGGTGTCCACGATCCACGACTGGCGGATCGTGCTGGCGGGGATCGCCTTGAACGACGTGTGATCGACCAGCATCACCAGAAGATCGGCTTCTTTCAGCGCATCATCCAGAGAATACAAAGTCACTTTCTCTGCCAGCGACGCAGGAAGCTGATGCACATTCGGTTCAACGGCCCAGGTTTCGCCAGCATGCCAGTCAGCGATCAAATGGGTGACTTCAACGGCCGGGCTTTCGCGCAGGTCGTCGATATTCGGTTTAAACGCCAGGCCAAAGCAGGCAATTTTGATTTCGGAAGCACGCTTGCCGGTTGTGGTGAGGCAATCTGCCAGTGCTGCTTTAACGCGATCAACCACCCAGTGCGGTTTGCTGTCGTTCACTTCGCGCGCCGTGCGGATGATCCGCGCCAGCTCAGGGTTTTGCGCCACAATAAACCACGGGTCGACGGCGATACAGTGACCGCCAACGCCCGGTCCGGGTTGTAAAATATTCACACGCGGATGACGGTTTGCCAGGCTGATCAGCTCCCAGACATTAATACCCTGCGCATCGCAAATCAGCGACAGTTCATTAGCGAAAGCGATATTGACGTCGCGGAAGCTGTTTTCAGTTAGCTTGCACATTTCTGCCGTGCGCGAATTCGTGACCACACATTCTCCTTTCAGGAAAATGTTGTACAAATCACTGGCACGCTGCGAGCAAACGGACGTCATACCGCCAATCACGCGGTCATTCTTGATCAGCTCAACCATCACCTGGCCCGGCAGAACGCGCTCAGGGCAGTAGGCAATATTGATATCCGCCTGTTCACCCGCCTGCTGAGGGAAGCTCAGGTCCGGGCGCGCTTCGGCCAGCCATGCTGCCATTTGTTCTGTCGCACCGACCGGAGAGGTGGATTCCAGAATGATCAGATCGCCTTTTTTGAGAACCGGCGCAATAGAGCGTGCCGCAGACTCCACGAATTGCATGTCCGGCAAATGATCCCCTTTAAAAGGCGTCGGCACAGCGATCAGAAATGCATCTGCAGGTTCAGGCAGGGTGACTGCCCGCAAAAATCCTTCCTCAACCGCCTGCTTCACCAGCAGGTCAAGATCGGGTTCAACAATATGGATAGCCCCGCGGTTAATTGTTCCCACCGCGTGCTGGTTAACATCCACACCCACCACCTTTTTCTGGCATGATGCAAAAGCAGCCGCAGCAGGCAACCCGATGTAACCCAAGCCGATTACAGAGATAGTGTTAAAATTCAATCTGATACCCAATGTTTTTTTAATGCTTCTAGAATATGCTGGCAGGCGTGTCCGTCACCATAAGGATTATGTGCGCGGCTCATGCTTTCATACTCGCTTTTATCAGTCAGCAGGCGGTTCACTTCTTCTACGATTTTTGCAGCATTTGTCCCGACTAACCGGACGGTTCCCGCATCGACGGCTTCCGGGCGCTCTGTCGTTTCGCGCATCACGAGGACCGGTTTGCCCAATGAAGGCGCTTCTTCCTGCACACCGCCGGAATCAGTCAAAATCAGATAAGCTTTGTCCATCAGATACACAAACGGCAGGTAGTCCTGTGGGTCAATCAGAACTATATTATCGATACCGTACAAAATACGGTTCACCGGTTCGCTAACGTTCGGGTTGAGATGTACCGGGTAGACGATTTGCACGTCAGGATGCTGAAGGGCAATCTCAGCCAGCGCCGAGCAGATACGTTCAAAGCCGCCACCAAAGCTTTCCCGCCGATGGCCTGTCACTAAAATCAGCTTTTTATCATCTTGCAGGAATGGATATTTATCAGCCAGCTGCTGCGCCATCTCAGCATCATTGTTAAGACGCTCCCGAACCCACAGCAATGCGTCGATGACAGTATTTCCCGTGATGAAAATGCCCCTTGAAGGTATGTTTTCCCTCAGTAAATTTGCACGGGCAGTTTCGGTTGGCGCAAAGTGCCATTGAGCAAGGTGGCTAGTGAGTACGCGGTTACCCTCTTCAGGCCACGGAGAGGTCAGGTCGCCAGTACGCAGACCAGCCTCAACATGACCGACCGGGATCTGGTGATAAAACGCCGCCAGACTGGCAGACAATGTCGTCGCCGTATCACCATGAACCAGAACGACGTCAGGCTTAAAAGTTTCCAGAACAGGTTTCAGCCCTGTCAGGATACGGCTGGTGATTTCAGTCAGCACTTGCCCTGGTTTCATAATGTCGAGATCATAATCAGGTGTAATTTCAAAGAGTCGCAATACCTGATCAAGCATTTCACGGTGTTGAGCTGTGACACAGACTTTTGATTCAAATAGCGTATCCTGCGACAAAGCATGGACCAGAGGTGCCATTTTAATGGCTTCAGGACGGGTGCCGAAAATCGTTAATACTTTCACAATGCTTCTCTCCATTTTTTACGACGTGACAGAGCAACACCAGCACCAATTAAGCCACCAACGATTCCCCACATAATCATCAGAAATACACGGCGGGGACTGTCACGTTTTACTGGTTCTTCAGGTGTTCTGAGGTAACGGTAAGTCTGGAATTTCGCGGTAAGTGTCGGGCCCACATTCAGCGTCGACAGCATGGCTCGGTTCTGATCGTAATCCAGATCATAGCCCGGCCCGGAAGCCTGTAATAATTCCAGACGCGCTTTCAACATAGGCACACCCAGCAGGAACATATCGGAATCCGGCAGCTCTTCGGCTGGCGTATCCGTGGCGCTTTTAGTGATATTTTGCTGCTGGGCGATTTTAAGCGCCTGCCCGGTGTTGTTCACCGTGCGTTTGAAAATGCTCTGCGCCACTTCTTCCTGGCGTTTGACCTGCGCTTTCATCGACTGAGTCCGGGCAGCCCACGCGCCCTGCAACTCATCGTAAAGATGCTGCGCCGCACGCTGGCTGGCGAAATTAACATACTGACGCAACAGTTTGTTGGCATCAGCGGCATCTTCAGCCGTCAGTTTCACGATGTCATTCGGAACTTTCATCGCATCGCGCGGCGTGAACTGAATATCGTTAATCAAATCATCAAGCAAAACGGCATCCGCACGCGCATCATTTTCAAGACGCTGTTTGTAATAGGGACTTTGCAGCCAGAAATCACGACGGGTGTCGTAGGCAGCCAGTTGCATCACAAATTCATTATAGGATTCATCAGAAATCGGCGGACGGCCGGTATCCGATGGCAGCGCAGTACGCATATCCAGATTACGCAGGAACTGCGCTTGTGAGAAATAGGACGATAAGTTGTTTACTGTTGGACGATCGGTAATGGCCGTCGAACTCCACTCCTGCTTCAGCAGATAAGAGGAACCCAAAGCCACTAACGCGAACAATATGGCCAGACCTGCAATCCAAAATTTACCTTTCCATAAGGTGCAGCACAAACCACGAATATCGAGCTCGTTTTCAATGTCACGATCATTCTGGTTTCTTATCATTTCGGGTTTATCCACAGCCAGTATGCCCTTGCGTAAAAGAGGAATTATTGAGGAGATGAACGGCGAAAACGTCTTTTAACACGTTTGATAAACCGGGCCACACGCCAGGCGTGCTTAATACAAACGCCATACAACAAGAAAGCAACGAAGAACAAAGCCAGCATGACCCATTCAGGCACAAAGGGCAGATGTTCCCCTATAACACCAACCGCAGCCAGTACCGCAGCTGACAAAGTGATCAACACAAAAGCCTGCCGGGAAGTAAAACCGGCACGCATGATCAAATGGTGAAGGTGCTGACGGTCAGCGGAGAATGGGCTCATGCCTTTTCGTAAGCGACGATACATGATAGCAATCATGTCCATCAGGGGGATGGCAATAAACCAAAGTGCAGTCACCGGGTTCATCGGGTGTGATTCGCCCTGCGTACTTTGTAAAAGGATCCAAATTACCGTGAACCCAATCAGGGTGCTGCCAGCGTCGCCCATAAAGACTTTATAACGCGCCCCCAAAATACCTAGGTTAAGCAAGATATAAGGCAACGTTGCAGCAATCATAGCAAAGCACCATAGTGCTAACTCCATATGACCACTACCGTACATTACTATGCCCACCGCACCAAAGCTAACGCAAGAAAGCCCGCCGAGCAACCCGTCAATGCCGTCGACCATATTAAAGGCGTTAATCGCAGCCCAGACGGCAAAAAGTGTAAAGAGATAGCTGAATGGCCCAAGTAGCATTTCCCAAGGACCTATAATATGCCCGAGATTTCGCAATGTAAGATTGGCAAAGCTCATCATAGCAACGGCGACGCTGGCCTGAACTAGGGCGCGAATTTTGATACTGATGTCGTACCGATCATCCAATGCACCAACAAAAACCAGTAAACCGGCGCAACTTAGGTAAAGCGCTATATGGGGAATTCGATAATCAGTGATTAGAAAAGTGAAACAAATCCCTGCATAAACAGAGATGCCACCGACCAGCGGGATCGTTCCCTGGTGGCGCTTGCGGAAGTTAGGTTTATCGACCAAACCGATGATATTCGCCATCTTCCTTGCAACGAATAAAAACAGGAATGAAAACATAAAAACAACAACAAGTTCAGTACTCATATTGAGTAAATTCACAGTTTTAAGATCTCTGCAAAAACAAGGCGCGTAGGATTGAGATAGAACACATAATTTTCATATCCTTATGACATGTCCATTAGTGACAGTTATGGTTTTGTCTAAGGCAAGACCTTATCTGTTGCCATTTCTTGGGCAGTAAACCGATAAAATAAAGAAAGGGCACTGGAAAAACCATCAGCTATTATCCGAATAGTCTGACAATTTCACCAAAGTAGCATTATGGTAGCTACCAAAAGCAAAAAACGCCACGGCTTAGCGTGGCGTTAGTTTGCGTTTTACACCAAATTACGAACGTTTCATCATATCGAAGAAGTCGTCATTGGTTTTTGTCATGGCAAGTTTGTTGATGAGGAATTCCATCGCATCAATTTCACCCATCGGATGAATGATTTTACGCAGGATCCACATCTTCTGCAGTTCTTCCGACGTGGTCAGCAGCTCTTCTTTACGGGTACCAGAGCGGTTGTAGTCGATGGCAGGGAAGACACGTTTCTCAGCGATTTTACGTGCCAGATGCAATTCCATGTTGCCGGTACCTTTAAATTCTTCATAGATAACTTCATCCATTTTAGAACCGGTATCGACCAGCGCGGTAGCGATGATGGTCAGGCTGCCGCCCTCTTCCACGTTACGTGCTGCACCGAAGAAACGTTTTGGACGGTGTAAGGCGTTGGCATCCACACCACCGGTCAGAACTTTGCCTGATGACGGAACCACGGTGTTGTATGCACGCGCCAGACGGGTAATGGAGTCCAGCAGGATGATAACGTCTTTCTTGTGCTCAACCAGGCGTTTGGCTTTTTCGATGACCATTTCAGCCACCTGAACGTGGCGGGATGCCGGCTCATCAAAGGTAGAAGCAATAACTTCACCTTTAACCAGACGCTGCATCTCAGTCACTTCTTCCGGACGCTCGTCAATCAGCAGAACCATCAGCACACAGTCAGGATGGTTGTACGCAATGCTGGTGGCGATGTTTTGCAGCAGCATGGTTTTACCCGCTTTCGGCGGAGCAACAATCAGACCACGTTGACCACGGCCAATCGGAGAGGCCAGATCCAGTACACGCGCGGTTAAATCTTCTGTTGAACCATTACCACGTTCCATACGCAGACGTGAATTTGCATGCAGAGGGGTTAAGTTTTCGAACAGGATTTTGTTGCGGGCGTTTTCAGGTTTGTCGTAGTTAACTTCGTTAACTTTCAACAGGGCAAAATAGCGTTCACCTTCTTTCGGTGGGCGGATTTTACCGGAAATAGTGTCGCCAGTGCGAAGGTTGAAGCGGCGAATTTGGCTTGGAGATACGTAGATGTCGTCGGGGCCTGCGAGGTAGGAACTGTCTCCGGAGCGGAGGAAACCAAATCCATCCTGCAATATCTCCAGTACGCCATCACCGAAGATGTCTTCTCCGCTTTTCGCATGCTGCTTCAATATTGAAAAGATTATGTCTTGCTTGCGCATGCGGGCCTGGTTTTCCAGCCCCATATTTTCGCCGAGTGCAATCAGATCAGAGACCGGCGTATTCTTTAATTCGGTAAGATTCATAATGGTGGGTTCTTAAACTCGGGGTATGTCTCGAACATCTGTCGTGAATGGGTATGGCAGGGTCATCCATGCCTGTTTGTTGTATGACACTTCAAATCACAGCTTTGAAATCCAGCCGCAGGCAGACGCTCACGGGCGATATTCTTGAGGGGCAAACTGATATTGAAGGTGTCTTAAAGCCGATTTTGTTAAAACCGTTAGATGGTCAAGCACAGTGCCAGTTCAATTTAATTATTATTCAAAGAAACTTATAGGCAGATGTTTTTGACACAACAGAGTAAAACGTAAGAATCAAACTACAGGTAAGCTCTATTTGCAGTAAACGTAAACTTAGCATGCTTCTTGACAGGCGTCTAGCGGACAATGTGAAAAACACGGCAGCCCGCTAAACACCTGGCTTGGGTCATCCCGACCGACTACAGATTAGCTGTTAAGAACTCTTTCAGCTGACCTTTCGACAGTGCGCCAACTTTAGTTGCTGCGACTTCGCCGCCTTTAAATAACAGCAGGGTAGGAATACCACGGATGCCGTATTTAGGTGCAGTACCTGGGTTTTCGTCGATGTTCAGCTTCGCGATGGTCAGCTTGCCTTCGAACTCAGTGGCAATTTCATCCAGAATCGGAGCGATCATTTTACAAGGACCACACCACTCTGCCCAGAAATCGACCAGCACCAGCCCTTCGGCTTTCAATACGTCGTTGTCGAAACTGTCATCGGTCAGGTGAATAATTTTATCGCTCATGTTTACTCCAAAGGATTATCTTTACCTTGTTGATGTAGCATTAACCAACAGTAGGTTGACTTTATTTCACCGGATACGCTTTCGTAAAGCAATAGTTAGCTGATATTCTACCACACTATGAGCAAAACACACTTGACCGAACAGAAGTTTTCCGACTTCGCCCTGCACCCGCTGGCAGTTGAAGCCCTTGAAAAGAAAGGGTTCCATTACTGTACGCCTATTCAGGCATTGGCATTGCCGATCACGCTCGCTGGGCGTGATGTTGCAGGTCAGGCGCAAACCGGTACCGGCAAGACGCTGGCATTTTTAGCGTCTACTTTCCATTATCTGCTTTCTCACCCTGCTGCGGAAGGTCGTCAGACCAACCAGCCGCGTGCCTTGATCATGGCACCTACGCGTGAACTCGCGGTGCAAATCCACTCCGACGCCGAAGCATTATCTGAATCTACCGGGCTGAAATTAGGTCTGGCCTACGGCGGCGACGGTTACGACAAACAGCTTAAAGTGCTGGAAAGCGGCGTGGACATCCTGATCGGAACCACCGGCCGTTTAATCGATTACACCAAACAGAACCACGTCGACCTGGGCGCGATCCAAGTAGTGGTGCTGGATGAAGCAGACCGTATGTTCGATCTGGGCTTCATCAAAGATATCCGCTGGATCTTCCGCCGGATGCCACCTGCGACTCAACGCCTCAACATGCTGTTCTCAGCAACCCTTTCCTATCGTGTGAAAGAACTGGCGTTCGAAAACATGAATAATGCCGAGTCGATTGAGATCGAACCGGAGCAAAAGACCGGTCACCGCATTCAGGAAGAACTGTTCTATCCTTCAAATGAAGAAAAAATGCGCCTGTTACAGACGCTTATTGAAGAAGAATGGCCAGACCGCTGCATCATTTTTGCAAATACTAAGCACCGTTGCGAAGACGTCTGGGGCCATCTGGCTGCCGACGGCCATCGCGTAGGTTTGCTGACGGGCGATGTCCCACAGAAGAAGCGTCTGCGCGTTCTGGAAGACTTCACCAAAGGCACACTGGATATTCTGGTTGCAACTGACGTTGCTGCCCGTGGTTTGCACATTCCGGCCGTGACGCACGTCTTTAACTATGACCTGCCTGACGACTGTGAAGACTACGTTCACCGTATTGGCCGTACAGGCCGTGCTGGCCTGAGTGGTCACTCGATCAGTCTGGCCTGTGAAGAATATGCGCTGAACCTGACGGCAATCGAAAACTACACCGGCCACAGCATTCCGGTCAGCAAATACAGCAGCGAAGCACTGTTAGCTGATTTGCCTGCGCCGAAACGTCTGGCTCGGGCACGCACCGGCAACGGTCCGCGTCGTAACAGTAATTCGTCGTCGCGTCGCAGCAGTGCACCACGTAGCAACCGTAAACGTCCGGGCTGATAACCTATGCTAAGCTCCACCTCACTGTATGCAGCAATTGATCTGGGCTCTAACAGCTTTCACATGCTGGTTGTTCGTGAGGTGGCAGGCAGTATCCAGACCCTCGCCAGAATTAAACGCAAAGTGCGTCTGGCTGCCGGTCTGGATAAGCAAAACCTGCTTTCTCAGGAAGCCATGCAACGTGGCTGGCAATGCCTGAAGCTGTTTTCCGAAAGATTGCAGGACATTCCCCGCGAACAAATCCGTGTCGTTGCAACCGCAACGCTGCGGCTTGCCAGCAATGCCGATGAATTTTTGGGTAAAGCCCAGGAAATCCTGGGTTGCCCGATTCAGGTCATCGCTGGTGAAGAAGAAGCCCGCCTGATTTATCACGGCGTTGCCCATACCACGGGCGGCCCGGATAAACGTCTGGTGGTTGATATTGGCGGCGGCAGCACGGAGCTGGTCACCGGTATCGGTGCACAAGCCACCACGCTTTTCAGCCTTTCAATGGGCTGTGTGACCTGGCTGGAACGCTATTTTACTGACCGAAATCTCGCAAAAGAAAACTTCGATCAGGCCGAACAGGCCGCGATCGACATGATCCTTCCGGTTGCGCCTCAGCTGATCGCCAATGGCTGGCAGATTTGTGTCGGTGCTTCCGGCACCGTTCAGGCACTGCAGGAAATCATGGTCGCTCAGGGTATGGATGAGCGTATTACGCTGCCGAAACTTCAACAGCTCAAACAACGCGCGATTCAGTGCGGAAAACTGGAAGAGCTGGAAATTGAAGGCCTGACGCTTGAACGCGCGCTGGTTTTCCCAAGCGGCCTGTCGATTCTCATCGCCATTTTCAAAACCCTGAATATCGAAACCATGACGCTGGCCGGTGGCGCACTGCGTGAAGGTCTGGTTTACGGCATGCTGCATCTGCCGATTGAACAAGATATTCGCCAGCGCACATTGCGTAATCTGCAACGCCGCTATCTGCTTGATAATGAACAGGCGCAGCGTGTGGCACAGCTTGCAGAGAACTTCTCGTTGCAGGTGGCGCAGGAATGGAAGCTCGATGCCCGCGCCCGTGAGCTGCTTAACAGCGCCTGTCTGATCCACGAAATCGGGCTGAGCGTTGACTTCAAAAAAGCGCCACAGCACGCAGCCTATCTGATCCGTCATTTAGACTTGCCGGGCTTTACGCCGGCGCAGAAAAAACTGCTGGCGACGCTGTTGCAAAACCAGAATGGAATGCTCGATTTACCGTTGCTCAATGAGCAAAACGCCTTGCCGCCGCGTCAGGCACAACGTCTTTGTCGTATTCTCCGGCTCGCCATTATCTTTGCCAGCCGCCGCCGTGACGACACGTTGCCCGCCGTACGTTTACGGGCAAATGACGATGAACTGAACGTGATTGTCCCGCAAGGCTGGCTTGCTCAGCATCCGCTGCGGGCAGAAGAGCTGGAACAGGAAAGCCACTGGCAAAGTTATGTCCACTGGCCGCTGTTCGTCGAAGAACAGCTCTGATTTTTCGCATAAAATACGTTACCGACCGAGGCAGGGCTTATCCCCTGCCTTTTCTTTGTCTGTCAGTTTCCGCCTTTGGCTTTCGCCAGCTGCTCGCGGATTTTCTCCAGATGGCTCTGCCCTTTCACCATCCGTTCCTGCGCACTGACGACTTTCCTCTCACTTTCCCAGGCTAAATCATCCTGCGGCAACTCCATCAAAAAGCGGCTGGGTTCAGGGCGAATTAATTCGCCGTACTGACGGCGTTCGCGGCAAAGCGTAAACGTCAGTTCTTTTTGGGCGCGGGTAATACCCACATACGCCAGACGGCGTTCTTCATCGACATTGTCTTCATCGATGCTGCTCTGGTGCGGCAACAAGCCTTCTTCCATGCCGACCAGAAACACATACGGGAATTCCAGCCCTTTCGAGGCGTGCAGCGTCATCAACTGAACCTGATCCAGTTCTTCATCGTTTTCACCGCGTTCCATCATGTCGCGCAGCGTAAATCGGGTGACCACCTGCGTGAGGGTCATTGGCTCATCCAGATCGGTGCCTTCGAGCATTTCAGTCATCCAGCTGAAAAGCTGATTGACGTTTTTCATGCGCATTTCTGCCGCTTTCGGACTCGGCGAGGTTTCGAACAACCAGCTTTCGTAATCGATGCCGTGGATCAGATCCCGTACCGCCGCGACCGGTTCGCGTTCGACCCGCTCAGAAAGAGTGCCCATCCAGTGCGTGAACCGTTGCAGTGATTCCAGGCCGCGCCCGGTCAGATACTGACTCAATCCCATATCGAAGCTGGCTTTGAACAAACCTTTATTGCGCTGATTCGCCCATTCACCCAGCTTTTGCAGCGTCGCGGCACCGATTTCACGGCGCGGTGTATTTACGATACGCAGGAATGCGCTGTCGTCGTCAGGGTTGGTCAGGACGCGCAGATAGGCCAGCAAATCTTTAATCTCAGGTCGCGAGAAGAACGATGTGCCACCGGAAATGCGGTACGGAATGCGGTTCTGCATCAGCATTTTTTCAAACAGGCGCGACTGGTGATTACCGCGGTACAAAATCGCGTAATTACCATAGCCGGTCTTGTTGATAAAGTGGTGCGCAATCAGCTCGCCAACCACGCGCTCGGCTTCGTGATCTTCATTGTTGGCGGTCACCACTTTCAGCGTCTCGCCGTAACCCAGTTCAGAGAAAAGCCGCTTCTCGAACACATGCGGGTTGTTGGCGATCAGGATGTTGGCCGCTTTCAGAATGCGCTGCGAGGAACGGTAGTTCTGCTCGAGCTTAACCACCTGCAACTGCGGGAAATCTTCTTTCAGCAGCACCAGGTTTTGTGGACGCGCGCCGCGCCAGGAGTAAATGGACTGATCGTCGTCGCCAACCACGGTAAAACGCGCGCGGTTGCCGACCAGCAGTTTCACCATCATGTACTGACTGGTGTTGGTGTCCTGATATTCATCGACCAGCAGATAGCGCAGTTTGTTCTGCCAGCGCTCGCGCACTTCTTCATTCTTCTGCAACAGCAGCGTCGGCAGCAGGATCAGGTCATCGAAGTCGAGAATATTACAGGCGCGCATATGGTCATGATAAAGCCCGTAGCAGTGCGCGAAGATCTGATCGCGCTCCGATCGCGCAAGGCCCGCCGCATGGGACGGATCAACCAGATCGTTCTTCCAGTTTGAGATCGTCGAGATCAGCTGTTGCAACAGCGTTTTGTCATTTTCCAGCCACTTCTCGCTCAGCTCTTTGAGAAGAGCCAGCTGGTCCTGATCGTCGAACAAGGAGAAATTGGATTTCATGCCCAGCGCGGCAAATTCGCGCTTGATGATTTCCAGCCCCAGCGTATGGAAAGTTGCGATCAGCAAGCCGCGCGATTCTTTTCGCCCAAGGGTTTGCGCCACACGCTCTTTCATCTCGCGCGCCGCTTTATTGGTGAAGGTCACGGCCGCAATGTGGCGGGCCTGATAGCCGCACTCGCGGATCAGGTGTGCGATTTTATTGGTAATCACCCTGGTTTTGCCGGAGCCAGCACCCGCCAGAACCAGGCAGGGCCCGGTGACGAATTCGACGGCATGTTGTTGGCTGGGGTTTAATCGCATGGCGTATTTTTGCTCACCTGATGGACAAGGACGGCGATTGTAGCAGAAACGTCGCCTGAGATTGACAGCCTTTACGGTGCAATTTGTGATGTCTGGAATGCAGGCCGGAGTCCACTTACGGCGTTGCAGATGTTACATTACGCCCTTGGAAACACTCTCGCATAAAAGGTCTCAATCATGGCAAAAACTGCTGCAGCAATGCATATCCTTGTTAAGGAAGAAGCACAGGCGCTCGATCTTCTGGAACAGCTGAAGAACGGTGGCGATTTCGAAAAGCTGGCGAAAAAACACTCTACCTGTCCGTCAGGCAAAAAAGGCGGCCATTTAGGTGAATTCAAGCAAGGCGCAATGGTGCCCGCTTTCGATAAAGTGGTTTTCTCTGCGCCGCTGATCGAGCCACAAGGCCCGCTGCATACCCAGTTCGGCTATCACATCATTAAGATCCTGTACCGCAACTGAGTTTCCGTTCCGGCGCAGTAACAAAAAGAAAGGGCACCGCATTTTCATGCAGTGCCCTTTTTATTTATCTTCCGAAAACCCTAAACAACTCGGGTAAGAAGGGTATCAGCTCGCTACTGCGATGCGTTTCATATCAGTCATATAGCCACGCAATGTGCGGCCGATTGACTCGATTGGGTGGTTGCGGATAGCTTCGTTAACATCGCGCAGCTGCGCGTTATCAACCTGAGTTTCTGCAACCGATTTACCCAAATCACCCGCCTGCAGGGTGGTCATAAATTCTTTCAGCAACGGTACTGCAGCGTTTGCAAACAGGTAGTTACCGTATTCTGCGGTATCAGAGATAACCACGTTCATTTCGTACAGACGCTTACGCGCAACGGTGTTGGCGATCAGCGGCAGTTCGTGCAGTGATTCGTAGTAAGCAGATTCTTCGATGATGCCGGAAGCCACCATGGTTTCGAAGGCCAGCTCAACGCCCGCTTTCACCATCGCAATCATCACAACGCCGTGGTCGAAGTATTCCTGCTCAGAAATTTTACCGTCAAACTGTGGTGCATTTTCGAACGCGGTTGCGCCCGTTTCTTCACGCCAGGTCAGCAGGTTTTTGTCGTCGTTCGCCCAGTCAGCCATCATGCCGCTCGAGAATTCGCCGGAGATGATGTCGTCCATGTGTTTCTGGAACAGCGGCGCCATGATCTCTTTCAATTGTTCAGACAACGCGTAAGCACGCAGTTTCGCCGGGTTGGACAAACGATCCATCATCAGCGTGATGCCGCCTTGTTTCAGCGCTTCGGTGATGGTTTCCCAACCGAATTGCAGCAGTTTTTCTGCGTACGCTTCATCCACACCTTCAGCAACCAGTTTGTCGAAGCACAACAGGGAACCGGCCTGCAACATACCGCACAGGATAGTCTGCTCGCCCATCAGGTCAGATTTTACTTCTGCAACGAAGGAAGATTGCAGAACGCCTGCACGGTGGCCGCCCGTTGCTGCAGCCCAGGCTTTAGCAATTGCCATGCCTTCGCCTTTCGGGTCATTTTCCGGGTGAACGGCGATCAACGTCGGAACACCGAAACCACGTTTGTATTCTTCGCGAACTTCAGTACCCGGACATTTTGGCGCAACCATCACGACGGTGATGTCTTTACGGATTTGCTCGCCCACTTCAACGATGTTGAAGCCGTGTGAGTAACCCAGGGTTGCGCCGTCTTTCATCAGAGGCTGAACCGCTTTAACCACAGCGCTGTGCTGTTTGTCTGGCGTCAGGTTAACCACCAGATCGGCCTGTGGGATCAGTTCTTCGTAGGTGCCGACTTTGAAGCCGTTTTCGGTCGCTTTACGCCATGAAGCACGCTTCTCAGCAATTGCTTCTGCACGCAGGGTGTAGGAAACATCCAGACCGGAATCACGCATGTTCAGGCCCTGGTTCAGGCCCTGTGCGCCACAGCCTACAATCACCACTTTTTTACCTTTGAGGTAGCTGGCTTCGTCCGCGAATTCATCGCGACCCATGAAGCGGCATTTGCCCAGTTGTGCCAGCTGCTGACGCAGGTTCAGTGTGTTGAAATAGTTAGCCATGTCTTGCTCCGTTCTATCGAGGTAAGTGCTGTTATTTTTTGTTTCACCGGTGAGCCGGTGAACGCCGTGAATTCACTATATGTCATGCGACACATTGCTTAAATTGATATATTACGAAGATGACGTTGCAAAAAATGCAATATACTTCGTTTGACCTTTGCTTCACTAAAAAGCCGGGACCTCTTTATGGATTTGCGTGATCTGAAACTGTTCTTACATCTGGCGGAAAGCCGCCATTTTGGCCGTTCGTCGAAGGCGATGCATGTCAGCCCGTCAACGCTGTCGCGCCAGATCCAGCGGCTGGAAGAAGAACTCGGCCAGCCGTTATTTCAGCGTGATAACCGCACCGTGCAACTGACCAGCGCGGGCGAACAGCTCAAAACGTTTGCCCAGCAAACGCTGCTGAGTTACCAGCAACTACGCAGCGGGCTGGATCAGCATGGCCCGACGCTCAGTGGCGAGCTGCGACTGTTCTGCTCGGTCACCGCCGCGTATAGCCATCTGCCCCCTATTCTTGACCGCTTCCGCGCGCAACATCCGCTGGTCGAAATCAAACTGACCACCGGCGACGCCGCCGATGCGGTCGAAAAAGTCCAGTCCACCGAAGCAGACCTGGGGATTGCAGGCCGCCCGGAAAGTTTGCCGGGCAGCGTGGATTTCACGCAGATCGGCGAAATCCCGATGATCCTGATTTCCCCGTCTCTGCCGGGCGCGGTGCGAACGCAAGTCAGCGTGCCACATCCCGACTGGTCGCAAATTCCGTTTATCCTTCCGGAACACGGCCCGGCGCGAAAACGTATCGACATCTGGTTCAAACATAACCGTCTGAGCAATCCGCTGATTTACGCCACGGTGTCCGGCCACGAAGCGATTGTGTCGATGGTCGCGCTCGGTTGTGGCATCGCGCTCATTCCGTCGGTCGTTGTCGATAACAGCCCGGAACCGGTGCGCAACCGTATTTCTATTCTGGATAACGTCACGCTCGGCGCGCCGCTGGAACTGGGCGTCTGCGTGCAGAAAAAACGCCTGAACGAACCGCTGATCGAAGCGTTCTGGCAATTGTTATAACCCGCGTTCACGACAAATTGATGGCAAAGAAAAAGGGCCCGTTCGGGCCCTTCGGTTTTTAGCCCGCCAGGAAGAAGCGGAACGCAGGATTATCACTTTCGTTATGACAGTCATAACCCAGCGCCGTCAGGTTTTTCTCGAACTCCGGCTCTTCTTCATTCAGCTCAAACGCGGCCAGCACGCGACCAAAATCGGTGCCGTGGCTGCGATAATGGAACAGCGAAATATTCCAGTGCGTGCCCAGCGTATGCAGGAATTTCAGCAACGCGCCCGGTGATTCCGGGAACTCGAAACTGTAAAGCCGCTCGCGCAGTGGCTTGGTTGGACGCCCGCCCACCATGTAGCGCACATGCAGTTTCGCCATTTCATCATCAGATAAATCCACGACCTGATAACCGTCGTGATTCAGCTCGGCGATGATTTCCTGCCGTTCTGCGTGGCCTCGCGTGAGACGCACACCCACGAAAATGCAGGCGTTGTCCGCGTCGGCGTAACGGTAGTTGAATTCCGTTACTGAACGGCCACCGAGCAACTGGCAGAATTTCAGGAAGCTGCCTTTGCGTTCAGGAATGGTCACCGCCAGCAGGGCTTCGCGTTGTTCGCCCAGCTCGCAGCGCTCAGACACATAACGCAGGCCATGGAAATTCACGTTCGCGCCGGAAAGAATATGCGCCAGACGTTCGCCCTTGATGTTGTGCTGCTGCACGTATTTCTTCATGCCCGCCAGCGCCAGCGCCCCGGAAGGCTCGGCGATGGCGCGAACATCTTCGAACAAATCTTTGACCGCCGCGCAGATTGAATCGCTGTCGACGGTGATCACGTCATCAAGATATTCACGGCACAGGCGGAAGGTTTCGTTACCGATACGCTTCACGGCCACGCCTTCGGCGAAAAGCCCGACACGCGCCAGATCAACCGGTTCACCGGCATCCAATGCCGCCCGCAGACAGGCTGAATCTTCGGCTTCGACGCCAATCACTTTGATTTGCGGCATCAGTTGTTTGATTAATACAGCGACACCAGCGGCCAGGCCGCCACCGCCGACCGGCACGAATACGCGGTCGAGATGTGCATCCTGTTGCAGCAACTCCATCGCCAGCGTGCCTTGTCCGGCGATCACCGCAGGATGATCAAACGGCGGCACAAAGGTCATGCCCTGCTGCTGTGAAAGCTCGATGGCTTTGCCTTTGGCTTCGTCGAAATTCGCGCCAAACAACAGCACTTCGCCACCGAAATGACGCACCGCATCGACTTTGATATCCGCCGTGGCAACCGGCATGACAATCAGAGATTTAATGCCCTTTTTGGTCGCTGACAGCGCAACGCCCTGCGCATGATTACCGGCTGACGCCGTGATCACACCCCGCGCAGCCTGTTCTTCCGTCAGGCTGGCAATCATGGAATACGCGCCGCGCAGTTTAAAACTGTGAACAGCCTGGCGGTCTTCCCTCTTCACCAGAACAGTGTTACCCAACCGGGAAGAGATCTTTTCCATGACCTGCAAAGGCGTAACCTGTGCGACTTCATAAACCGGCGCACGCAGCACGGCGCGCAGATATTCTGCGCCACACGGCTGGTCGGGCAGAGGTTGTGATACCGCCATGACCGTTAGCCTCCCAGCTTAGACTTGTCGCGAACAGCACCTTTGTCAGCACTGGTCGCCAGCAATGCGTAAGCACGCAGCGCATAAGACACCACACGTTCACGGTTTTTCGGCGTCCAGGCTTTGTCGCCACGCGCCAGTTCGGCTTCGTGACGGGCTGCCAGTTCGGCCGCAGGAACGTCGAGCACCATGCTGCGGTTAGGGATGTCGATGTCGATCATGTCGCCATCTTCCACCAGTGCAATCAGGCCGCCGCTGCCCGCTTCCGGAGAAACGTGACCGATAGACAGACCTGACGTACCGCCGGAGAAACGACCGTCAGTGATCAGCGCACACTCTTTGCCCAGCCCCATGGATTTCAGATAGGTGGTCGGATACAGCATTTCCTGCATACCCGGCCCGCCTTTCGGCCCTTCGTAGCGGATCACCACCACGTCACCGGAAACCACTTTGCCGCCGAGGATCGCGCTCACGGCGTCGTCCTGGCTTTCGTAGACTTTGGCCGGACCACGGAACACCAGGTTGGATTTATCCACGCCTGCGGTTTTAACAATACTGCCCGCTTCGGCGATGTTGCCGTAAAGCACGGCCAGACCGCCGTCTTTGCTGAACGCATGTTCCAGCGAGCGGATGCAACCGTCAGCACGATCATCATCGAGCGTATCCCAGCGACAATCTTGTGAGAAAGCCTGCGTGGTACGGATACCTGCCGGGCCCGCGCGGAACATTTTTTTCACGGCTTCATCCTGCGTCAGCATGATGTCGTATTTTTCCAGCGTCTGGCTCAGGTTCAGGTTTAGGATGTTTTTCACATCACGGTTCAGCAGGTTAGCGCGATCCAACTCGCCCAGAATCGCCAGTACACCACCGGCGCGGTGTACGTCTTCCATGTGATATTTCTGGGTACTCGGCGCGACTTTACACAGGTGCGGCACCTTGCGTGACAGACGGTCGATGTCTGTCATATCAAAATCAATTCCGCCTTCCTGCGCGGCAGCCAGCAGGTGAAGAACGGTGTTTGTGGAACCGCCCATGGCGATATCCAGCGTCATGGCGTTTTCGAATGCGGCTTTGCTGGCGATGTTACGTGGCAATGCGCTTTCATCATCTTTTTCGTAATAGCGTTTGGTCAGTTCAACGATACGGCGACCGGCATTGAGGAACAAATCGCGGCGGTCAGCGTGAGTCGCCAGCAATGAGCCGTTACCCGGCTGAGACAGGCCCAGCGCTTCGGTCAGACAGTTCATGGAGTTGGCGGTGAACATCCCGGAACAGGACCCGCATGTCGGACAGGCTGAACGTTCGATTTGTTCGCTGTCGGCGTCGCTGACGTTCGGGTTTGCGCCCTGAATCATCGCATCGACCAGATCGAGTTTGATGATTTTATCGGACAGCTTGGTTTTCCCGGCTTCCATCGGGCCGCCGGAAACGAAGATCACCGGAATGTTCAGGCGCAGGGACGCCATTAACATCCCCGGAGTGATTTTGTCGCAGTTGGAAATACATACCATGGCGTCGGCGCAGTGTGCGTTCACCATGTATTCCACGGAGTCTGCAATCAGCTCGCGTGAAGGCAGTGAATACAGCATACCGCCATGACCCATGGCGATCCCGTCATCCACGGCAATGGTGTTGAACTCTTTGGCAACGCCACCGGAAGCTTCGATTTGCTCGGCAACCAGTTTGCCCAGATCACGCAGATGGACGTGGCCCGGAACGAACTGAGTAAAGGAGTTCACAACGGCAATAATGGGCTTACCGAAATCATCATCGGTCATGCCAGTGGCACGCCATAAAGCGCGGGCGCCAGCCATGTTGCGGCCATGTGTCGTGGTATGGGAACGGTACTTAGGCATGCTCTATTCACTCCAAATCATTTCTGTTTAGCAGGCGACGATGACGTCGCCTGCATATTTCTTGTTCTTTAGATTACTGCGGGTTGATTGGATCCAGCCAACCCCATTTGTCTTCGGTTTTGCCGGTAAACAGACCGAAGAACGCATCCTGGATTTGTTTGGTGACCGGACCACGTTTGCCGATGCCGACCTGAATACCGTCAACGCTGCGAACTGGCGTGATTTCTGCGGCCGTACCGGACATGAAGACTTCGTCAGCCAGATACAGAGATTCGCGGGACAGAACTTGCTCGCGAACTTCAAGGCCCATGTCTTTCGCCAGTTTAATAATCGCGTCGCGGGTGATGCCCGGCAGTGCTGAAGAGGTGAACGGAGGCGTGAACAGAATGCCCTCTTTCACTTCGAACAGGTTTTCGCCAGCGCCTTCAGATACGTAGCCGTGAATGTCCAGCGCGATACCTTCCTGATAACCGTGCCGGCGTGCTTCGCTGCCTACCAGCAGGGAGGACAGGTAGTTACCGCCAGCTTTCGCCGCCGTCGGGATGGTGTTGGCAGCAACGCGGTTCCATGAGGAAACCATGGCGTCGATACCCTGCTCCAGCGCTTCTTCGCCCAGATACGCACCCCAAGGGAAAGCGGCAATGATTACGTCAGTTTTGTAGCCATCCGGCGGGTTTACGCCCATACCGACATCGCCAACGAAGACCAGCGGACGAATATACGCGCTGACCAGATTGTTTTTACGCAGGGTCTCGCGGCAGGCTTCCATCAGTTCATCAACACTTTGGGAAACCGGCATACGGTAGATTTTTGCGGAATCGCGCAGACGCTGCATGTGTTCACGGTGACGGAAGACGACTGGCCCTTTATGGGAGTCGTAGCAACGCACGCCTTCGAAGACGGAGGTGCCGTAATGCAATGCGTGTGACATGACGTGTACTTTCGCTTCTGCCCACGGAACCATCTCGCCATTGAACCAAATGTAATCAGCTTTCTTCGTCATTCTCTCGTCCCTTTACTCACGCATTCGCGCGTATTTGTTGTGATGTATGTTGCTGGATCTCGACACAGGCGACATCCATAAGTTTGCTTAACTGTGAAGACAGTAAATCTACCGGCCGCTGGCTGGCAACGGTCAATTCGATATTTATATTTTCCGCATTGACCATCGGGGTCATGTTCATTGCGCACACCTGAAAACCACGGTGGCGGACAACGCGTAATACGCGTTCTAACATTTCGGGGCGGAAACGGGCCTGGATTGAGACGTTATGCTGCATCATGACATTTTCTCCAACATGGTTTCATTGCCTGCGCCCGGTGGAACCAGTGGCCAGACATTTTCATTTTCGTCGATGGAGACATGAAGCAAATACGGGCCTTTGCTGTTGAAAAAGGCATCCAGTGCGGCATCGACTTGGTCTTTACGGCTGATACGTTGGCCGGGGATATTGAATGCGCTGGCCAGCGTCACAAAATCGGGGTTATCAGAGAGGTTGGTTTCACTAAAGCGCCCATCGAAGAACAATTCCTGCCACTGTCGGACCATACCTAACCGCTGGTTATCCAGCAGCAGGATTTTAACGGGCAGCTGTTTTCGCTTGATGGTGCCCAGCTCCTGAACGTTCATCATGAATGAACCGTCGCCGGAAACGCAGATCACCATGTCGTCCGGGCGGGCAACCTGCGCGCCCACGGCAGCAGGAACGCCGAAGCCCATCGTGCCCAGGCCGCTGGACGTGATGAAGTTTTCCGGGCGGGTGAACTGCATGTGCTGCGCGGTCCACATCTGGTGCTGGCCGACGTCGGTGGTGATAACGGTATTGGCGGATTTGCGATCGGAAATTTGCTTCAGCAGCAGCGGCGCGTAAATGGCTTCGCCCGGATGGTCGTAACGCCATTCGCCCTGCGCTTTCAGGGTCATCACTTCATCGCGCCAGGCGTTAATGTTCAGCGGCTGTTGCAGTGCCGGTAACAGCGCATTCAGATCGCCCTGCAACGCGACGTGCGCCTGACGCAGTTTGTTCAGCTCAGCCGGGTCGATATCCATATGAATAACGGCAGCGTGAGGCGCGAAAGTATTCAGTTTGCCGGTCACGCGGTCATCAAAACGCGCCCCTACGGCAATCAGCAAATCACAGGACTGAACGGCCAGATTCGCCGCTTTCGTGCCGTGCATTCCCAGCATCCCCAGATAACATTGGTCGCTGGCGTCCGGCGCGCCTAAGCCTTTCAGCGTGGCCACCGCAGGAATACCGGTCGCCGAGATAAATTCACGTAATGCCGGAACCGCCTGTGCGATGCCCACACCGCCGCCCACGTACAGCATCGGTTTTTGCGCTGCGGCAATCATCGCGCTGGCTTGTTTCAGTTCAGCAGCCGGATGCGGGAAGGTTTCTTCGACCGTAACGAGATGCGGCGGTAATTCGCCAACCGCTAACTGGATATCTTTCGGGATGTCTATCAGCACCGGGCCCGGACGCCCTGAGCTGGCGATGGCAAACGCTTCAGCCATGATTTCCGGCAGCGCTTCCAGAGATTCCACCAGGAAGCTGTGTTTGGTACAGGCCAGAGATAAACCTAAAACGTCGATTTCCTGGAAGGCGTCGGTGCCGATAAACGCGGAACCGACCTGACCGGTGATAGCCACCAGCGGAACGGAATCGAGCAGCGCGTCAGCCAAACCGGTGATCAGGTTGGTCGCGCCGGGACCGGAAGTGGCGATGCAGACGCCGACTTTTCCGGTAGAACGGGCATAGCCGATGGCGGCCATTGCGGCACCTTGCTCGTGCCGGCACAACAGGTGTTCCACGCCGCCGTCATACAATGCATCGTATACCGGCATGATTGCCCCGCCAGGATAACCAAATACTGTATTTACACCCTGCGCACGCAACGCTTGTACTACCCACTGTGCTCCGTTCATCTCTATTCTCCTGCTCTTTTGCGACAAGTGCAGAATATTATGCTGTTGCTCATTTTCCGACCCCGCTTCACTGTTCTCTGAAATACCTGACCCAAAAAAAAACCCCGGACCTTTCGGTGCGGGGTTTCTTTTCAGGTTCAGGCTTGTTTAATAAGCCTTTCTTCGTCCAAGTGCAGCCCCGCACGGTGGGATAATAATCACCACCACGCTAATCACGACTAGGCTAACTACGAGGAGAAGGGCTTTCATTTTTTAGTTTCTATAATTCATCTTGCGAACGATTGCCTACAGAGTTATCACAGTAATGCATTTAATGACAACACTTTTCTTGCGTTAATATTTGCGACGCGCTGCACAAACCGGCAAAAATAATCTGAAAAATCAAACCTTAGCAGGCCGATCTGTTGTCTGATTATTTATTGCTCCCGTTATCGCTTTTCCGCGCGTATCCCGACCGAATGCAACCAGTACAGAAATCACGATCGCCACCGTCCCGGCGACAATCGCCATCGCCAGCCCGTAGTTATGCCCGTGACTTTCGGCAATGCCTGCCTGCAACGTCGCATTGACCGACGCCAGCAGATTCCCGAGCTGATAAACAAATCCGGGCAATACAGCGCGGGTGTTCGCGGGCACCAGCTCAGTGAGATAAGACGGCACAACGCCCCACGCGCCCTGCACCATAAACTGCATCAGGAACGCGCCCAGGCCAATGGTCCAGGTTCCGCTGGAAAATGCCCACAGCGGGATCACCGGCAATGACAGTAAAGCCGCGATAATAATGGCCTTTTTACGGCCAATCTTCTCCGAGAGCGTCCCAAAGAAGATACCGCCGATGATTGACGCGATGGTGTAACCGATGGCGATCAGGCTGACCGTATGCGCATCAAAACCGTGCTGAACTTTCAGGAATGACGGGTAGAGATCCTGTGTACCGTGGCTGAAGAAATTGAAGGCCGCCATCAGTACGACCAGATAAACGCAAAGTTTCCAGTGTGATTTGAGTACCGGCAGCAGTGCGGTGCTTTCCTTGCGCTCACGGGCAGCAAGCCAGACCGGTGATTCCTGCACCTTGAACCAGATGAAAGGCAGCAGGAAGATCGGCACTGCGCCGATGACAAACATGCCGCGCCAGCCGACAATCTCCGAAAACAACCCGTAAACCACCGCCGCCAGCAGATAACCAAACGGATAACCGGCCTGAAAAATACCGGACATCATGCCGCGCGAACGGTCAGGAATGGTTTCCATCGCGAGTGAAGAAGCCACGCCCCAGACGCCGCCCATCGCCACACCATAAATCACGCGCAGGATGAGGAAAACGGTCAGGGACGGCGCAGCCGCCGTGCAGAGTTCGAAAACGGAAAAGCAGGCAATATTCACCATCAGAACCGGTTTACGCCCGTACTTTTCAGCGGCCCGCCCGAACACCAGCGCACCGATCGGCCGCACCGCCAGCGTCAGCAAAATGGCCAGCGTGACTTCTTTGATATCGACATGGAAGGCTGTCGCTATATCACTGAGCAGAAAGACTAAAATGAAGAAATCGAAAGCATCGAGCGTCCAGCTTAAAAAGCTGGCGATGGCAACATTACGCTGCCGGGAGGTCCAACCAAACATGGGTTTATCCCTATTCCGGAATAGCTGCAGGCATTGCACTCACTGAACTGTTCCGGAAAATCCTCAGCGAGGCAGAGAGATGTTAATCAATGATTGATATTTGTTTCTTTATTGTTAAATACATAAAGATTAAACACCTCTGCCTGTCTAAACAGCAACTTAATTAGCTCGCTAATGTGTTTCCGAAGACCTCATTTTGTTAATGAGTATTACCGCCAGTGCGGGGCACCGCGCACGACCGCATTGCAAACTGCTGAACCCGCGAGTTCTTTTACATGACGCTGCGCATTTGGCAGATTTTCTTCCCAAAATCGTTACCGACTGCGGCATGCTGCCTTTCAGGAAAATTCACAGCCAAGGAAGAAGTATGTCATTAGCCGTGGTGTATACCCGTGCATCGCTGGGTGTTCAGGCCCCCGGTGTCTCCGTTGAAGTGCATATCAGTAATGGTTTACCGGCCCTGACACTGGTCGGCCTGCCCGAAACCACCGTCAAAGAGGCACGGGACAGGGTTCGCAGCGCCATCATCAACTGCGGTTTCAGTTTCCCACCCAAACGCATCACCGTGAATCTCGCCCCCGCCGATCTCCCCAAAGAAGGTGGCCGGTATGATTTGTCTATTGCGCTGGCGATTCTGGTGGCCTCTGAGCAGCTTAAGGGCGACAGACTGGAGAAGTATGAGTTTCTGGGAGAACTGGGTCTGTCGGGCGCTCTGCGCAGCGTTAACGGCGCAATTCCTGCTGCGCTCGAAGCACAGAAAGAAGGCCGGATATTGATTTTGCCACAAGCCAATCAGTCCGAAATGACGCTGCTCGATCCCGGTGTCGCCAATATTGCCGGGCATTTGCTTCAGGTTTGCGCTTTTTTACAAGGCGAGGACAGCCTTCCGGCGATTGAATATCCGCCCGTTTTGCCGGAACCCGTCTGTCAGCCCGATATCGCCGATATTATTGGTCAGGAGCAGTCAAAGCGCGCGCTGGAAGTCGCGGCCGCCGGAGGGCATAATTTATTGCTTATCGGGCCGCCGGGAACCGGGAAAACCATGCTGGCGAGCCGTTTACCCGGATTACTTCCCCCGCTCAGCAACGAAGAAAAACTCGAAACCGCCGCCATCGCCAGTCTCGTGTATAACCCGGAAGATGACGGTGAGTTTTCACGCGTGCGGCCTTTCAGGGCACCGCATCACAGTACATCAATCAGCGCGTTGGTTGGCGGGGGTTCGCTGCCCAAGCCGGGAGAAATTTCACTGGCTCACAATGGCGTCCTGTTTCTTGACGAACTTCCGGAATTCCAGCGTCAGGTGCTGGATGCATTGCGCCAGCCCATGGAATCGGGCGAAATCACGATTTCCAGGGCACGGGCAAAAGTCCGCTATCCGGCCAGAGCACAGCTGATTGCCGCAATGAATCCCAGCCCGACCGGACACTATCAGGGGATCCACAACCGCACGCCGCCACAACAGGTTTTACGCTATCTGAGCAGACTTTCCGGCCCTTTCCTGGACCGGTTTGATTTATCGATTGAAGTGCCTCTGTTGCCGCCCGGAATTTTGAGCCAGCAAAACCATACACCGACAGCGCGGGAAAGCAGTGCGCAGGTTCGGCAACGGGTATTAGCCGCACGGGAAATTCAGCTGAAACGCGCAGGAAAAATCAATGCGCGGCTTAACAGCAGCGAAGTCGAAATCTACTGCGTTTTAACCAAGGCCGATGCGGAATTTCTGGAAGAGGTCCTGCATAAGCTGGGATTGTCGGTCAGGGCCTGGCATCGCATTCTGAAAGTGGCGCGGACCTTAGCCGATTTAGGGGGCGATGAAGCGATTGAACGAAAACATATTGCAGAGGCGCTGAGCTATCGCACCATGGATAGGCTATTGTTAACTTTACATAAGAATCTGGCATAAAAAAACGGGGCATCGCCCCGTTTCATTAGTCGTCGCTTTCCGTGTAGTCTTCTACAGCGTCTGCCTGCGGTTTGCCGCCGGACAGCGTGTGGAATTTCTTCGGACGACGGGTGCGGACAATGTATTTGTTCCACACTTTCTCTGCATCTGTCACAGGTTCGCGCGTACCACGGCAAACCTCCAGGAACAGTTTTTCTTCGTCGGTAACGGGCTCACGTTTTCCCAGATCCAGCTCATTAAAAGCAAAGCCGTAACGTTCTAGCATTTGCGCTTCTTTAATGGTGAAATCGCCATGCCGGGAGAACCCGCGAGGGTAATGTTTATTATCAAAAAAACGATTTGTCGTGGTGAAGCTTTCCGCCATCTGACACGCTCCTAATTCACTCATGGTCGTGCTGTTATGGCGCGGAGTATTAGTTAGGCTTGACATTGTGTAAAACAAAACATTTAAATCTTAACGACAAAAATTATTGGAGATAGTTTTGGACACGGAATTACTGAAAACCTTTTTGGAGGTCAGTAGAACTCGCCACTTTGGTCGGGCGGCGGAATCCCTTTATCTGACGCAATCGGCTGTCAGCTTTCGTATCCGGCAACTGGAAACCCAGCTTGGCGCTAATTTATTCACACGGCATCGTAATAACATCCGCTTAACGCCCGCAGGAGAACGTCTGCTGCCTTATGCTGAGAATCTGATGTCCACGTGGCAATTGGCCAAAAAAGAGGTTGTACGCTCGTTACAGCACACAGAATTGTCGATTGGCGCTACGGCATCGCTTTGGGAAGCCTATCTGACGCCCTGGATGCAGTCGCTTTACACCCAACGTGACACGCTCAGGCTCGAGGCGCGCATCGCTTTACGTCAGTCACTGGTTAAACAATTGCATGAAAGACAACTGGATTTGCTGATCACAACCGAGCCACCCAAGATGGATGAGCTCTCGAGTCAGCTCCTGGGTAATTTCTCGTTACGACTTTTTTCATCGAAAAAAACGGTCAGAGGGGAACAAACGCCTTACGTGAAACTGGAATGGGGCGCAGATTTTCCTCAGCAGGAAAAGCTGCAAAACAGCGATCAGGAACCGGTGCTGACGACAACGTCTGCGCAACTTACGCGCCAGTTATTGGAAAATACCGGAGGCTGCGCTTTTCTCCCTGCGCACTGGGCGAAAGAATATCCGCAGCTCGCCGCGCACGAAGATGTGCCGCCGGTGATCCGACCGCTGTACGCCGTCTGGCTGCAAAACAGTGACCAGCAGGTTCTGATCCGTCAGTTACTCAAAACGCCGCTGATCACCAATCTCTGACGCCGTCCTGACTCAGGACGGCTCTGGTCGCGGATGGCGCGCCCTTCTGGCTGTCCAGAAGGTGCCCATGCCTTTTTGCAGTCCGATAAAGATAAACAGCAAAACGCCCATGACGATTTTCGTCCACCACGAACTCAGCGTGCCATCAAACGTAATGTAAGTCTGGATAAGCCCCTGAATTAAGACCCCGAACAGACTTCCCAACACCGTTCCCACGCCACCGCTCAGCAGTGTGCCGCCAATGACCACGGACGCAATCGCATCAAGCTCAACGCCGCTGGCCGCCAGTGCGTACCCCGCTGACGTATAAAGCGAGAAGATGATCCCCGATAACACCGCCAGCGTACTCGACAGCATGTAGATATAAATCGTTGTGCGCCGGACAGGAACGCCCATCAGCGCCGCAGAAACATTGCTGCCGCCCACGGCATAAACGTTGTTACCGAAACGCGTACGGTGAGCCAAAATGATGCCGCCAAAAACCACCAACAACATCACCAGTGCCAGTAACGTAAAACGACCACCACCCGGCATTTTCCACGCATAGTTGGCGAGAAAATCATAAACGGGATGATTAATCGGGAGAGACTCTTCGGAGACGATAAAGCTCATGCCGCGCACGAAGAACATCCCCGCCAGCGTGATGATAAAGGCCGGGAGCTTCAGTGTGTCGATGATCCAGCCCATCAGCGCCCCGAACATCCCGCCCATCAGCAGGACAATCACAAACGCATAACCCGGCGCGACGCCGTAAACCCCAATCAGTTTTGCGAGCAACACGCCGGTAAATGCGATAACAGACCCGACAGACAGGTCGATCCCGCCCGAGAGAATGACAAATGTCATGCCGACGGCCACGATGCCGAGAAACGCGTTATCCGTCAGTAAATCGAAGAACACGCGTGTCGATGCAAATCCGGGAAATTGCGTGAAGCAGTAAGCGTATCCGGCAAGAAAAACCACAATCGTAATCAGTAAGGGCAGATTTCTTTTAAGCATTATCCCTTCCTCCGGAACAGATTACTGAAGGAAACGCGCGGCGATTGCACCACCAGCACGGCCAGAACAACCAGCGCTTTCAGGACCAGATTGAATTCAGGTTTGAAGCCGGATAACAGAATTCCGGTATTCATCCCCTGAATAATCAGCGCACCAATGATCGAAAGAAGAAGATTAAAGCGCCCGCCAAGAAGCGAACCGCCGCCGATCACAACCGCCAGAATAGCGTCGAGCTCCAGCCATAATCCGGCGTTGTTCGCATCAGCACCGCGAATATCCGCCGTGACAATAACGCCCGCGACGGATGCGCATATCCCGCAGATAACGTAGGTGGAAATGAGCACAAGGCGCGCATTCACACCGGCGTTATAGGCAGAGCGGATATTGATGCCGACAGATTCAATAAAGAGCCCGAGCGCAGTTTTACGTGTGAGCGCCCAGACCAGTACCAGCATGACGGCGGCAATAATCACCGGCATAGGCAGGTAAAACAGCGAGCCACTGCCGAACTGAGAAAGGCCATTGTGCTCAAATGTGACAATCTGCCCTTGCGTAATCAACTGCGCGATACCGCGCCCGGCAACCATGAGCATCAGCGTGGCAACAATCGGCTGAATCTGCAAAACGGCGACCAGAAATCCATTCCACAGACCGCACGCAGCACCCACGCCCACCGACGCCAGCAGCACCACCATCAGCGGATAGCCCTGAACCGTCATCGTTGCGGCCGTTGCCCCGGCAATCGCCATCACCGCGCCAACAGAAAGATCGATACCCCCTGTGGCGATGACCAGCGTCATACCCAGAGCCAGCAGAGCCACTGGCGCGCCGCGGTTAAAGATATCAACCAGGCTGCCAAACAGGCGGCCATCCTGAATATGGATTGAGAAAAAGCCCGGTGCGACCAGACTGTCAATCAGTAATATTGCGACAAAAGCACCAATCTGCGTGGCACCTTTGGGAAATACCCATCTCACTTTGCGTGGTCTTCCTGTCATCGGCAGACTCCTGTTACTCATCGGTATCTCCTCATTGGGCCGCGATGGCTTTCATAATGGCTGGCACGGAGATCTCGGCCTGCTCAATTTCAGCAACATGGCGACGGTCCCGCAGCACTACGATGCGATCGGCATAACCCGCCAACTCTTCCAGCTCAGAGGAGATGACCAGCAGCGCCAATCCTTCATCGCAAAGTTTTTCAATCAGGCGAATGATTTCAGCATGCGCGCCGACATCAATCCCGCGAGTGGGTTCATCGAGAATAAGAAAACGAGGATTGGTCGCCAGCCAGCGGGAAAGCAGGACTTTTTGCTGATTACCGCCGGAAAGATACTGAATTTCCTGTTCAGTGCCGGGCGTGCGGATACCGAGGAGTTTGATAAACTTCTCGGCAATCTGATGCTGTTCTTTCATCGGTAAAGGACGCAGCCAGCCGCGCTGGGCCTGCAACGCCAGAATGATATTTTCACGAACCGTCGCCGCGCCAATAATCCCATCGGTTTTACGATCTTCCGGGCAATAACCAAACCCAAGTTTCGCCGCTTTTCGTGGCGTGTTGATCGTTTCTGCCCGGCCATCGATCTCGGCATTACCGCTGTCATGGCCTTTAATACCAAAAATCAGCTGGGCGGTTTCCGTCCGGCCAGAACCCAGAAGCCCGGCCAGTCCGACGATTTCTCCACGACGAACTTTCAGGTCGAAATGCTCAACCACGCCACGACGACCATAATCTTTGAAATCAACTAATGGCTCGCCCGTGACATTCCGGTGCTCAGTGCGCTTAAGCAGGCTTTCGTCAAAACTGTGTCCCAGCATCATCGGGACCAGCTCAATACGCGGCAAATCTGCGGTCAGTTCAGAGCCGACGCGTTTGCCATTACGCAAAACGGTAATGCGGTCGCTGATACGGTAAACCTGGTCGAGGAAGTGAGTCACAAAGATCATGCCGACGCCTTTGCTGCGCAGTTGCACGAGGATATCCAGCAACATGCTGACCTCTTTAGCATCCAGGCTGGCTGTCGGTTCGTCGAGAATAAGTACTTGCGCAGAAAGGTCTACGGCACGCGCAATCGCCACGATTTGCTGTATAGCGATGGAGTAGGTGGAAAGGGGCTGGCTGACATCAAGGTGCAAACCATAGCCTTCGAGAAGCACTTCAGCCTGCTGCTCCATTTTGCGCTGGTTCACCAGCCCGAAACGGGTAGGTTCTCGTCCGATAAACAGATTAGCGGCAACGGAGATATTCGGCAGAAGGTTTACTTCCTGATAGACCGTGCCGATCCCGAGCGACTGTGCGTCTGCGGTATTCACCGGCTCGATGGATTTGCCATTAAGAAAGACCTGACCTGCGGAGCGTTTATAAACGCCGGTCAGAGCCTTAATCATGGTTGATTTACCCGCGCCATTCTCCCCCAAAAGTGCAACGATTTCGCCACGTTCGAGGGTGAAGTCGACATTTTCAAGTGCTTTTACGCCAGGGAATTCAACTGACAAGCCGCGCACTTCAAGCAGCGATACTGAACCAGGATTATCCGTCACGTCACTACTCCTGCTGCATTCGCCAACGGCGAAAAGGGAATAATTTCTACCGGCTTGCCCGTGAGACAAGCCGGTAAAATCGGCTTAATAACCCATGTCTTTTTTCATGTCATATTCTTTCTGAGCCATGTCAGGCAGGATCAGAGCGGACTGAGTCTGAATGAATTTCTTCGGCTGAGTCCCGTCTTTTTTCAGTGCGATCAGCGCATCAAAGGCCGGGCCAGCCATATTTGGTGTCAGCTCGACAGAGGCATTCGCTTCGCCAGCCAGCATAGCTTTGTAGATATCCGGAACACCATCAATGGAAACGATTTTGATCTGCGAACCCGGTTTCAGACCGGCTTCTTTGATTGCCTGAATGGCACCGATTGCCATGTCATCGTTATGTGCGTAGACAGCACAGATATTTTTGCCGTTTTGTTCGGCCTTGATGAAGCTTTCCATAACCTCCTTCCCTTTGCTGCGGGTGAAGTCGCCGGATTGTGAACGGATAATTTTGACATTAGGCGCGGCTTTCAGCGCATCAGCAAAACCTTGTTTACGGTTTAAAGCAACGCTGGCACCAACGGTTCCCTGCAATTCAACAACATTACATGGTTTCCCCGCGACTTCTTTAACCAGCCAGTCGCCGGCTACTTTACCTTCGTAAACGCTGTCGGAAGCGACTGCTGCGGTGTAAAGCGTCGGATCACTGACTTCAATAGTACGGTCTAGCAGGAATACTGGGATCTTGGCCTCTTTGGCTTCGGTCAGCACAGGAGCCCAGCCGGTGGCGACGACAGGCGCAATGAAGATCGCATCAACGCCCTGTGCGATGAAGGAACGTATCGCTTTGATTTGGTTCTCTTGTTTCTGCTGGGCATCAGCAATTTTCAATGTAATACCGCGTTTTTCAGCCTCTGATTTTGACACTTTAGTTTCAGCAGACCGCCACCCGGACTCAGAACCAATCTGCGAAAAACCCACAACTAATGGAGCTGCCTGCGCCGCCCCACAGAGTGCTGTTGCAACTGCTGCTGCCACAAATAAACGTTTGTACATGTTTTATTCCTCGCGTGTAGTCTGAGCTACTTTTTGTTATGACTCGTTGGGTACGGCCTGGATGTTCATCCGACATACGTATTCCCCCTCCTGGCTAAGACGCCATAAATATAAAGGGGGGAATCCGTATGCCAGGATCGGGTTATCGTCATCGGACGATGATTAGGTTTAGTACACTGGGAGAATGGGAGCATGAGCAGTGTCACATACGGGGATAACAATCATTTAGTGCATGTATTTAGCCAAAACATGACAAAAAACAACCAGAAAACGGGGAAGGATTGAGCGTTAATGGTGCAACAGTTTGCGTTAAACGGAGTTTAAATCAAAACAAAACGAACAACGAGGAAAGTGAGACGGGTAAATAACAAAAAAGCCCCTCGCTTTCGCGAAGGGCTTTAATATGGCAGGGGCGGAGAGATTCGAACTCGCGACACCCGGTTTTGGAGACCGGTGCTCTACCAACTGAGCTACGCCCCTATATTACGCTTGCTATTATGCCTGCTAATTTAGCAGGCATAATAGTTAATTAGTGGCGGAACGGACGGGGCTCGAACCCGCGACCCCCTGCGTGACAGGCAGGTATTCTAACCAACTGAACTACCGCTCCACCGGTTCTTTCACTTACATCAGCAATCGGCTGATGCAAGTTTGTTCCTGCTATTTTCCTTGTCAGGGGAAAAGGAACATGTTCTTCACTATAAAATTGATGCCTGGCAGTTCCCTACTCTCGCATGGGGAGACCCCACACTACCATCGGCGCTACGGCGTTTCACTTCTGAGTTCGGCATGGGGTCAGGTGGGACCACCGCGCTAATGCCGCCAGGCAAATTCTGTTTCATTCATACCGCTCACCCCATATCAGGCTTGCACTACGAACCAATCTCGGAACAATCAGCTGAAAAATCTACGTCTTTCACAGAGCCAATACAAAACACCTTTGGTGTTGTAAGGTTAAGCCTCTCGGGTCATTAGTACTGGTTAGCTCAATGCATCGCTGCACTTACACACCCAGCCTATCAACGTCTTAGTCTTAAACGTCCCTTCAGGTGGCTTAAAGCCACAGGGAAGACTCATCTCGAGGCAAGTTTCGCGCTTAGATGCTTTCAGCGCTTATCTTTTCCGCATTTAGCTACCGGGCAATGCCATTGGCATGACAACCCGAACACCAGTGATGCGTCCACTCCGGTCCTCTCGTACTAGGAGCAGCCCCTCTCAATCTTCCAACGCCCACGGCAGATAGGGACCGAACTGTCTCACGACGTTCTAAACCCAGCTCGCGTACCACTTTAAACGGCGAACAGCCGTACCCTTGGGACCTACTTCAGCCCCAGGATGTGATGAGCCGACATCGAGGTGCCAAACACCGCCGTCGATATGAACTCTTGGGCGGTATCAGCCTGTTATCCCCGGAGTACCTTTTATCCGTTGAGCGATGGCCCTTCCATTCAGAACCACCGGATCACTATGACCTACTTTCGTACCTGCTCGAGCCGTCACTCTCGCAGTCAAGCTAGCTTATGCCATTGCACTAACCTCACGATGTCCGACCGTGATTAGCTAACCTTCGTGCTCCTCCGTTACTCTTTAGGAGGAGACCGCCCCAGTCAAACTACCCACCAGACACTGTCCTCACCCCGGATTACGGGGCCGAGTTAGAACATCAAACATTAAAGGGTGGTATTTCAAGGTTGGCTCCACAAGAACTGGCGTCCTCGCTTCAAAGCCTCCCACCTATCCTACACATCAAGGCTCAATGTTCAGTGTCAAGCTATAGTAAAGGTTCACGGGGTCTTTCCGTCTTGCCGCGGGTACACTGCATCTTCACAGCGAGTTCAATTTCACTGAGTCTCGGGTGGAGACAGCCTGGCCATCATTACGCCATTCGTGCAGGTCGGAACTTACCCGACAAGGAATTTCGCTACCTTAGGACCGTTATAGTTACGGCCGCCGTTTACCGGGGCTTCGATCAAGAGCTTCGCATTGCTGCTAACCCCATCAATTAACCTTCCGGCACCGGGCAGGCGTCACACCGTATACGTCCACTTTCGTGTTTGCACAGTGCTGTGTTTTTATTAAACAGTTGCAGCCAGCTGGTATCTTCGACTGGATTCAGCTCCGGGAGCAAGTCCCTTCACCTACGCGCCAGCGTGCCTTCTCCCGAAGTTACGGCACCATTTTGCCTAGTTCCTTCACCCGAGTTCTCTCAAGCGCCTGAGTATTCTCTACCTGACCACCTGTGTCGGTTTGGGGTACGATTTCGTGTTACCTGGAGCTTAGAGGCTTTTCCTGGAAGCATGGCATCAACTACTTCACCACCGTAGTGGCTCGTTATCACGCCTCAGGGTTATACAGAAAAGCGGATTTACCAACTCTTCCCCCCTACACGCTTGAACCGGGACAACCGTCGCCCGGCTAGCCTAGCCTTCTCCGTCCCCCCTTCGCAGTAACACCAAGTGCTGGAATATTAACCAGCTTCCCATCGACTACGCTTTTCAGCCTCGCCTTAGGGGTCGACTCACCCTGCCCCGATTAACGTTGGACAGGAACCCTTGGTCTTCCGGCGTGCGGGTTTTTCACCCGCATTATCGTTACTTATGTCAGCATTCGCACTTCTGATACCTCCAGCAGCCCTCACAGACCACCTTCGACGGCTTACAGAACGCTCCCCTACCCAACAACGCATAAGCGTCGCTGCCGCAGCTTCGGTGCATGGTTTAGCCCCGTTACATCTTCCGCGCAGGCCGACTCGACCAGTGAGCTATTACGCTTTCTTTAAATGATGGCTGCTTCTAAGCCAACATCCTGGCTGTCTATGCCTTCCCACATCGTTTCCCACTTAACCATGACTTTGGGACCTTAGCTGGCGGTCTGGGTTGTTTCCCTCTTCACGACGGACGTTAGCACCCGCCGTGTGTCTCCCGTGATAACATTCTTCGGTATTCGTAGTTTGCATCGAGTTGGTAAGCCGGGATGGCCCCCTAGTCGAAACAGTGCTCTACCCCCGAAGATGAGTTCACGAGGCGCTACCTAAATAGCTTTCGGGGAGAACCAGCTATCTCCCGGTTTGATTGGCCTTTCACCCCCAGCCACAAGTCATCCGCTAATTTTTCAACATTAGTCGGTTCGGTCCTCCAGTTAGTGTTACCCAACCTTCAACCTGCCCATGGCTAGATCACCGGGTTTCGGGTCTATACCTTGCAACTTGACGCCCAGTTAAGACTCGGTTTCCCTACGGCTCCCCTATACGGTTAACCTTGCTACAAAATATAAGTCGCTGACCCATTATACAAAAGGTACGCAGTCACCCCACAAAGGAGGCTCCCACTGCTTGTACGTACACGGTTTCAGGTTCTATTTCACTCCCCTCGCCGGGGTTCTTTTCGCCTTTCCCTCACGGTACTGGTTCACTATCGGTCAGTCAGGAGTATTTAGCCTTGGAGGATGGTCCCCCCATATTCAGACAGGATGTCACGTGTCCCGCCCTACTCATCGAACTCACAACGTATGCATTTTTGTGTACGGGACTATCACCCTATACTGTGCGACTTTCCAGACGCTTCCACTAACACATACCCTGATTCAGGTTCTGGGCTCTTCCCCGTTCGCTCGCCGCTACTGGGGGAATCTCGGTTGATTTCTTTTCCTCGGGGTACTTAGATGTTTCAGTTCCCCCGGTTCGCCTCATTACACTATGTATTCATGTAATGATAATGTGTCGAAACACACTGGGTTTCCCCATTCGGGTATCGTCGGTTATTACGGTTCATATCACCTTACCGACGCTTTTCGCAGATTAGCACGCCCTTCATCGCCTCTGACTGCCTAGGCATCCACCGTGTACGCTTAGTCGCTTAACCTCACAACCCGAAGGTGTCTTAAAAGACATCATCGCGCTGCGATTATTTGAGAGACTCTGTTACAGACAGAATCACCACTCAGTACTTCTACGGAGAGTGATGTTCAGCTGTAAACTTTCAATTTTTCAGCTTGTTCCAGATTGTTAAAGAGCAAAATACTTCGCAGCATACTGTTTCCAATACACTCTGAAGTATTATTTAAAGGCTGTACGGTAATGGTGGAGCTAAGCGGGATCGAACCGCTGACCTCCTGCGTGCAAGGCAGGCGCTCTCCCAGCTGAGCTATAGCCCCATACAGTCACTTACAGATACCTTAATCACTAACACATCAGCTGATGAGTTAGCCAATTTGTTCTCAGGCAAGGCGGAGTCATATGAAGTTTGCTTGTGCAAACGAATATGATGACAACGCGGCATGAGGACGAATTGGTAGGCCTGAGTGGACTTGAACCACCGACCTCACCCTTATCAGGGGTGCGCTCTAACCACCTGAGCTACAAGCCTATTAAGGTATTTCTGCTCGTTACTTTCTATCAGACAATCTGTGTGGACACTGCACAATGCGTATCTTGAGGTAAGGAGGTGATCCAACCGCAGGTTCCCCTACGGTTACCTTGTTACGACTTCACCCCAGTCATGAATCACAAAGTGGTAAGCGCCCTCCCGAAGGTTAAGCTACCTACTTCTTTTGCAACCCACTCCCATGGTGTGACGGGCGGTGTGTACAAGGCCCGGGAACGTATTCACCGTAGCATTCTGATCTACGATTACTAGCGATTCCGACTTCATGGAGTCGAGTTGCAGACTCCAATCCGGACTACGACATACTTTATGAGGTCCGCTTGCTCTCGCGAGTTCGCTTCTCTTTGTATATGCCATTGTAGCACGTGTGTAGCCCTACTCGTAAGGGCCATGATGACTTGACGTCATCCCCACCTTCCTCCGGTTTATCACCGGCAGTCTCCTTTGAGTTCCCGACATTACTCGCTGGCAACAAAGGATAAGGGTTGCGCTCGTTGCGGGACTTAACCCAACATTTCACAACACGAGCTGACGACAGCCATGCAGCACCTGTCTCAGAGTTCCCGAAGGCACTAAGCTATCTCTAGCGAATTCTCTGGATGTCAAGAGTAGGTAAGGTTCTTCGCGTTGCATCGAATTAAACCACATGCTCCACCGCTTGTGCGGGCCCCCGTCAATTCATTTGAGTTTTAACCTTGCGGCCGTACTCCCCAGGCGGTCGACTTAACGCGTTAGCTCCGGAAGCCACGCCTCAAGGGCACAACCTCCAAGTCGACATCGTTTACAGCGTGGACTACCAGGGTATCTAATCCTGTTTGCTCCCCACGCTTTCGCACCTGAGCGTCAGTCTTTGTCCAGGGGGCCGCCTTCGCCACCGGTATTCCTCCAGATCTCTACGCATTTCACCGCTACACCTGGAATTCTACCCCCCTCTACAAGACTCTAGCTTGCCAGTTTCAAATGCAGTTCCCAAGTTAAGCTCGGGGATTTCACATCTGACTTAACAAACCGCCTGCGTGCGCTTTACGCCCAGTAATTCCGATTAACGCTTGCACCCTCCGTATTACCGCGGCTGCTGGCACGGAGTTAGCCGGTGCTTCTTCTGCGAGTAACGTCAATGCAGCGTGCTATTAACACACTGCCCTTCCTCCTCGCTGAAAGTGCTTTACAACCCTAAGGCCTTCTTCACACACGCGGCATGGCTGCATCAGGCTTGCGCCCATTGTGCAATATTCCCCACTGCTGCCTCCCGTAGGAGTCTGGACCGTGTCTCAGTTCCAGTGTGGCTGGTCATCCTCTCAGACCAGCTAGGGATCGTCGCCTAGGTGAGCCATTACCTCACCTACTAGCTAATCCCATCTGGGCACATCCGATGGCGTGAGGCCCGAAGGTCCCCCACTTTGGTCTTGCGACATCATGCGGTATTAGCTACCGTTTCCAGTAGTTATCCCCCTCCATCAGGCAGTTTCCCAGACATTACTCACCCGTCCGCCGCTCGTCACCCAGAGAGCAAGCTCTCCTGTGCTACCGCTCGACTTGCATGTGTTAGGCCTGCCGCCAGCGTTCAATCTGAGCCATGATCAAACTCTTCAATTAAAAGTTCGATTTGCTTAAACAAGTTAAGCGGTGCTCAAAGTTTACTTTCGTAATAATTCACTAAATGAATTACTGCTTGGTCACTCTAAGACTTGATATTTTTTGCCACCGAGGTGGCTGATATCGTCTTGTGAGTGCCCACACAGATTGTCTGATAAATTGTTAAAGAGCATGCCGCGGTTCGCAAGGAATCTTATGCGGCGCGGGAGGCGTATATTACGTTTTCCCGCTGAAGAGTCAAGAGATTATTCATTCGAACTTTCATCTTTTTCTCTTCCTGGCCGAGCGACTTGTCAGTCGTTGTTCCCGGTCAGTGGAGGCGCATTATAGGGAGTTCTCAGAAGGCCGCAACCCCTAAAATACAAATAATTTACTGACCGCTGAATCTTTCATCAAATGGCGTTTAAAGCGGCAATTCCTGGATACTTCTGAAGCCATATGACTGCAAAACAGGCAGCAAACTTTGCGCCTCAGCCGTCATCGCCATGCAATACGCCACACTCTCTATTTCAACTTCCGGATTTATTTGTGGAATCGGCACGTGAGAGGTCTCAATTAACCAATGTGCGCGGCGTGCAATCGCAGAACCGGAGTCGATCATACGCGTGCCGTCGGGTAAAACCTGTGACAACTCTTGTGAAAGCAGCGGGAAATGCGTGCAACCTAATACTACGGTGTCCGGCGGTTCGCGCAAACGCAGCCACGGATGCAGGATTTTCCTCAGCGCAGCCAGTGAAACTTCTTCGCCATGCAGCTTCGCTTCTGCCAGTTCGACCAGCTCGGCTGACCCCAGCATCAGAATCTGACAATCCGTCGCAAAACGTGCCACCAGATCATGGGTATAAGGACGCTGAACCGTCGCGCGCGTTGCCAGCAATCCGACAACCCCGTTGCGCGTTAATTTCGCCGCAGGTTTTATAGCCGGAACCACGCCGACGACAGGACAACTGAATTTGGCGCGCAATGCAGGAAGGGAAACGGTGCTCGCCGTGTTACAGGCTATGACGATAATAGAGAGGGGATGGCGCTTCGCGACGGCGCTGACAATCTCGACGACGCGCTCAACGATAAATGCTTCGGACTTTTCACCGTATGGGAAAGCCACATTATCGAAAGCATAAATGTAATGCAGGTCCGGCAACATCTGCCGGACCTCATGATAAACCGACAACCCGCCGACGCCGGAATCGAAAACCAGCACCGTCGGGCGGTCAGGGACTCGTGTTGTATCAGAAGGTATAGCTTCCAGAGAGATAGTACTCACGTCCTGGTGTTTCGTAGCCATAAACCGTCTCGTAATCTTTATCTAAGAGGTTGGCAATTCTACCACGAACTGTCAGGTGTGAGGTGACCGGATATGACGCGGCGAGATCCCACAGGCTGACACCGCCGAGCTTAACCGTCTGATAAGGGTACGAACCGTAGTCAGTATCGTAACGTTGGCCCAGATACTGGTAATTGATCGACCAGTCGATGTCGGCGATATTCCAATCAATCTGGTATTTCGCCTGCTGCTTGGCACGGCGAACCAGAATTTCGTTGGTTTCGGCATTACGTGGGTCGAGATATTCCAAAGTAATCTGGTGGCGCAACGGGCCCGTATCAAAGGAACCCGTCCATTCGACGCCTTTAATTGTCGCTTTCCCGATGTTGTAATAACGGCTGGTCGAACTGTCGTAATCGATCATCTGGTCTATGTCGTTACGATAGACTGATAAGCGCCAGTCCAGAGGCCCCGTCAGACCTTCCAGTCCCCCTTCCCATTGCTTACTTTCTTCTGGCTTCAGATCTGGGTTGCCATAGTAGCTGCTGTAAAGCTGGCTCAGATTCGGTGATTTGTACGCTGTGCCGTAAGAGGCAATCAGGCGATAGCCGTCAATGAATTCCCATGCCGCGCTGCTTTGCCAGGTCGTGTGCTGACCAAACTGCGAGTTATCATCGCTACGCACCGCGCCTTCCAGCGTGAAATCACTGATTTTCTGCTGCGTTGTCAGATAAACGCCGGTGTTGTGCTGGTCATAGCCATCGGCGAGATAACTGGTGCCCGGCTCAGTGGTCAGTTTCTGCCAGTCCAGCCCTGCGCTGACTTCCCCTTTCCATACCTGCAAGGTGTTGCCCCATTGCACGTTGTATTGATCAGAGTCATCGAGCGAAGCAGAGGAATCGTACGGGCCGTATTTCGGATCGTAGTTATAGTCTTTGACGTGGCTGTAGCTGCCGATTAACTGCGTGGCATAAATGCCGTTCTGATAACGCAGACCGGTGTCGTATGTACGGCTGTAAAGCTGGCGGGTATCGATAAGCGCACTGCCTGGTGTGTAATAGGCATCATACGCAGTGCGGTTGTCATAACCGTAAGCCCGCGCAAAACCGCTGATATCGTCATTAAACTCATGTTGCAGCGCCAGATAGAGCGTTTTACTCATGAACCCGTCGCGGTCTGGCTGCGGAACGCCGCCCGTATTGCCATCAGCCACAACGTCAATGCCGCGCGTATAGGTGTAATCACCCGCCGCCGTCACCGTGGTGTTCTCACCCAGCTTCTGCTGCGTGGAACCGTTGTAGTTCTGATAACCGTTTGAGCCGATACCCGCGCCGAGCGTTGTACCGTCTTTATCGCGCGTCGTAATAATGTTAACAACGCCGCCGATTGCGTCAGAACCATAAACTGCTGAACGTGGCCCGCGAATAAACTCAATACGCTGAACTAATGAGAGAGGAATCTGGCTAATATCCGCAGAACCGGAAATCCCGGCCTGATTCAGTCGAACGCCGTCGATTAACACCAAAGTGTGGCTGGAGCTGGTACCGCGAACAAATAAAGACGTCTGCTGCCCCATTCCGCCATTCTGGGCAATATCGACGCCCGGTAAACGACGAAGGACGTCAGCGACAGATTTTGACTGCCAGCGGTCGATATCCTCGCGTGTCACGACATCCGTCGGGGCTAATACAGAAGAAACCGGCTGTGGAAAACGATTAGCCGTGACAACCAGGTTATCACTGCTGTTTGTGGAAGTGCTGTCTTGCGCCCACCCTGAAAAAGCCGTGACGGATAATGCCGTCAGCAGCACATGCTTTTTAATTGTCATGAATCGAGCATCCAAACTTAATTGGCGGATGCCGCAGAAAGACGCTGTCGTTTTCGCGACGACAGTGAACAATGCGACGTAACATCGGCAGGTTTTCGGACTTAGGATTTGCAGGCTTATTCACTACACGACTTATTCAAGACAAGAGGCGTAATTCAAATATCTGCACCGGGCGATGACTTCCCATTCCTTCTTTCTTATCTATATAGAGAAGAAGAAAACAGTGTCTGCATAATAAAGAATGCTATCGCCGTGATTTCCCCATACCGCTGCGCGCCAGTTCCGGATTCACACCAGATTCCCTTTTAACTCAGTCAATGAGGCCGATGGGCAATCCTACGATCAACCCATTTGGAAATCCAGACATCCATCGTTGAGAAACAGCGTTACTGCTAAAAAGACGACAGGACTGGACATAATGAGGACATTCCCTACAATCCCCCGCAAAGTTCGCCCCTTTATTCCCTGTTAGACGAGATAACCGATGACGCCTGAAAACCTGCCCATTGAACAATATGACGACCAGCTGGCGGAAAAGACCGCACGTCTCACGGCGATGATGTCGCCTTTTAATGCGCCGCAGCCTGACGTTTTTCGTTCTCCTGTCAGCCATTACCGCATGCGTGCCGAATTCCGCGTTTGGCATGATGAAGGCGACCTGTACCACATCATGTTTGATCAGCAGACCAAAGCCCGCGTGCGCGTCGACCAGTTCCCGGCGGCCAGCGAGCTGATTAACCGTCTGATGCCGGTGCTGATCAGCGCCGTGAAACAAGATCCGGCGCTGCGCCGTAAGATCTTCCAGATCGACTATCTTTCGACCCGCAGCGGCAAAATCATCGCATCGTTGCTCTACCACCGTAAGCTTGATGAAGAATGGCAGAAGTCCGCGACAATCCTGCGCGACCAGCTGCGTGCCGACGGTTTTGATATCCAGCTGATTGGCCGTGCAGCCAAAACCAAAATCATGCTGGATCAGGATTATGTTGATGAAGTTCTGCCGGTTGGCGGGCGCGATATGATTTATCGTCAGGTGGAAAACAGCTTCACACAGCCAAACGCTGAGATGAACATTCAGATGCTGGAATGGGCGCTGAAGGCCACGGAAAACTCCACTGGCGATTTGCTCGAACTGTATTGCGGCAACGGCAACTTCTCGCTGGCTCTGGCGCGCAATTTCCGCCGCGTGCTGGCAACCGAAATCGCCAAACCGTCGGTCGCAGCAGCGCAGTTCAACATTGCGGCAAACCATATTGATAACGTGCAGATTATCCGCATGGCGGCTGAAGATTTTACTCAGGCGCTGAACGGCGTGCGTGAATTCCGTCGTTTGCAGGATGTGGATTTAAGCGGGTATGAATGCAACACGATTTTCGTCGATCCACCGCGCAGCGGTCTGGATGATGAAACCGTGAAAATGGTGCAGGGCTACGAACGCATCCTTTATATCTCCTGCAACCCGGAAACGCTGTGTGCGAATCTGGAAACCCTGAGCCAGACACACCGCGTGACGCGTCTGGCGTTGTTCGATCAGTTCCCGTATACCCATCATATGGAATCCGGCGTTCTGCTGGAAAAGATCTGATTCAGCCGCGTTAAACATGAAAACGGGCACCCCGGCGTGCCCGTTTCCCTTTCTGTACCGTCAATCTCAGAGATAAACCCGCAGATATTCTGACAGACACAGAATCGCCATCGCCTGCCCGTAAGGCATGGAAGTCAGCGCGATTTCCCGATAGAAATCCAGATCAGACCCCATCGCCGTGCCGAAAGACGTTTGTGTCAGTTCCCCTGCCGGATTGATGTGTTTGATCACGCCCTGAATCGCTTTCTCCGCCACCGGCGCATAAGACGCATCGATATAACGCTTACGCACCGCTTTCAATATTCCGTAGGCAAAACCGGCGGTGGCTGAGCTTTCGAGATAGGACTGCGGATCGTCGAGCAGTGTATGCCACAAACCGCTGTTATCCTGACATTTCGCCAGCGCGCTGACCTGGCTTTCCAGCACCTGTAACAAATAGCGGCGGGTCGCGTTATTTTCCGGCAAATCCACCAGTTCAAGGAATTCAGGAATGGCAATCGTCAGCCAGCTGTTTCCGCGAGCCCAGCGCGCCTGCGCAAAATTATGATGACCATCGAACGTCCAGCCGTGGAACCAAAGGCTCGTTTCGCGATCCATCAGATACTGAACGTGAACCAGAAACTGATATGTCGCTTCTTCCACAAACTCAGGCCGATCCAACAGTTTCCCGATTTTTGCCAGCGGCAGCACGCTCATCATCAGCGTGTCATCCCACATTTGCTGATGGTTTTCGTTGTTATAAACGATGTGCTGCATCGCACCATTATCGGTGCGCGGCATTTCATACATCACCCATTCCGCCCAGCGCTCCAGATAAGGCCGCCATACTGCATTACCGGTTTCTTCATAACGATAAGCCAGCGTCAGGAACGGACTCATGGTATTCACGTTTTTCGTCGGCGTGCCTTCGGCCAGACGCGCAGTAAACCAGTCGTCGATCACCGCACGCATTTTCTCGTCGCCGGTCTGCTGATAATACTGATAGATGCCGTAAAGCCCGATGCCGTGCGTCCATTCCCAGCCCGCCCAGCCTTTGGTGTCAATGACGCGGCCGTCGTCGAGCCTTAACAAGAACTCACCGGTTTTATCTTCGATATTCACCAGATTGTCCGTCACATTGTGGATCAGCGCTTTCAGCTCATTGCGCGAAATGAAATGTTCCGGCTGACGTAAAAGCGCGCTGTGTTTCACTTCAAAAACTTTCATGGTGTTCTCCTGATAAATGTTCACCAAAATTACAAACGTCCCTGTGCCGGAATTTCGGCGGCATTTTCACGGGTCAGCTTTTCAGGTGGCGGATTATGACGATGCAGATAACCAATATTGTTGTTGCCCCACAGCGATTCGTATTTCATCCCTGTCAGCATTTCGACGGTCGCCCGATCTTCCGGCGTAATTTTCTCCGGCACGATGCGGTTCGCATCACGCATTTTCTGCGTTTCGCGGGTCAGCACGCCGTGCGTTTTCTGATTGAGGCGGAAGAACAGTGAAATAATGAAGCCCATGCTGAGCATCAGCAGTGAACCGATCACCATAACGCCGAGAATGGTATGACCGACGGCGGGAACCTGCTGGCTCTGCCCGGAAACAAATCCGGCGAGTTGCAGAATGATCCCTACCAGCATCACAGCACCGGCCTGCGAGGCTTTGCGTGTCAGCGTCATCACGCCAGCGAAAATCCCCTCGCGGCGCTGACCGGTGATGGTTTCATCGACATCGGCAATATAGGTGTAGATATTCCACGGCACGTAGTTGATCCCGCCGCGTCCGAGCCCTGCCAGCGCAGAAATCAGCAGCAGTAACGACATCGAATCGTTCATTCCGGTGTAATACAGCGCGCCGTAAGAAATCGCCGCCAGCCCGAATAACGTCACAGCAAGACGATAAGACGGTGCCGGTCCGAAACGGATACACAGCGGGATTATGCCGATAACCGCCACAAATTGCAGAATCGCCATCATGCCCATGAGATTGGAAGCAATCGACGCACTTTGCATCAGCACAAACACCACGTAATAGGTAAAGACGGCGTTAAACACGTCCTGCGCAATATATCCGCCGAGGTACAGCCCCAGATGCTGACGGAAAATCTTGATACGCAGCGTCGAGGACAACTCCACTTTCAGGCGTTTCAGGCTTTGCGCCAGCGTCAGTTGCTGGCGTTCGCGCTCAATTTTCTTCGTGGCTTCAGATTTGAGTTCTTCCGGCCGTTCCCAGGTAAAGAAATACACCAAGGTCAGAACGAAGGCGCAAATCACCGCAAAGACCAAGCTCGAATAGAAGAAGGAAATGGCGTTATCTTTGCCGAAGTGCTGCAACAGAATGCCCGGCAGGAAAGCAGCGAGAATGGCCGAAAGCTGCGCCAGCGCGATACGTGCCCCGGAGAATTTGGTCTTCTGTTTGAAATCGTCGGTCATTTCCGGCACCAGCGTTTCATACGGCACCAGAATCATGGTGTAAACGATATCGAACAGCAGATACGTCAGCAGGTAATACGCATATCCCATGTCGCCCACCCACATAAAGCTGTAGCTGAACACGCAGGGAATACCGAGAAGAATAAAGAACTTACGGCGACCAAACCGTTTTCCGAGCCAGGTATTGCCAAAATTATCCGTGAGATAACCCATTAACGGGCTGAGCACGGCGTCGAGCACACGCGCCGTGGCAAAGATAAAAGTCGCTTCGATGGGCGAGAGGCCACAAAACGTGGTGTAGAAGTAGAGCAACCACGCCGCGGTCAGGGCCGTGGTGCCCGCCCCCAGAAAATCGCCAGAACCGTAGGCGATGTAATTAAAGAATCCGATCTTACGTGTTTTCATTGCCGTCTTGCCTCTGTTAAATCACCTATAGGCGTAGGCTGAATGCGAACGAAAATGTTTCGTCTGCCCATGATTCAAATTAGCGAGGAGCCCGGATGAAAACCTTTTGATTTTTGCCACTCAGACAGACTTTATGGCAAAGAAATAAAGAAGTGTACGATCAACATCTAAATATTGAACATGGGTTTATTATTTATGAAATGACAGTTCATAAAAATGACGAGTACAGAAGAAAACAGGAAGGGGGCGGCCGGGCGCAGGATATAAAAAAGGCAACCCGAGGATTGCCTGATTTTATAAAATAATGAGGAGGTTACTGCGCAGCAGATTTACGTTTCTTCAGCTTGAGACCTATCCAGAAGACCAGCGCCACACAAATCATCGTTGGCAAAGAATTTGACCCTAATTCCGGGTATTCCACGCGGACAAAAGCGCTGTAGAGCAGCAATCCGAGCAGGAAACAGGCCGCAGCAAGAACCGGCAAACCTTTCGGCATTTCGCCTTTGTGGTAGCGAACATGCAGGCAGTACACCGATAACACCAGCGCGATTATCGGGAATATCGAAAACGCGACGACGGAGCTGAATAACGCATCGAAAGTGCCATTAATAGACAGCCCGGCAATCAAAGCCAAAACCAGAGTGCCATTATCCTGGTTCGCTTGTTCGGTCATCTTCTTTACCTCGGGTCTTCGTGTGAATGGGAGTGACCGCCGTTCTTTCCTGTTGCCGGCGATACCAGTAATACGCACCTTTAGAGATCATACGCAGCTGCAACACCAGACGCTCTTCCAGCTGGCGGCGTTGTGCGATATCCACGTCCAGCGCTTCCGCACCGGCGTTGAAAACAATAATCACCATCGCTTCGGCCTGCGCTTCGGTAAAACTGCGCGGCATATGGTTTTCGAGTTGCAGATAGTCAGCAAGTTCCGCAATAAAATGCTGAATTTCACGGGCTACAGCCGCACGAAACGCCGACGACGTGCCGGAACGTTCACGCAACAGCAAACGAAAGGCGTTGGGGTTGTTGCCGATGAACTCCATGAACGTCGATACGGACGTGCGGATCACGCTGCCGCCTTTGGCAATACGCTGACGCGCCTGGCGCATCAGCTGACGCAGCATTAAACCGCTCTCATCAACCATCGTCAGACCCAGTTCATCCACGTCACGGAAATGCCTGTAAAAGGACGTCGGCGCAATGCCTGCTTCACGAGAAACCTCACGCAAACTCAGACTGGCAAAGCTACGCTCGGCACTGAGCTGGCTAAAAGCCGCTTCAACCAGTGAGCGACGCGTGCGCTCTTTTTGTTGTGCTCTTACGCCCATTACATTCATCCGGATAATGTTCTTCTTATTAATTATTCGCCCGTTGTTGCTTCACTATACCAAAATTTTTACCGGGCGGAGTTATAGATACCACAGCATAATGTGGGTCAGAATGTTGCTGCATTACCATTAAATGACAACTGCATGAGCGGTAAATAGGTGTAATATGTTACTTTCTCGTTGTGATTTTGTATAAAAATAGGTTTCGAACTATGCCACAGCACTCACATTTTGATGCCATCATCATTGGCTCAGGCCCTGGCGGAGAAGGCGCCGCGATGGGACTGGTTAAACAAGGCGCCCGTGTTGCTGTCATCGAACGCTATAACAACGTCGGTGGCGGCTGTACTCACTGGGGAACCATCCCTTCCAAAGCACTGCGTCACGCCGTCAGCAGAATCATCGAATTTAACCAAAACCCGCTCTACAGTGATAACTCCCGCACCCTGAGCTCCAGTTTTCCGGATATTTTGCGTCACGCAGATTCCGTCATTAATCAGCAAACCCGCATGCGTCAGGGTTTCTACGAAAGAAACCAGTGCCAGCTCTTCTCCGGCGATGCCAGTTTTGTCGATGCCAATACCATCGACATCCGCTACGCCGATAACACGCACGAACAAATCACCGCTGACAACATCGTGATTGCCTGTGGTTCCCGCCCTTACCGACCGGCCAACGTCGATTTTGGTCATCCGCGCATTTATGACAGCGACCTGATCCTTGAACTGAGCCACGAACCCCGCCACGTCATTATTTATGGCGCGGGCGTTATCGGCTGCGAATATGCCTCTATCTTCCGTGGTTTAAACGTGAAAGTGGACTTAATCAACACCCGCGACCGGTTGCTGTCTTTCCTCGATCAGGAAATGTCAGACGCGCTGTCTTATCACTTCTGGAATAACGGTGTGGTCATCCGCCACAACGAAGAGTTCGAGATGATTGAAGGCGTGGAAGACGGCGTGATCATGCACCTGAAATCCGGTAAGAAAGTGAAAGCTGACGCGCTGTTGTACGCAAACGGACGCACCGGTAACACTGACAAACTGGGTCTGGAAAATATTGGTCTTGAAGCCGACAGCCGTGGTTTGCTGAAAGTAAACAGCATGTACCAGACGGCACTGTCACACATTTATGCCGTCGGCGACGTCATTGGTTATCCAAGCCTGGCTTCAGCGGCTTACGATCAGGGCCGCATTGCCGCGCAGGCAATGATTCAGGGCGAAGCGAAAGTGCATCTGATCGAAAACATTCCGACCGGCATTTATACCATTCCTGAAATCAGCTCCGTCGGCAAAACCGAGCAGGAACTGACGTCAATGAAGGTGCCTTACGAAGTGGGCCGCGCGCAGTTTAAACATCTGGCTCGTGCGCAAATCGCCGGAATGAATGTGGGGAGCCTCAAGCTGCTGTTCCATCGTGATACTAAAGAGATCCTCGGTATTCACTGCTTTGGAGAGCGCGCTGCGGAAATTATCCATATCGGTCAGGCTATTATGGAACAGAAAGGCGAAGGCAATACTATCGACTATTTCGTTAATACCACCTTCAACTATCCGACCATGGCAGAAGCTTATCGCGTGGCGGCACTCAACGGATTAAACCGCCTTTTTTAAGCCCGCGGCTTTATCCATATAAGGTTGCATGTGCTCTTTGATGGCTTCGGCCAGTTGTTCATAGCGCCCACGCAGTGGCGAACCGGGACGATACACCAGCGCAATCGTGCGACGGGGTTCCGGTTTGTCACAGGTCAGATACGTTACACCATCGCGGCTGCGCTCATTCGGCACAGCCAGTGCCGGCAGCAATGTAATGCCGCTTCCCGCCGCCACCATATTACGCAGCGTTTCAAGGCTGGTTGCGCGAAAATGCGTATCTTCGTCCGCCCCGGCCTGGAAGCAAAAACCGAGCGCCTGATCGCGCAGGCAGTGCCCGTCTTCCAGCATCAGCAGTTTTTCACCGGCCAGATCCGCCATCGCCACGCGATCGCGTGATGCCCACGGGTGATCGTCGTAGATCGCCAGTTTCATCGGTTCATCAAACAGCGGCACTTCAATAAAGGCTTCGCTTTCTTTGACCAGCGCCAGAATTGCGCAATCGAGTTTTCCGCTGTCAAGCTGCGCCAGTAACTGATGGGTTTGCGCTTCGTGCAGATACATTTCGAGTTTAGGGAATGTTTTATGCAGTGAAGGAATGATTTGCGGCAACAGATAAGGCCCGACGGTAGGAATTAGCCCGATATGCATTGGCCCGGACATCGCTTCGCCCTGCTGACTGGCCATCTCTTTGAGAACTTTCACTTCACGCAGCACCGTGCGCGCCTGATCGACCAGCAGCAAACCGGCTTGTGTAAACAGCACCTTGCGGCTGGTTCTTTCAAGCAGCATAACGCCCAGTTCATCTTCCAGCTTACGGATTTGCCCGCTTAACGTCGGCTGGCTGACATGACAGGAATCTGCTGCACGGCGGAAGTGACGAAACTCTGCCAGTGCCACCAGATACTCTAAATCACGAATGTTCATTTTTCCTCCAGTCCCTATAAGGCAATGTGATAGCCGATAACGATAGATAAGATAGCAATCAACGATTATATCTATCAACTATTATCGTGAATAATGCTTTCCAACGAAACGGCATAGCCGAAAAATATTCACATTTTATTGATAAATTAAGAGGTTATTCATGTTTTCAAGCCAGGAAGGTAAACACGTTCCGCACGTTACTTTTCACACCCGCCAGGGCGATCAGTGGGTAGATCTCAGCACCGACCAATTGTTCAAAAACAAAACAGTGATTGTCTTTTCACTGCCGGGCGCATTTACCCCGACCTGTTCTTCAAGCCATCTGCCGCGTTACAACGAACTGGCACCGGTGTTCAGACAACACGGCGTTGACAGCATTCTGTGCGTCTCTGTAAACGACACGTTCGTGATGAATGCCTGGAAATCAGAGCAGAAGGCATCGAACATTACCTTTATTCCGGACGGCAACGGTGAATTCACCAAAGGTATGGACATGCTGGTCGAGAAAGCTGATTTAGGTTTCGGCCCGCGCTCATGGCGTTATTCCATGCTGGTACGTAACGGCGTGGTCGAGAAAATGTTCGTTGAGCCAAACAAGCCGGGCGACCCGTTTGAAGTGTCAGATGCGGACACGATGCTGAAATACCTGGCACCAGAATACAAAGTGCAGGAATCGGTCTCTGTGTTCACCAAACCGGGTTGTCCGTTCTGTGCCAAAGCCAAGCAAATGTTGCAGGAACGCGGCATTCAGTATGAAGAAATCGTACTGGGCAAAGACGCCACCACCGTCAGCCTGCGCGCTGTCACCGGCCGCGCGACCGTGCCGCAAGTCTTCATCGGCGGACGCCACATCGGCGGAAGCGACGATCTGGACGTTTACCTGCACTCGGAAACACAAGATGTGTGCGAAGTTGCACAATAAGCTTCACCGGAAACAGCTGTAAGAAGTCAGACGATAATCCCTGCATACCAACAAAAAAAGCAGTACAAGGCCCTAAATAATTCGAGTTGCAGGAAGGCGGCAATCGAAAGCCCCCGGCGAGATTACTCAGGTAAGTGAATCGGGGGATTGAAAGCAGCCAACGCCTCTGCGACTCGAAGTATGACGGGCAAGACTACGTGAACTTTCGGCGGGCTTCGTGCCCGCCATTTTTTTGTTTCTGCGATGTCAGAATTGAGGATGACGCAACGTTGACAAAAAGGGGTTGTAAAGTGCTGACGCAAAACCCCAAAACGTGGGAAATGATGAGGTTGTGAACCTCCTCACAACGCACTTCCCTTTTAACGTTTAGCTTCGTTCATCTGATTGATTTGTTTGTATTTATACCGTGAATGCAACGATAAACATCTCACCTTCAAATCAATCATTCCACGGACGTTTTGCTTAAAAGGACTTACTCATGACCGGATTTCCCGCTGCCCGTCAGGGCGATAATACCGCCACCGGTGGCCCGATTGTTCAGGGCTCGCTGGGCGTGATGATTGGCGCACCGACCGGCGTGGCCTGCTCGGTTTGCCCCGGCGGTGTGGTGGAAGGCAGCCCCGTGAACCCGTCGCTCGGCGCCAAAGTTCTGCCCGGCGAAACCGACATCGCACTGCCCGCTTCTTTGCCTTTTGTCCTTTCTCGCAGCTACAGCAGTTATAAAACGGACACGCCCGCGCCCGTCGGAATGTTCGGCCCCGGCTGGTCGGCGGCGGCGGATATCCGCCTGCAAATCCGCGCGGACGAACTTATCCTTAACGATAATTCGGGACGAAGCATTCATTTCCACCTCCTTCCGCCCGGCCAGATTGCCTTCAGCCACAGCGAAAACCTCTGGCTGGCACGCGGCGGTGTGGATAAGCAAAACGAGGCGCATCCGCTCAGCAAACTCTGGCAGGCGCTGCCGGAGGAACTCCGCAACAGCCCGCATTACTATTTTGTCGCCAATGACGCCATCGGCCCGTGGTGGATTTTAGGCTGCGTGCAGTTGCCCGAAACAGCAGAAGACGTATTGCCGCGCCCGCTGCCGTCTTCACGTGTGCTTTTTGGTTTGTGCGACCGCTTTGGTCATCAGCTTAATTATCATCGTGACGCCGAAGGCGAATTCGCCGGGCAGATTACCGGCGTCACCGACAGCTGCGGGCGGCGCTTTCGCCTTGAATTAGTCACGCTGCCGGACTTCAAACCCGTGCCGGATAACGGCTGGGGCGAAGATGGCGGCGTGCGGCTTTCCGCTGTCTGGCTGACAAAGGATGTCGCGTTTCCGGACTTGCCGACAAAACCTCTGGTGCGCTACGACTTCACGCCGCGCGGTGAACTGAAAACCGTTTATGACCGCGCGGGCGAAGTGGTCCGGGAGTTTGACTGGCATCCCGAACTTTCCGGCACCGGTCTGATGATTGCCCACCGTTACGCCGGACGCCCCGCCACACATTACGCTTACGACGCGTCCAGAAAAGTCATTTCGCAGGTCAATCCCGGCGGCCTGTCTTACGAATTTGAATACACCAAAAACCAGACCCGCGTCACCGACAGCCTCGGGCGCTTACGCGTTTATCACTTCGAGGGTGAAAAGGGACTTCGCCGCGTGGTCAGACTCGAACAGGCCGACGGCAGCTGCACGCAAAGCGCGTTCAACAACCGCGGCCAGCTGATATCCCAGACCGATGTCTCGGGACGCACCACCGAATTTCATATCAACCCGGCCAATGGCACGCTGGGCGCGATTTTGCATCCGGGCGGCGAAAAGCGCAGCCAGTTCAACTACAACAAACAAGGGCAGCTGGTTTGCAGCACCGCGCCCGACGGACGCCGCGTGAGCCGGGAATATGATGCACTGGGGCGTCTGACTGCTGAGACTGACGCCCTGCACCAGACCCGTCGCTATCATTACGCCGACGATAAAAGTGCACAGCCCAGCGCCACCGAAGACGCGGCGGGCGGGCGTCAGACGCTGGAATGGAATGCGGCAGGGCTGCTGGAAAGTTTCACCGACTGCTCCGGTTTCAAAACGACTTACCGCTATAACCGCGACGGTCAGCCGCTGGAAATACTGCACGAAGAAGGAATGAAAACCCGCTTTGCGTACGATGCGCGCGGACGTCGGATGTCGCGCGAGGACAGCGCGGGACTTATCACCCGCTGGGAATACAATGCCACCGGAGATGTCATCACCATCACCCGACCTGACGGCACGCAAAGTACCCTGACTTACGATGAGCGCGGTAATCCAACCGCACAAACCGAAGGCGGGCTCACGCGACAAACCGAATTCGACAGCGCGGACAGGCTGATGCGGCTGGTTAACGAAAACGGCGCTGACACGAAATTCAGCTACGACGTCATGGACCGGCTGATTCAGGAGGTTGGTTTCGACGGGCGCGTGCAGAGTTATCAGTACAACATCGCCGGTCAGCTAATCCGCAGCGACGATGCCGGGCTGATGACGCACTGGCATTACGATGACGAAGGCCAGCTTATCCGCCAGCAGCGACCGGAGACGAACGACGGTCCGGACGACGCGCTGTGGCAATATGACGCCGCCGGACGCGTCACCGAAACCGCCCACCGCAGCGAGACCCATCTGGTCAGCGTGCGCTTTCAGTACGACGCCAACGATAATCTTAACGGCGAGCGGCAGATTATCCGCAACGCGCACGGCGACCTGCTCTGGCAGCACACCGCAGTGCGGGGTTTTGACGTGCGCGGCTTTGAATCCGCCGTCCGCTACGACGGCCTGCCGGAAATCCGCTGGCAGACCTACGGCCCCGGCCATCTTCTGGGTGTAAAACTCGGTGACGACGTGCTGCTGGAAATCACCCGCGACAGGCTGCACCGCGAAACTACGCGCCGGTTCAGCGATAACTGGCAGAGCGAAAATGTCTATTCACTCACCGGACAACTCGCCGCGCAGCACACGCCGGACGTCGGCCATCCAAACCTCAAGCGCAACTATCACTACAACGTCGCCGGGCAGATGGCGCAGATGACCACCGGACTCGGCGACCACCATTACGCCTACACCCCGGCAGGACGACTGAACAGCGTCAGCTCGCCGGACGGCTTTCTCGCGACCTTCACCGACGCCGCCGGTAACCGTAACTGCACACATCCCGACCTGAACACGCCGCTGACCGACACGCTGCCGGTCTGGTACCACAACCGCATCCAGCGCGACGAACGGTACATTTATGAACACGACAAATTTGGCAACCTGACGGAAAAACGCCCGTACCGCGCGGGCTGGCGGGAAGCACCGCGCGGGGCTATCAGCCACTTCACCTACGACCAGGCGCACCGGCTGACGCGTCTGAAAATGGAAGAGGACGGCCAGATTCAGATGCAGGCGCGCTATATCTACGACCCGCTCGGGCGTCGCGTCGGCAAGCACGTGACGCAACTCAATCCGCAGTCCGGCGAAACAGAAACCCAAAACATCTGGTTCGGCTGGGACGGCGACCGGCTGGTGCTGACCGAAAACCGCGACACGCAGCTGCACACGATTTATCACCCGAACAGCTTCGTCCCGCTGCTGCGCGCCGAACACGCGCGCATGGAAGACAGCCACCGCTCGCTGGCGGAAAAACTCGAAGAGGAAAACGGCAGCGCGTTGCCGACCGAACTGCATCTGCGCCTGAATGAAATCGAAAAGGACATCCGCAAAAATCGTCTCAGCGACGACAATCAGCAGTGGCTGGACGCCGTCGGGCTGAAAGCCGAAAACCTCGCGCTGTGGCTCGACCCGATGCCGGAAGGCGAGGCGCTGAAAATTCACCTTTATCACTGCGACCACCTCGGCACACCCATTGCGCTGATTAATCACAGAACCAGCAAGGTGGAATGGAGCGCTGTGATGGACGTCTGGGGCAACGCGGTCGATGTTTTTAATCCGTACAAACTGCGCCAGCCCATCAGAATGCAGGGCCAGCATTACGACGAAGAATCAGGGCTGCATTACAACCGTCACCGTTATTATGACCCGATGCAGGGAAGATATATTACGCAGGATCCGATTGGGTTGAGAGGGGGATGGAACAGGTACATATACATTAACAATCCTGTTCAATACATTGATGCCTTGGGACTAAAAGGCTTTGGTATTGGCATATCACAAGCTGGTCAGGCGGCAGAATCAGCTGGTCGTTATTTGTCAGAAAGTGATCGTCAAGCTGCGCTATCAGCAATATCCGGACCTTACTATGCACCAATGTCTGGTTCTATCTCTGTAGATTTATCATACGCACTTGATTTCTTTATGGGTGGGAATGATTCATATGGCCTCGCTGCTGGAACAAATATAGGTTCTCCAGTCGGCGTGGATCTATGTGTCTATCGTTCACTTTGCGAACATGAAGGGATTGGAATTGCGGTCGGAGGCGCATTTACAGGAACCATATCAGGAGGAGGCGTATCTTCCGGAGAAAGCGATCTCGAGGGTTGGGGAGGTGCCGGGGGCTGGCTGGGTAAATTTGGTTTAACAGCAATGAAAGATAGTGCAGGCAACAAATCTGGCTCGCTTGGAGCAGGACCAGGTGCCGGTGGATTTGTAGGGAAAATCACCTGCCGCCAATCAACTAAATGTGCTTTCGACTAGGATAGTCATGAGAATTTATAACAGCTGTATCAAACTATTTATATTGATCATCATGATTTTTACAATCGCAGCCTGTGATAGTAAAAATATGCAAGAAGTACAACTTAAAATAAAAACGTTTCAAGCAGAGTACAATGATAATAGCCTAAAGGAAATGTATGCAGAGACGTCAAATGATTTCAAAAATGCAATGCCGGAAGGAAGTTTCATCATTCTCATGATGGAAAAGAAGAAAATGTTAGGAACCTATGAAAAATCAAGAGTCCTATACAGTTTAGAAAAGGACAATTCCCTGATTAAAATAACTTATGTATCCGAATACGAAAAATATATTTTAGCCGAGGAGTTTGTTTATAAAAAAAACAAAACAAACAACAAATTTGAGTTATTCAGCTTCTTAGTTGATTCAGGAGGATTTATACAGCCTGTCATGAAAAAATAGCACGCTTATAAAAAAAGGCACCATTATTAATTCTTATAAAAAAGTCCTTTTAGATTTAATAAACCAGCACAGGTGCTGGTTTATTAATATAGCAATCAAACTAGAAAGCGAAAACTGAAAACTTACAGCCCTAAACGCGCTTTCGCGTCGGCAATGGCCTGTGCGACTTGTTGCGGAGAAACACCGCCTTTGGCTGCACGTTTATCGAGGCAGGATTGCAGTTCAAGGATCGGATAAACGTCGTCACCGATCACGCTGCTGAATTTCTGCAAGTCAGCCAGCGTTAAGGCTTCCAGCGCTTTACCTTGTTTAATGGCTTCAACCACGGCTTCACCGACAATATGGTGTGCTTCGCGGAACGGTACACCTTTGGCGACCAGATAATCCGCCAGTTCGGTGGAGTTCGCGTAACCCTGCTGCGCGGCTTCTTTCGCACGCGGGCGTTTCACCTGAATGCCCTCCAGCACCAGCGACGCCATGTTCAGACAATCCATCCAGGTGTCGAGCGCGTCGAACAACCCTTCTTTGTCTTCCTGCATGTCTTTATTGTATGCCAGCGGCAGGCCTTTCATGGTCATCATCATGCCGGTCAGCGCGCCCTGAACACGGCCACATTTACCGCGGATCAGTTCCAGTGCGTCCGGGTTTTTCTTTTGTGGCATCAGGGAAGAACCGGACGTCACGCGGTCGGACAAATCAATAAATGCCGCTTCACCGGTGTTGAAGAAAATCAGATCTTCGGCGAAACGGGAAAGGTGAACCATGCTGATGGCGGCGTTGGACAGCAGCTCCAGCACGTGGTCGCGGTCGGAAACGCTGTCGAGGCTGTTGCGGGTCGCAGAAGCAAAACCTAACCAGCCCGCCAGTTGCTCGCGATCCATCGGATACGCGGTACCGGCCAGTGCGCCACAACCCAGCGGGCTGACGTCCAGACGGGTAAGGGTATCTTTCAGACGGCTTTCATCGCGCGCCAGCATTTCCACATACGCCATACACCAGTGCGCAAACGTCACCGGCTGCGCGCGTTGCAGGTGCGTATAGCCCGGCATCACGGCATCCTGATTGGCTTCGGCCGTGGCGACCAGCGCCTGTTGCAGATGATGCAGCGCGTCGCCCAGTTCAACCACCTGCGCTTTACACCACAGTTTGATGTCGGTTGCGACCTGATCGTTACGGCTGCGGCCGGTGTGCAGTTTCTTGCCGAGATTGCCGACTTTGTCGATCAGTTTGCCTTCGACCCAGCTGTGAATATCTTCAGCATCGCTGGCTAAAATAGCGCGCGGGTTAGCACGGACTTCTTCCAGCAGAATGTTCAGCGCGTCTTCCAGCTGAATTTGTTCGTCAGCCGTTAACACATTCACGGTCACCAGCGCTTTGGACCAGGCAACGGAGCCCACAATATCTTGCTCTGCCAGCCGGTAGTCGAAACGCAGTGAGTCATTAAGTTCTTTAAACCGCTGATCCGCTGCCTGAGTAAAACGTCCGCCCCAAAGTGCCATTTTCCTGCTCCTGAATTTTTTTATGCAAAAGGGCGCAAAACGCTGCGCCCTGACAAAAGTGTGTACCAAATACGCCAGATCGTAAACCTGCCGAAGGGCAAACTACGCCAGAATACGTGTGCCGATCGCGACGCCGTTAAAGAGTGCTGGTAATTGCTCGGCGTGACGCCAGCTTGCGATATCGACCGGACGCCCGAGAGAACGTGCGGCGTCCAGCGCAGCATGAACTTTGACGATCATACCGTCAGTAATAATGCCCTGCTCAATCAGATGTTCGGCTTTCTCCGCACTCATTTCCGGAATGCGCTGGCCTTTGCCATCGAGAATGCCGCTGACGTCTGACAGCAGAATCAAATCCGCGCCCAGCGTCGCTGCCAGAGCCGTCGCTGCCTGATCGGCGTTGACGTTCATCAGCTCACCGGCTGCGGTGATACCGATAGAGCTGACAATCGGCAGATAGCCCGCAGCGGTCAGGGTATTGATCAGCGCAGGATTGCCCGCTTCGGCTTTACCGACGAAGCCCAGCGATTCATCCAGCTGGGTCACGCTGACCGTGCCGCCATCCGCCAGAGACAGGCCGACGGCGTTAATGTGGTTTTTCACCGCCCACGCCAGCAGGGTTTTGTTCGCGCTGCCCGCCAGTGCACCAGTAATAATGTCAATCTGATCGGCCGGTGTGACACGCAGACCGGCTTTCTTCACCACAGGAAGATTAAGCTTTTTCATCAGCTCATCAACCAGGCAGCCGCCACCGTGAACGATCACCAGCGGGCGATGATATTCCTGACGATAAGCCACAACCGCCATGAACAGGCGTTCAAGTGCTTCTTCATTATCCAGCAACACACCACCTAACTTGATGACTAACGGATTCATAGCTGTTTACGCCTCGATCGGTTGATTATGTTAATTAATAACAATGCGTTTAATTTAATTTAGCATCCCCGAACGTCTGAATAAACGCTCAGGGACGCGTGTTTTCTGTTTGCTGACAATCTGAGGATTGTTAAAGCAGGGATTGTGTTTCCGGGAAGCCAAAGCGGATATTCATGCACTGCACTGCCTGCGCGGACGCTCCTTTCAGAACGTTATCTTCCGTCGCCACCACAATCAGATGTTCGCCTTTCACCGCAAAACCGATATCACAGAACGGCAGACCGACCACGTCTTTCAGCGCCGGAACGCCTTTGGTGTAAAGACGCACCAGCGGTTTGTCGTGATACGCATTGTGGAAAGCTTCCGCCACATCCTGCTCCGTCACACCTGCGTTAAGACGGCAGGTAATGGTCGCCAGAATACCACGCGGGAAGTTACCCAGATGCGGCGTGAAAATCACCGGCACGCCAAGATGCTCGGCGATTTCAGGTTCATGACGATGGCTGAAGAGTTTGTACGGCTGAAGGCTGACTTCACAGAAGCTGTTGCCCAGCGTGGCTTTACGGCCTGCACCGCTGACGCCGCTGGTGGCGTTGATCACCGGCCACTGACTGTCATTAAGCAGACCGTTTTCGATAAGCGGTTTCAGCGCCAGCTGGGAAGCGGTCGGGTAACACCCCGGCACGGCAATCAGCTGCGCGTCTTTTAATTTGTCAGCCTGCCATTCGGCCAGGCCGTACACGGCTTTGTCGAGCAAATCGAGATGCTGATGCTCGAAGCCGTAGAATTCGGTATAGAACTCCGGTTTGCTGACGCGGAAAGCCCCGGACAGGTCGAACACCACACAACCGGCCGCCAGAAACTGCGGGGCTAAATCGTGGCTGACTTCATGCGCGGTCGCCAGAAACACCACATCGACGCCTTTCGCGGCTTCCGCCACGTCTTTGAGCGGCAAAACAGGCAGATCGACGATGCCTTTCAATTGAGGGTGCAAATCAGAAAGCAATTTTCCTGCATCTGCACTTTGCGCTGAAACCGTTAAACCGGTTATGTTCATATGTGGGTGGCGGTTCAGATAGGCCGCGAGTTCAGCTCCGGCATAACCTGTGGCACCAACAATCAGCGTATTCAACATAGGGTCTGTTCACCTTCTCAATTTTGGGTAAGGAGCCGGATAATTATTCTGGTTTCCTTACGCACTGGCTTATTGTATTTTTATTCACAATTATTGCATGAATATGAATACTACCCTAACTAAAGGCTGTCAACAGTGAAGATGAAATTACCTCCTTTTATTGAGCTCTATCGGGCGTTAATCGCAACCCCTTCCATCAGCGCAACGGACGCTGCTCTGGACCAGAGCAATGAGACGCTAATCCATTTACTGGCAGGCTGGTTCGGTGATTTAGGCTTCAACGTTGAAGTGCAGCCCGTTCCAGGTACGCGCAATAAATTCAATATGTTAGCCAGCACCGGTCACGGCGCAGGCGGCTTACTGCTGGCCGGTCACACCGACACCGTTCCGTTCGATGACGGACGCTGGACGCGCGATCCTTTCACCCTCACCGAGCATGAAAATAAGCTCTATGGTTTGGGGACTGCCGACATGAAAGGTTTCTTCGCGTTTATCCTCGATTCACTGCGCGATGTCGATCTGACCAAACTGACTAAACCGCTGTATATTTTAGCGACGGCGGATGAAGAAACGACGATGGCCGGTGCCAGTTACTTCTCCAAAAACGCGAAAATTCGTCCGGACTGCGCAATCATCGGCGAACCGACCTCACTGAAACCGGTTCGTGCCCACAAAGGCCATATGTCGAATGCCATCCGCATCACCGGTCAGTCCGGCCATTCCAGTGATCCGTCGCGTGGCGTGAACGCCATCGAACTGATGCACGAGTCGATTACCCATCTGATGACGCTGCGCAATACGCTGAAAACCCGTTACAACCACAGTGGTTTCGTGATCCCGTATCCGACCATGAACTTTGGTTATATCAACGGCGGCGACGCGCCAAACCGCATTTGCGCCTGCTGTGAAATGCACATGGATATCCGTCCGTTGCCGGGCCTGACGCTGGCCGATATCAACGGCCTGCTCAACGAAGCGCTGGAGCCTGTCAGCCAGCGCTGGCCGGGCCGTCTTGCTATCGAAGAACTGCATCCGCCAATCCCGGGTTATGAATGCCCGCCGGATCACCCGCTGGTTCAGGTCGTGGAAAAGCTGCTGGGCGTCGAAACCGAAATCGTGAACTACTGCACCGAAGCGCCGTTCATTCAGGAACTGTGCCCGACGCTGGTACTGGGGCCGGGTTCTATCGATCAGGCGCATCAGCCAGATGAATATATTGATACCGCGTTCATAAAACCGACACGCGAGCTGATTTCTCAGGTCGTTCATCACTTCTGCTATCACTGATCCTGAATCAGGGTTGATGAAGAAACAATCAGGGCGCTTCCGGGCGCCCTTTGATACTGTACGAATGATGGATTAGCCAAACTGATATCGTCGCTGTTGTAATTAAATTTCAGCGACATTGCCAAAAAGACCATTTTTAACGTGAGTGATCGGGTGTTTTTGGGTTAAAACAGGTGCGGCATTTAAAAGTATGGCCAGGTTGGCGGGTGAACGGGGCATGAATGCCTGACGGGTGAAAGTTATTTACAGAATATAAAAATCAAACGAGAGAACGGGTCTGAGGTGATATGAACGAACAATATTCCGCAATGCGAAGTAATGTCAGTATGTTAGGTAAATTGCTGGGCGACACGATCAAAGATACGTTGGGAGAACATATCCTGGATCGTGTTGAGAAAATCCGTAAGTTGTCCAAATCCTCACGTGCAGGAAATGATGCTGATCGTCAGGAATTGCTGTCAACGCTGCAAAATCTCTCGAATGATGAGTTGTTGCCTGTTGCCCGTGCTTTTAGCCAGTTCCTGAATTTAGCCAACGTAGCCGAACAATATCACAGCATTTCGCCACACGGCGAAGCGGCCAGCAATCCTGAAGCTCTGGCACAATTGTTCGATCGTCTGAAATCCAAAAACCTCTCTGAACAACAATTACGTGACGCCGTTGACCAGCTTTCTATCGAACTGGTGCTGACCGCGCACCCGACGGAAATTGCCCGTCGCACGCTGATCCACAAACTGGTGGAAGTGAATAACTGCCTCAAACAGCTCGACCATAACGATCTGGCCGACTACGAGCGCAAACAAATTATGCGCCGCCTGCGTCAGCTGATTGCGCAGTCATGGCACACCGATGAAATCCGTAAGAACCGCCCTTCTCCGGTTGATGAAGCCAAATGGGGTTTTGCGGTCGTCGAAAACAGCCTGTGGGAAGGCGTTCCTGCTTTCCTGCGTGAACTGAACGAGCAGCTTGAGACGTCACTGAATTACAAAATGCCGGTGGAAGCCGTGCCGGTGCGTTTCACTTCCTGGATGGGCGGCGACCGCGACGGTAACCCGAACGTGACTGCTGATATTACCCGCCACGTTCTGTTGCTGAGCCGCTGGAAAGCCACCGATCTGTTCCTGCGCGATATCGCTGTACTGGTTTCAGAACTCTCGATGACCGAATGTACGCCGGAACTGCGCGAGCGGGCCGGCGGTGCCGATATTCTCGAGCCTTACCGCGAAATCATGAAACACCTGCGTACCCAGCTGACGAGCACGCAGGTGTATCTCGAAGCCCGTCTGAAAGGCGAACGCGTTGCGCGCCCTCACGATTTACTGGTGAAAAACGAACAACTCTGGGCACCGCTTTATGCCTGTTACCAGTCGCTGCTGGCCTGCAACATGGGCATCATCGCGAACGGTCAGTTGCTCGACACCCTGCGCCGCGTACGCTGTTTCGGCGTGCCGCTGGTGCGTATCGATGTGCGTCAGGAAAGTACCCGCCATACCGACGCGATCGCTGAAATCACCCGTTATCTGGGGCTGGGCGATTACGAAAGTTGGTCAGAATCCGACAAACAGGCGTTCCTGATCCGCGAACTGAATTCACAACGTCCGCTGGTGCCACGCCACTGGGAACCGAGCGCCGATACCAAAGAAGTGCTCGATACCTGTCAGGTGATTGCGGAAGCGCCGGAAGGTTCTATTGCCGCTTACGTCATTTCCATGGCGCGTACACCGTCTGACGTGCTGGCCGTGCATCTGCTGCTTAAAGAAGCCGGTTGTCCGTTCCCGATGCCGGTTGCGCCGCTGTTCGAAACGCTGGATGACCTGAATAACGCCGACGACGTGATGAAGCAATTACTGAGCATCGACTGGTATCGCGGCTTCATTCAGGGCAAGCAAATGGTGATGATTGGCTATTCCGACTCCGCGAAAGACGCGGGCGTGATGGCGGCTTCCTGGGCGCAGTACCGCGCACAAGACGCATTGATCAAAACCTGTGAGAAAGCCGGTGTCGCGCTGACGCTGTTCCACGGACGCGGCGGTTCTATCGGCCGTGGCGGTGCGCCAGCGCAAGCTGCGCTGCTCTCTCAGCCTCCGGGCAGCCTGAAAGGTGGCCTGCGCGTGACTGAGCAGGGCGAAATGATCCGCTTCAAATTTGGTCTGCCGGAAGTCACCATCAGCAGTCTGGCGCTGTACACCTCCGCCATTCTGGAAGCCAACCTGTTGCCACCGCCAGAGCCGAAAAAAGCCTGGGTGGACATCATGGAACAGCTGTCTGACGTTTCCTGCAAAATGTACCGCGGCTATATCCGCGAGAATAAAGACTTCGTGCCTTACTTCCGTGCAGCGACGCCAGAGCAGGAACTGGCGAAACTGCCGCTGGGTTCACGCCCGGCAAAACGTAAAGCCAACGGCGGCGTGGAAAGTCTGCGTGCGATTCCGTGGATCTTCGCCTGGACGCAAAACCGACTGATGCTGCCAGCCTGGCTGGGCGCAGGTGCCGGTTTGCAGGCCGTCGTCGATGACGGGAAACGCGATGAGCTGGAAGCGATGTGCCACGACTGGCCATTCTTCTCCACGCGTATCGGTATGCTGGAAATGGTGTTCGCCAAGGCCGACCTGTGGCTGGCGGAATACTACGATCAGCGTCTGGTCGAAAAAGAACTGTGGCCGCTGGGACAGAAACTGCGCGAACAGCTGGCGGGCGATATCAAAGTGGTGCTGGCGATTTCCAACGACGATCATCTGATGGAAGATTTGCCGTGGATTGCTGAGTCCATTGCGCTGCGCAACGTCTACACCGATCCGCTGAACGTGCTGCAGGCTGAGTTGCTGCACCGTTCACGCGAGCTGGAAAAAGACGGTAAACAGGACGCAAATGTCGAACAGGCCCTGATGGTAACCATCGCAGGCGTTGCGGCCGGTATGCGTAACACCGGCTAGTTCAGCCCGGAAGCTCTAAATGAAAAACCCGCGAATTCGCGGGTTTTTTGCTTTCTGCATTCGGAACATTATTTACTTACTTACGCACGAACCGGCACCGCGATGTCTGGGCGAACACCCAGCGTATGGCAAATCGCATAGCTCATTTCCGCACGATTCAGGGTGTAGAAATGGAAGTCCTTCACGCCTTCGCGGCTGAGGATTTTCACCATGTCCATCGCGATATTTGCGCCGACCATTTTGCGGGTTTCCGCATCATCGTCCAGCCCTTCAAACTGACTGTTCATCCAGTTCGGGACGCGCACATTGGTCATGGTGGCAAAACGCGTCAGCTGTTTGAAGTTGGAAACCGGCAGAATGCCCGGCACGATTTCAACATCAATGCCCTGACCCGCACAGCGGTCACGGAAACGCAGATAACTTTCTACGTCGAAGAAAAATTGCGTGATGGCACGGTTAGCACCGGCGTCAATTTTACGCTTCAGGTTGATCAAATCTGCCTGCGCGCTTTTGGCTTCCGGATGAACTTCCGGGTAAGCCGCCACGGAGATATCGAAATCGCCCACTTCTTTCAGCAGATGCACCAGATCGGTCGCGTACATCTCTGGTTTGCCGCCGCCCGGCGGTAAATCCCCGCGCAGCGCTACGATATGACGAATACCACTTTCCCAGTAATCCTGCGCAATCTGACGCAGTTCGTCACGGCTGGCATCGATACAGGTCAGGTGCGGAGCCGCTTCCAGACCGGTGCGTTCTTTAATGCCTTTGATGATGCTGTGCGTGCGGTCGCGCTCGCCGGAGTTTGCACCGTAAGTTACCGACAAAAACTTAGGCTTGAGGCTGCTGAGGCGGTCGATGGAGCTCCACAACGTATCTTCCATCTCGCTGGTGCGCGGCGGGAAAAACTCGAAAGAAACGTTAATCTGACCCTGCAACTCTGCCAGATTCTGATTCAGCGCCTCGCGCTGGTTAGCGTGGAAAAAGCTCATAAACACTACCTCATGCATCACTGCGTTTTAATTATCGGCTTAGCTGGTAAGCGTCTAGACGTCTAAACGTATGGATAGACAATGGAGGAAGTGAGCAAAACTGTCAACTGCAAAAATGCATGTGAGTGTGATTAATCTTCACTCAAATTGAAGAAATTTCATGTTGGGGGAAATGTACGACGGGAAAGATAAGTGTTTTGCTCCTCCCCCTGCGAAGGGGGAGGTCGGGAGGGGGTTTAGCTGGCAACTCAGCGTCGTTTGCCATACCCCACCCCAACCCTCCCCTTCGCAGGGGAGGGAGCAAAGAATTAAAGCAGCTGAGTCAACCTGTTAAGGTCGGATTGCAGTGCGCCGGCGGTAACATCACGGCCAGCGCCCGGCCCGCGGATAACCAGCGGGTTGTCACGATACCAGCGGCTTTCGATGGCAAAAACGTTGTCACACGGCAGCAACGCGGCCAGAGGATGATCCTCACGAACCGCTTCGACGCCAACACGCGCTTTACCGTTGGCATCGAAACGCGCCACATAACGCAGCACCAGCCCCATTTCGCGCGCGGCTTCCAGACGCTGAACCATTTGCTGGTTCAGCGCTTCACCGTCCTCGAAAAACTGATCAACGGAACCCGTTTCACAACCGGCCGGTACCAGAGATTCCACACGAACCTGCGTCGGTTCGATGTCATAACCCGCTTCACGCGCCAGGATCACCAGCTTACGCATCACGTCCTGGCCGGATAAATCATCGCGCGGATCAGGCTCTGTCAGCCCCTGCTGCCACGCTAAATCCACCAGTTCAGTGAACGGCAGCGTGCCGTCAAATTGCAGGAACAGCCAGGATAACGTGCCGGAGAAAATTCCGCTGATGGCCAAAATGCTGTCGCCGCTGTCACGTAAATCGCGCACGGTGTGGTTCACCGGCAGCCCGGCACCCACAGTTGCGTTATACAACCAGTGGCTGTCCGTTTTGGAAAAGGCATCGCGGATCTGGCGATATTTATTAGTGTCTGAAGCACCCGCCAGTTTATTCGCGCTGATCACATGGAAACCGTAGCTGGCGAAATCCAGATACTGATCGGCCAGTTCTGCGCTCGCCGTAACATCCAGCACCACCAGATCATCGTAAGGGTGTGCGCGCATCCACAGGAACAGCGATTCTTCATCGTGCGCCTGAGATTCGTCGTCAAAGAATGCCAGCGCACGGCTGGCGTCCAGACCTTCGTAATTGAGCAGACTGCGTTTGCTGTCGACCACGCCAGCCAGCACAAATTCGAAACCGCTGCGGGCCGAAATATTCTTTTGTTCACGGGCAAACAGTTCCAGCCAGCGTGAACCGATATTGCCTTTACCAAACAGCATCAGGCCAATTTGTTTCTCAGCGCGGAACAGGGTTTTGTGCAGCCCCTGAATCAGATGAGCGGTCGGGCCGACGCGCAGAACAGCCACCAGGCTGATGCCGTCTTCCGACTGCCAGATGAATTCGATCGGCTGATCTTTCATTTCCTGATAGAAACGGTGGCTGTGGAGCGGGTTTTTACACACGCCCGCACCGACCAGCGCGACCATTGCCAGCCCTTCACGTAGCGTCAGACGCCCCGGTAATGCGGCATCTTCCAGCACCTGCAAGGCGCTGCCTGCGACTTCAGAGGTATAGCAAAACTGCAGCAGATTGCGGTCAGGATGCACACCGGTACAAAGCGGTTTGATCTGCGCACGCTTGAGCAGCAACTCCACATCTTTTTGCGCCAGCGCAAAATCATGCGCGGACGGGATCGCCATTTCGATCAGGCAAATATCATCGTGGCTGGTGACAATTTTCGCGCCCGTACCGGACGCCAGCACGCGTTCGATACGCGTCGAGCCCTGCTCCGGTTTGTAGCTACAGCGCAGTTGTAAATCGATGTCGCTGCCGGAAACCGGCTGCAAAGTACGGGTGTGCAATACCGGTGCGGCCAGACGCGCCAGTTCACTGGCTTCATCCAGACGCAGCAGCGGCAACAGGCAGGCATCTTTCACTTTACGCGGATCGGCGCTGTAAACCCCGGCGACATCACTCCAGATGGTGACGCGGCTGGCGTTCGCCAGTGCGCCAATCTGGGTGGCGGAATAGTCGCTGCCGTTACGGCCAAGCAAAACAGTTTCACCGGCGTCACTGCGGGCGATAAACCCGGTCACCACCAGATATTGCTGAGGATGCTGTGCGATAAGCTGTTGCAAAAGCGGATAAGAACGGCCTTCATCCACCTGAGGCTGAGCCGCGCGTTCAGCACGCAGGAATTCGCGCGCATCCAGCCAGGCAGCGGGCAGTTCCATTTTGCACAGTACGGCAGACATCAGTCGTGCAGACCATATTTCGCCATGACCGACGACTTCTGCGTAAACCGCATCGGTCATCTTGTCATCAAGCAAAACAGCCAGACGTTCGAGGTCATGAATAAAAGAAGCAATAAGCGGTTCTGCCATTTCTGGCGGAAGCAGGCCGGAAATCAAATCACTCTGATACCGGCGCAAGGCCTGCTGAACCTGATGCGCGGAAAGCCGGTCGGTCTGGCTCAGTTTCAGCCAGCTGATCAGCTGGTTGGTTGTGCTGCCCGCCGCCGACACGACCATCAAATCGCCCGGCTTTGCGTATTCCGCCATAATACCTGCGACGCGCAGATAACATTTCACGTCAGCCAGGCTGCTGCCACCAAATTTGTGCAACTGCCGGCTTCCCGCCGGCGCTGCAACCGCTATTGCATTCATACTTACCTCGTTGCCACTGACTGGAATGCGTGTTCCAGATCAGCAATCAAATCTTCGCTGTCTTCAAGACCTACAGAAATACGGAGCAAGCTGTCAGAAATCCCGGCGGCTTTACGCGCTTCCGGCGCCATGCCAGCGTGTGTCATGGTTGCCGTATGAGAAATCAGGCTTTCGACGCCTCCCAGTGATTCTGCGAGGGTAAATAACTTCAATTCTTTCAGGAAATGACGCAACTGCGCTTCATCTCCGTTAAATTCAAAACTGATCATGGCTCCGAAACCACGTTGCTGACGGCGGGCAATTTCATGCCCCTGGTTTTCCGGCAGCGACGGATGATACAGCTTTTTGACCTGCGATTGTTTCTGCAAATACGCCACAATCGCCAGTGCATTTTCCTGCTGTTGTTTTACGCGAACCGTTAAAGTGCGCAGGCCGCGTAAAAGCAGATAGCTGTCAAATGCCGCGGCGGTCACACCAATGTTGTTCGCCCACCACGCCAGTTCAGTTGCATGCTCTGCGGTCTTAGATATTACCGTACCGGCGACCACATCAGAATGCCCATTCAGATATTTCGTACAGGAATGTACAACTAAATCCGCCCCCAGCTTCAGCGGGTTTTGCAACGCCGGGCTCAGGAACGTGTTATCCACCACGGTCAGCGCGCCAGCCGCCTGCGACGCCGCACAAATCGCTTCGATATCGACCACGCGCAGCAACGGGTTACTTGGGGATTCTATCAGCACCAGTTTTGGTTTTTCCTTCAGCGCTTCGGCCAGCGCCTGCGGGTCATCCTGATCGACAAACAGCACGCGGTACGCGCCACGTTTGCTCAGGCTGTCGAACAGACGATAGCTGCCGCCGTAGCAATCGTGCGGCGCAACCAGCAAATCGCCCGGCTTGAGAAACACCGTACACACCAGATGGATCGCGGACATCCCGCTGCTGGTGAGAACCGCGCCCGCACCGCCTTCCAGATCCGCCAGCGCACGCTGAGCGATATCACGCGTCGGGTTTCCGCGACGTGAATAGTCATGGGCTCTCGGCTGATTGAAATCTTCGAAGTTGTAAGTGCTGGAAAGGGCGATTGGCGGAACTACACAACCATATTGCTGATCATTGTTCAGGCCACTGCCCACGGCAATGGTGGCTTGCTTGTGCGTCATAGTCGTTTCTTCCTGACGAAATGCGGAGGATGAGGGGGTAAAGAGTAACGCCCGGATTTATAGACGTCAATACATCTGGACATCTAAACTTCTTTGCGTATAGATTGAGCAACAGAGCAATACCCGCTAAAATTATGGCGTTAATGAAGATGTCCGGCAGATCCGTCGCGTGAAGCAGTTAAGCGCAAGACGACAAAATGAACAATGCCGCAGGGCAAATCGTGAGATATCCCTGTAAAATGACGACATTTATTTAGTGAGAACAGTGAAAATCGGGCATAATCACGCGGTTTTCAGTATTTTATTTTTTGATAAATTTAAGGTGTCCCATGGCTGAGTGGAACGGCGAATATGTCAGCCCTTACGCTGAACACGGTAAGAAAAGCGAACAAGTTAAGAAAATCACGGTATCCATTCCGCTGAAAGTCCTGAAAATTCTCACCGATGAACGCACCCGTCGTCAGGTGAATAACCTGCGTCATGCGACTAACAGTGAATTATTATGTGAAGCTTTCCTGCATGCGTTCACCGGTCAGCCTTTGCCGAATGACGAAGACTTGCGTAAAGAACGCAGTGACGAAATCCCGGAAGCGGCGAAGATCCTGATGCGTGAACTGGGTGTTGATCCTGATACCTGGGAATACTGATCGCGGTTCCGCGATCATGCTCTGAAAAACCGTGCGCACCCGTCGCGCGTTTTTTCAGTGTATTTGCAGGTAGTGAAAGTTTGTGAGAAAGGAGTTTTGTCTGGCGGGAAGTTGAAACGGCAGGCAACAAAAAAGGCGCCAAAGGCGCCTTTTTTTGCTCTCAAGCGTAGCTTATTTGCTGCTTGGAACGCTGAAACGCTTGTTGAAGCGGTCAACGCGGCCACCGGTAGCCACTTCACGTTGCTTACCAGTGTAGAACGGGTGACATTCGCCACAGACGTCCAGGTTCAGATCATGACCCACTGTTGAGTGAGTTTTGATAACGTTACCGCATGAGCAAGTTGCAGTAACTTCTGTATATTTAGGGTGAATACCTTGTTTCATGGAAAACCTCTTCTTAAGGCCGCGTCGCTATCCAACCCTGTTCTGTCAGACACCACGCGTAGTGGATGATAGGCTTTGAATGCGAAATGCACCAAAGGCGGCGAATCATACAGAATCTCTGAGAACCGCGCAATGATGTTCATGCATTTCGAAGGACACAGTGTACACTATCTCGTCATTTTTTTATAGTCTGGACCCACAATGCCTGTTGCCCACGTCGCGTTACCTGTTCCACTCGCCCGTACTTTCGATTACCTCCTGCCGCCTGGATTACAGGTTTCTCAGGGGTGTCGGGTCAGTGTGCCTTTCGGTAAACGCGACGCGATTGGCATCGTTACACGCGTCAGTGATTCCAGCGAATTTGGCCTGGAAAAGCTGAAACCCGTGCGTGAAGTCCTCGACGCTTCGAGCCTGTTCACACCCGATCTTTGGCGCATCCTGCTCTGGGCTGCCGACTATTATCATTTTCCCATCGGCGAAGTGTTGTTTCACGCGCTGCCGGTGCTGTTACGTCAGGGGAAACCCGCTGAACTGACGCCGCTGTGGCAATGGTTTGCCACCGAACAGGGGCGCGCCACGCCGCTCGAGAGCCTCAAACGTGCGCCGAAACAGCAACAGGCGATGGCGGCGTTGATTCAAAAACCGCTGTACCGCCATCAGGTTGCTGACCTCGAACTGACCGATACCGCCTTGCAGGCGCTGCGGGTAAAAGGGCTGACCGATTTACGCAGCATCGCGCCTGCCACACAAGACTGGCGCAAAGACTTCTCCGTCGTCGGCGAACGCCTGCGTCTTAACACCGAACAGGCCACCGCCGTCGGTGCCATCCGCAGTGAAGATCAGCAGTTTTCCGCCTGGCTGCTGGCCGGTGTCACCGGCTCGGGTAAAACCGAAGTGTATCTGAGTGTGCTGGAAAACATTCTCGCACAGGGTCGCCAGGCGCTGGTGATGGTGCCGGAAATCGGCCTGACGCCGCAGACCATCGCGCGTTTTCGCGAACGTTTCAGCGCACCGGTGGATGTTTTGCATTCCGGGCTTAATGACAGCGAGCGCCTTTCCGTCTGGCTTCGTGCGCGCAATGGTGAAGCCGGAATTGTGATCGGCACGCGCTCGTCGCTGTTCACACCGTTTGCCCGGCTGGGCGTTATCATTATCGATGAAGAACACGACAGCTCTTATAAGCAGCAGGAAGGCTGGCGGTATCACGCGCGGGATCTCGCGGTATATCGCGCCCACGCGGAAAACATCCCCATTATTATGGGCTCGGCAACGCCTGCGCTGGAAACGCTGCACAACGTGGAACTGGGCAAATATCGTCAGCTGAAACTGACCAAACGCGCCGGTAACGCCAAACTCGCGCGGCAGAATTTGCTGGATTTAAAAGGGTTGCAGCTGAAAGTCGGGCTTTCTCAGCCGCTGATCCAGCGCATGCAGGAACATCTCAAAGCCGACAATCAGGTCATGCTGTTCCTCAACCGCCGCGGCTATGCGCCTGCCCTGCTCTGCCACGAATGCGGATGGATTGCTGAATGCCAGCGCTGCGATCACTATTACACGCTGCATCAGAATCAGCGCCAGTTACGCTGCCACCATTGCGACAGCCAGCGTGCCGTGCCGAATCAGTGTCCGCAGTGCGGATCGACGCAGCTGGTGTCCGTCGGCGTTGGCACCGAGCAGTTGGAAAACGAACTGGCGCCGCTGTTCCCGAACACGCCCATCACCCGCATTGACCGCGACACCACCAGCCGCAAAGGCTCTCTGGAACAGCATCTGAATGAAGTGCATCGCGGCGGCGCACGTATTCTAATCGGCACGCAAATGCTGGCCAAAGGCCACCATTTCCCGGATGTCACGCTGGTCTCGCTGCTGGATGTCGACGGCGCGTTGTTCTCGGCAGATTTCCGTTCAGCAGAACGTTTTGCCCAGCTCTATACCCAGGTTTCAGGCCGTGCCGGTCGTGCCGGGAAACAGGGGGAAGTGGTTTTACAAACACATCACCCTGAACATCCGCTGTTGCAGGTTCTGTTGCATAAAGGCTACGACGAATTTGCGAAACAGACGCTTGCCGAGCGCAAGAGCGTCTTTCTGCCGCCTTACACCAGCCACATTATGATCCGCTCTGAAGACCATGATAATCAGCAGTCGGCGCTGTTCCTGCAACAACTGCGAAATCTGCTGGAATCCAGCCCGCTGAAAGATGATTCATTGTGGATTTTAGGGCCGGTGCCTGCTCTGGCGGCCAAGCGTAACGGGCGTTTCCGCTGGCAGCTGTTATTGCAGCATCCTTCACGCCGCGTTTTGCAGCATCTGATCAAGAGTTCTCAGCCGCTGATTGCCAGCCTGCCGCAGGCTAAAAAGGTGAAATGGACGCTGGATGTGGATCCGATCGATAGCTAATCCGCATAAATAGTCGGGATTTCTGTGTGATGGATCGAAAAAAGCATCTGCGTCACACTTTTAATGCAAATTAGGTAACAAATCCTACTCACATTCTGTTTAGAATGTGATGAGCTACACATCACGGGTAGCCAGGTGAGGAATGTTGATGTTGTTGTGTCAGTTTGATGCTGTTGCAAGGAGAGATGCGTTGGAGCACAAGAAAGAATTACCCGCCGCAACAATGAAAGATGTGGCAGAACAGGCAGGCGTTTCAACAGCAACGGTATCCCGCGCGTTAATGAATCCGGAAAAAGTCTCCGCCTCTACCCGTCAGAAGGTCGACCAGGCAGTGATGGCCGTAGGGTATTCTCCTCATGCTCTGTCCCGAAACCTGAAACGTAACGAATCGCGAACCATTCTGGTGATCGTCCCGGACATCTGCGATCCGTTTTTCGCCGATCTGATCAAAGGGATCGAACGCACCGCTGCCGAAAATGGTTATCTGGTGCTGATTGGCGACTGCGCTCAGCAAAACCAGCAGGAAAAAACCTTCATCAATCTGATCATCACCAAACAGATTGATGGCATGTTGCTGCTCGGTTCCGATTTACCTTTCGACGCCAGCAAAGAAGAACAACGGAATCTGCCGCCGATGGTGATGGCCAATGAATTTGCGCCAGAACTGGAACTGCCGACCGTTCATATTGATAACCTGACTGCTGCGTTTGAAGCGGTACATTATCTGCTGAATCTGGGCCATCAGCGTATTGCCTGTATCGAAGGGCCGAAACATATGCCGCTGTGCCAGTACCGCTCACAAGGTTATATTCAGGCGCTGCGCCGCAACGGGATCAGCGTTGAAAACGCCCTGACCGCTCAGGGCGATTTTAGCTACGAATCTGGCGCGCAGGCGGTGACAGAACTGATGGCGCTGCCTTCTCCGCCAACAGCCATTTTCTGTCATAACGATATTATGGCGATCGGCGCGATGTTCCAGGCGAAGAAAATGGGTCTGCGCATTCCGCAGGACTTGTCGGTGGTCGGCTTCGATGACATCAAAGCCAGCCAGTTTACCGATCCTCCGCTGACCACCGTGGCCCAGCCAAGATTCCAGCTGGGCCGTCAGGCTATGTTATTATTACTTGAGCAGTTACAGGGAAATCCGGGACAAAGCGGTTCGCTTCTGCTTGATAGTGAGCTGGTGGTGCGCGAAAGCACGGCCGCCCCGAAAGCGTGAGTCAGTTTTTGTTTTGTTATATATGCAGGGTTAAGTAACATGACGCACTTCTTCATTCATCACGACACAGCGAAACGATAGTGGCACAAAGAGACTATGTAAGCCGTGGGCGCTCAGGAGCGCGGCGGAAAAGTACCAGCCGGAGTAAAAAAAGCAGTTCCACAACGATCTCCAAAACCATGGTGGTGTTAGCCGTTGCGGTACTGGTGGTGTTTGTCGGTGGCCTCTATTTTATTGCGCACAATAAACATGAAGAAGCGGCGGTACTGCCGACGCATGCTGTTCGTCCGGGTAACGGATTACCGCCTAAGCCTGAAGAGCGCTGGCGCTACATCAAGGAGCTGGAAAACCGTCAGATGGGCGTCACCACGCCGACTGAACCGACGGCAGGTGGTCAGGTTGAATCGAAAACGCAGCTGACGCCGGAACAGCGACAACTTCTCGAACAGATGCAGGCCGATATGCGCCAGACGCCAACACAGCTGTCTGAAGTGCCGTATAACGACCCGAGTCAGGTCGCAACGCGTCCGGCTCAGACGCAGCGTCAGCTACAGCAACAGCAACAGCAACAGCAGCCGACTTATGCTCAGCAACAGCAGGTGCAGACGCAACCGCGCCAAGTTCAGCAGCCTGCGTATACGCCGCAAACGCAACCCGTTCGTGCTCCGCAGGCACAGGTCCAAACGCAACCTGTTCAGCCAAAACCTAAGCCACAGGTTAAAGAGCCGGAAGCGGTAAAAGAACCGGTCAGAGAAGCGCCGAAAGAACAACCGAAAGCACAGCAACCGGCCGCCATTACACAGGCAGCGCCAGAGAAACCGAAAGAGCAGGAAAAAACCCAGCGATTTATGGTGCAGTGCGGTTCATTCAAAGGCTCCGAGCAGGCGGAATCCCAGCGCGCCAAGCTGGCATTCGAAGGGTTTGAAGGCCGGATCACCACGGGCGGCGGCTGGAATCGCGTCGTGATTGGCCCTTATAACAATCGCTCCGGTGCAGACAGCACCTTATCCCGCCTGAACAGCGCAGGCATCTCCGGTTGCATTCCCCTTGCAATCGGGGGTTGAAAACCCGTAATCCTTCCCCAATCTATACTTCCAATATGCCTCGTAAGTTTGTGAGACACGCAAAGTGTCCCACAAGCCTGCGGGGATCTTTTCCGTCTGCAACGAGGAACCGCTCGTGACAACAATTGTAAGTGTACGCCGCAACGGCAAGGTCGTTATCGGTGGTGATGGCCAGGCCACATTGGGAAATACCGTCATGAAGGGCAACGTCAAAAAAGTACGTCGCCTTTACAACGATAAAGTGATTGCTGGTTTTGCTGGTGGTACCGCTGACGCCTTCACGCTGTTTGAGCTGTTCGAACGCAAACTGGAAATGCACCAGGGTCATCTTGTGAAAGCCGCCGTTGAGCTGGCAAAAGACTGGCGTACCGACCGTATGCTGCGCCGTCTCGAAGCGCTGCTGGCCGTTGCGGATGAAAATGCCTCGCTGATTATCAGTGGTAACGGCGACGTCATCCAGCCAGAAAACGACCTGATCGCGATTGGTTCCGGTGGTCCGTATGCACAAGCTGCTGCCCGTGCTTTGCTGGAAAACTCAGAGCTTGGCGCACGCGATATCGTAGAAAAATCGCTGAGTATCGCGGGTGATATCTGCATCTACACCAACCAATTCCACACCATCGAAGAATTGTCTTCTAAAGCGTAAGGATCGAAAATTATGTCTGAGATGACCCCGCGCGAGATTGTCAGCGAGTTAGACAGCTACATCATTGGCCAGGATAAAGCGAAACGCGCTGTGGCGATCGCCCTGCGTAACCGCTGGCGCCGTATGCAGCTTGATGAAGCGCTGCGCCACGAAGTCACCCCAAAAAATATTCTGATGATCGGCCCGACCGGTGTCGGTAAAACCGAAATCGCCCGTCGTCTGGCCAAACTGGCTAACGCGCCGTTCATCAAAGTCGAAGCCACCAAGTTCACCGAAGTGGGCTATGTCGGGAAAGAAGTGGATTCTATTATCCGTGATCTGACCGATTCCGCGGTGAAAATGGTGCGTATGCAGTCCATCGATAAAAACCGATTCCGCGCCGAAGAAATGGCCGAAGAACGGATTCTCGATGTGCTGATCCCGCCGGCGAAAAACAACTGGGGGCAGGCTGACGAAGCACATGAGCCTTCTGCCGCGCGCCAGAACTTCCGCAAGAAATTACGTGAAGGCCAGCTCGACGACAAAGAAATTGAAATCAATCTGGCGGCTGGGCCAGTCGGCGTTGAAATCATGTCCCCGCCGGGTATGGAAGAAATGACTAACCAGCTGCAATCCATGTTCCAGAACATGGCCGGTCAGAAACAGAAACCGCGCAAACTGAAAATCAAAGAAGCTTACAAGCTGCTGGTTGAAGAAGAAGCGGCGAAACTGGTGAACCCGGAAGAGCTGAAAGAACAGGCGATTGAAGCCGTTGAACAGCACGGTATCGTGTTCATCGATGAGATCGACAAAATCTGTAAACGCGGCGGTCAAAGTTCCGGCCCGGACGTTTCCCGTGAAGGCGTTCAGCGCGACCTGCTGCCGCTGGTGGAAGGCTGTACCGTTTCCACTAAACACGGCATGGTGAAAACTGACCACATTCTGTTTATCGCCTCCGGTGCGTTCCAGACGTCCAGCCCGTCAGATCTGATCCCGGAATTGCAGGGTCGTCTGCCAATCCGCGTTGAGCTGCAGGCGCTGTCGACAGAAGACTTCGAACGTATTCTGACTGAGCCAAGTGCGTCCCTGACACATCAGTACAAAGCATTGATGGCGACTGAAGGTGTGACCATTGATTTCACGGCTGACGGCATCCGTCGTATCGCGGAAGCGGCATGGCAGGTGAACGAAACCACCGAGAACATTGGCGCACGTCGTCTGCACACGGTTCTGGAGCGCCTGATGGAAGATATCTCCTATGACGCCAGCGAAAGCAACGGTATCTCCATAAACATTGATGCAGATTATGTTAGAAGCCACCTTGATCAGCTGGTAGCTGATGAAGATCTGAGCCGTTTTATCTTATAATTTGCTCATACGTTCCGAAAGTGATCTTCAGGGAGGCGTTTGCCTCCCTGATTTTTTTTAGATTTCGGACTGACTGTTCACCTGAGCGAAATCACCTATGAGCACAATGACTCCCTGCACCCCGACCACGCCTGCCCGCGCATGGCTTGAAAGCCTGCGTCCTAAAACGCTGCCTCTGGCTTTTGCCTCCATCGTCATGGGTTCGGCGATTGCCAGCCTGCAAGGCGTTTTCCACCCGCTCATCGCGCTGCTGGCGTTACTGACGGCGGGTTGTCTGCAAATCCTGTCTAACCTTGCCAACGATTATGGCGATGCCGAAAAAGGCAGTGATACGCCCGATCGTGTCGGGCCGTTGCGCGGGATGCAAAAAGGGATGATTACCGCCGCCCAGATGAAGCGCGCGATTATCCTGACCATTGTGCTGACGCTCGTGTGCGGTATCGCGCTTATCGCCGTCGCCTGCCACAAACCAAGTGACGTCGTGGGCTTTATCATCCTCGGCCTGCTTTCGATTGGCGCGGCTATCACGTACACCGTCGGCACGCGCCCTTACGGTTATATGGGGCTGGGTGATATTTCCGTTTTGATCTTCTTTGGCTGGATCAGCGTCGCCGGGACGTTCTATTTGCAGGCGGGATACTTCGACTGGATTGTGATGCTACCCGCGACCGCAACGGGATTACTCTCGACGGCGGTGCTGAATATCAACAATTTGCGCGATATCGAATCCGATCGCACCAACGGCAAAAACACGCTGGCGGTTCGTCTCGGACCGGTGAATGCGCGTCGCTATCACACGTTTATTCTGACCGCCGCCACGCTGTGTCTGGCAATATTCTCGGCAGCCTATTTGCGTCACTGGACGGGCTGGTTGTTCCTTTTGGCAGTACCGATGCTGACCACGCACATTATCCGCGTGAGAAAGTCCAAAACGTCTTTGGAAGTGCGTCCGCTGCTCGAACACATGGTGAAAGCAGCGTTACTGACTAACGTGTTGTTTGCGGTGGGTCTGTTGCTCAATTGAGTAAAAGTGGCCTGATGTGCGTTTATCCGGCCGCTTTTCGCATTTAACAATTGATGATTTTGCCAACATCCGCCCGAAAGGGATATACTGAACACTCATGCAGCAACCAGATGAAATCCTATGAAATACGATACTTCCGAACTTTGCGACATCTACCATGAAGAAGTGAATGTCGTCGAACCCCTGTTCTCCAACTTTGGTGGCCGTACTTCATTTGGCGGGCAAATCACGACAGTGAAGTGTTTCGAAGACAATGGCTTGCTTTATGACTTGCTGGAAGAAAATGGCCGTGGTCGCGTACTCGTGGTCGATGGCGGCGGTTCCGTTCGGCGCGCATTGCTGGATGCCGGTCTGGCACGCCAGGCGTTGCAAAACGAATGGGAAGGCATTGTGATTTACGGAGCGGTTCGTCAGGTAGACGATCTGGAAGAACTGGATATCGGCATTCAGGCGATGGCAGCGATTCCGGCGGGCGCAGGCAGCGAAGGGATTGGCGAAAGCGACATTCGTGTCAATTTCGGCGGTGTGACCTTCTTCTCCGGTGACCATCTGTATGCCGACAATACCGGTATTGTGTTGTCCGAAGACCCGCTCGACATCGAATAACCTTGCGCTTTCAGCAACAAAAAAGGACGCCGTGGCGTCCTTTTTTATTTTCAGGCCGAAGTCATCAGACTTCTTCCATTTTTCCCAGCAGTGCACGCAGACGATCCTGCCACACGTGCTGTTCTTCTTTCAGCTGTGCATTTTCACGCACCAGCGATTCGTGGTTACCACTTGCCTGCTGAACTTCCTGAGACAGGGTATTGTTTTGTTCTTTCAGTTCTTCGATTTCCATCTGCAAAAGAGTAATGGTATCGATCGCTTGCTGAACTTTAGCTTCTAATTTCTCAAATACTTCAAATGACATTTTTCGGTCCCCTTATGTTCGCAAGGCGCACATCTTATGTTCTGCCGCATCATCCGGACACGGCTCATGAATTCCTGCACTCCGTCGATTTTGATAACGAATTCAAACCAAATTCAGGTCTGATTTGCGCCAAAGTCTTGTAAAACCAGCGGGTGTCTTACCGGGTGATTGTATGTAGCCAGCTTTGCCCTGTCTAGCAAGAACCCCTTCCTGCACGCAGTCTGTTGCAATTTTACAGCGCCCGGTATCAGGAAATGCTTAAAAAGCAGCGTCACTCACCAGAAATCCCCGTTAATACCGCATATCCTTATCCGGCCTGTTGCTATGTTCGTTTCACCTACCCGTGCCCGGCAAATGTTAAATCGTGGCCTTTTTGCCGTTCGCGATGGTCCGGTAATACGCGAAATCGCTCATTTTTATGACATGACACGCAAATTTTGATTTCGCTATTTCTCGTTTATGCTCGTTAACGATAAATTCACATTACGTTCTCATTTAATGATGAACGTCAAAATCCGATTACGTTCGCGTACGACATAACAAAAAACTATAACCAATCATTAACATCATCCTTAGCAGGATCAAACTATGAGCCAAACCATGAGTTCCACATTAAAAGGTCAGTGCATCGCTGAGTTTCTGGGTACCGGGCTTATCATTTTCTTCGGTGCAGGCTGTGTTGCTGCATTGAAACTTGCCGGAGCATCCTTTGGCCAGTGGGAAATCAGTATCGTCTGGGGTTTCGGTGTGGCCATGGCCATTTACCTGACTGCGGCGATCTCAGGCGCACACCTGAACCCGGCTGTTACCGTCGCGTTATGTTTGTTTGCAAACTTTGAAGGACGCAAAGTTCTGCCTTACATTATCGCGCAGGTCGCAGGCGCCTTCTGTGCCGCCGCGCTGGTCTACGGCCTCTACTACAATCTGTTCATTGATTTCGAGCAAAGTCACAATATGGTACGCGGCAGCGTAGACAGTCTGAGCCTTGCCGGTATCTTCTCCACGTATCCAAACCCGCACATCAGCGTATTGCAGGCGTTCCTGGTTGAAACCGTGATCACTGCTGTTCTGATGTCCCTGATCCTCGGCCTGACTGACGACGGCAACGGCTTGCCACGTGGCCCGCTGGCACCGCTGCTGATTGGTATTCTGATTGCGGTTATCGGTGCATCAATGGGGCCACTGACCGGATTCGCCCTGAACCCGGCGCGTGATTTCGGACCGAAACTGTTCGCTTACTTCGCAGGCTGGGGCAAAGTGGCATTTACCGGTGCCCGTGATATCCCTTATTTCCTGGTACCGATTTTTGGTCCACTGCTTGGCGCTTGTCTGGGTGCGGTCGGCTATAAAGCATTGATTAGCCGTCATCTGCCACACCAGATTAACGAACCGGCAGCTGACAAAGCGTCGCAGCCAACCAAACAGCGCAAGGCCTGATCGGCTAAACTGTTCCACAGCTTACTCATTTGCAGGATGAATATTATGTCAGCAGATACGACTCACGAAAAAAAATACATTGTCGCACTCGATCAGGGTACGACCAGCTCACGCGCAGTAGTGCTGGATCACGATGCCAACATCATCAGCGTTTCTCAGCGTGAATTTACCCAGATCTACCCTAAATCTGGCTGGGTTGAGCATGACCCGATGGAAATCTGGTCATCGCAAAGCTCGGTACTGGTTGAAGTGCTGGCCAAAGCCGACATCAATTCTGATCAAATCGCCGGTATCGGTATCACCAACCAGCGTGAAACCACCATTGTGTGGGAAAAAGAAACCGGCAAGCCAATTTATAACGCGATTGTGTGGCAATGCCGTCGTACTGCTGATATCTGCGAAAAGCTGAAAAAAGACGGAATGGAAGAGTACATCCGTCACAACACCGGCCTGGTGGTTGACCCGTACTTCTCCGGCACCAAACTGAAATGGATCCTCGACCACGTTGAGGGCTCCCGTGAACGCGCTAAACGCGGCGAGCTGCTGTTCGGGACTGTCGATACCTGGCTGGTCTGGAAAATGACTCAGGGACGCGTTCACGTCACGGATTACACCAACGCATCACGTACCATGCTGTTCAACATCCGTGATTTGAAGTGGGATGAACGCATGCTCGAAGCGCTGGATATTCCGCGTGAAATGCTGCCGGAAGTCCGTCCTTCCTCAGAAATTTACGGTCAGACCAACATCGGGGGTAAAGGCGGTACGCGTATTCCGATCGCTGGTATCGCCGGTGACCAGCAGGCGGCGCTGTACGGCCAACTGTGCGTACAACCGGGTATGGCGAAAAACACCTACGGCACGGGCTGCTTCTTGCTGATGAACACCGGCACCGAAGTTGTGGAATCGAAAAATGGTCTGCTGACTACTATCGCCTGCGGCCCGCGTGGTGAAGTGAACTATGCGCTGGAAGGTGCGGTGTTTGTCGGTGGTGCATCGATCCAATGGCTGCGTGATGAACTGAAACTGATCAGTGACGCGACCGATTCAGAATACTTTGCCGGTAAAGTGAAAGACACCAACGGCGTTTATGTGGTGCCCGCCTTCACCGGCCTCGGCGCGCCTTACTGGGACCCGTATGCCCGTGGCGCAATCTTCGGTCTGAGCCGTGGTGCAAACAGCAACCACATCATCCGTGCAACGCTGGAGTCTATTGCTTATCAGACCCGTGACGTACTGGATGCCATGCAGGCCGATTCCGGTGCCCGTCTGCAATCCTTGCGCGTGGACGGCGGCGCAGTTGCCAACAACTTCCTGATGCAATTCCAGTCAGATATCCTCGGCACTCGCGTTGAACGTCCGGCTGTGCTGGAAGTCACCGCGCTGGGTTCTGCTTTCCTCGCAGGTCTGGCCGTCGGTTTCTGGAACGATCTGGAAGAAGTGCGCAGCAAAGCCACTATCGAACGTGAATTCCGCCCTAGCATCGAAACAACGGAACGTAATGTCCGCTATAAAGGCTGGCAGAAAGCGGTGGCACGCGTTCGTTCGTGGGAAGATCACGACGAATAATCCCGTCAGTTTTACGCCAACACCTTTAACGAAACTCCCCATCCGGGGAGTTTTTTTATACGCCCTTCCCGCTGTGCTAAAATCTGCGGCACAGATGAGCCTTGCCTCACCGAACTCCTTCTTTTCTTCCAACAGGTTTTCCAATGAAACGTGAATTAGCAATCGAGTTCTCCCGCGTGACCGAAGCTGCCGCGCTCGCCGGTTACAAATGGCTGGGACGTGGTGATAAAAACCTCGCCGATAACGCCGCCGTACAGTCCATGCGCATCATGCTCAATAAAGTCGATATCGACGGCACGATTGTCATTGGTGAAGGTGAAATCGATGAAGCACCGATGCTGTATATCGGTGAAAAGGTCGGTACCGGCAATGGCGACGCGGTCGATATCGCGGTGGACCCGATTGAAGGCACGCGCATGACCGCAATGGGTCAGTCCAACGCGCTGGCCGTGCTGGCCGTGGGCGATCAGGGCTCTTTCCTCAATGCACCTGACATGTACATGGAAAAAATCGCCGTCGGTCCTGGCGCAAAAGGCGCAATCAATCTGAACTTGACGCTGGCCGAAAATCTGGCGAATATCGCCAAAGCGCTGAACAAACCGCTGACCGAACTGACCGTCGCCGTACTGGCGAAACCGCGTCATGACGATGCAATCCGCGAAATGCTGACCGCCGGTGTCCGCGTCTTTGCATTTCCGGACGGTGACGTGGCGGCGACTATTCTGACCTGCATGCCGGAGAGTGAAGTGGACGTGCTTTACGGCATAGGCGGCGCGCCTGAAGGCGTGATTTCCGCCGCCGTTATCCGCGCGCTGGATGGCGATATGCAGGGACGTTTACTTGCGCGTCATGACGTCAAAGGGGATACACCGGAAAACCGCCGGATTGGCGAAGAGGAACTGGCGCGCTGTAAAGCGATGGGTATCGAAGCCGGGAAAGTGTTGTTGCTCGATGATATGGCGCGTAACGATAACGTGATTTTCTCAGCGACCGGAATTACCAAAGGCGATCTGCTGGAAGGTATAAGCCGTCAGGGAAATATGGCGACCACCGAAACGCTGCTGATCCGGGGCAAATCCCGCACCATCCGTCGCATCCGTTCGACGCATTATCTCGACCGCAAAGACGCTGCGCTGCACGAATTCATCATCTGATCGACGGCCTTCCGGTCATCAAAAAGCAGGGCTTTTGCGCCCTGCTTTTCCATTTCAGACCACGTGACCTTCATGTTGACTGCGGTTCGACATCGGCCACCAGCACAGCAAAATCAGCACGGCCATCGCAAACATCAGCAGACCCAGACTGAACTGACCGGTTTGCGGCAACATCGCTGACATCCACGCCACCAGCCCTGACCCCATATTCTGCAAACCGCCCACCAGCGCCCCTGCCGCACCCGCCAGATACGGAAATGGTTCCATTGCGCCGGTCGTCGCCAGCGGGAATAACATGCCTGCGCCGAAGAAAAACAAAGACGCTGGCACGATCAGCGTCCAGATATTCATAATGCCCAGCCAGCCTGGGATCCACATCAATAGCCCCGCAAGCAGACAGCTGATAACCGAATGCCACATCAGTTGCTGGAAGCTCTTCTCCGTGCGCCCGGCATACCAGGCACCAAAGAATGCGGCCGGGATCGGCAGGATAAACAGAATGCTGACCATCACACCGCTCAGCCCCAACACGCCCCCCATCAGCACGCCGCAGCTGGCTTCAAAGACCGCCACGCCCGCCAGCGCGCCGACCAGCATCACCAGATAACGGCTGAAATTAGCGTCTGCCAGCAACAAACGCAGGCTGCTGAGCATTTTGCGCGGTGGATGATCAGCGGTAAATTCCGGGCGGGTTTCCGGCAACCAGCGGTACATCGAAAACGCGACGCCTGCACACAAAATCAGTAAGAAACCGAAACTCGCCCGCCAGCCTAACCACGCAGCCAGCGCGCCTCCGATAACAGGTGCTAACAGCGGGCTGACCAGAATCCCCATGTTCAGCAAACTGTTAGCATGGCGCAAAGCGCCGCCGCTGTATAAATCACGCGGCATGGTTCTCGCCATCACGCCCGCTACGCCGGTGCCCAACCCCTGCACGGCGCTGGCGGCAATCAGCATATTCAGGCTGGAAGACATCATCGCGCCCGCCGCGCCAATCAGGAAAATCATCAGGCCGGTGAGGATCACCGGTTTGCGCCCCACGTTGTCAGACAACGGACCGTAAATCAGCTGTGAACCGCCGTACGTCAGTAAATAAGCGGCCATAACGCGCTGCACAGCCCCCGGTTTGACGGCCAGACTGGTCGCCATATCGGCGATGTTCGGCACATAAATGGTCTGCGCCATCTGACCGACCGCCACCAGCAAAATCAGCATCACAAGCAGGTGAATATTTTTCAGATTTTTCATTTTTCAGTTCGTTATCAGATAAGATTGGGAATGTGCAGAACAAATAACCAGTAAAACCGCCGATAATACGGCGGCGCATAAGTTAACAAATTCAGATGAATAAGCGAGGGTTGAGGCAAACTCTCCTGATATTTTGCTGGCAGCGGCAGGAGCCAGATCTGTAACGCAGAATGTACAGAAATCGATACCGGCTAACGGACGCAGAACAGGCTGATAACATTTAACCGATAAGGGATCCGAAAAATTTGAAATAAAATCAGCGCATAGATTCGCTATGCATGACGAAATCAGAAACGACGGGAGTTTTTATGGCTGATTGGGTGACGGGAAAAATCAAAAAAGTTGAGCACTGGACGGACAATTTGTTCAGCATCACGGTCAATGCGCCAGTCGACTCTTTTACCGCAGGTCAGTTTGCCAAACTCTCTCTGGAAATCGATGGCGAACGGGTTCAGCGCGCGTATTCCTACGTCAATCCGCCTTCCTGCGCGGACCTGGAGTTTTATCTGGTCAACGTGCCGGAAGGAAAACTCAGCCCGCGTCTGCATGTGATGCAACCCGGCGACGAAATTCATGTCACTAAAGAGGCCGCCGGTTTTTTCGTCATTGATGAGGTTCCGGAATGCGACACCCTGTGGATGCTCGCGACCGGCACCGCCATCGGACCCTATCTGTCGATTTTGCAGGAAGGGATGGGTCTTGAGCGTTTCAAAAATATTGTGCTGGTTCACGCCGCGCGCTTTGCCGCCGATCTCAGCTATTTGCCGCTGATGCAGGAATTGCAGCGTCGTTATGAAGGCAAGCTGCATATTCAGACCGTCGTCAGCCGTGAGGAAATCTCAGGCTCGCTGACCGGCCGTGTCCCGGCGCTGATTGAAAACGGCACGCTGGAAGCGGCTGTCGGCCTGAAGATTAACGCGGACGACAGCCACATCATGCTCTGCGGAAACCCGCAGATGGTTCGCGATACCCAGCAGGTGCTGAAAGACTTGCACGGCATGCGCAAACACCTCAAACGCAAACCGGGCCATATGACCAGCGAGCATTACTGGTAAGCGTGATTTATGCGGATTTAAATCTGACGTCTTCCGGTTCCGGGCCAAAGCGATTTGTGCCCGGCGTACCAACGAAAGCCCCGCAGTCGATAATCAGCATGATGAAAATCACCGAAGGTGCCAGCCGTCCTAATACCCAACTCCACGTCTGTGGCATCGCCGCCGCCCAGTTTCCGGCCACCAGCATCCACGCCAGCACAAACAGTAACGCCCACCAGGCCGACTTATTCCGATCATGCAACCTTTTCACCAGCACCGCCGCCGTTGGCCACAGCAGAACGACCAGCGCGAAACCCGCGGTCTGATAGGTAATCCAAAGCTTTGCGGCAAAGAAGAAATCGGCGACCATCAGCACCAGCCAGCTGATCATCCAAAGCCAAAAATCGCGTCGGCCCAGGCGGCCGTTAAAAGAAAACAGTGCGTGCTGTAACGTCATTGACCGTCGGTTCCCTAAATAACAATGAGAGGAAAATGTTAAAACAGGGCGAGTGTACCTGATGCGTCCTAACGGAGAGAATGTTTACGCACTCCTTTTGACATTGCCCCCCGATCACCGCTTTAATCGGTCTGTTAACATAAAAAAAGAAACGTCCTATGACTGTTGCTAAATCGATTTTACAGCTGGCTTTGCCGGTATTGCTGATCCTCGCGAACCAGAATATCGCTCTTGCCAATCCGCCAGCGGATCATTCCGGCGCAGAAGAAATGCCGAAAGCCCCGTATCTGCTGGCAGGTGCGCCCACATTTGAAACCACGCTGATTAATTTCCGCGCCAAATACAATGAAGCCAATCCGACTCAGCAGATTGGCGAATTCCGTGCGATCAGTGAACCCGCCAACAGCTCACTGACCCGCGCAGCCAGCAAGATTAACGAAAATCTTTATGCCTCCACCGCGCTGGAAAAAGGCACCGGCAAAATCAAAACGCTGCAAATTACCTATTTGCCGATTCAGGGCTCCGAAGAAAAAGCTGCCCGCGCGCTGGCTGTCCGCTATATGGCAAATCTGATGCGCCAGTTCGATGCCACGCTTTCGCCGGAACAAAGTCTGGCGAAAGTGACCTCCCTGATTGAAAAAGGGAAAGGTCAGCAATTCTATAAACAGGAAGTCGGGGCGGTGCGTTTCGTCATTTCAGACAATGGTGAAAAAGGCCTGACGTTTGCCGTTGAGCCGGTAAAACTGGCGCTGGCTGAGCCCTGAGATAACGGTTTTTAATGACAAAAAGCAAAGCCTTTATGGTCAATGATCTCTATACTGTCGGACAGGTAATCTGCTTGTTTGGCAGAAATTTTAATCGACACTCGCGTCCCCTTTTGGAGGAAAAAACATGCGACATCCATTAGTGATGGGTAACTGGAAGCTTAACGGCAGCACCCACATGGTTAACGAACTGATTGCTGCTCTGCGTACCGAGCTAAGCACCGTTGTAGGTTGTGGCGTTGCAATTGCTCCACCAGAAGTTTACCTGTCACAGGCTAAACACGCTCTGGCCGGCAGCCGTATCGCGCTGGGTGCTCAGAACGTTGATGCTAACCTGTCTGGCGCATTCACCGGTGAAATCTCTGCCGACATGCTGAAAGATATCGGTGCGAAATACATCATCATCGGTCACTCAGAACGCCGCACTTACCACAAAGAAAGCGACGAATTCATTGCCAAGAAATTTGGCGTGCTGAAAGAAGCGGGTCTGATCCCTGTTCTTTGCATTGGTGAAACTGAAGCTGAAAACGAAGCCGGTAAAACTGAAGCCGTTTGCGCTAAGCAACTGGACGCAGTACTGAACACCCTGGGCGCGAAAGCGTTCGAAGGCGCAGTGATCGCTTACGAACCCGTATGGGCTATCGGTACAGGCAAATCAGCGACCCCAGCTCAGGCTCAGGCCGTTCACAAATTCATCCGTGACCACATCGCTAAACAAGATGCTGCGGTTGCTGAACAAGTTATCATCCAGTACGGCGGTTCTGTTAACGCGGCTAACGCTGCTGAACTGTTCACTCAGCCAGACATCGATGGCGCACTGGTTGGCGGCGCATCACTGAAAGCTGACGCTTTCGCCGTGATCGTTAAAGCCGCTGCAGAAGCAAAACAAGCGTAAGCCTGTTTCTTCTGAGCACAAAAAACCCCGGAATTCCGGGGTTTTTTATTGCCTGTAAAGTAGGATTAACGCTTGCTGATTTGGTCGAAAATCCCGTCAGTCGCGAAGTGATCTTTCTGCGCCTGAGCCCAGGTTCCTGCAACATCACCAATGGTGAACAGTTTCAGTTTAGGGAATTCAGCGTCGAATTTCTTCTCAACAACCGGGTCACGCGGACGATAGTAGTTTTCAGCCGCAATAGTCTGGCCTTCCGGTGAATACAGGTACTTCAGATACGCTTCAGCCACGGTGCGGGTATCACGCTTATCGACGACTTTATCCACCACAGAAACCGTTGGCTCTGCCAGAATCGATTCGCTTGGCGTTACGATTTCAAACTTGTCTTTGCCCACTTCTTTGGTTGCCAGCAGCGCTTCGTTTTCCCAGGCAATCAGCACATCACCAATGCCGCGTTCCACAAAGGTATTTGTCGCGCCGCGGGCACCGGAATCCAGCACTTCCACGTTTTTATACAGCGCTTTCACAAAATCCTGAGCTTTGGCTTTGTCATTGTTGTTGTGATGCAGGGCATAGCCCCACGCAGCCAGATAGTTCCAGCGCGCGCCGCCCGACGTTTTAGGATTTGGGGTGATCACCGACACGCCCGGTTTGATCAAATCATTCCAGTCGTGAATTTGTTTTGGGTTGCCTTTGCGTACCAGGAATACGATGGTCGACGTGTAAGGTGCAGAGTTATCTGGCAGACGGGTGATCCAGTTTTTATCAATACGGCCGCGTTCAGCGATAGCATCGACGTCATACGCCAGCGCCAGAGTCACGACATCCGCTTCGATACCGTTAATGACAGACGTTGCCTGCTTGCCTGAGCCGCCATGTGACTGACGAACGGTCACAGTATCCCCGGTTTTACCCTGCCAGTATTTGCTGAATGCTTTGTTGTATTGTTCATAGAGCTCACGGGTTGGATCGTATGACACATTCAGAATCTGAATGTCTTTGGCAATCGCCCCGGTTGCTACCAACAGCAATGCCAGACCTGCACCCCATTTACGCATACGCATCGCACTCTCTCCCAGAAATAGTTTTTATGGATTTCATCAATTTGATCGGATGAACAGAGCGTGCCAGAGAAAAAGAAAACAACTAAAGAATAAAAGGTTTTTTTCTATTACTTTCTGGAATAACCAGAAACAGGCCGAAAAAAAACCTCCCGTGAAGGAGGTTCTTAGCGTCAGGCAAGAAGCTGTTTTTAGAACAGTTTTTTCGCTGTGTCGTACCAGTCTTCTTTGAACTTACTTTTCTTGTTCTCCGGAGAAATACACACAGAGATCAGTTCGTGAACCATTTTCTCGTTTTGAACACCGACGCAGTAACCGCCTTTGCCGTAGTCACGACCTTCTTCCATCAGCAGGTCTACCGCGTAAGCGCCCATGCGGGACGCTAAAATACGGTCATAAGCCACCGGTGCGCCACCACGCTGGATGTGGCCCAGTACGGTGCCACGGGTTTCACGACAGGTTTCTTTCTCGATGTATTTAGCCAGCTCATCGATATCATCTAACTTTTCAGTGATGGCGACGATAGCGTGCTTTTTACCTTTCGCGATGCCGGCTTTGATTTCAGCAACCAGATCATCACGTTTGAATTCAACTTCAGGAATAGCGATAAATTCGCAACCACCGGCAATTGCCGCAGCCAGAGTCAAATCGCCGCAGTAACGGCCCATCACTTCAACGATAGAGATACGCTGGTGAGAAGAAGATGTGTCACGCAGGCGGTCGATAGCTTCAACCACAGTACCCAGTGCAGTGAAGAAACCGATGGTGTAGTCAGTACCGGCAACGTCGTTGTCGATGGTGCCTGGCAGGCCGATACAGCGGATGCCGCCTTCTTTGGTCAGCAGGTCGGCACCGGCATAAGAACCGTCACCGCCGATAACGACGAGGCCGTCGATACCGCGATCTTTCAGGTTTTGCAGGGCAACTTTACGCATATCCGCATCACGGAATTCAGGGAAACGCGCTGAACCCAGGAAAGTACCGCCACGGTTGATCATGTCTGAAACGCTGTAGCGGTCGAGTTCTCTCATGCGGTTTTCGTACATGCCGAGGTAGCCATCTTCAATACCGAAAACTTCCAAACCTGCTGATAAAGCCGCTCGCACAACGCCACGAATCGCAGCATTCATGCCTGGGGCATCGCCACCGCTTGTCAGTACACCAATTTTTTTGATCATGACTACCTCTGAACTTGTAGATGCAATTTCTTAAGAATCTTGAGCCTGCCTGTTGGGCGGATTTAACTTATGCAGCCAAAGGGCTTATTAGCGTTTGAGCCTATAGTATAACAAAACACCGAAGCTGAATTGATTCAAGTCAGCAAGAACACGCATACAACGCTCTGTACATCGCAATTTACTGATTCATACGGCTTTTACAAGATATTTCCGGTTGGTTACGCGCAGATTTCCATCTTGTTAATTTCCGGTTTTGTGAAACATTTCCAAATTGCTGACAAAAAAAACCCCACCTTTCGGTGGGGGAAGACAGGGATGGTGTCTATGGCAAGGAAAAACAGGGATCTTACTCGGTCGTGCTGGTACTACTCGTCTTCTGGGCAGAAGGGGTTTGTAAGCCAGAAAGCTGTGCCTGCATTTCTTTCATGCGTTGCTCGTGCTTCTGGTTCAGTACGTCTTTTTGCGCAGGAGTCAGAAGATTAAACATCTGATTGCGGATGCGAGCCATTTCTACCTGGCGATCCACTTGTTCCTGAGCCATTAATTCGGCTTGGGCTCTTACAGCGGCCTGATCAAATTTTTCAGCAGTCACCAGCCTGTGCATAGTTTCCACTTGTTCTACATTTACATGAGGCAAATCTTTACGGGCCTGATGCATTAGGTCGCGCATTTGTTGGCGCTGTTGCTCTGTCAGATTCACACCGTCAAACAGTGTGTTGCGTTCCTGAGGCTTATCCAACAACGTGCTATCATGTTCTGCTGGCATCGCCGACACTGGTTTTGCGCCATCTGCTAAAACGACACCTGAACTCAGCGTCAGAAGCGTGGCCAAACCCATTGAAGCTGCCTTAAACATCACATACTCCTACAGTCTTTATCGCTCATCGCGAATCATTGAAAAGCAGTCTAAACCTGCTGCTGCAAACAAGCGTCAGTGCTTGTAAAAGTACGTAAAGTCATGGAATAGCGGCAATTGATGACGTATTTTGCGTCTAGAGGTAAATACAATGAATAAAATTTTGTTAGTTGATGATGACCGTGAACTGACTTCACTTTTGAAAGAATTGCTCGAAATGGAAGGCTTTAATGTTGTGGTTGCTCATGACGGTGAGCAGGCATTAGAGAAAGTCGATAATACCATCGACCTTTTGCTGCTTGACGTCATGATGCCGAAGAAAAACGGCATTGAAACCCTTAAAGAATTACGCCAGCGCCACCAGACGCCGGTGATTATGCTGACCGCCCGTGGCAGTGAATTAGACCGCGTTCTCGGCCTCGAGCTGGGTGCCGATGACTATCTGCCAAAACCGTTTAACGACCGTGAACTGGTTGCACGTATCCGTGCCATGTTGCGCCGTTCCAACTGGAGCGAGCAGCAACAAACCAATGAAAACAATGGCTCGCCAACGCTGGAAGTCGACGGGCTGCAACTTAACCCGGGCCGCCAGGAAGCCAGTTTTAAGGGTGAAGCGCTGGATTTAACCGGCACAGAATTTACCCTGTTGTATTTACTGGCAAAACATCTCGGACAGGTCGTTTCACGCGAACATCTGAGCCAGGAAGTGCTGGGTAAACGTCTGACGCCGTTTGACCGTGCCATCGATATGCATATTTCTAATTTGCGCCGTAAATTGCCCGATCGTCAGGACGGACATCCGTGGTTTAAAACCTTGCGCGGACGCGGTTATCTGATGGTTTCTGCTTCATGATAAACAGCCTTACGGCACGTATCTTTGCCATTTTTTGGTTCACATTAGCGCTGGTGCTGATGTTGGTATTGATGGTGCCGAAACTCGATTCTCGCCAGATTACGCCGTTGCTCGATAACGAACAGCGGCAAGGCCTGATGATTGAACAACATGTCGAAGCCGAACTCGCCACCGATCCTGCCAATGACCTGATGTGGTGGCGCAGGCTGTTCCGCGCGATCGATAAGTGGGCTCCGCCTGGCCAGCGTTTGTTGCTGGTCACCAGCGAAGGCCGCGTCATCGGTGCTCAGCGCAATGAAATGCAGATTGTGCGTAACTTCATCGGTCAGTCTGACAACTCCGATCGTCCGAAGAAAAAGAAATATGGCCGCGTCGAAATGGTGGGGCCTTTTTCAGTTCGCGATGGTGAAGACAACTATCAGCTTTACCTGATGCGTCCGGCCAGCAGCTCTCAGTCTGATTTCATCAATCTGATGTTTGACCGACCTTTGCTGCTGTTAATCGTCACAATGTTGATCAGCGCACCGCTTCTGCTCTGGCTGGCATGGAGTCTGGCGAAACCTGCGCGTAAGTTGAAAAACGCCGCAGATGACGTCGCACGGGGAAATCTCAAGCAACACCCTGAGCTCGAATCCGGACCGCAGGAATTCCTCGCGACCGGTGCCAGTTTCAACCAGATGGTCAGCGCGCTCGAACGCATGGTGACTGCACAGCAACGGTTGATTTCGGATATCTCACACGAACTCCGGACTCCGCTGACGCGTCTTCAGCTGGCTACTGCGCTGATGCGTCGTCGTCACGGTGAAGGCAAAGAGTTGCAGCGTATCGAGAACGAGGCGCAGCGTCTGGACGGCATGATCAATGACCTGCTGGTGTTATCGCGCAGTCAGCATAAGAATGAGCTATCGCGGGAAACCCTGAAGGCCAACGAATTGTGGGCTGGTGTGATTGATGATGCGCAGTTTGAAGCCGAGCAGATGGGTAAAACCCTTGAAGTGACCTCACCTCCGGGCCCGTGGAAACTCATCGGCAATGCGGCTGCGCTCGACAGTGCGCTGGAAAACATTGTGCGCAACGCCCTGCGTTATTCACATCACCACATCGCACTGAACTTCGCTCACGACAACGAAGGTATCACCATCACCGTGGATGACGACGGCCCCGGTGTCAGTGAAGAAGATCGCGAACAAATTTTCCGTCCATTCTACCGGACTGATGAAGCACGCGATCGTGAATCAGGCGGCACCGGCCTCGGGCTGGCCATTGTGGATACCGCTGTTCAGCAGCACAGAGGCAAGGTTAAAGCCGAAGACAGCCCGCTGGGTGGCCTTCGTTTGATTATCTGGCTGCCGCTGCACCAGCGTTGAGTTTCTGCTATTCTGCGTCCCTCTATCAGGGGGACGCATGCTTAACATCGTTTTATTTGAACCAGAAATCCCGCCAAATACCGGCAATATTATCCGTTTGTGTGCCAACACCGGATGTCAGCTTCATCTCATCGAGCCGTTGGGTTTCGGCTGGGACGATAAGCGTCTGCGCCGTGCCGGGCTCGATTATCACGAATTCGCGCATATCAAGCATCACGCAAACTACGACGCCTTTCTCAGCAGCGAAAATCCGCAGCGCCTGTTCGCATTGACCACCAAAGGCACGCCCGCTCACAGCAGCGTAAGCTATCAGGATAATGATTTCCTGCTGTTTGGTCCGGAAACACGCGGCCTGCCTGCAACGATTTTGGATGCACTGCCTGCCAGACATAAGATCCGTATTCCGATGCTCGCAGAAAGCCGCAGCATGAACTTGTCGAATGCTGTTTCTGTGGTGGTTTACGAGGCCTGGCGCCAGCTGGGATATCCCGGAGCTTTACTCAAAGAGTAAACCGGAAGAGAAAGGATGAAGTGGACGATGGCATGCATGAACATGCCATCGGAAATCTGTCAGATACCGTCGCCGAATTCAAAACCCTGCGCGATACCGTTGAAGTGCTGATCCATATCCATTGAAGGTCGTTCGCTCTCAGGCCGTCCGACGATGCGTGCAGGAACACCTGCTGCCGTGGTGTGCGCCGGAACGGACTGCAATACGACAGAACCCGCCCCGATTTTTGCCCCTGCACCGACTTCGATATTGCCGAGGATTTTCGCGCCCGCGCCAATCATCACGCCTTCACGAATTTTCGGATGGCGGTCGCCGACCGTTTTGCCCGTCCCCCCGAGCGTGACCGATTGCAGAATCGACACATCGTTCTCAACCACGGCCGTTTCACCGATGACAATCCCGGTGGCGTGGTCAAACATGATGCCGCAACCAATACGCGCCGCCGGGTGAATATCCACGCCGAAGGAGACAGAAATCTGGTTCTGGAAATAAATCGCCAGCGCTTTGCGATCCTGCTTCCACAGCCAGTTACCGATGCGATACGCCTGAAGCGCGTGAAAACCTTTGAGGTAAAGCAATGGCGTGGAGAATTTGTCGACCGCCGCATCACGCTGATGCACCGCCAGAATATCGCGTGCCGCGGAGAGGATCATTTGCTCGTCGTTGCGGTAAGCCTCTTCGACCACTTCACGAATCGCCATCGCCGGCATGATTGGGTTTCCCAGCTTGTTAGCCAGAATGTAGCTCAGCGCGCTGCCCAGCGTTTCATGTTTGAGTAACGTCGCATGGAAAAAGCTGGCCAGCATCGGTTCACACTCAGCCAGTGCTCTCGCCTCTGATTTAATGTTATTCCAGACCAGTTCTAATTCTTCTAGCGACATCACTTTTCCTTACGACTTAGCAGGTTTTAATAATAAAAAGCCGCCCTGTCGGGAAACCCAACAAGGTGGCTATGCTTCATGTCGCCTTTCAGTGGCTGTGTTTTTCGTCCTTGCTCGCACGGGCAAGCAGACTGATGGCCGCCTCACGGGCATCTTTACCGCAGTACAACACCTGGTAAATCTGTTCCGTAATCGGCATCTCAACGTTATTACGCTGAGCCAGCGCCCGTACTTCTTTCGTGTTGCGATAGCCTTCAACAACCTGACCGATGGTGTCCTGGGCAGTCTGAACATCTTTGCCCTGTCCCAGCATAATGCCGAAACGACGGTTACGTGACTGGTTGTCTGTGCAGGTTAACACCAAATCGCCCAGCCCCGCCATGCCCATAAATGTCGCAGGATCAGCACCCAGTGCGGAGCCCAGACGGGTCATTTCGGCCAGACCACGGGTGATCAGTGCAGTTCGGGCATTCGCACCAAAGCCAATCCCATCGGACATACCGGCTCCAATGGCGATGACGTTTTTAATCGCGCCGCCAAGCTGTACGCCGATAAAATCAGGATTGCTGTAAACCCGGAAACTCTTGCCGCAATGCAGCAACTGCTGAAGATCTTCCGCAAAACTCGCATCGGTGGCTGCCAGCGAAATAGCTGTCGGCATACCGGCAGCCAGCTCTTTAGCAAATGTCGGCCCGGAAACCACGGCTAACGGAATCGCATCACCCAGCTCTTCACGCGCGACATCCTGCAACAAGCGTCCGGTTTCTGCCTCAAGCCCTTTCGTCGCCCACACTACGCGCGCATCGGTGCGCAAATGCGGTTTCAGCTGACGCAGGACGTCACCAAAAACGTGGCTCGGCACAACAACCAGTACATTACGGCTGGCCGCTAACGCGACGGACAGATCGGTTTCGAGCAGCAGATTTTCGGGGAACGAAACATCAGGAAGGAATTCCTGATTACAACGGGCTTGTTGTAAGGCATTGATGTGATCGGGATTGTGTCCCCAGAGCACAACGGGATGGCCATTTCTGGCGAGAGTAATCGCTAAAGCGGTGCCGTAAGATCCGGCACCGATAACAGTCATTGACGCATTGACGGTTTTCATCAGGCATCCTGATGCGGTTCAGCACCTTCGCCTTCAGCTTGCTGTTGCAGATAGTTCATGAACAGAGCGTCGAAGTTAACAGGTGCCAGGTTCAGTTGCGGGAAGGTACCGCGTGAAACCAGGCTGGTGATGCACTCACGCGCATACGGGAACAAAATGTTCGGGCAGTATGCACCCAGGCAATGTGCCATCTGGTTGCCATCAATACCGGAGATAGTGAAGATACCACCCTGTTGAACTTCGCACAGGAATGCAGTTTCGTCACCCAGTGAAGAAGTTACGGTCACACGCAAGACGACTTCATATACGCCTTCAGCCAGCTGGCTGGAAGCCGTATCAAGATCCAGTTTCACTTCCGGCTGCCAGTCCTGCTGGAAAACCTGAGGAGCATTTGGCGCTTCGAAAGAAATATCTTTGGTGTAGATACGTTGGATCTGGAAAGCCATCTCGGTGTTGTTTTGTTCTGACATGTGAGTAGTACCCTCGAGTTAATAGTCCTTTTAAACACTTAATGAAAATACGTGGCTACCGGAATTAACCCAGCAAAGGGTCAAGTCCACCACGCGCATCAAGTGCATGTAAATCATCGCAACCGCCCACGTGCTGTCCGTCGATAAAAATCTGAGGAACAGTCGAACGACCGCTGCGGGCAATCATTTTTTCACGCGTATCTGCGTCACCGTCAATAGCGATTTCATCGAATGAAGCGCCTTTGCTATTGAGCAGGGCTTTCGCACGATGGCAATAAGGACAGGTTGCCTTGGTATAGATTTCAATTTTAGCCATGGGTTCCACCTTTGAGTCGTAGATTTTAGTGCCGTTGCGACGGGGTCTGAATCTTACTTACCGCGTGCTAAAGGCAGGTTTTCACCGCTCCAGCCGCTGATACCTTCTTTTAACGTGAAAACACGTTCGAAACCGGCCGCGATCAGGCCTTCTGCCGCCGTACGGGAAGTCTGGCCGGTAGCGCAAACAACGATAACCGGTTGCGCTTTATGCTTGCTCAGCTCGCCCAGGTTATTGTTTTTAATGTCTGCACTCAGCACATTTTGGGATTCTGCGATGTGGCCTTTGCGGAATTCTTCACGCGCGCGAACATCGACAACAACAGCATCTTCTTTGTTGATCAGGCGGGTTGCTTCGCCACGCGTGATCTCTTTCACTTTAGAAAAACGTGTTTTAAAGGTGGTCACAATTACTGCAATCAGTAACGCAACCCACGCCAGGCTGAGAACCGGATGCGCACTGATGAATGGCATAATATCTTGCATGGGGTGTAGCAACTCCCGTCAGTTGGGGGAAAATTCAAGGCCTCAGAGTATACCTGCGCGTCGGCGCAAATACAGCCAGTATGCGCGGGCTAATGCCACAAACTGCGGCACATCCCGAAAAATTAACACGCCTTTATGCCGAAAGTTAACGCCCGCCGCGCTCCATCTTTGATCTCCCACGGCTATTCCCCTTTCAGCGCTGGGGTAAAATCAGCCCGCTTAAATGCACGTAGCCACGCCTGTTTATTCACGTCGAGCTGGCGAGCCTATTGAGCATTTCATCTTTTAAATTGAGGTCAATTGACATGTCGAGCAATAAAAAACCGATGGTTCTGGTTATTCTTGATGGCTACGGATTTCGCGAAGAACAACAAGATAACGCGATTCTGAATGCAAAAACGCCGGTCATGGATAAGCTGTGGGCGACTCAGCCACATACCCTGATTGCTGCGTCAGGTCTGGACGTGGGTCTGCCTGATGGCCAGATGGGCAACTCCGAAGTGGGCCACGTCAATTTAGGCGCGGGCCGTATCGTTTATCAGGATCTCACCCGCCTGGATAAAGAAATCAAAGAAGGCGACTTCTTTAATAATAGCGTACTGACCGGCGCGGTTGATCGCGCAATCAGCGCAGGCAAAGCCGTTCACATTATGGGTCTGCTGTCCGCAGGCGGCGTTCACAGCCACGAAGACCACATCATGGCGATGGTCGAACTGGCTCACCGCCGTGGCGCGAAAGCCATTTATCTGCACGCGTTCCTGGATGGCCGCGACACACCTCCGCGCAGCGCTGAAGCCGCATTAAAACGTTTCTCTGAGAAATTTGCAGAAATCGGCACCGGCCGCATCGCGTCTATCGTGGGTCGTTACTTCGCGATGGACCGTGATAATCGCTGGGATCGCGTGCAACTGGCTTATGACCTGATGTCTCAGGCCAAAGGCGCATTCACAGCGGACAACGCTCTGGCAGGCTTGCAGGCCGCTTACGCCCGTGACGAAAATGATGAGTTCGTGAAACCTACCGTGTTGCAGGCTGCCGGCGAAGAAACCGCAGCAATCAATGACGGCGACGCGATGATCTTCATGAACTTCCGTGCTGACCGTGCGCGCGAAATCACCCGTGCCTTCATCAACACCGACTTCGACGGTTTTTCCCGCGAAAAAGTGATCAACTTCGGCGATTTCATCATGCTGACCGAATACGCCGCTGATATTAAAGCTGCCTGCGCGTACCCGCCTGCATCACTGAAAAACACGCTGGGCGAATGGCTGATGGCACATAAGAAAACTCAGCTCCGTATCTCCGAAACTGAGAAATATGCCCACGTCACCTTCTTCTTCAACGGTGGTATGGAAGATCCGTTTGAAGGTGAAGACCGCATTCTGGTGAAATCACCGAACGTCGCGACCTATGATTTACAACCGGAAATGAGTTCAGCAGAACTGACCGACAAACTGCTGGGCGCGATTGCCAGCGGCAAATATGACACGATCATCTGTAACTATCCGAACGGTGACATGGTTGGCCATACCGGTGTTTATGACGCTGCCGTCAACGCGGTAGAAGCGCTGGATCAATGTGTTGCTCAGGTTGTGGATGCGGTTAAAGCGGTCGGCGGGCAACTGCTGATCACCGCCGATCACGGTAACGCAGAGCAAATGCGTGACCCGGCAACCGGCCAGGCGCACACAGCGCATACCAGCCTGCCGGTTCCGCTGATTTATGTGGGCGGCAACGCGCAAGTCATCGAAGGCGGGAAATTGTCTGATATTGCGCCGACCATGCTCTCCCTGATGGGGATGGAAATCCCGGCTGAAATGAGCGGCAAACCCCTGTTTATCGCACGCTAATTTCCGTTAAGAAAGCCGATTTAAGGCGTATCAGCGCAGGCTGGTACGCCTTTTTTGTTTGTGCATCAGCCGGTTGATTAGTGGTACGATAAGATAAGGGACAGCCATATTGTCTATCATCCACGGTCGACAAGCGGAAAAAAGTTTGAGCAAATTCATTCATTTCAGCCTGATGAGAACCCGCCTTTCCGCTCCGGACAAGGTCGTATCTGCTTTCCCATCTCCAGCCTTATTACTTTGCGCTTCATTGTTAACTCTCTCCGTGAGTGTGCACGCTGACGAAAACAAAGATCAGCTCAAAACCATCCAGCAGAACATTGCGGAAAAAGAGAAAAGCGTAAAGCAGCAGAAACAGCAGCGCGGAACGTTGTTGCAACAGTTGCAGGCACAGGAAAAAACCATTGCCTCAGCCAGCACCCAGTTGCGCGGGACGCAGTCGACACTGGCGACGCTGAATAAAGATATCGCCGGGCTGAATGCCTCTATTGATAAACTGCAAAAACAACAGAAAACGCAGGAAGCCATTCTTGCAAAGCAGCTGGATGCGGCATTCCGTCTCGGCCAGCACAAAGGCCTGCAACTGCTGTTAAGCGGTGAAGAGACCGAACGCAGCGAACGCATCATGGCCTATTTTGGCTATCTGAATGAAGCCCGCCAGAAAACCATCGAAGAACTCAAACAAACGCGCACCAAACTGGCCGAGCAGCGGGTTTCCCTGCAATCGAAAGAAACTCAGCAAAAAAGCCTGTTAGGCGAGCAGCAAACGCAGCAACAAAAACTTGAACAGGCCCGTTCGGCGCGAAAACAAACGCTGACCGCGCTGGAATCCTCGTTGCAAAAAGACGAGCAAAGCCTGACAGAGTTGCGCGCCAACGAAGCCAGTTTGCAGAATAAAATTGCCGCCGCAGAACGCGCTGCAAAAGCCCGTGCCGAGAAGGAAGCGCGCGAAGCCGCCGCCGTCCGTGCGAAAGAACAGCAGGCGAAGAAAACCGGCACCACCTATAAGCCGACCCAAAGTGAGCAATCACTGATGGCGCGTACCGGTGGCCTGGGAAGGCCGTCCGGTCAGAATATTTGGCCGGTTAACGGTTCGTTGATACACCGTTTCGGCGAACAGCTGCAGGGTGAACTACGCTGGAAAGGTATTGTTATTTCAGCCAGAGAAGGCAGCGACGTCCGGGCAATTGCCGACGGTCGCGTCATTCTGGCTGACTGGTTACAAGGGTACGGGCTGGTTGTGGTTATCGATCACGGCAGAGGTGATATGAGTCTGTACGGGTACAACCAGGATGCGTTAGTCAGCGTCGGTGATCAGGTCAGAACCGGCCAGGCCGTTGCTAAAGTAGGAAACAGCGGCGGACAGGGCCAGCCATCGCTGTATTTTGAAATTCGTCGTCAGGGTCAGGCAGTTAATCCACAGCCGTGGTTGGGAAGATAGCATTGCGATATAAAAAGTCCGTTTTAGCTGCGCTTTGTGGTACTGCGTTATTCGTTTGTCAGGTTCAGGCAGCGAAGTTATCCATCCTGATAGATGACTTTGGTTATCGCCAGCATGAGGAAAACCAGGTACTCCAGATGCCAAAAGCGGTATCCGTAGCGATTTTCCCCAATGCGCCAGATTCGCAGATGATGATGAACAAAGCCCATCAGCAGGGCCGTGAAATCCTAATCCACCTGCCGATGGCACCGCTGAGTAAACAACCGCTGGAAAAAAATACGCTGACGCCGTCCATGAGCGCGGCCGAAGTGAAGCGGATTGTCGATCAGGCCATCAGCAATATCCCTTACGCCATCGGCATCAATAACCATATGGGCAGCGCCATGACGTCCAGCCTGACAGGCATGGAAAACGTCATGCAGGCCATGAATGCCCATAATTTGTTTTTCCTCGACAGCATGACTATTGGCAACACTCAGTCGGTTAAAGCTGCTCAGGGCACCCGCGTGAAGGTCATCAAGCGCAATGTCTTTTTAGATGATGTGCAAAATGAAGCCGAAATACGCCGCCAGTTCGAACGCGCGATTCAGTTAGCCCGCAAGAATGGTTATGCGATTGCCATCGGGCACCCGCATCCGACCACGGTGAAAGTGCTGCAACAAATGCTGCCGAACTTGCCGTCCGATATTGTGCTGGTGCGTCCGAGTGATTTGTTAGATGAAGCCCAGCGCGCCGCGCCGTCGGGTAAACCGGTGAATATCCCGCCTGCTAAACCATCACGCAAAGGCATCAGCCAGTGCCGCATTAAACATCCTGTACAGCCCGTTTATGCCGGCAGCCTGTTTAGCGTCGTGGGAGAAAGCCTGCAATCACTGCCAGCCGTCCAGTTCGTTGAACGCCAGTATGGGGTTTTGGTGAGTTTTATTGATAAACCGGCCGCCGCGCAAGTGGAGCCGGTTGCTGCTCCTAAGAAATAATATCTCAGAGCCTCCTGAACGCGGGAGGCCCTGCAACTCGGCATTACAACACTACCAGTCCAGAATCACTTTTCCGGAATGCCCTGAACGCATTGCATCAAAGCCTTTCTGGAAATCATCAATCGGGAAGTGATGCGTAATTAGCGGTGTCAGGTCTAAACCAGACTGGATCAGCGCCGCCATTTTGTACCAGGTTTCAAACATTTCCCGGCCATAAATCCCTTTGATGAACAGCCCTTTGAAGATGACCTGATTCCAGTCGATAGCCATTTCGGTCGACGGAATACCCAGCATCGCAATACGCCCGCCGTGGTTCATGGCATTGAGCATGCTGCGAAACGCCGCCGGTGCGCCGGACATTTCGAGTCCCACGTCAAAACCTTCGGTCATGCCAAGCTCTTCCATGACGTCCGGCAAACTCTGCTGGCTGACATTCACCGCGCGGGTCACGCCCATTTTACGGGCCAGCTCCAGACGGTATTCATTCATGTCCGTGATCACCACATGGCGTGCACCGACATGTTTGCAAATCGCCGCCGCCATAATACCAATCGGCCCCGCGCCGCTGATCAGAACATCTTCCCCGACCAGATCAAACGACAAAGCAGTATGCACAGCGTTGCCTAATGGGTCGAAAATAGCCGCAAGATCGTCGGAAATATTGTCCGGAATTTTGAAAGCATTAAAGGCAGGCAAAACCAGATATTCCGCAAAAGCGCCGGGACGGTTAACGCCCACACCTTGTGCATTTCGGCATAAATGCGTGCGGCCGCCACGGCAGTTTCGGCAATGACCACAGGTAATGTGCCCTTCACCTGAAACCCGGTCGCCAATACTAAAACCTTTCACTTCCTGACCAATTCCCACGACTTCGCCGACATATTCATGCCCGACCACCATCGGTACCGGAATGGTTTTTTGCGACCACGCATCCCAGTTGTAGATATGCACATCCGTTCCGCAGATGGCGGTTTTGCGGATTTTGATCAGCAGATCGTTATGTCCCATCTCCGGCACCGGCGCGTCGGTCATCCAGATGCCTTCTTCACGTTTCAGTTTTGCTAAGGCTTTCACAGGCACTCCTCAGGCGATCACGCCAAGTTTTTTGCCAATTTGTGTGAAGGCGCTGACCGCCTTTTCGATTTGTTCCGTGCTGTGCGCGGCAGACATTTGTGTGCGGATACGCGCCTGCCCTTTTGGCACCACGGGATAGAAGAAGCCGGTGACGTAAATACCTTCCTGCTGTAGCAGTGCGGCAAATTCCTGCGCCAGCCGTGCTTCGCCGAGCATCACGGGAATAATGGCGTGATCGGCTCCGGCCAGCGTGAAACCAGCAGCGGTCATTTTTTCACGGAAGAGTTTGGCATTACGCAGCAACTTTTCACGCAGCTCGCTGCCGGCTTCCAGCATCGACAGGACTTTCAGGGAAGCGGAGACAATCGAAGGAGCCAGAGAGTTTGAGAAAAGATAAGGACGGGAACGCTGACGAAGCCAGTCGATCACTTCCTGACGCGCGGCAGTATATCCGCCGGATGCGCCGCCCAGCGCTTTGCCGAGCGTGCCGGTGATAATATCCACGCGGCCCATAACATCACAATATTCGTGCGTTCCGCGCCCTTCCGCGCCAACAAAACCGACGGCATGGGAATCATCCACCATGACCAGCGCATCAAAACGCTCCGCCAGATCACAAACGCCTTTCAGATTGGCAATAACGCCATCCATCGAAAACACGCCGTCTGTCGCCACGAGAATATGCCGCGCGTCGTCCTTTTTCGCCTGCTCCAGACACGCCTCAAGTTCGGCCATATTGTTATTGGCATAGCGATAACGTTTAGCCTTACAAAGACGAACCCCGTCAATAATCGACGCGTGGTTCAGCGCATCAGAAATAATCGCATCTTCTTCGGTGAGCAGCGTTTCGAATAATCCGCCGTTGGCATCAAAGCAGGAGGAATACAAAATGGCGTCGTCCATTCCCAGAAAATCTGCCAGGCGATGTTCGAGTTCTTTGTGAGTATCTTGCGTGCCGCAAATAAAACGTACCGACGCCATGCCAAAACCGTGGCTGTCGAGCCCCGCTTTTGCGGCCTGAAGTAATTCCGGATGGTTTGCCAGCCCGAGGTAGTTATTCGCGCAAAAATTGATGACCGGCTTGCCGCCCGCGACGGACACTTCGGCCTGCTGCGGCGTGGTCAGAATGCGTTCTTCTTTAAACAGCCCTTCGGCACGCGCCTGGTCAAGCTGATCTTCTAACTGGCGATAAAACGAAACAGACATACAGTATTCTCCTGAAATGACTCATTCACGGAATACCTTACTAATCTGCCTGCGAAATAACGATGGAACTGCTCACAAAATCTTAGTTTTGCAGCATAGTTCACGCCTTACCGTCTGAAACACAAGAATGCGAGTTATCGGACACCTTCCCAATGTGAGCTTCATAATGAAGTGTTATGATATTACCCACTGTATAAGCTGCGCATGGTGCGCGGCTCTTCAAAAGATTAAAGGTGAATCCCATGATAATCGTCACTGGCGGCGCTGGTTTTATCGGCAGCAATATTATTAAATCGCTCAATGATATGGGATACCGCGATATTTTGGTGGTTGATAACCTGAAAGACGGCACCAAATTCGTCAATCTGGTTGATCTGGATATCGCAGACTACTGCGACAAAGAAGATTTCATTGCCAGCATTGTTGCCGGCGACGATCTGGGTGATATCGACGCGATTTTCCATGAAGGCGCGTGCTCTTCCACGACCGAGTGGGACGGCAAATACATGATGGATAACAACTATCAGTATTCGAAAGATATCCTGCATTATTGCCTGGATCGCAGCATTCCATTCCTTTACGCCTCTTCCGCCGCCACTTACGGCAGCCAGAGCGCCAGCTTTGTAGAAGACCGTAAATACGAGCAACCGCTGAACGTCTACGGCTACTCCAAATTCCTGTTTGACCAGTATGTTCGCGAAATTCTGCCTCAGGCTGATTCGCAGATCTGTGGTTTCCGTTACTTCAACGTCTACGGACCGCGTGAAGGCCATAAAGGCAGCATGGCCAGCGTGGCATTCCACCTGAACAACCAGATCAACGCCGGCGAAAATCCGAAATTATTCTCAGGCAGCGAAGGTTTCAAACGTGATTTCATCTACGTAGGCGATGTTGCCGCCGTAAACCTGTGGTTCTGGCAGAACGGTGTTTCCGGTATCTTCAACTGCGGGACTGGCCGTTCAGAATCGTTCCAGGCTGTTGCAGATGCCGTGGTTGCGTACCACAAATCTGGCGATATCGAATACATTCCTTTCCCGGAAAAACTGAAAGGCCGCTACCAGTCCTTTACGCAGGCCGATATGACCGCGCTGCGTAATGCCGGTTACGACAAACCGTTCAAAACGGTCGCTGAAGGCGTAACGGAATACATGAGCTGGCTTAACCGCACAGTATAAGTCCGCTGATTGAGGAATGGATTAACGGTATGAAAATACTGGTAATTGGGCCGTCGTGGGTCGGTGACATGATGATGTCACAAAGTCTCTACCGCACGCTGAAAGCTGCGCACCCGGAAGCGCAAATCGACGTGATGGCACCCGCATGGTGCCGTCCTTTGCTCGACCGGATGCCGGAAGTGCGTCAGGCACTGCCAATGCCGCTGGGTCACGGTGCTCTGGAACTCGGGGAGCGCCGCCGTCTGGGCATTTCGCTGCGTGGCGAACACTATCAGCGCGCCTTTGTGCTGCCTAACTCGTTCAAATCGGCACTGGTTCCGTTCTTTGCCCGCATTCCTCAGCGAACCGGCTGGCGTGGCGAAATGCGTTATGGCCTGCTCAATGATCTGCGGGTTCTCGATAAAGCCGCCTTTCCTCTGATGGTTCAGCGCTATGCCGCGCTGGGATATAACGCACAACAAATCCGCACCGCTGCCGATTTACCGCAGCCGGTTCTCTGGCCGAAATTACAGGTGTCAGAAGCTGAAGTTGCGGCGGTCAAAACCTCATTTGCTGTCGACGACAGCAGGCCGCTTATCGGTTTTTGTCCGGGCGCTGAATTTGGTCCGGCAAAGCGCTGGCCGCACTATCATTACGCCGCTCTGGCCGAAAAACTGATTGGCGAAGGCCAGCAGGTCGTGCTCTTCGGTTCTGCGAAAGACCACCCGGCAGGAGAACAAATCCGCCTTGCCCTGACCGAAAGCGCGCAGCCTTTCTGCCTGAATCTGGCAGGAAAAACGTCGCTGGATCAGGCCGTAGTAATGATTGCAGCCTGTCAGGCCGTGGTCAGCAATGACTCAGGGCTGATGCATGTTGCCGCCGCGCTGGATAAACCGCTGGTTGCCCTGTACGGGCCGAGCAGCCCGGATTTCACCCCGCCGCTCAGCCATCAGGCCAAAGTGATCCGCCTCATTACCGGCTACCATAAAGTCCGTAAAGGCGATGCGGAAGAAGGCTATCATCAGAGTCTGATCGACATTCAGCCGGAACAGGTTTATCAGGAATTAAGTCAGTTATTGAATTCAGGGAAGGGGCTGTAATGCGGGTTCTCATCGTCAAAACATCGTCAATGGGTGACGTTCTGCATACTCTCCCGGCACTGACCGATGCCATGCAGGCCATCCCCGGTATCCGCTTTGACTGGGTGGTGGAGGAAGGTTTCACACAAATTCCCGGCTGGCATCCGGCGGTCGATCGCGTGATCCCGGTAGCAATCCGGCGCTGGCGCAAGAACTGGTTTGGTTCTGAAACCCGCCAGCAACGCTGTGATTTCAAACGTGAAGTGCAATCGCGGACTTATGATGCCGTCATTGACGCACAAGGCCTGATCAAAAGCGCGGCGCTGATTACCCGTGTCGCAAAAGGCGAAAAGCACGGTCAGGATTGCAAAAGTGCCCGCGAGCCTTTTGCCAGCTGGTTCTACAATCAGCGTCATGAAATCGATAAAAAACAACATGCTGTAGAACGCACCCGCGAGCTTTTCGCAAAAAGTCTGGGCTATGAAAAGCCTGCGGTTCAGGGCGACTACGCCATCGCCGCGCGCTTCCTTTCACATCCTCCCGAAGATGCGGGCCAGTATCTGGTTTTCCTCCACGCCACTACCCGCGCGGATAAACACTGGCCGGAAGAACACTGGCGCGAACTGATCGGCCTGTTCAGTACGCACAATATCCGTATCAAACTACCGTGGGGCGCGGAACACGAGTATCAGCGTGCACTGCGACTTGCAGAAGGTTTCCCCTTCGTTGAAGTATTACCGAAATTAAGCCTGCAAAATGTGGCCGAAGTGCTGGCAGGGGCAAAAGCCGTGGTTTCAGTCGATACCGGCCTGAGTCATTTGACGGCTGCGCTGGATCGCCCCAATATCACGCTTTACGGCCCGACAGATCCGGGACTTATCGGCGGATACGGGAAAAATCAGTTTATTTGCCGCCCGTTCTCCGGGAATCAAATGGCGGATATTCTTCCGCAACAGGTAAAAGCACTGCTTGATGAGGAGGTCGGTTAATCGTGGGATCTTTTTTCAAACAGGTTTACCGATATACCCATCCACGGTCATACAGGCACAATGAAAATTTATGGCCCTATATGAAAATAGGCAGGGCAACGACGGGTGAAATAAATCAACTCGAGTATCGCGGACAGCCAGTACCTATCGCCGATCTTTCCTCATTAAAAGGGAAGTTTTCCGGGCCGATAATGCTGGCGGCAACCGGCCCATCTGTAAACGAAATTGATTTTACCCAACCGCCTCTCCCGGTTCCCGCTTTTGGCGTTAACGGGGCATGGTCTCTGAGCAAATTTTTTGAATTCTCATTTTACGTTATTGTAGATATGGGGTTCTTCGATAAAAAGCCTGAAATCGTGGCTAATATTGTCGCTGCTCGCGGTTTAATCTTATTCACCACGGCGCATGGCATAGCCAGAATCATTGATCGTATCGGGCTAGGGAATATTCAGTGCACATTAGCGCTTATCGAAGATGCTGCCTGTAAAATTTACCAGTCCTCACTCAAACCCCATGAGCTAAAAGACTTTTATATAAAAGACAGCTCAACTGCGTTTACTCAGAGCCGCCCAGATATCGGTTTTTCAACCGATATTCGTCAGGGAATTTTTGATGCCGGTACCGTAATTTACTGGGCATTGCAGATTTCACTGTATCTCGGTTTTACCGAATTGTTCATCGCCGGCCTGGATATGAACAACTTTGATAAACCCCGGTTTTATGAAAGCCAAAGCGAAAAGCAACCCACGAACCTTAAGGGTATTTTTACAAACCTTGTTTTACCTGCATTCGAACATGCCAGCTTATTACTTAAAGATAAGAAGATAAGAGTTATTAATCTTTCAGTTAATAGTGCTATTCCAGACTACATTTTTGAAAAGGTTTCATATAATGATGCATTTTTTAAAAAGAATTAATGCAGAGCATCTTTATTATTTATTTTTTACATTATTTCTTTTCTTTAGTGCGATTTTTTGTGGCTACACAAGATCGACAAATCTCTTCCATTTATCAGGAGTAGTTTTCCTTTTCCTTATTTTCAGAAACAAAGCCTTCCGCGATACCCTGCTACACAAAAAACAAATGCTTTACGGTCTGGTTTTTTGCTCAATCTATCTTGTGTATTTCTCATTAAGTACACTTTGGGGCGACATTCCGTCTAATCTTGAGTCGGCTTTAACGCACAGTTTATACATTCTGCTCTTTGTCGCCATGGTCGCAACAATACTCAGTAGCGAGAAAAGAGAGATTGCGCTCGCAGCCATAATTTTTGGGTTCGTTGCTTTGGCACTTTTCTTAATCATTGTGGATTACCAAAACTTACTGACCAATCGTCTGATGAGTTCTGTCTCCCCCGGGCCGAGTAACGTTATTGATGTCGGCGGATACTTCTCAATCGGGATAATCCTGTCATTGCTGGCGTTCAAAGAAAGCAAGAAGCCTGTATTTATCGTTACGGCGTCTATACTTTTCATCGCATTATTATTTACGCAAAGCCGGGGGCCCTTTATTGCCCTGGTGATTTCTCTGCTCGTAACATCCCACTACAAAATACTTTCCAGGAAAAACGTTTTCATTGCCGCCATCGTGCTGGCCGTTGTCATTACAGTCATGTCATATATCGGTATTACTGAAATGGTCATAGAACGTTTTCAGGAGTTGTCATCGCAGATTTACTTACGTCTCAGTATCTGGAGACATACGTTTGAAGTGATTTCTCCTGACATAATTTTCGGTTATGGTTTTGATAAGAGCCTGAATTTCATCAACTACAGTGGTGAACACGTCACGACAACCCACAGTTTGTATCTGGGCGCTATGCTGAAAGGTGGCTTGGTCGGTTTAGTTTCACTCCTGATGCTGCTGAGTTATATCGCTTACCGGGCGTTTTGCTACATCAAGGAAGACAGACGTTTTGAAGCGGCTATCTTCATCTTTATGCTGATTTTTTATCTTTCTCAGGGAATGTTCAATATCGGTAATCCCAGCGAAAGCTGGTACTTATTCTGGTTCCCGATAGGTGTGTTACTGGCCGGAGAGATAAGAAAAGTTAGATAGTATGTGGTGAAACTGAGCAAGGGAATAATCACCATTCCCTTGCTCTCTTAATCAGCGCGGTAACAAGAGTTCAATTCTTTCCAGAACATCTTCAGCATTAATAATAGCCAAAGGCTGTATCTTAATATCTGCGGCAAGATTTTTGATATCAGTGGAAACGCGCATGATCTGATGCAATTCCCTATCCTGATAAGGGCCCGTGTGATCCGGATTTGCTGTCACAAACAGGCTGACGGTTTTTGTTTTCAGCGCGACAGCAAGATGCAGAGGACCGGTATCACCGGTAACGAGCACATCCATATTTTCGATTATGCCCATCAGTTGCTTCAGATCGGTTTTGCCGATATAGCTGGTTACCCTTCTTGCTTCATCTTCCGACAATGAATTCAGGAAGAATTTCTCATAAGCCAGTTCCTTTTTCGTCCCAATCAGAGCCACTTCATACTCTGGCCCCAGTTGGAATAGTGCTTTGGCAAGCTCTGAGAATTTAGAAATCGGCCAGCACCTTATCGGTTCAGAGGCACCCATCTGAAAACCAATAATTTTCTTCCCGTTTTCTTTATTAAGATGCGGGAAATCAACAGGAATAACCATTTCCTTATTAGAGGTATCACACCCTAACAAACTGCACATATTCAACTTTCGCTGAATCAGATGGCAACTTAAAACCGAGCCTTCATTAACCAGCCACTTCTCCATACCAATCTTCTTACCGCCATAAATATCTTTGACGATATAGTGGGAACCGGACATCACTGCACTCAGAATGTCGTAGGGTGCTTTCGAGTGTAATATTACCGTTAACTCAGGTTGCCGCTCTCTGAGGCGAGAAACCAGTTTCCGGACGTATTTTACTTTCTCATCCCAATAGACAATCCGGTCAAAAAAATGGCTCCCTTCGACGAGCGTTTTATTCTTTTCACTGGAAACCAGCGTAATAAATGCGTCCGGATAACGTTGTCTTATCGCGCGAATCGCAGGCGTATTGAACATTAAATCGCCGAGCGCGGTGGTCGAGTAAATGGCAATGCTTTTGAAATTCTCTTCGGGCGAGAATGACGTCCGGCTTTTAAGGGTAGGTTTAACTTTTACATAGCAATGTAAGAAAAGATTAACCCAAAACGTTTTCATTCTTTTCTGCGACATCTTATTTAATCTTCCATTGATAATATTCTGCCAGCGTCATCCCCTGTGCCCGTTCGCTTATCCAGCTAAACAGCTTTTCCAAATCCTCGTAAAGCCTTTCAATGTCCTGCTCATTTTTGAACGTCGGGCTTCCGCCGGGCATGAACTCAGAAGAATGCAGCATAAACTCGATGTAGTCAGAACCTTGCTTGAGAGACTGTTCCGCCACTTTTTGCATATTCTCAACATTGCCGCCGGATGGTCGCAACCAGTGCGTGGAAGGAGAGCGATTTTTTCCGCGCAGTTTATCGTAGCCACTCTTAATTTGATTGAGCAGTCCGGAGTGCTTCAGCTGAATACTCATCGGGACTTCCAGAAGCGGAGAGTTGCCCGCTTTTGCAATGTCGCTGAGGTCGATAAAATAGGCCTCTTTCGGGAAGCGACTGTAATCCGTCCCGCCAGTGCCTTTGGGATTGCCAGGCGAAGATGACCAGTTCACATGAGGCGTCACCGAACAATCCACAAGGTAACCCTGCTCAACCAGCAGCGACGCATAATACTCATTAAAGGCCCAACGCCCTGCGCGATGGCTGAGCATTTTGGTCTGGAAATTGTCTTCCAGCAGTTGCGTCATAAATGCCACTTTGGCTTTGATTTGCTCTGCCGGGAACTCAATCAGGTAGGGTTTGTGCCGCCAGTCATCATCGGTCAGCGCAACAAGCGGAGGACTGTTCCAGGCGTGTAAATGCATGCCCACTTCGCCCTGACCCCGTTTGATCACATCACTGGCAAACTCCACGTATGCAGCGTCCTGCGCCATTTCATAATTCGTCAGATAAACCGGTTTGAAAGCGTACTTTTCACACAGGCTCTGGAATCGCGGCAGAAAGCGGGTGTTCTCAGTGGAAATGCGCTCATGATTTTGCCAAAGATTGTCACCCTCGGTATCTATGGTGATGATAAATGCGGGTTTTTTCATTGAACTGGCCTAATTTTATCTTATTAATCAAACATACAGGATGACTGTTACGGGGGTATGCCCATGCAAACATACCGTTATGACAACAATTTAATGGATTGTTTCTATTTTTTGGGATTTTCACCCTCAACGCAAGAACCGCGTTGGGTATAGCCTGAGGCCTCAGTGTACTTTAGAATCGTGCTTTGATTCCTAAACAGTGATGAATTATGACGACGGCTCATGCACAACATCCGGGTTCCTCTATCAGGCGTATCCTTATCATCAAACTGCGTCATCACGGCGATATGCTACTGACGACCCCGGTCGTCAATACATTGAAGGCTCGCTACCCTGACGCTGAAATCGATATGCTGATATACCAGGAAACCCGCGATATGCTGGCGGCAAACCCTTCCATTCATCACCTGCACTGCATCGACCGCACCTGGAAAAAACTCGGCGTATGGTCCCATATGGCCCATGAAATTCGTTTAATGAAACAGGTCATGTCCCGCCATTATGACCTGACCCTCAACTTAAGCGATCAGTGGCGAAGTGCCATTGCAACCCGGCTTACCGGCGCGCCTGTCCGCCTGGGTTTTGATTTCCCTAAACGTCAGAGTGCATTTTGGCGTTTTTGCCACACGCAGTTAGTCAGCACGAAAAATCATCATGCATTGCACACCGTTGAGCAAAACCTCTCCCTGCTGGAACCCCTTCAAATTTCGTCATTAAAGCCTGAAGCCACAATGAGTTATGCTCAGGAAGACGGTGAAAAGGTGCAGCATTTATTACAGCAGAATCAGGTTTCTGGCCGTTATATTGTGGTGCAGCCCACCTCCCGATGGTTCTTCAAATGCTGGTCAGAAGAAAAGATGGCCGCCATGCTGACGCAGTTGCACGCTGAAGGATATCCACTGGTCATCACCTCCGGGCCAGATAAGCACGAGCTTGACATGGTCGATCGTATCCTTAAACTCTGCCCGCAAATCAACGTGACCTCTCTGGCCGGCAAACTGACGTTACCCCAGCTCGCCGCGCTGATTGACGGTGCCGCGCTATTTATCGGCGTGGATTCTGTCCCGATGCACATGGCTGCAGCCTTGAAAACCCCGCTCGTCGCCCTGTTTGGCCCTTCGAAACTGGTTTTCTGGCGACCGTGGGATGCGATCGGTGAAGTCATTTGGGCCGGTGATTACGGGCCGCTTCCGGATCCGGACAATGTCGATACCAACACGTCAGAACGTTATCTGAATGCCATTCCCGTTGACGTTGTGACAGATGCGGCCAGGAGATTATTAGCATGAAGGCATTCCGGCTTGCTTTAGTCCGTCAGAAATATCGCCCTGACGGAGGTGCAGAACGATTCGTCTCCAGAGCGCTTGAGGCGCTTGAGAACCAAAACATCGAGCTTAATGTCATCACTCGTGAATGGCAGGGTGATATTAATCCCGACTGGAAAGTGCACCTTTGCAATCCCTGGAAATGGGGGCGCGTCAGCAGAGAGCGCGGTTTTGCCAACGCGGCCCGGCAAGTCTGGCAAAAAGAACATTTCGATTTGGTACAAAGTCATGAGCGGATCCCCGGTTGTGATTTGTACCGTGCCGGAGATGGCGTTCACGTCAGGTGGCTCGAAGAGCGTTCACGATTACTGCCTAAGCACAAAGCGCAAAGGCTTTTCACTGACCGTTTCCACCGTTACGTGATGCAATCCGAGAAGGAGATGTACGCTGCGCCAGAGCTGAAAGCGGTTATCTGTAATGCTGAAATGGTTAAAAAGGAAATCATTGAACGGTTTTCAGTGCCTGCGGAAAAGATTCACGTCATTTATAACTCTGTAAACAATCAGCATTTTATACCCGGAACAGCCCCGCTGCGTGCTCAGTTGCGCCAGCAATATGGTGTCCCTGAGAATGCGACCTGCCTGATTTACGTCGGTTCAGGCTTTGAACGTAAAGGGCTGGACGCGGCAATTAAAGCAATTTCAGGAACACAGCGGCATCTGCTGGTGGTCGGCAAAGATAAAAATGAGCCACGCTACCGTGAATTAGCGGCTGCAACCGGCTGTAAAGATCGGGTGCATTTCTTTGGAGTTCAGCAAAACACGCTGCCGTTCTATCAAATGGCCGACGGACTGTTACTACCCACATTATACGATCCGTTCCCCAACGTGATCCTTGAAGCCATGGCCTGCGGCCTGCCCGTGATCACTACGCCAACCTGTGGCGGAGCCGAGTTTATAGTGAACGGAAGAAACGGATTCGTTTGTGATGCGCTCAATATCAACGACCTGCAGCAGGCGATTATGGCTCTTCCGTCGAATGTGGTAGATTCTCGCGAGTCTCTAAACGCACGGGAAACTATCATGAAAAATACGCCTCAGCGCCTTTCTGAACAGCTTCTGACACTCTATAAAGAGCTTCTGAGCCGATGATGAATATTCTGATTATTATTGATGGCTTGCCTGGCGGCGGTGCCGAAAAGGTTGTTCTGACCTTAGCAGAAGGTTTTTTGCGCGCCGGGCACCGGGTCTCGCTGTTTTCGTTAAGAGACGTTTGTGAGTATCCGTTGCCGGAAGGTCTGACTTACCGGGTGATAAAGGATAAAAGCCGCACACCGTGGCGAAAAATCACCGAGCTTTCACGCCGGGCGCGGTTGCTTGATCAGGCCGTGCAGGCCAGCGACGAATTCGATTTGGTGCTGTCAAACCTGCACAAAACTGATCGTATCGTTGCCCGCAGTAAATCCCTTCCCCGCCATAAAGTCTGGTTCTGTTTACACGGAATGTTCTCGACATCTTATCTGGGACATCGTACCGGCCTGAGCCGTTGGTTAAAAAAACGTAAGATCAAAAACGTTTACCAGAACCGGAATGTCGTTACCGTTTCACAGGCTGTGGCGGATGATTTATCCCATTTTGAACTCCGGCCTTCAAAGCTCAGAGTGATCTACAATCCGTTCGATATCGATGCAATCAGGCAGGCCTCCGTGCAGGAATGTGAGTTTTCTCCGGGCTCGTACCTGATTCACGTGGGCCGTTTTCATGCAAGTAAGCGTCACGACCGGTTGATTCAGGCGTATGCAGAAAGTCGCATCGAACTCCCTCTGGTTCTGCTAGGGCAGGGTTCCGGGGCGCAGACAGAAAAGCTGAAAGATTTAGCCCAGGAACTCGGCGTAAAAGACAAGGTTCTGTTTCCCGGATTCAGGCCCAATCCTTATCCTTTCATTCGAAATGCGGCAATGCTGGTGTTAAGTTCGGACAGTGAAGGGTTTGGGAATGTGTTGGTTGAAGCCCTGCTTCTGGGCACGCCGGTCGTCAGCACCCGTTGTCCGGGCGGCCCGGCTGAAATCTTGCAAGGGGAACTTGCCCGCGGATTAGCGCAGCTAAACAGCCATGATTTAGCCAAAGTGATGGTGGATATTTACCAGAACCCGCCTGAAATCAATCAGGAGACTTTAGCGGGCTTTGGCATTGAGCCTATTTGTGAGCAATATTGTTCACTGGCAAAAAATGCATGACAGCTGAAAAGGCATTCATTCTGAGCACCTGTTGCTCGACGTTTATTCCAGGATAATTATGCTACAGACCCCTTCACTGAGTATTATCGTTGCCGTTTATAACGGGGAGCAATTTCTCGCCCAGTTTTTTGACAATATCATCCAGCAGACATTAACCCATTTTGAGATGATTGTTGTTAATGACGGTTCAACGGATAAAAGTGCAGAAATTATTGAATCCTACCGGTCCTCTTTCGAGACGTTCAGGGTATTCACGATTGAAAATCAGGGGGTTTCTGCTGCACGTAATCACGGTCTGTCACAAGCCACTGGCAAGTATCTGGCATTTCCCGATATCGATGACAACATTCATCCCGGAATGTATCAGAAACTGCTGGAGATGGCCGAAACAAACTCACTGGATGTCGCAACGTGCAACGGGCGATATGTTTATGAAGACAGTGATAAAAGCAAAATAATCTTCCCGCCTGAACGCTTATCTTCGACAGAAGTTTTATCCGGTGACGTCTGGCTCAAACAGGCACTCGAATCCCGCAAATTTCTGCATGTCACCTGGCTGAATATCTACAATCATGACTTTATCAGGCGTCATAACTTTTCTTTCGAACCGGGGTTGAGGCATCAGGATATTCCGTGGACGACAGAGATTCTGCTGGCGGCGGATCGTGTTCAATACACCAGCGATATTTTCTACGATTATTTAATCCATTCGAATTCGGTTTCACATAAAACGGATGGCGATGCCACCGAAGTTCGCTCTGCGCATCATTACATGAAGATTCTGCGTATGCTGGACGATATTAATCATCGGTACCCGGAAAAAGTCGCTAAAGTTCCGGCGTGTAAATGGCAAATAGCAAAAGAAGGCTTGGGTATTCTCCATACCGTCGACAAAATAAAAGACCCGGCGTTGAAGAAAAAGCTGGTTGAGGAAATTTTCCAGCAAGGTATCTGGAGCCTGATGTGGCGTAATGCCAATACTTTCCGCCTCCGCTGGCGGCTTGGGCGTCGTTATTTCAAATTGCGAAAATTAATCAGTGGATAGATCCCGTGCCGATCGGCTGCCGCGTCATAATGCGCATGCTGCCCTGCCTCTGGCGTTAAAAGTATTCGCTTTGATTTGGCTAAAAACTTAGAATTCCAACCCTACTCGAGACTTCACGGATATTATGTTGCAAACGCTGTATACAGTTGTTTTATACCTCATCCAGCCTCTTATCTGGATCCGTTTGCTGGTTCGTGGCCGGAAGTCACCGGCATACCGTAAACGCTGGGCTGAACGTTATGGCTTCTGCAAAGGGAAGGTGGTTTCCGGCGGCATCATGCTGCATTCCGTCTCGGTGGGCGAAACACTGGCGGCCATTCCTTTAGTCCGCGCGCTGCGCCATCGTTATCCTTCATTGCCGATCACGGTCACGACGATGACGCCAACAGGCTCCGAGCGTGTTCAGTCTGCTTTTGGTGCCGGCGTTCATCACGTTTATCTGCCTTATGATCTGCCTGGATCGCTGAACCGTTTTCTTGATGAAGTGAACCCAAAGCTGGTTATCATTATGGAAACCGAGCTGTGGCCAAACCTCATCAGTGCTTTGCATCGTCGTAAAATTCCCTTAGTGATTGCCAATGCACGCCTCTCTGAGCGTTCGGCCAAGGGCTATCAAAAACTGGGCACGTTTATCCGCACGGTTTTACAACGCATCACGCTGATTGCCGCGCAAAATCAGGAAGATGGCGACCGCTTCCTTTCTCTGGGACTGAAACGCAACCAGCTTGCCGTCACCGGCAGCCTGAAATTTGATATCTCGGTCACACCGGAATTAGCGGCTAAAGCCATCGCGCTTCGCAGTCAGTGGGCATCGCGCCGGCAGGTATGGATTGCGACCAGTACGCATGAAGGGGAAGAAACCCTGCTGCTGGAAGCGCATAAAGAATTGCTGAAATCTCACCCGACGCTGCTGCTCATTCTGGTCCCACGCCATCCGGAACGATTCCCGGTCGCGTGCGAACTGACGCGAAAAGCAGGCCTGACCTTTACACAGCGCAGCACCGGCGAAGTGCCTTCATCGGGAACGCAGGTCGTGATCGGCGATACGATGGGCGAGTTAATGCTGCTGTACGGAATTGCCGATCTGGCGTTTGTTGGCGGCAGTCTGGTCGATCGAGGAGGTCATAATCCTCTGGAAGCCGCAGCACACGCCATTCCTGTGCTGATGGGGCCGCATACGTTCAACTTCAAAGACATCTGCGCCAAACTTGCACAGGACGATGGGTTAATCACCGTGACGGATACAGCGTCGCTGGTGAAAGAAATCTCCACGCTGCTGACAGATGAAGACTATCGTCTGTATTACGGGCGTCACGCGGTAGAAGTCTTGCACCAAAATCAGGGCGCACTGCAACGTCTGCTGCATTTACTGGAGCCTTATCTGCCTGTGCGGGGTCATTAATGGCCGACAAAAAACGTTTATCCGTCGTGCTGATTGCGCGTAATGAAGCTGATTTACTGCCCGAGTGTCTGGAGTCTGTAACCTGGGCGGATGAGATTATCCTGCTCGATTCAGGCAGTGAAGATGCCACGCTCGACGTTGCCCGTCAGTTCGGCGCGAAAGTTTTTACCAACGTGCAATGGCCGGGTTTTGGAAAGCAGCGCCAGTTGGCGCAAAGCTATGCGACCGGCGATTACATTTTGATGATCGACGCGGATGAGCGGGTTTCCCCGGAGCTGCGTCAATCGGTTGAAAACGTTATGAATAATCCGCAGGAAAACACCGTTTATAGCCTGGGCCGCAGTAACTTATTTCTCGGGAAATTTATGCGCCACAGCGGCTGGTATCCTGATCGCGTCAACCGCTTATATCCTTCATCCTTTCACTATAACGACGATTTAGTTCACGAATCGCTGAATACGGGCAATTCTGCCGTTGTCCCTTTGCAAGGCGATTTGCTGCATCTGACGTGTCGTGATTTCTTTGCCTTCCAGCGCAAACAACTCAGTTATGCCGAAGCATGGGCCAGTCAGCGCCATCAGCAAGGTCGCCGTTGCCGCTTTTTCTCTGTCATTTCACACACGTTGGGCGCATTCATAAAAACCTGGATCCTGCGGGCGGGTTTTCTGGATGGCAAACAGGGTCTGATCCTGGCGGGTGTCAATGCGCAGTATACTTTCAATAAATATGCCGCCCTGTGGGCGCTCAGCCACCAACTGCAAAAGTGAGCCTTTATGAGCACTAAGGCAATTTATCCCGGCACTTTCGACCCGCTGACAAACGGGCATCTGGATATCGTGACGCGTGCTGCGCTGATGTTTGATCACGTCATTCTGGCGATTGCCGCCAGCCCAAGCAAAAAACCGATGTTTACTCTGGATGAGCGTGTGGCGCTGGCAACACAGGTGACCTCGCATCTGAAGAATGTCGAAGTGATTGGCTTCAGCGATTTGATGGCCAACTTTGCCAAAGCGCAGGGCGCAAATGTGCTGGTGCGTGGCTTACGGGCGGTGTCGGATTTTGAGTATGAAATGCAGCTGGCCAACATGAACCGGCATTTGCTGCCGACGCTGGAAAGCGTATTTATGATGCCATCGAAAGAGTGGTCGTTTATTTCATCATCTCTGGTGAAAGAGGTGGCCCGCCACGGCGGTGACATCACGCCGTTCCTGCCCCAATCTATTACTCAGGCACTGATGGAGAAGATCAGCGCCTGAATGCGTTTCACTGCTGGCAGTTAGGGCAGAAAAACGTGGTGCGCTGAGCGTGTTTCTTACTCTCGATGGGCGCACCGCATACCCTGCAAGGTTCACCCGCGCGTCCATAAACCTGTAGCTCTTGCGCGAAATACCCCGGTTTACCATCCGACTGAAGGAAATCTTTCAGAGTCGTACCGCCCTGCTCAATGGAACGCAGCAATACCGCTTTAATGGTTCTGACGAGTAACCCGGCTTCATCACGTTTGAGCGAATGCGCCAGCCTGTCCGGTGAAATGCCCGCAACAAACAGCGATTCACTGGCGTAGATGTTACCTACCCCGACCACAAGTTTGTTATCCATCAGCCACGGTTTGATGGGGGATTTTTTCGTGCGCGATTTCTCCAGCAGATAATCCGCGGTGAAATCGGTACTCAACGGCTCCGGCCCGAGGTGCGCTAAAACATTGCTGGCCGCCAGATCTGAAGACCATAACCAAGCACCGAAACGACGCGGGTCGGTATAACGCAACACAAAACCGGTATCCATCACCAGATCGACATGGTCATGTTTACCCGGTTCGGTTTCTTCCGGCAAAATCCGCAAACTGCCAGACATGCCCAGATGAATGATGATCCAGCCCGACTTGAGCTCAACCAGCAGATACTTTGCACGGCGCTGAACGCTCAGCACCGGCTGGTCACTGAGCGAGAGAATCTCTGCAGAAACAGGCCAGCGTAGCCGCGGGTTACGCACGATAGCGTGCATGATCGTATGGCCTTTCAGATAGGGTTCTATCCCTCTGCGGCTGGTTTCAACCTCAGGTAATTCCGGCATAATTTCTCCCGTAGCAGAATGATTCTCAGAGTGTGTCGCAGACATCGGCATCAGGCAAACAAAAGTCGTGCTGAGCGAAAATGACCAAATTCAGGCAATAAAAAACCCGGCCGGAGCCGGGTTTTATTAATCCACTAAAATTATTTAATTTTAGCTTCTTTGTAGATCACGTGTTGACGGACAACTGGATCGAATTTCTTCAGTTCCAATTTTTCCGGCTTAGTACGCTTGTTCTTCGTAGTGGTATAGAAGTGACCAGTACCAGCAGAAGAAACCAGCTTGATCTTCTCGCGAACACCTTTAGCCATGATTCAGTTCCTTAATACTTCTCACCGCGGGTACGCAGATCGGCCAAGACCGTCTCAATACCCTTCTTATCAATAACACGCATACCTTTAGCAGATACACGCAGAGTTACAAAGCGCTTCTCAGCCTCAACCCAAAAACGGTGTGAGTGCAGGTTTGGCAGAAAACGGCGTTTGGTCGCGTTCATTGCGTGGGAACGGTTGTTACCGCTCACCGGGCGCTTGCCAGTAACTTGGCAGACTCGGGACATGTCTATATCTCCAAAAATCAAATCAGCTCGAGCTTCGTATAGGGTATGGCCGCCTCGTCAGGCTTTTAGAGCCCATCTCAGCAAACTCCACTGAGAACCGACTCACTGTCGTCGGGTAAAAACCATTTCATCAGGTTAGAAACCTGCTGAGATAGGCTCTTAACGCCAAACCCAAGATTCTCAAAGGTGGCGTAGTATACGCTCTGTAGCGTAAGTGCTCAAGTCCCGAACAGCTAAAGATCCCTAAGGATCTTCAAAAAACGAGACTAAATCCAACCACGCTCAGCAAAAGAGACTGTTTCTCCGTGACCTACAACCAAATGGTCGAGGACGCGAATTTCCAGCAGTTGGCACGCTCGGATAATCTGTTCGGTCACTTTCCGGTCCATCAGGCTGGGCTCAGCCCGACCGGATGGGTGATTATGCGCCAGAATTAGGGCTGCCGCATTAACCTTCATCGCACCGCGAACAATTTCGCGGGGATACACTTCTACGTGCCCAATAGTACCAGCAAACATCTCCTCATGGCGAATAACGCGATGCTGGTTATCGAGAAAAAGTACCAGAAATACCTCTCTTTCCCGAAAAACCAGCAAATTCTGCAAATACTCCCGGATGATCTCAGGACTGAGCATCGCATTTTCAGCATTCAGGTGGCGTAAATATGATCGGCGCGACAGTTCCGAAACCGCAGCCAGCTGCGCAAATTTCGCCACACCCATCCCTTTAACGCCCGCCATTGAATCAAAATCAGCCATCAGCAATTTATGCAGTGAACCGAATTCCTCCAGAAGATTCTTCGCCAGCTCCATGACATGCACCCCCTGGCAACCGGTGCGCAAATAAATCGCCAGCAATTCCTGATCCGTCAGCCCTTTGGCACCCTGCTGTAATAGCTTTTCCCGTGGCGGTATTTCACCCGGCCAGCTTTCCTGTGATTTTGTCATCCGGACTCCTTTTACGCGCCGATTGTGGCATACCGCCCTGCCGGCCGGAGCTTTCGGGTTAAAAGCCTGCGAGGCATTACGCAGAATTTTTATTCACTCGCATAAGAGCATCGCCAATTGCTGTCATCATTCCGCGTTATGCTAAAATGTCGCTTCTTTCGGCTTACAACCAATCGGACAATGATGATGACGGGACTTTCCGGCAAACATATTGTGCTCGGTATCAGCGGTGGTATCGCTGCCTATAAAGCACCAGAACTGGTACGTCGCTTACGTGAAAGAGGCGCAGAGGTGCGCGTGGTCATGACACAAGCGGCGAAATCCTTTGTGACTCCCCTGAGCCTGCAGGCCGTTTCTGGCTATCCGGTCTCTGATGACTTGCTTGATCCGGCTGCCGAAGCGGCAATGGGGCATATCGAGCTGGGCAAGTGGGCTGATTTAGTTCTGATTGCTCCCGCCACGGCAGATTTACTGGCGCGAATGAACGCCGGTATGGCGAATGACCTGCTGACAACCGTCTGTCTGGCAACCGCCGCGCCGGTCGCCGTGTTGCCGGCGATGAATCAGCAGATGTACCGCGCAGCCGTGACTCAGGAAAACCTGGAAAAACTGGCCGCACGCGGCACGCTAATCTGGGGCCCCGACAGCGGAAGCCAGGCCTGTGGCGATATAGGCCCAGGCCGGATGCTGGATCCGCTGGTGATCGTCGATTTGGCTAATACGCATTTCTCTGCCCGTAAAGATCTGGCGCATCTGAATATTATGGTTACCGCAGGCCCGACGCGCGAAGCGCTCGACCCGGTGCGTTTTATCAGTAACCACAGTTCAGGAAAGATGGGGTTTGCTATTGCCAAAGCGGCCGCTGACCGCGGTGCTCATGTCACACTGATTGCCGGGCCTGTGTCGCAACCGACGCCGCCAAACGTCCGCCGCATTGACGTCGAAAGCGCGCTGGATATGCAAAAAGCCGTTCAGCTTTCCGCCGCTTCACAGCAGATTTTCATCGCCTGTGCCGCCGTCGCGGATTACCGTGCACAATTGGTTGCTGAAGAAAAAATCAAAAAACAAGGTGATGAAATCACTGTAAAAATGGTCAAAAACCCCGATATTGTGGCAGGCGTAGCGGCAATGACGGAGAACCGGCCGTATGTTGTGGGGTTTGCCGCAGAAACCCAGAATGTGGAAGAATACGCGCGGCAAAAAAGGATCCGCAAGAATCTGGATCTGATTTGCGCCAACGACGTTTCACTTGCCGGGCAGGGTTTCAATACTGATACCAATGCCTTGCATCTTTTTTGGCAGGACGGGGATAAAATCTTACCGCTCAGCGATAAGTCCCTGCTTGGTCAACGTTTATTAGAAGAGATTGTCAGCCGTTATGATGAAAAAAATCGACATTAAAATTCTCGACCCGCGCATCGGTTCGACTTTCCCTTTACCTGCCTACGCGACGCCGGGCTCCGCAGGTCTGGATTTACGCGCCTGTCTGTACGCGTCTGTAGAACTGAAACCGGGCGAAACGACGTTGCTGCCAACCGGTCTGGCTATCCATATCGGTGATGCCAATCTGGCGGCGGTTATCCTGCCTCGTTCAGGTCTGGGCCATAAACACGGCGTCGTTCTGGGCAACCTGGTCGGTCTTATCGATTCCGACTATCAGGGCCAGCTGATGGTTTCCGTCTGGAACCGCGGTCAGACTACGTTTGTTATCGAACCGGGCGAGCGCATTGCTCAAATGGTCTTTGTGCCGGTGGTTCAGGCAGAATTCAATCTGGTGGAAGATTTTGACGCCAGTGAACGCGGTGAAGGTGGTTTTGGCCACTCAGGCCGTCAATAAGAACCTGTTCAGCACCGCTGATTTTGACGCGATATTGAACAGATCCTTATCACTATCAGACCGTAACAACACCAAGGGAACGAAATAAGCCGCAGGATCACAGCGATTCATGCGGCAGTTGTGCGGTTTCTCCATGATTTTAGCCGTTTTTTAGCAAGGGTCTATTCAGACATGGCAGAGAAAGAAACGACAAAAAGGAACCGGCGCGAAGAGATTTTGCAGGCGTTAGCGCAAATGCTTCAGTCCAGCGATGGCAGCCAGCGGATCACCACCGCGAAACTCGCCGCCAGCGTTGGCGTTTCGGAAGCAGCTCTTTACCGTCATTTTCCCAGTAAGACGCGGATGTTTGACAGCTTAATTGAGTTTATCGAAGACAGTCTGATCACCCGTATCAATCTTATCCTGCAGGATGAAAAAGATACGTTAAACCGGATCCGTCTGATTTTGCTGCTGATTTTAGGTTTTGCGGAACGCAATCCGGGTCTGACCCGCATCATGACCGGTCATGCGCTGATGTTCGAACAAGACCGCCTTCAGGGGCGAATCAGCCAGCTTTACGAGCGGATTGAAGCGCAACTGCGGCAGGTATTGCGTGAAAAGAAAATGCGTGAGGGCAGCGGATTCGTCAGTGATGAAACCCTTCTTGCCAGCCAATTGCTGGCTTTTTGCGAAGGTATGTTGTCTCGGTTTGTGCGTTCAGAGTTCAAGTATCGTCCGACTCAGGACTTTGATACCCGCTGGCCACTGATTTCTGCTCAGTTGCAATAAACGCGCGAAGCAGGGACATAAATCAGATATCAAAAAGGGCCGAAAGGCCCTTTGTTTTCACGTTATTGCTGAATCATTTTTCCATTGTCATCCAGCATTGCGGTCAGTAATGCCGTCCCATCTTGCCCTACCCGAAATACACCATAACGCGCACTGGCGAAACGCTCACCGTGACCTTCCTGGAAAAAGTAAGCATCCGTTCCTACCGTCAGCATTCCAGCATTCATATGATAGTTAACCCGCAGCTCATCAGGCTTCAGCGTCTCACCGTTATCAAACCGCGCCTGAGTGACCTGTCGCTGCTCATTGACTGTCACAATAATTTTGCCACTGGCAGGCAGACAAGGCGGCTGTGGAGCTGAATCACAACCCTGACGTTGTTGGTATAATTCCTGCTGCAAAGTCCGCGTGATGGCGTATCTCAGAGCCATATAATCCCCCTGCATCAGAGAACGCGGATCAACCGGAGCCAGCTGCAATATCATCACCGCGCCCTGTTTAAGCACCCGCTCTTTCTGCCAGATACCTGCATTCACTGCAATCAGCGCCAGCAGTATCACTAGTCCTGCCAGCCATTTTCTCAGATTACTGGTTTGCATAAGCCTCCTCCTTTCTTGCAGGGATTAGCTTTTTAGCTGCAAATGCCAGTGCCAGCAAAACAATGCCTGTGACAAACAGTAAAAGGGATTTCTGCAACAAGCTGACGCCAAGGAAGTAATACCAGTCAATGACATAGAGCGCGAGAAAACAGCCGCTCGCGGCTAAAACCCCCTGACTTCCCTGATAACGCGCTATCAGTAACAGCCACAGGCCCAGACCGATTCCCGGCGCATAGAAGGCGACGGCGCCACACAAAACTGCCGCAGCCAGAAGCAGCGGCGCTGATGGCGTCTTTTTCACCACAGTCTGATACAGACACCCCAGAACTAAACCTGCGGCAATGCCTGCGCCAGTTTCCAGTGAAAGAGCGAAATACCCCGCAGGCCACCAGAAAACATCGAAGAGGAACGAAGCGTTAATACCGGAAAAACACTGCAATATCAGGCCGGAAGGAATACCCCAGAGGAAAGGGAAAACCGCGTCAGCAAATGGTGTGCCTTTCAAGTTAATTTGTTCTCTGACAATCCACAGCCAGAAAATCACGATGCCGGCAACCAGCGCTGAAACCGCCCAAAAACGGACGGATGGCGGTAAGTACATCCCGCCAAGCAAATCGCCGCAAAAGATCAGCAAAAATGTCAGCGCCGTTATCGCCATAAAGCGGAATGGACGATCCGGCATTGCCAGTGTCATCACTGCAAGTACCGGTACTGAACAGAGTGAACCAACCAGGAATGACATTTCCCAGTCAGGTTCAAAGAGCAGATAGAAGCCAAAACAGAGACCACAGGTTGCGGCTATTCCCCATGCCAGACCGATATGATGCTTGCTCACGCCCTGCAAGCGTAAAAGCCCGCCCGCGACAAAGGCAAGAAGCAGCGAAGGGATAATCACCGTTGCAGCGTTGGGGTCATTGAGCAAATCGATAACATAAAGCACCAGAACCAACAGAAGCAAAATGATCATCGCCGCGACCCAGCCACCGACGGCCAGCGTCAGCCGCAGATACCAGGGCAGATGAGAAGAATGATCATATTGCTGAATATCTTCAATTTGCGTCTGATTAAGCAAATCATGCCGACGTAATTGCTCCGTCAGCAGTGCTATTTCTGTGGATGAAACCTCGACCGGTTGGCTCTCATAGAGTTTGCGCCGCAAGTACAACATCATGGCGCCACATCCCGCCAGCCATAAAGCCATCAGGCAGCCCAGCATAAACAAGCCACCTACATCGTAAGAACTGTCGAACATCTGCATGATCAGCACGCACCCGATGGCGGCTAAACTGGCAGTTCCCAGCGTCAGGATGCAAAGGTCGGGATGGCGATAGCGGTAGAAAAAGTAGCCCGCCAGTAAAACGACCAGCCACAAAGCAGTCACAAAGTGATGAGGGGAACCGTAGCCCCAGCCGGACACATTTGCGGTAACGATGAAAGTGAGTATCAATAGCAAAAAGCCGGCCATCACGCGGGAGAACCAGCGACTGGCGAGCCACGACTGAGGATTGTGTTTTATGGCCCGCAGGGAAAGAACTTCACGCGTGACCAGACACAATATCTGCACAATCAGATAACTGTAGAGCGCAGTTGCAGGGAAATAATCGAGACCGTCAAATGCCGTGCTGTCCATCAGGGACATAGACACCGTGGCGTAATAAAGTTGAAACGTAAGGTTGGCAAGCAACCAGGAGCAGAACCACAAACTGTTCTGTCGGGCGATGAGTGCTAAAGGCAGGAAGACAAACAACCAGGCTCTGAACAATTCCCAACTGTCGGCACCCGTCTGATAAATCTGGCCATAAAGGGCGAAAAGCACACCAAAACTGAGACCCGTCGCCAGTAAGGCACTGCGTGCAAAGCTGTCATACCAGCGCCACCAGACGACGACAGCAAGCGCAGCGACCAACAACTCTGCCAGCGCAAACTTTGCCATTTTTGGCATACCTGCCCAATTCCAGGCGACAAAAAAGACGGCACCCGCGACCAGCGACAACAAACCCAGCAGCGAGAGCAAGGGGACCAGAAATTTTCGCCATTGCGGATAATCAGGCCGGACACCGCAAAAATCATAAATACGCTGGCATTCCGCCGGCGTCAGGCTTCCGCCTTTAACCAGACGCAGCGCCTGGCGACAGAGAAACTCTGCCGCCCGGGAAGGCATCCATCCTTTGTTGCCCGCTTCAGTTTGTGTCATAACATCCCTGCCTTATGAAGTTTTACCCGATGTTAAACGCCATACTCCTGCCGGTAAGCCCGAACAGCCGCCAGATCGTCAGCCATTTCCGCTTTCTCTTCCAGATATTCAATTAAATCCGCGAGCGTAATAATTGAAATCACCTTGCAGTGATAATCACGCTCAACTTCCTGAATTGCAGAGATATCCGCGCGGCCACGTTCCTGACGATCCAGAGAAATCAGCACACCCGCCAGCGTCGCATTGTGGGCATTGATGATTTCCATGGATTCGCGAATGGCTGTCCCGGCGGTAATCACATCGTCAACCAGCATGACGCGCCCCTGCAACGGGCTGCCCACCAGTAAACCACCTTCGCCGTGATCTTTGGCTTCTTTACGGTTGAAACAATATGGCACATCGCGGTCATGATGTTCAGCCAGCGCGACGGCGGTGGTGGTCGCAATCGGGATCCCTTTGTAAGCAGGCCCGAAGACTAAATCAAAATCAATTTTTGAATCCATCAATGCTTCAGCGTAAAAACGTCCCAGTAACGCCAGATCACGGCCAGTATTAAACAAACCGGCATTGAAGAAGTAAGGACTGATGCGTCCGGACTTCAGGGTAAACTCGCCGAATTTCAAAACCTGTTTGTTCAGTGCGAACTCAATAAACTGGCGCTGATAGGCTTTCATTGATGGTCTCCTCGTTAACGTCTTATATCTGCAATTGTCAGCCCGCAGGCCATAAAAAAGGCGACTTCTCAGTCGCCTTAAAAAATTATTCCGCCAGCGCCGCTTTCTGCGCCTGGAAGATAGTGTCGATCCCCTCTCGTGCGAGGGAAAGTAAAGTGAGCAGTTCTTCGTGGCTGAATGGCTCGCCTTCTGCGGTGCCCTGCACTTCAATCATGCGGCCATCTTCCATCATGACCACGTTCATGTCCGTTTCGGCGGCTGAGTCTTCGACATACTCGAGGTCGCACAGCGCTTCGCCTTTCACAATACCGACAGAAACAGCGGCAACCATGCCTTTCATCGGATTGGCTTTCAGCTTACCCGCCGCCACCAGCGCGTTCAATGCATCTGCCAGCGCCACACAGGCACCGGAGATAGACGCAGTGCGCGTGCCGCCGTCAGCCTGCAAAACGTCGCAGTCCAGCGTGATGGTGAATTCACCCAGCTTTTTCAGATCCACTGCCGCACGCAATGAGCGGGCAATCAGACGCTGAATTTCAAGAGTACGGCCACCTTGTTTGCCTTTGGCGGCTTCACGCGCATTACGGCTGTGCGTGGAGCGTGGCAGCATACCGTATTCAGCCGTGATCCAACCCTGTCCCTGACCTTTCAGGAAACGCGGAACGCCTTCTTCCACCGTCGCGGTACACAGCACTTTGGTATCACCAAACTCCACCAGCACGGAACCTTCAGCGTGTTTAGTGTAATGGCGGGTCAGTGTTACGGGGCGTACTTGTTGCGCATTTCTGCCTGCTGGACGCATGGATAGTTCTCCGGGTCGCGAATCGTGTTTGGCTGCGCATTATACGGACTTCGCGAGGTAATGCCTATCATGACCCGCTTACCGGGGCTATAATCGCTGCATCTTTACATTAACAGGACGCATACATGATCCGTAGTATGACCGCTTATGCCCGACGCGAAATTAAGGGTGACTGGGGCAGCGCCGCGTGGGAACTTCGCTCGGTAAACCAACGTTATCTCGAAACTTACATCCGTCTGCCAGAGCAATTCCGCAGCCTGGAGCCGGTTATTCGCGAGCGCATCCGTGCCCGTCTGACGCGGGGTAAAGTCGAATGTAATCTGCGTTTTGATCTCGATCCGGGCGCACAAAGCACGTTGCAGCTGAATGAAAAACTGGCGAAGCAGCTGGTTGAAGCGGCGCAATGGGTAAAAATGCAAAGCGACGAAGGCGAGATTAATCCGCTGGAAGTTCTGCGCTGGCCGGGCGTGATGCTGGCCGAAGAACAGGATCTGGATGCCATAAGCACAGAACTGCTGCTGGCGCTGGATACCGCGCTGGACGACTTTATCAGCGCGCGCGAAAGCGAAGGTGCTGCACTGAAAACGATGATTGAACAACGCCTCGACGGCGTCAGCGGCGAAGTCTTGAAAGTCCGTGCCCAGATGCCAAATATCCTGCAATGGCAGCGCGAACGTCTGGTGAGCAAACTGGAAGACGCGCAGGTTCAGCTGGAAAATACCCGTCTGGAACAGGAACTGGTCTTGATGGCGCAGCGTATTGATGTGGCCGAAGAGCTCGACCGACTGGAAGCTCACGTTAAAGAAACGCATAAAATCATGAAGAAAGAAGAGGCCGTTGGCCGCCGTCTTGATTTCATGATGCAGGAATTTAACCGCGAGTCGAACACGCTGGCCTCTAAATCGATTAATGCCGACGTCACGACGTCAGCCATCGAGCTGAAAGTCCTTATCGAACAAATGCGCGAGCAGATTCAGAATATCGAGTAAATTCTTTCAAAGTCCACTTAAACCCATAAGCCCATGCTAAATGGGCTTTTTTATTAAATTCACAGTCTACTTAAGACCACTGAGATCAATCAAAAACCACTAATAAGCGGGGGGCAAAAGGGGGAGCATTTTTTCTTTACTAGTCTAATCTGGCAGTTTATAACCATATACCCCCCACAACGATTTTTCATCAGGATAGGTTATGACCTCACTCACTGTCAGGACAGTTCAGTCTCTCATCAAAGCAGGAGAACCGGGGAAGTTTGGAGATGGGCGTGGCTTGTATCTGAAAATCCCACCAAAAGGTGAGCCGTATTGGATGCTTCGATACACAATCGGCTCTAAGAGACGAGAAATCACTTTAAGTAAGGTATCGCATCTATCCCTGTCCGAGGCACGTAGTCTCGCTGAAGATACCCGAAGAAAAGTTGCCACCGGTGATGACCCTATTGCTGAACGGAAACTTAACCGACCTAAGCAACTCACCACAGTAGATGGATTATTTGAAGACTGGCACAAAGATCTCGTTAAGCGGTTGAAGCATCCACAAATCCCGGAAAGAGTGTACAGAAAAGATATTGCTCCAACGATTGGTCAACTTTCTTTGGCGAAGATAACTCCCATTGATGTCCGGTTCATTCTGCAAAAAATTACAGATAGTGGAAGACCAACCATTTCAAATGATGCTCTGCTCTACATGAAGCAACTCTTCGACCATGCAATCAAGCTAGGATTATTGTTAAACAATCCAGCTTCTGCGTTTAAGGTCAATGATGCAGGTGGAATCGAAAAAAGCAGAGAAAGAGCATTGGGCTTAGAAGAGATTGCTCAGGTGTTTAAAGTTTTCAGAGAACACTCTGACAGCTTCTCTCGTGATAACTACCTTGCCGGTGCCCTACTGCTGCTCCTTGCTGTTCGCAAAAGTGAGCTAACAGAAGCTCCGTGGACAGAATTCGATTTGGAAAATCAAACATGGAATTTACCAAAAGAGAGAAGTAAATCAGGTGTAGGTATCGTGATTCCGCTGCCACCACTTGCGATTGAGATGTTGAAAGAGCTTAAAGTTAGAGCTTTTAGTTCTGATTATGTCTTTCCGAATCGCAGATCCAGTAAGAATCTACATATGGGAAAAGATACCCTCAATAGGGCAATAGCTAAACTTTTTGGGGTTGAGCCAGGCAAGAAGAAACAACCACCTAATGTAATGGGGAATCTCGAGTATTTTACTGTCCATGACTTGCGAAGAACAAGCCGGAGCTTGCTTGCATCACTGTCAGTTCCTCCACATGTAGCCGAACGGTGTTTGAACCATAAACTGAAAGGTGTAGAAGGGATCTATGACAGGTATGATTACTTTGAGGAAAGGAAAAATGCTCATTTCAAAGTTTCAAATTTAATTAAAACTGTGATTTAGCTTACGAGTTCTATGTTTAAACTGTCTAAGGAACGTTTATGCAGAACTAGATCCCTAACATATCTGAAGTTATTGAAAATATAAAACTTTCTTTCTGCATCAAGCTTTTCAATATACCCATCAAATATCCTTTTCACTATAGAATTCTCAAATATTTTATTGCACATAATATACTGAATCAATTTCAACGCTTGCTTAGGGTCGAATAGTTGCATGAAATAAATAACCTCTCTTACAATATCACCCCCTTCAAGATCTTTTTTATTCCACAATATTTTTTTGAACAAATCTTGTTTTTCAATAAAATAGAAATAATCTTTTCCGAATGATAGCTCATAAGGCAAGCTAATTAAACTAACCACATTAAAATCCATCTCAATGTATAGAGATTTTATAGAAAATTGTTTTTTTAACTCGATGATATTTAGCAAAACATCGGTATTATTGTTTATGAATCTACTATTGTTTTTAATTAAATCGCAAGGAATACAAAGTAAATTCAACTGAGTGGAATCATTCTCATCAATATATATTTTTGGGAAGGGAAATGGCATAACCATACTCTTGCATATTAAATTAACTTTATATTTTAATTGGTCTAAATTATTTATCATATAAAAAACCCTTTTATTTTTTTATACGATATTTTGGACACTAGTCAATAACAAAACAAAAAACATTGATCACATCACGTATTAGATATAATATGTCGAACACTACACATATTATTTAAAGGTAATTATATGTCATCTAACAGGTTTTATATTTTGATGGTATGCGTGCCGACTTACTTACTCCCCTTTTTACCACCTATCCGTAAGCAGTTGATATTGGAAAGTCAATGTGGGAACGATTATATTAGCATTTATATGATTGTTGATAAGTTCAAAGTAGAAAAGCCTGTTCTTTTTTATGGAATTTACGCTGCCACATTAAGATGTAATGTATTAAATGATGAAGAATTAAATAAACAAAATCGTGAATTAATTAAAAATAAAACGCCTGAGACAGCAAAGATAGCTATAGAATTAGTTGATAGTGCTGAACTTTTAAATAGAATTAATCTAAAAAAAGCTTTATTTAACGCAGAAAAAAATCCCGACATTGTAATTACTCCTGAAGACGTATTAATTAACGAAGTGAAAGCCTACGAAGATATTAGTATTGGTGATTTGAAAGTAACTATTTTAAATGATAGCAAACACAATTTAATTCCTACTGAAAATGAGGAACAGACTGAGTTGTTTAATAAGTTTATTAAATGTTTTTTTGAGCATAGAATTAGTTTAATTTCCAGCATGAAAGTTTTTGTGATAAAAATCGCCCCTACATTAGATAAAGAAAATAAGTCTATTTTTAAATTCAATAAATAAATGTTGTGAGAAATAAATGTAAACAACACTGCATAAAATTGATTTATAAAACCAACCCCAATGAAATTAAAGGCAAATAAGTTATAAAAATTTATTTGCCTCTATTACTTAACAAGCATAAAATCCTTTTTCTGATAAGCGGAAAATAATACCTTAATTAACTCACCCATAATATTAATTGAACAATCGTAATATATTCTATATTCATCATATTCTATCTTAGTTTTATCGACACCATGTGATATGTCATTCCTTTTATTTTTCAATCTTGTTAATGGACCTATGACACTGTTTAAAGATGTGTGAGACAATCCAACTTGATATAACAACTTCTGAAGAACCTCTTTCCCAACATTACTTTCTGTATTAACATAACCATCCTCAATAAATATTTTCTCATCCATAACATTCGAAATACTCTCAAAAAACTCCTCATAACGACAAATGCGGTGTAAGTGAGAGTCGTCAGGCAAGGCTTTTTTAAAGATCCTGTTTTTTATATCAGGGTTGTTTATTTTTAATAAATCCGAATAATGAACTGCCGCAGCTAAGATAGGTTTTACTTGGCTACATTTCAGCCCCAACTTATTAATTCCATCAATATAGAGATTAAAAGAATATTTAACAAACCCCTCAACGTGAGCATACAATAAGCACACCACTGCTCTACGCATCATGTAAGCATTAATATCATCTGACTTCTCCATAATATTATTAAGAGAACGGATCTCCTCCTCTCTCCAACTTCGTTCTAACTCAACTTGAGCTAAAAAATCTTCAGGAATCATCTCAGAGCATCCTCGAAGTATTTGGAAGCAATTTCAATTCTACTTCTAAGTGGCCCAGGAGAATTTTTACCTCCACCTGTTGTTTGGATTTTGAAAGTTTCATCTTTTTTCAATAAAATTATGCTCTCTCTGATTTTATCTATAATTGAATCATCCGCTGCATCGATTTTATCGATGACAGACTGAATACCAATAGTAATGGACTCAAAGTGATAATTATTGAAATTTGATTGCAACCTATCGTCAGCACTAATTCGACCAAAAACTTTTTGACCATGTGCCTTGGAGAGCACCTCAAATACTTTTTTAAAATTATTCTCATTTTCAGTATAATCAAAAGCAGTGACACCAGACGAAACATTCTCCATATACTCAGTTAAAAAGTCACCTACATCATGCTTAAAGGCTTCTCTATTATTTCTAAAAGTAAAATATCTCAATACCAATTCTTGATCGAAAGCTCCAAATTTCTGGGACTCAGACAAGAGAGCGGTGCATTTTTTATAATGATCATCACCAGACAATTCGATGATGAAATCATTGAATTTCGGGTCCAACATTCTAATGGTACAATTTCTTACTTGCTGTTGTGTTAGTGCTTCCCCACCTGTATTAAGTCTTTTAAACATATGGTATTTGAATTTATTATCGCTACCTTTTCTCACAACTTCTACTCGAACAAAGGATCTTTTAAGTTTAATCTTTAATGCCAAAGGAAGATCATCATAGGTTAGACCATTAAGACTCTTAACAATATCACAATCAGAAAGAACAAGTTTTTGTCCCTTAGCTATTTCCATATGTTCAGCAGTAAGTTCCCCCCTTAGATGTAAATATGAGGAAAAACGTTGAAGGCCATCAATTAGTTGGTAAACTCCATTTTCTGTTTCAACTACATATATTGGAGGGACTGGCATTTCAAGTAACAAAGACTCTATAAACCTTGATCTTGCACCCTCACTCCACCTGAAAAGCCTCTGATAATCAGGACTTATATCAAGCTCACCATTTTCATACATATCCATCAATTCGTTAAAAGAGAGATCAAGACTTTGTGTATGAACTTTGTCCATTTCTGATTCTATTTCGACAAGAATATCTTCAGGATTCATTGTAAGCCTCTATTTTGATTGAAAAACAAGAACTGTCTCGTTAGCAGTCATTTTATCTCTGTACTTTTTTGCTTTATTATTTATATTAGCCATTGAAAATTTTGACATAAAATCCTGACGATGAATAAATATTAGGTCATTTGCTTCTGCTATTTCTGTAAAAATGGTAGCGAGATCACAATAAATTTCTTTATAATATGAGTCCTGAACCACACATACGAAATATCCGTGTTTTTTTATAACTCTTTTTATCTGTTCAAGAGAGTTTTTAATTTCAATAAAATATTGTGCGAAATTTTTATAGTAATACGATGATGAAGCATGGGAGTCATGTTCTAATATTTCTTGCAAGATACTGTTTGCAGTAGGACCTACATTATTTACTTTAAATTCATTTTTATCAATAGTTGTTCTACCTGTTAACTTCCTTCTTAGTTCATCTATAGCTTTCGGGAAATTACCGAGTAATACACCTAATTCTGGAGATGTAGCAATCCCATAGTCAATACGAGTGCAATATGGAGGGGAAGTAATAATTGCATCTATGCTATTATTCTCTAAGGGTAGATTAGTTGAAGATGCACAGTGAAAAATCTCAGTTCCAACCGTTGCAGCTTTATCAATGTAAGTTGAAGATAACTTACCATTAATAAAATCGAGTAAATCAGATTTTATTTTATTATTATTTACACTAACCTTTTCATCTTCTAATTTTGACTTTTTCACCCAAGTGGGATTTGAAGCTATAAACTTCCCTACATACTTTCTAACCAAGCTGAAAAGAGCTAAAAATATTAATGAATAAACAGTCGAGAGAGATATATCCTTGCACTTTTTTTGTAAAAATTTTGAGATATAACGAATATACGAAGCAGTATTGAAATCAAACCAGTGCAAAAGAAAATCTGATTTGTCTAATGTATGTTTTGGATAGCATTTTACCCGTAGACCCTTAACTATTTTTAGGGCAGAAAAAACATCATTGGCATCACAAAATTTTGACTTTGCGATAATATTCATAACAGGATTTAGATCAATGCCAATTACATTATAGCCAGCCAAAGCACAATTTAAAGTCGTAGTTCCAGAACCGTTCCAAGGATCAAGAATGGTTGCTTCCTTAGGTAATTCCAAAGACTTTAAAATTTCTCTAACAAAACTATCAGAAAACCCAGCATAATAATTATACCATTCGTCACCATTATTTTTATTGGTAAGCCGCTTAGGATTACTTATTGAAGGTGTGATTGATATATCTTCCATACCATACCTAATTAAACTAATGTGTTAGCCCATTTTACCATGATTAAATCAAGATAGCATCTTCATTGTAAGTAAAAATGCATAATGAAGATGTAATTTTATTATGAATGTATTTTTACAGAAATCCCCTATACTGTTGAAACCCACAGAGTAAATGTCCTACACGAAAAGGTACAAACATGATGAATGAAAAATTAATTAAACACTTTAAATACCTAATGCTTACTTATTTAATTTTGATTATCGTTTTGATATTCATACAACTGAAATGCAATAGCCCTTACACTCCACTGTTGCTACTATTACCGCCATTACCTGCAATTTTCTTCTTTTGGAAATATGTGCAAATGCAAGAAAAAGCTCAGAGGGATGTAATCAAGTCTTTAAATGATGGGATATTATACATCGTCAGCGGTATTATTGCTTTATTAGGACTATTAAAAACACTCCCTTATAATTCATTTGATATATTTGATGTTCTATTGAAAAATAACATTGGTTATATCCTCCTCTGCTTTTATTCCTTATTGGTTTTCATCAAGGCATACGTTGCAATATGTGAAACCAAACAAAACATAAACATCCTTAGGAAGAACTAGTCTTTTTTTTCGATTTATTATCAAAAACCATCAAGTTAGCTAATAATATTATTGGTAAAAGGAAAATAGAAAGCATTATGCCAAGAGTTAATGCTTTCTCTAAAGGATTTGCCATATCGAAGTGTGCAAGCGAAAAGTCCGATGAGTATATCAGATATATAATTGATGAAAAATTAAACAACATGTAAAAAAAATTAGAGCATTTAATTAGCCTCTTGGTATGAATATCGTTTTTCATATCACCCCCATAAATAAAAAGTTTTCACTAAACTAATAGCAATCTGGTATTTATTGTCAAGCTTTCTGTTAAAATAAGCCATCATGGTTTCAAATCATAGGGTGAGGTATAAATATCCAAATGAAATGACTCTTCTATTGATTATGAACTTTCTGAATCTTTAAGAAAATTAATAAACCCCTTCAAAAGATAATGGGCAGATTCATTTTCATTTTTTAAATAACAAGGAAACACTCTTGCAAAATTTAAATAACTATCCAGATGGCTTCGCTTCGGTTGAATTTCTCTAAAATCTATCTTATCCCATGTATTCACATCGTGCATAAAAAGCCCAAGTAAAAAAACAAATCTGTAAATATCAGAGTTGGTTATTTCACTTTTCCGAGAAAGGATAATGAAGAATACAGGGAAAAACACCAAATAAGGTGAAATATTAAAGAAAGAAGGATGCTCCTTTCCTTCATGAGCAATATCATTTCTTGCACGAGCCAGATCAAGAAAATACTTTTCAATTCTTCTACTTATAACATAAAAACATGGCTTTATTTTATTCTCATAAATGTCATATAAAAATTTTTCATTTTTTTCTGTATAATTATGAGTTTCTATTAGCTTCTTTATTTCTGAAAAAAATTTGCCAAAGGATTCTGGTATTGATTTATTTGAGTTATTATATTTTAATTTTGATAACACCTCGATACTAACCCTTGAATACAAAGATTTATCAAAAAAATCTTTTGCTGAATATAAGCCCCAACATTTGTTATATAACGTCAAAATTGAAAGAATACTTTCATCATGAGTTTTATCATAAAAAATATTGAAGTGAGAAAAGTCACCATCCCTTACTTTTAATCTGAAATTATTCAAAAACTCAGAGCGGAATTTATAATATTTATCTAGACTAAAGCTAAAATTAGTCATGCCATTAGACATTTGAATTTTATGTTCAAAATGAAGATTAGCTATAGGCTTAGATCTCTCAAATATTTTAAAACATTCGAATGTTTCATTGCCTACAAAACCACGAATATCCATTGAAGATGATGGCGATAGATAAAAATATGATGTTTTCAATGCTTCAATTGAAAATGCAATTGTAAGGTCAATGTTTTTATCATAATAACCCCCTGATTTAAACCCATCAATTTCGATGACACACCCATTATTTTCAAAAACCTCACCAGATAAGAGTTCCATACAAACCTCATCCTTAATAATATTTCTTATTGGTTTTATAACAACATGGCCAAAATATATATCGTCTTCACAAATAATAAAAGGCAAGCAATATATAACCCTCCTTCTTTGATCTCTTTGCATCACAAACTCCTCAGTTAATTATAGAATATATATTCTACTCTATTTAACAAAGACCTGTACAGTGAGATAAGCAAGGGCTAACTCTCCGAAGCTGCTGCTCTCGCTTCTAAGAGTTGCCTTGCTTTTTCTGCCCTTCGGTTGAAAAAGAGAATTCAAAATCGTCAGCGAAGCTATTGACAATCTTTTCATCCATTATATAAAAGTTATATATATGAAAACATAAGGAATATGTTTATCGTAATCAAATAGCTTTAATCATTACTATAAAATGGAGTTTATATGAATGAAATAAAAAATACATCGAAAATAGATCTGTCGCGATCTTCATGCAGGGGAGCGTTTAACTCAAAAAAAATGCCTACCGAAGCGTTAAGAAGCTATTGCGTTAGTGTAAGACTTAATGTTGAAGAACTGCAAATACTGGAAGTAAAACGAGGCTCTTATAAAAAAGGTGAATGGCTTCGCATGGCATCACTTCAAAAAATACCGCCCATCATACCTGCTATTAATTTAAATGCCTGGAAAGCTCTATCGGAAATATCACAAAAGCTAAATCGTATTGCTCTCCATATAGATAGTAAAAGCAAAGATAGCAAGCTTACCCATACAGAATTGTTCGCTGTTAATCGGCAATTAGCAGAGCTTCGCCAGAACCTTCTAAGCGCTGACATATGGAGCAACCCCGATGAAGGGAATGCAGAAGATCAGACGTGGTAAAAGCTTTGTTGGTGTTGTTCTCTATGCATTAAAACAAGCATCTCATCATAAACAAGTTCCCTCCGTGATCGGTGGCAATATGATGGGAAGCTTTGCAGAAGACCTAATCGCTGAATTCAATACAAGCAAACAGCTTCGCCCAGACATTGCCAAACCAGTTTGGCATAACTCGATTCGCTTACCCACCGGTGAATCGCTGTCAAAAGACAAATGGGTTATGTTCGCAGATGATTACATGAAGAGAATGGGATTCAGCGAAACTCACCTACGTTGCTATGTCCTTCACGACGATGAAGCAGGCCAGCACATACATATCATCGCAAGCCGCATAAATCTCAGTAGCGGTAAGCTTTACCTGGGTAGGAATGAGAACTTAGTTAGCACTCGTATCATTAGTGAACTTGAAATCGCTCACAATCTCACAGTCACAAGATCCGCAGCTTCCATAGAGTCAAAGCAAGCGAAGCGAAAGCTTTCACGCAGCGAAGAGATGCTTTCAGAACGGACTGGCCTTCCCTCCCCTAAGGAAGCTCTCCAACAGATCATTGATAAATGTTTGACGGATAAACCCAATATAGAAACTTTTATCAAAAGAATCGGAGAAGCTCAGATTTCCTGGACGGCGAACGTCTCAAAAACAGGAAAGATGAATGGATTTTCGTTCGAATATCAAAACATCGCATTTAAAGCCTCCCAGCTTGGAAAGATGTATTCATGGGCGAATCTTCAAAAGCTTCTCAACTACGAGCCTGAACGCGACAACTCGCTACTGTTGCATACCAGGCCAGTTGCTCCTGCTCCTGCTCCTGCTCCTGCTCCTGCTCCTGCTCCTGCTCCTGCTCCTGCTCCTGCTCCTGCTCCTGCTCCTGCTCCTGCTCCTGCTCCTGCTCCTGCTCCTGCTCCTGCTCCTGCTCCTGCTCCTGCTCCTGCTCCTGCTCCTGCTCCTGCTCCTGCTCCTGCTCCTGCTCCTGCTCCTGCTCCTGCTCCTGCTCCTGCTCCTGCTCCTGCTCCTGCTCCTGCTCCTGCTCCTGCTCCTGCTCCTGCTCCTGCTCCTGCTCCTGCAAGGATTTTGTCGTATAGACAGAAAGAAACACTAAGTATTTCTGAAAAAATTGCTTCTCTCGATTCAAAAATTGATGTTAAGGAGGATAAACGCAAACGCATAATCAAGGCCGTTTTCGATTTACAAAATTCACAAAGAAGTAAATCTGCAAACGTTACTCGTTTTAACTCATGGCTCTTATTGATTAACTTATTGAAAAAAATAGGTTTCTCTTTATTGTTTCCAGTCAGAAATTTTAAGAACATCTTCACTGTTCACCGCTTTCCCCCTCCTGTTCGTTCTCAGTTTACTGCAAATCTTAAACAACAAAGATAACAACCAATTTCATCGGCCTGAAAGCAACCATATCGAAAGCAGGGATTAATCCATTGATTTCACGAGATTGATTGATCGGTTTAACAGATCGATAATTTATTGTTGATAGGTTATAGCTATCACAAGTAAGCCATCGATCGGTACAAACGTTTTTACTTCAGATTGGTAAACATCGAAGATTCATCGAGATAAGTTTAAACGTGGTTAAAAAATATCTATGTGGAAAATAAAATGAAAAAATATACTTTTGTTGCAGCAGTCATAATTTCTTCTTTCCTGCTTGCAGGGTGCGATAGCGAGCCCTCAGAAAATGATATTTCAAATGCATTAAACAAGTCTATAGAGAGTGGGAATTCTGCAGTTCGAGCCATTAACCCAAATGCTCCGGAAGCAATGCTTAGAACGCTAAACTCTGTTAAGAAAATTGATTGTGCAAAAGAATCTGATAAAAGTTACAAATGCAATGCTGATATAAGTATTAACAATCAAAACAGAACTACCCCTGTTAGATTACTCAAAACTGACGATGGTTGGAAAGTGATCGGCAATTAATGATTAATTCCCTTAAAAAAGCTCCCTTCTGGGAGCTTTTTTTTCTAAATCATCACAACCTTGCTCTCTTTCTCGCACTTCCCTTATTTAGAATCCCTCTGCTTATCTCACGCTTTTCATACTGAGCTTTCAATTCAACGTATACTTGCTCTAATCTAATTTGATTCCCTTCGATGTAATCAACAAGTGCATTTAATTGGACAAAAATGACCTCTTTATTCTGTAATTTTTTAATGAAGTTACTTTTCATACATTTGAATACGCTGCAAAACATTTGCATAACATTATCAATATTACTAACAGAATCACTGTAAATAGCATGGGGTTGAAAATATTTCAAATGATATCCAACAAAGATCAGATATAAATTATATGTATATATTTCATCTTCTGGGTCATATGTGTCATTGATATATTTGTCGATGAGCATGATTAGCTGTTCTTCTCTTGTTAGAGAATCTATTTTATTATTCATAAATTGCATCCTTGCAATAGGTTTGTCTTCCTGACTTAATTAAATAATTATCAGCTTTAGCGCAATTGTCAATAGGTAAAAACTATCAATCCAAAAATAAATAACAAAAATATCATCATACTAACTCAATCATTATTATTTACTTTTGATTAAATGGTTGATTCAAGTTCTCAGGTGAAACACCATGCCTGTAAGCATTATACTGCCAACGTGTAAACTGTTCCTTATACCTTTTGTTTTGGCTTTTTAATGCATCGTTCTCAGCTTTAAGATTTAATATTTGCTGTGCAGCAATAGCTAAATTTGCTGGTTTCTTTAAATCAGACGCTTTCAAATTTAGTATATTCTTTTTAATTCTATACGCTTCAACAACTTCATTATGTGAACTTAGTGATTGCCTTGTTATGGTTCTGCTTAATTTCTTGTGTATTGACTCACACAATTTATCCCAAGTGATTTTTCCATCCCAAGTTTTTATAATGTTTGTTATCGCCTTTATCTCGTTATTACTCAAATGTTTTGCCATGTGAATTTCCTATTTTAATTATCTAATAGACTGTTTATCATGCTCAAATTAGCATCATGATGTTTGAGCCATTTGTCAGCACCATAGTCACCATTTTCAAATGCTACTTGAGTTAGTCTCTTGAACTCTATTATTCTATCTCTGATGATTAGAAGCCTATTCTTATCAGTTGGTTTTAGTTCTTTTAAGTGATTGTATGACTCAATATATTGATTTATTTTTTCACAAGGTAGAATTGCATAATCATGAATACAATAACCGCGTTCTGTTAAGTGTATTGCTCCATGCTGAAGATCATTTAAGTTCACAGCTAATCCTGCAGATGAGTTCGGCTCCTTATGGCAATAAGAATTTACATGGAAATCAATAGTTCCAACTTTTTCCACCATCTCTTCTTCTGAAACATGGTTATAAACACGGTTCTGATTTACATTGACTCTACCAGACCATTTTGAGATATCTAATTCCGACATTTCACCGTAATGAGCAATTGTGTTTAAAAGATGTCTTGGCTGGTGTGAACGAATGAGTAGTGGCTTTCCTTCCTCATCAAAGAAACCATATCGAGCAAAGATATTTTTATAACCATACTCGTGACTTTCTTTCCATTGCATATCAACGGAAAAGAATCCTTTAGTAGGTTTATACAGAGAATAGATATTCGTCATTCGTGACAAAACAAGCTGATTATCATTAAGTAAACATAATGCATTACTATATTTTATAGATTTTTCTTTATCAAACCATGGGAAATTTTGGCTAAATCCTGAACGAATCATTTTCCATAGTTCAGTCAATGTGTATGCGTAATCACTTGCATTAAGGAAGGTCTGATTGCCATCAAGACTCGTCCTTTTAACTTTCAATATACATGCTTTTTTGTCATGCAAAGGATATCCCAATGCATGGCAGACCTGCTCAACTGTTAATTTCTCTTTTTCATCGACCAATGGACACAGTTCATGTCGATAAAACTCGTCAGGGTGATCTTCGCACCATATAGCCAGTGACCTTGCATTTCGAGAGAGATGACGTAGCCTTCTGACAGCTTTCTTTGCAACTGGCACCATAACTTGTGGAATCCACTTTATATTAGGCCCATATCCCTTAACTGAATAAAATCTCAAAGCATATCTTTCAATTCCCTTGCTATCTTGCTGGATAATTTCACAATCAGCAGGTAAAGCTAAAATCTCAGAAATACGGCTTGGACAACAGAGGAGAAGCGCAAATACTGAACTTGTAAACATATCTCTTTGGCTCATTACATCATCATCTTTTGAAAAGATATCTGCAATAGCTAATAACGCAGACTCATTGGGCAATTTATCTTTTCTTTGATAGTCATCTATGACTGGAATATAATTATTTTTAACTTTTTGTTTTACCGAATTTTTCCAAGCTATATAGCCAGCTTTTACAAGATTATGTTCGTAAAGGAAATTGGATAATCTTTCAAGCTGTGTTCCACATTGTGCCAAAACATTACCCTTGAAATGTTTTCTTCCGATTTGCATTGCTTCATCAAAAATTATGGTTGTAACATTATAAATGAAACCATTACTACAAATCTGCAAAAGTGCTTGTTCAAGACACCTCAATGCCATCATCACAGATCCATAGCTCTTTAGCGGTTTTAGTGAGTGTTGATACTTAATGTATGCTTTAGCAAAATTAGCAAACTCGTCATGCATTGCATCTGCAGAACTGAATTTTTTACATCCCACGCCGATCTTCCGAAATGTCGTAACTCCTTTCCACACACAGTTATCCCAATCTTTAATTTGAGTAAATCCAATCAATTTATAATGGCAAAATTTTATGAAGTTATTATAATTATCCTCCACATTTATTGAATATTTAGATTTAAACAAAACGATATTATTCATTAACTGTTATCCTTAATATCTTCAAATGGGATAAAAAAAGCACATTGATCACAAGGATAATCTGAATTTTGCGCTTGACATATATTTTTCGAGAAAAACTTAAAAGCCAGGTCTTTTTTCGATTTCATCCCATACATAAAAATATCTGCTAAAAATGAAAGTTGCTTTGTAACAGCATTATCTATCCTTTCTGCACTATCGGCTAAGTTCTTAATATAAATCCCAACACTTGAAGTCGAAGAGTGGTCAAGCAATTCGGCAATGACGCTGGCATCATGACCATCCTGAGCCAGCAGTGTCGCTATCGTATGACGAAGTCTTCTTGGATTAATTTTTAGTAACAAACCTGTCCGGCTTGAAATTAAATTTTCAAATTTAACTATTCTAGTTAATGCAGCATGGGCTATTGAAGGCTTTGCATTTAAAACATCATTATTTGTTAGCTCAAATATATTTTTTGTTTTCTCTAACTTGCACAGACTTTGCTTGTTTAGAAATATAGGAATTTCTCCTTTAACCTTATCATCAAGAGACATGCCAAGAACTTTCTCAACAAGATCAACTGAATCATTGGCTTGCTTAACTATAATCGAAGCCAGGTGTGGGATTATAGCAATATCCCGATATTGTTGTTGTACATCTCGTTGTTTAACTCTTGGCATACTAATTAAGAATTCAGTTAATTCGCCACTTATATTCTTCTTTTTAATATCTTTATATTTTAACAGAACTAACTGCTGTGGCCTTCTTCCTGTCATGCTAATTAATAACGATATCGCATAATCTGATAATGATAATTCCCCTTTGCCATACGCATTAGTTATAGCTTTAATCAATGAATCAAGCTCATGTTTAGTTAGTGGTCCTTCATTCGGGTCGTCTTGCAAAACTGCCTGCCCAAATTTCTTTATTGTAAGATCGAAGTGTTTCAATAACTCAACTGCATTTTCATCAACTCCAGGATATCCAAACTCGAACCATTTAATAATAAATGGTCTTAAAACCCGTAAATTTGTAGGGTGGATATCTTTATATTGCATCACTGCCTTATCATTAATGATTTCTGGCTGTATGTTCTTAATGAAATGCACCATATGATTAATTATGGTTTTTACGTAAGAACGACTATTACTACAAGCATATTGCTGCAATGTATTTATGAATCCATTAAGCAAGTTTACATTCATAATCTCGATTAAATTGCTAATACTTATTTTACTGTTCTCATCTAAACCTAATACCCTCTGGACGATAATGGTTTTATCTTCATAAGATTCTATATTTTTATTTTTTTGCATAATATTATTCATTACACATTCCTTTAAATAGTGTCTTTTGAAGATCAATTGATGTCTTTTTCGAAATTTCGACAATATGCCTGCGATTATAGATTAATGAAGTGTCTGAGCCCGGTCTCCATCCCATTAGGTAAGAACGGATTTGCTGTTCCTTTTCATCTGAGATGCCCCCTATTTCATCTATTGCTTTCGAAAACTCATAGTTCCAAGTATGTCTAAGTTTATGACCTGTCAATCCATCTAAAAGTGAAGATGATTGTCGAACAACGCTGACTATTTTATGATAGGAGGAAAATGATAGAGGTTGTCCCTGGGTTCGGCCTTCCTTGTAAGTAACAAAAAGAAAATCGTTCTTTTTCGCGTTTTTAATTTTACGTCTATCATTTAAAATATAGTCTGAAATTTCCAGCATTAGTGTTGTATCAACAGTCAGCTTTCTCTCACAAGTTTTAACCAATGGCTGGTATACTCGTGGATCTGATCTATCATTAGGTCTTCTTCTTATAGAGATTGTTGATTCTGAAAAATTGATATCGCTAATCCTTAAATTCAAAAGCTCACCAACTCTAATGCCAAATGAGTGAAGCAACAGAAATATCAGATTATTCCTTTTTTGTACATTTATTGAAAATGGGTTTGAATTACTACTGGGTGCAAGCATGTTAAATAAGGAATCAAGTTGATTTTTATCTAAACTTTTTTCAATATTCATATTATATTTACTGTTGTTCCTTGGCTGTTTTCTTTTTATGTTTTTAATGAAAATCTGTATCTCTTTAATCTTATCTTTCTGGCTTGAAAGAGAAAGATGAATTTTGCATAACCATTCTAGATAGTTAGCAATTGTTGTCACTCTGAAATATCTAGTTGGAATTTTAACAGCAATATCTTTAAAACTGTTAGGTTTTGCTTTCTTGAAATTGATCGATGTATACTCTATCAAGTCATCGATTTCATTAGGAGTCAGAAATATCATCTTCTGAATTCTTTCGTCAATCTCAATGTTCTTATTGTCAAAAAAGCGATATAGCAATGAAATGTTGCCTGCTATCACTTTCATTGTTGATATTGACTCAGAACGATTCCTGACTTGTGTTGTTATATACAGATTAGGATAAAAAAGTGGTTCCCCTGTTTCTTTATCAACAACATGACAATATCTTTCACCATTTTCAAACATAAATGAATCCACGCAAATACTACACATATATTCCTCCTAAAGTTTACAAAAAGTATAGTTCTAATATATTAGTAATAGACGGTTTTTAAATTTACAAAAAAAATCAAAGAGAATATTCTTAAAATTATATGCAAATCAATATATAACGATTTAAAAAATTACAATTTATCATCTGGTAGATCTAGTATTGATTATGTACACCTAATACTTAGAAACGAGCATCAAACCTAAGTAGAATAAGATACACAATTTTTCCGTAAAGTTTTTTGTAAAGTTTAACCCTGTATTTATCATTCAAACTTTACATTTTCTGTAAATATTTTCATTTTCTCTATCCTTTAATAGAATTAATTTTAAGCAGCGTTTTTTCTTGTTTTATCTATTGCGGTTTTAATCCATTCATCGATTTCAAACTCTACGAATGCCACCGAGCGAATTTCTATCTTTATAGAACCAGGGAAGCACCCCTCACTGATCAGGCAATAGATCTAGGCTTTTCCGTAGCCAGTTCTCAAGAGGACTTCAGGAAGACGTATTAGACGAGTGCTTTGGTTGTTCATTTTGTGTTTCCCCGTTTTGTTTCGACAGGGTGACTTTAGGTTTGATTGGAAGAGAGAAATAGCGAGGATCAAAACAAGGGAACCACGCGAGTTCCCTAATGTAGGAGCTTTAGGAGGTTTGGGTCAGTCAGAATCAGAGAGTATCATCACGTCTGAAACTCTCATGTTTTTCAAGTGGCTATTTTTGTTGATAAAAAGATTAAATTGTCGAATAAATCCATTAGTAGTGGCTTTCAGCGCAAGGGGTCGGTCAGTGTCTTTAATCTGATAATGAAGCCTTGTGGCACTTTCATCATCGTCATCTGTATAAAGCAATCGTGAAAGACGGTCATCGGACACTCGAACTTTTTTGATATTTGCCCATAGAAGAATGTCGAGCATAGGTATTAAACGATAATTGATAATTTTTTTAATGGTCCCATAGCCAAACCGAACAGAATCGATTGGATTTGGTTCTATGCCTTTAATGCTCCTCCACTGAGGTAATGCTGCTTTTAGTGCTTCTGCTATTGCTTCATCGGTTCCACTTGCCAGATCAATCTCAAACATTACTGTTTGGGGAAACTGATCTGGCATGGTCTCAGCAACAGGACGTTCGTAGTATTCTTTGTTGATCTCATAATCATCATCGCCACTCCAGAAAAACATACTGCGTTGCATTGACACAATGCACAGTTGAGCAAGTCTCTCAGTCGTTGTGAGTAAGAAATGCGGTGGTTGAAAAAGCTTATCTGTTGGTGTGGTGTAACCGAGTTGATCTTCCCTGATTAAGAACGGATCTCCACTAAAAATTTTTTGGAAGTAACCCATCATTGCTTTGTTTTCATGCTCATCACGATACGATTTAAAAAACAGGGTTCTCGCCCAAAGTTCATGATAAAGACGAAACAACGAAAGCTCTTCAAACTTACGGTATGCATCTACATTCAGCCATTCTTTGACTTGTTTAGTATGTTCTATTGACCAATTTTTCATAACTGTCCTAGATTTTTTTTCATAATTTTGTCAAAACTACCATCATCGCACCATTTCTTAATTTAGTTTTAACTTCTGATTCAATGTGAACTCTACTCTAAGATTTAACTATTCTTAAACGTGAGATTGGTCACATTTGATTCGAGTGAATACAATGTTTATAAATTTAATTCTAATAACCATATGATATGTATAGTTTTATATTCTTTATTTTTTGTGATTCATTGTGGTAGCATAACTGTTTATGCATACAGCAATTTAAGGCAATGGATATGGACGCAGAAAAAATTCAGAAAGACATAGACTCACTGTTGACCCTTATGAACGATGATATGGAGAGTTTAGGAGCAACGATCAAGACAGTCACATTTGGATTTGCAGATGGGCAGGAGGACCGGAAGGCTATCGACGAACTTTTTAATTGGAGTGAGGAACATCTTTTCAGGGTCATCAAAATTTGTAATTCTCGTTCTCTCATACAAAACGTTAGTAATGATTATTCCCGCATACACTTGACAGAGGAAGGTCAAAGTAGAGCTATATCTGTTAAGCATGGAAAAAATCGTTCATATGAATTAGGGGCAAGTATGCAAATCGCTACTTTAAATGTTAATGGTCCTGCACAAGTTGGAAATGGAAACACGCAAAACATTCATAATGTGTTTAATCAACTTGTTAAAAATATCGAGGACTCTTCAGCATCTGATGAAGATAAAGCCGAGGCCAAAAGTCGGCTTACCTCACTCCTTGAACACCCTCTAGTTACCTCAATAATAGGTAGCGTTGCAGGCTCTATTCCAGGCCTTTTTTAATAGGATAAATACGATGGAAGATCTAAACAAGACCATCAAGTTACATTGTACTTTCTGTCATTCGGAAGAATTTGCAGTGCCTTACGAAGGATATTCCCCTCCAGAGGGAACTTTTGTCGTCTGCTCTAAATGTGGTAGAGAAAATGATGTCACGTCTTTATTGATAATAGCTAAAGCTAAAGGATTAGATATTGCTACTGATTATGCTAACCAATTAGTTGATAAAATGAAGAAGGAACTTAAAAATTCATTTAGAAACAGTAAACATATAAAAATAAGATAGTATTTTTAGAGGCGGGATGATTCTTAGAGGAGTATCTATACTCCTTTAGTCATCTATTTTTAAATTTACACATACTGGGATTGATAAAATCATTATATACTTCATGTTAATAAAAACATGAGAGGTGATAATATGAAATTAAAATAATAGATGAATGTTCCTACCTTTGCCTATAGTTCATAACCCAGACCTTTTAAGGTGATTCCTTCGAACTTACGGTAGTTATCTATGTCGAGCCAAGCTTTGATTTCCTTTGTATGCTCTGGGGACCAATCTTTCATTAGAATCCTTTAGTTTTTATCCATATCATATCTTGTCAAAACTTCTAAATTAATGCTACATTTTTGAAACACTCTATGCCCTTTGCTGTTCTTATAACACTAAAATAAAGATTCAATTCCACAAAAAATAATCCCTTTATTTTATAATTAAAATTTAACAAGGACTTTTCTATGAATAAAGATAAAATTATAGATATTTGTGCTTTATGTCTAAAGATGAAAGAGCTTAGAGATAGTCATTTTCTTCCTAAATTTGTCTACAGGACAATGAATAAAATAAAGAAAGATAAATCAGAGAAGGTGCTTTTGCAATTCAATAGAAATGCAGCCCCAATTTTTCACGAAATTAAAAAATACCTCTTGTGCGAATGTTGCGAAGCTAAACTTAATCTTAATGGTGAGGATTACGTAGCTCGCTTGCTATTAAAAACCAACAACCAACCTACTAAAATTCATTCTATTTACTCAAAAAACATGTTGAGAAAAGAATTATTTAACACCTCTAACATTGAAGGGTTAGATAATAAAAAAATATTTTACTTTGCTACAAGCATCTTTTGGAGAGCCACTTTTGAATGGTATGGGAGCACCCCTCTGATATTAAAAGAGTCTACAACTTCAGAGATGAGACAGTTATTGAAATATAACGATGGTTCTTCATCTTACATTATAATTTGCCTCCCTCTTTTTCTCTTCGAACAACATAGTATAATTTTCCCTAAAAAATATCATCGGAAGGATATTTTTAACGGTGATTTCCATTATTTCACCATCTTCAACATGTGTTTTGTTATGATGCAAAAAGAAACTGCTAATAAATACTTTAATCTTAAAGAAATAAATAATTCCGTATGTCATATGATGAGCGATATACTACAGATAGGAATTATGAAAGAGTTTATTCTAAATTATTCCAAAAAAAATATTAAAAGTGGAATGAAATACTCAACTGAGGTTTCATGGGCGTTAAAATATATTTATAACAACATTGATAATCACAAAGGAAATTATACCATTCATCCAGACATCAAAGCATTAATTACACTGGGTGAAATATACAAATACTTTCACTACCTTTCTCAAACAGGTGCAGTTGAATACTGGAAAACTTATATTAACCACCCAAAAATTGAAAATGTTTTCTACACATACAAAGCTATCGCGTGAATATCATTTCCCTCCCAGTTAACCTCCATTCTTTTCGGGGGGTTAAATGGGGAGTAGAAAGCAATAAAAACATTTAAATTATGTAATGACATGACTTTTATAACTAAATTATTGAGATCAATATTCAGATTCAGAACATCGAGTAAATCGCCGGTTCTGATGCAATAAAAAACGCCTCCCGTCAGTCTGACCGGAGGCGTTTTTTTATGCCTTGGTGCTGAAATTCAGAAAGAAATTAATCTTCCCAACGTTTCAGCAGCACACAAGCATTCACTCCACCAAAACCAAAACCGTTGGACAGCGCATAAGTAATGCCGTGCTTCTGCGCCGTATTTCCGACGATGTTCAGGCCTTCTGCCGCGGCATCTTTATTTTCAAGGTTTAGCGTTGGCGGAACGATTTGGTCGCGCACAGCCAGGATGGTGAAGATAGTTTCCAGACCGCCCGCCGCGCCCAGCAAGTGACCGGTTGCAGATTTGGTGGACGTTACCGCGAGTTTCCCGTCTGTACCGAAAAGGGTTTTAATCGCGTTGATTTCACCCAAATCACCCACCGGCGTAGAGGTCGCATGCGCATTCAAATGCTGAACGTCTGAAGGCTGAATGCCCGCCTGACGCAAAGCAATTTTCATCGCACGGCCAGCGCCATTGCCGTCTTCCGCACCGGAAGTCATGTGGTAAGCATCACCGCTGGTGCCGTAACCGACGATCTCAGCCAGGATTTTTGCACCACGCGCTTTCGCATGTTCCAGTTCTTCGATAACCAGCATGCCTGCGCCTTCGCCCATCACAAAGCCATCGCGGGCGCTGTCGAATGGACGGGATGCTTTTTCCGGATGATCTTCATGGCCCGCAGACATCGCTTTTGCCGCCGCAAAACCACCCAGGCTCACGGTATCGATAGCCGCTTCAGCGCCACCACACAGTGCAACATCAGCTTCATCATTGCGAATCAAACGAACCGCATCGCCGATTGCCTGAACACCCGCCGCACACGCGGTCACCGGCGCCCCGATGGGGCCTTTGAACTGGTGTTTAATGGAAACCTGACCGGACGCCAGATTCACCAGGAATGAAGGAATGGTGAACGGGGATAAACGCTTAGCACCGCGGCTGTCGTTGGTGCGCACAGCATGTGCAATCGCCGGGAAACCACCGATACCAGAACCGATGACGGTTGCAGTACGTTCCTGCTGTTCAGCGGTTTCCGCTTTCCAGCCTGCATTCGCAATCGCCATATCGGCAGCGGCCATAGCGAAAAGAATGAAACGGTCCATTTTTTTCTGGTCTTTTGGTACAACAAACAGGTCGGGTTCGAACCCTGATTCGGGATCCTGTTCTTTAGTTTGTACCTGACCGCCAATTTTCACGGACAGCGTTGCAACAATTTCTTCCGGCAAAACGCGGATACCAGACTGACCGGCCAGCAGGCGCTTCCAGATAGTTTCGATATCACAGCCCAGAGGACTCACAGCCCCCATGCCGGTAATAACCACTCGACGATGAGTCATAAAAATTTCCTCTCTGTCTGTTAAAGACATAAGTTTCTGCTGAAACTTCCACCAGCGGGCAGAAACGATTTTAATTTAAGGCTGACAGTATGTGACGAATTACGATTTTGTAAACCCGTAACTCGAAAAATTTGTCGCAACTATTTTGACAGGCTACGCAGAACCAGACCGGTGATGGCCTGAACGCGTTCTTCCAGTTGCTCCGGCGTTTTTTGTTCCAGCAACAGCGGATGAGAGAACGGCGTTGTCACGCTGGTGATTGCCATACAGACCTCATCCAGCGGCGTTTTGCGCTCAAATTCACCGGACTCACGCCCGTCGTTCACTATTTTTTCCACAATGCTATACATCACAGCACGGTGATTTAACGTGGATTTCCATTGCTGAGCCGAAGCAATCGCGGCCAGATCATGTAACTTTCTATCCTGAAAGAAGAGCTCCAGACTACGCGTTAACAATGTCTTAAAAATTGAACGCAGGCGCAGAGTTGCACTTTGGTCACTCCGGGCAATCAGCAGTAATGCCTGATCAATCTGGCCGACACGCTGGGAACAGATTGCTTCACCAATCGCCTGTTTTGACTCAAAAAATTTATAAATATAAGCACTTGAAACGCCGATTGATTTAGCCAGATCCGCCACTGACGTTTTGGCATAACCATAGAGGCGAAAGTGCTCAAATGCCGCATCAATAATTTGTTCGCGCCGTTCGTGTTCGGCTGGTCCACGCTGAGTTAACGCAACCGGAATTTCGGGCTTCATACACTCCTCCGGACAGGTAAAACAATTAGGCTTTACGTCTTTTAGTGACGATTTTAAATAATCGTAACTTAAAAGTAGACGTTTTTCACCTTTATGGAAGAGACACTTCAGGAAGAAAACGAAAGAAGGATGTAGAAACCAGCAGGCGCTATCTGTTTTTCTAATCTAAAATAAGCCAAAATCCTTCCCGAGCCTTTTGTATTGCCTTACTGAGTAATTAATAACATTAGTTTTTGTAATCTGAAGGTGAATACAAAAGAAAAACTCAATCGAGAGTTTATGAAAACCTCATTACTCTACGCGGCTCCTGCTTTCTCACTCATTGATTTGCCCGGCGAACATTCATGTTACTCACAGTGCTTTATATTATCGGGATCACCGCAGAAGCCATGACCGGTGCTCTGGCGGCCGGACGTCGTAAAATGGACACTTTCGGCGTCATCATTATTGCGGCAGCAACGGCTATTGGCGGCGGTTCTGTTCGTGACATGTTGCTGGGACACTATCCTCTGGGCTGGGTTAAACACCCGGAATACATCGTCATTGTGGCCGTTGCCGCCATCATGACAACCTGGCTGGCCCCCCTGATGCAGCACCTTCGCCGGTTATTCCTCGTGCTCGATGCCGTAGGTTTGGTGGTATTTTCAATTATCGGGACACAGGTCGCACTCGATATGGGCCACGGTGCAATCATCGCGTCAGTCTGTGCTGTGATTACCGGCGTTTTCGGCGGTGTGCTGCGGGATATGATGTGTAATCAGATCCCACTGGTCTTCCAGAAAGAAATCTACGCAGGTATCTCTTTCGCCTCCGCCTGGGTTTATATCGGGCTGCAGTATCTCGCGTTGCCGCACAATCTGGTGGTCATTATCACCCTGCTTGTCGGTTTTACCGCGCGTCTTATCGCACTGCGGTTTCGTCTCGGGCTGCCGGTGTTCAATTACCCGCACTCAGATCATTAAGTTATCAGTCACCTTTCTGGGCTACTGAAAAGCAGGCAGCTTTGCCTGCTTTAGTCGTTCTGCAAGCGCCACAACCTGCGGGTGGTGGATAAAATCATAAACTTGCCTGGCCCGTTTTTGCCCTATTCCGGCCATTGTTTCCCATTCACTGGAAGTGAGTTGTTCCAGCTGACGCCAGTTTAGTCTTTGCTCCGCAAACTTCAGGGCAAAGGTCGGAAATCCCAATGCTGACAGCCAGTGTCTGAAGCCTTTCTCCCGCGTCAGCTGAATTTGAGCCACCAGTTTCTGCGCCTGCTTAACGCTAATCCCCGGCACCGCCGCCATTTCTTGCTCATTAAGGTTTAGCCAAACCACCAGTGAATCAGCCGGGACCCCGTCGAGCAGCTTTTGCCACGTCGCGCCACCAAACCCGGCCATATCTAATCCTTCAGGACCGCTGAGCCAGACAAGACGCGAAAGAAACTGCTGCGCGCAACCGTGTTCAGGCGTGAAACAAGTCAGCGCATCAAATTGTTGCGGCTCAGGAAGGTTGATTTCGGGGCGTTCGCTCACGCGCCATGTGACGTCATCAAGGCGCGGGATCCCCTGCCCGGCCAGGCTGATAGCCACCTGATCGCCGGGCAGCACATCCCAGGCTTTAAAGCGGGCAACCGACCCCACGCTGACTTTACTCACCGATTTATCGTCCAGTTTTAGCGTCTTCAGGTTCAGAATTACGGTGACTTTTCCACTTCGCCCCGTGGTTGTCGTGATACCCGTTACTTCCGTGAGTTGTCTGGCAGGCGGATATTTCCACGCCACGGCCCACGTGGCGGGTTTATTTATCCAGTATTTACCTGCAGGCTCTTCTTGCTGGCGGATAACCACGCCATCGGTCGCAAAAGGCAGCGGCTGGAGAAACCAGGTATCACGCCATTTCGACACGTCTGCCACCGAGTTAACTGCAAATGTGAATTGAGAAACTACAGGGAATCCCAATGCACTAAGTTTTTGGAGATGCTCCTGCATGTCGGCAGGCCCGTCAGGCCATGACCAGACAAAGATGCCAATCTGGCTAAGCTGATCGGACACCGAATTTCGCATCATGGCTCCCGCCACTTTTGATCTCGCATTCATGCCGCCTTCAACGCTTTGTTGGTGACCGGTCATCTTCAGGTAAAGCTCGCCCTGTAATACCAGTTCCGGACTTTTATCGGGAATATTGAGGGGAATTGACGGAATAGAGGCCGCTTTGGAGGTCCAGTTCTGGCCTTTGGCTCCATCACCCCGGCTTAGCAGGGCCGCCAGTTTGCCATGCCGGTAAATCAGCGAAACGGCCACGCCGTCGATTTTAGGCTGCACCCAGAGATTTTTACGACCGCGCATCCAGTCTGATACGGCCTGTTTATCGCGTAATTTATTGAGCCCGGTATGCGCGACAGGATGAGTAACAAAGGCGTCCTCGCCACCCGGTATCACGATCTCAGGTGATGGCAATCCGGCGCACTTCATCCACCGGCTTTGTTTATGGCGCAGGTTATCGTAAACGGAATCCTCGATCGGGCTGCTGCCAGAGGCGTGGTAAGCCTGATCCCATAGCGTCAGTTGTTCAGAAAGCTGATGTGTTTCGCGTGCAAGTTGTGCGGATGACCACGCAGGGCAATCTTGCGGGATGATCTCACTGGCCACTGCGGAAAAAATAAAACAGAACACGCTGATAAAAAGAGTGAAACGGCGCATAAGCACCTCCTTGTGGACGCAAGTAAACGCTGTCGATATTTTATCTGCCAGTGCCAATGTTCGTTCTTGCGAGACGCTTTCCTGATTATTTCATTCGTTGCTGTAATACAAAGAAATTTTGGAATGCAGCGCGTAATTCCACAAATTGGGGCTGTTTTCCCGGGCTTAGTTACGATGAAATACGTCGGAACGCTGCACCGAATGCGGCGAGCGTGTATACTGTGCGTGAGATCACTCTTCGCATACTTCCTATCAACCCAATCAGTTGAAACGTCATCATGGTTCAAGGCACGCTATATATTGTCTCCGCCCCGAGTGGAGCAGGTAAATCAAGTCTGATTCAGGCTTTACTGAAAACACAACCGCTCTACGACACACAGGTTTCTATTTCCCATACCACCCGTACAGAACGTCCGGGCGAGAAACATGGCGAGCACTACTTCTTTGTCTCTAAAGAAGAGTTTCGCGAGATGATTGAACGTGATGCCTTTTTAGAACACGCAGAAGTTTTCGGGAATTATTACGGGACTTCACGTGAAACCATTGAGCAGGTTTTAGCGTCTGGTGTTGACGTTTTCCTGGATATCGACTGGCAAGGTGCTCAGCAGATCAGGAAAAGAATGCCGCAGGCACGCAGTATTTTCGTGTTGCCGCCGTCAAAAGATGAGCTTGACCGTCGCCTGCGTGGCCGGGGTCAGGACAGCGAAGAAGTCATTGCAAAACGTATGGCGCAGGCTGTTGCAGAAATGACGCACTTTGCCGAATACGACTATTTAATTGTGAATGATGATTTTGATCTGGCTTTATCGGATTTAAAAACGATTATTCGCGCCGAACGTCTGCGTCTGAGCCGTCAACGGCTCCGTCATGACGGATTAATCACCAAACTATTGGCAGACTGAAGTCACTTTCAGTATTATGCCCAGTCTTTCGTCACCCTGTGGAGTAGCACATATATGGCACGCGTAACTGTTCAAGACGCTGTTGAGAAAATTGGTAACCGTTTTGACCTGGTGTTGGTGGCTGCTCGTCGCGCACGCCAGCTGCAATCTGGTGGTAAAGATCCACTGGTCGCTGAAGAAAACGATAAAGTGACTGTTATTGCCCTGCGCGAAATTGAAGAAGGCCTGATCACGAATCAGATCCTCGACGTTCGTGACCGTCAGGAACAGCAAGAACAGGAAGCCGCAGAGATTCAGGCAGTGACTGCCATCGCTGAAGGTCGTCGTTAATTAACGAAACGGATCTCACTTGTATATCTTTGAAAGCCTGAATCAACTGATTCAAAAATACCTGCCGGAGGAGCAAATTAAGCGCCTCGTGCAGGCTTACCTCGTGGCGCGGGACGCGCATGAGGGGCAGACACGTTCCAGCGGTGAGCCTTACATTACTCACCCAGTGGCCGTGGCATGTATTTTGGCTGAAATGAGGCTCGATCATGAGACTCTGATGGCGGCGTTATTACACGACGTTATCGAAGACACGCCTGCAACCTACCAGGATATGGAACAACTGTTTGGCAAAAGCGTTGCTGAACTGGTTGAAGGCGTTTCAAAGTTAGACAAGCTGAAATTCCGCGATAAGAAAGAAGCGCAGGCGGAAAACTTCCGCAAAATGGTCATGGCGATGGTGCAAGACATCCGCGTCATTTTGATCAAACTCGCTGACCGTACCCACAATATGCGCACGCTGGGCTCTCTTCGCCCGGACAAACGTCGCCGCATTGCCCGCGAAACGCTGGAAATTTACAGCCCGCTGGCACACCGTTTGGGTATTCACCACCTGAAAACCGAGCTCGAAGAGCTGGGCTTCGAAGCACTCTATCCAAACCGTTATCGCGTCATCAAAGAAGTGGTGAAAGCTGCGCGTGGTAACCGTAAAGAGATGATCCAAAAAATCCTCTCTGAGATAGAAGGCCGTTTAACCGAAGCCGGTATTCAGTGCCGTGTGAGTGGTCGCGAAAAGCACCTCTATTCGATCTATTGCAAAATGCACCTGAAAGAACAGCGTTTCCATTCCATTATGGATATCTACGCTTTCCGGGTGATCGTTAAAGAACTCGATACCTGTTACCGCGTGTTGGGCCAGGCGCACAGCCTGTACAAACCGCGTCCGGGTCGGGTCAAAGATTACATCGCCATCCCCAAAGCCAACGGCTATCAATCTCTGCATACTTCGTTAATCGGCCCGCACGGCGTTCCGGTTGAAGTACAAATCCGTACCGAAGATATGGATCAGATGGCAGAGATGGGGGTTGCGGCACACTGGGCTTATAAAGAGAACAGTGAAACAAGCACAACGGCGCAGATCCGTGCGCAACGTTGGCTGCAAAGCCTGCTCGAACTGCAACAGAGCGCGGGCAACTCATTTGAATTTATCGAGAGCGTGAAATCGGATCTGTTCCCGGACGAGATTTATGTCTTCACGCCGGAAGGCCGTATTGTCGAATTGCCTGCGGGCGCGACACCGGTCGACTTCGCGTACGCCGTGCATACCGATATCGGACATGCCTGCGTCGGCGCGCGTGTTGATCGTCAGCCTTATCCGCTCTCGCAGCCGCTGACCAGCGGCCAGACAATCGAAATCATTACCGCGCCGGGCGCTCGTCCGAATGCGGCATGGCTCAACTTTGTCGTCAGTTCACGCGCTCGCGCCAAAATTCGTCAGATGCTCAAGAACCTGAAACGTGATGATTCTGTTTCTCTCGGTCGACGTCTGCTTAACCATGCGCTGGGTGCCGGTAAAAAACTGTCAGACATTCCGCCAGAAAATATCAAAAACGAACTCGACCGCATGAAGCTCGCGGCGATGGACGATTTGCTGGCTGAAATTGGTCTCGGCAACGCCATGAGCGTCGTCGTGGCTAAAAATCTGATGGGTGATCAGTCTTCGATGGCAACATCGGGTACACGCAATCTGCCAATCAAAGGCGCAGACGGCGTGCTGATTACCTTCGCGAAATGCTGCCGCCCTATTCCGGGTGACCCGATCATTGCTCACGTGAGCCCGGGTAAAGGACTGGTGATTCACCATGAATCCTGTCGTAACATTCGCGGTTATCAGAAAGAACCTGAGAAATTCATGGCCGTTGACTGGGATAATCACCAGGAAACGGATCAGGAATTTATCGCGGAAATCAAAGTCGATATGTTCAACCATCAGGGCGCTCTGGCAAACCTGACCGCAGCGATTAACGCCGCGCAGTCAAACATCCAGAGCCTGAGCACTGAGGAAAAAGACGGCCGCGTATACAGTGCCTTTATCCGCCTGACGACCCGCGACCGCGTTCATCTGGCGAATATTATGCGTAAAATTCGTATCATGCCGGACGTCATCAAAGTCACCCGCAACCGAAACTGATTGTTATGACCCCAGAACGTTATGCGCGCATCCGCGAAATGCTTGCGGCCCGACAGCCAGACCTGACGGTCTGCATGGAACAGGTGCATAAACCGCATAACGTTTCTGCTGTTATCCGAACCGCCGACGCCGTCGGTGTTCACCAAATCCACGCCGTCTGGCCCACGACCCGAATGAAGACACTGGTTTCTTCTGCTGCGGGGAGTAACAGCTGGGTTCAGGTTAAAACGCACAAAACCATTCAGGATGCCGTCGCCAAGATGAAGGCGCAGGGTATGCAAATTCTTGCGACCAACCTGTCTGAAAAAGCCGTAGACTTCCGCGCGATTGATTACACCCGTCCGACCTGTATTTTGCTGGGGCAGGAAAAAACCGGTATTACACCCGAAGCTCTGGCTCTTGCGGACAGCGATATCATTATTCCGATGATCGGGATGGTACAGTCGCTGAATGTGTCCGTGGCCTCTGCTTTAATCCTGTACGAAGCACAGCGCCAGCGTGAAAATGCCGGGATGTATGATCGTGAGAACAGCGTTTTAAGCGAGAAAGAACAGCAGCGTCTGCTCTTTGAAGGCGGCTATCCGGTCTTATCTCATGTGGCGCAACGAAAGAAATTACCGCGCCCATTCATTGATGAAACTGGCCAAATTATTGCTGATGATGAATGGTGGTCAGCGATGCAAATGACGGTGAAAAAAAGATGAAAGGCCGCCTGCTCGACGCCATCCCGCTCACCTCGCTCTCCGGCGTGGGGGCCAGTCAGGCAGAAAAACTTGCTAAACTCGGTCTTGAAACTATTCAGGATCTGCTGCTTCACCTTCCCCTGCGTTACGAAGACCGCACACGTCTGTACACCATCAATGATTTATTGCCGGGTATCTTTGCGACCGTAGAAGGCGAAGTGCTGCGAAGTGATATCAGTTTCGGTCGTCGCAGAATGCTCACCTGCCAGATAAGCGATGGCACAGGTTTACTGACATTGCGCTTTTTCAACTTCAACGCCGCCATGAAAAATAGCCTGGCTGCTGGCCGCCGTGTGACGGCTTATGGCGAAATCAAACGCGGTACGCACGGCGCTGAAATTATTCATCCTGAATACCGTGTTCAGGGCGAAAACAGCGAAGTTGTTTTGCAGGAATCGCTGACGCCGGTTTATCCGACAACGGAAGGTATCCGTCAGGCGACATTGCGAAAACTGACCGATCAGGCGCTGGAATTGCTCGATACGGTGCCAATCGCTGAACTCTTGCCGGAAGAACTGAGCCGTTCATTAATCCCGCTTCCGCAGGCGCTGCATTTGCTGCACAGGCCGCCGCCGGACATTCAGCTGGCTGACCTGGAAAAAGGGCATCATCCGGCACAGCGTCGTCTGATTATGGAAGAGTTGTTGGCGCACAATCTCAGCATGCTGGCCGTCCGCGCTGGCACGCAAAGCTATAAAGCCATGCCGCTACATCATGACGACCGCCTTAAAAATCAGTTTCTGGCCTCTTTGCCTTTCAGCCCGACCGGTGCGCAACAGCGCGTGGTGGCTGAAATCGAACAGGATTTAGCAAAAAGCTATCCGATGATGCGGCTGGTTCAGGGCGACGTAGGTTCAGGCAAAACACTGGTGGCGGCGCTTGCAGCGCTTTGTGCCATTGCGCAGGGGCAGCAAGTCGGGCTGATGGCCCCCACGGAATTACTCGCCGAGCAGCACGCCAATAATTTCCGTCAGTGGTTCGAACCGCTGGGAATTCAGGTCGGATGGCTGGCCGGGAAACAAAAAGGCAAAGCCAGACAGACGCAGCAGGATGCGATTGCCAGCGGACAGGTTTCGATGGTCGTCGGGACTCACGCGATATTTCAGGAACAGGTTCTGTTCTCCTCGTTATCTCTGGTGATCATCGATGAGCAACACCGCTTTGGCGTTCATCAGCGCCTGGCGTTGTGGGAAAAAGGTCTGCAACAGGGCTTCCATCCGCATCAGCTGATCATGACCGCAACGCCAATCCCCCGGACGCTGGCAATGACCGCTTACGCCGATCTGGATACTTCCGTTATCGATGAACTTCCGCCGGGCAGAACGCCGGTAACGACCGTTGCGATCCCTGATACGCGCCGCAGCGATATCATCAGTCGCGTGAAAAGCGCCTGCGAGCAGGAAAATCGTCAGGCTTACTGGGTTTGTACGCTGATTGAAGAATCAGAAATGCTGGAAGCTCAGGCAGCGGAAGCCACCTGGGAAGGGCTGAAAGAAGCGCTGCCTGCGCTGAATATCGGGCTAGTTCATGGCCGGATGAAAGCGCAGGAAAAGCAGGCCGTGATGCAGGCGTTCAAACAGGGCGAAGTGCAGCTTCTGGTGGCGACAACCGTCATCGAGGTGGGTGTCGATGTCCCCAACGCCAGCCTGATGATCATCGAAAACCCGGAACGCCTCGGGCTGGCGCAGTTACACCAACTGCGTGGCCGCGTCGGGCGCGGTGCCATCGCTTCTCACTGCGTGTTGTTGTACAAAACGCCAATGAGCAAAACGGCGCAGAAGCGCTTGCAGGTTTTACGCGACAGCAACGATGGGTTTGTCATTGCTCAGCAGGATTTAGAAATCCGCGGGCCGGGTGAATTACTGGGCACGCGCCAGACCGGCAGCGCCGAATTTAAAGTGGCTGACTTGCTGCGCGATCAGGCCATGATCCCCGACGTACAGCGTATTGCCCGATATCTCCAGCAGCAATTCCCCGATCATGCAAAAGCGCTGATTGAGCGCTGGCTGCCGGAAAGGGTGCGTTATACCAACGCCTGATTTCCCCTCTTGCTTTCCTGAAATGCCAAAACATTATTGAAAATGATGTTTTGGTTCAGATGTATTTATCCCACTTCTGCTCATTTTCGCCTCAAAACCACTAAGTCCTCTGGTTATTTGATGACCTTCACAGACTGGGATAAAGTCGGTAACCGGTTTCATACCCCGCCACTACACTGATGATAATTAAGGCAAGCCTGTCAGTTCCCCTCACTATAAGGCCAATATCATCATGAGTATCAGCCAATCCCTCTTTGATTTTATAGAGCAGAAAATCAGCCCGTTTGCGGCCCGATTATCTTCGCAGCGCCATGTCATGGCGGTGCGTGACGGGTTTATTTCAGCAATGCCATTTATGATTGTGGGTTCATTTCTACTGGTTTTCGTCCACCCGCCATTCTCTCCTGAATCCTCATGGGGATTTGCACGAAGCTGGCTTGAACTGTCGGCAAAATATGAAGTGCAGATTCTGACGCCGTTCAATATGACGATGGGGATTATGTCGATCTACATCGCCGCGGCGATTGCCTACAACCTGGCGCGAAGCTACAAGCTTGACCCGTTTATGACCGCGATGTTGTCGCTGATGTCTTTTCTGCTGGTGGCCGCGCCTCAGATTGATGAAAAAATGTCGACGGCCGCGCTGGGCGGCGTGGGGATTTTCACCGCCATTCTGGTGGCGATTTATGTGACCGAACTGACGCGGTTGCTGAAAAAATACAACATTGGCATCCGGCTTCCCGAGCAGGTGCCTTCCAATATTAAGCATTCTTTCGATCTGCTGATCCCAATTATTGCCGTGGTCATTACGCTGTTCCCGCTGAGTTTACTGGTGCAATCGGGCTTCGAGATGCTGTTGCCTCAGGCGATTATGGCACTGTTCGAGCCGTTGATTTCCGCTGCTGACTCCCTGCCTGCCGTCCTTCTGGCGGTGCTGATTTGCCATCTGCTGTGGTTCGCCGGTATTCATGGTTCGGCTATCGTTTCGGGGATGTTGCAGGCTTTCTGGCTGACCAATCTGGGGCTGAACCAGACCGATCTCGCCGCAGGTTTGCCGATGACGCACATCATGACCGAAGCATTCTGGAACTTCCTGATCGTGATCGGCGGATCCGGTGCCACCATCGGGCTGGTCTTGCTGTTTTGCCGCAGCAAATCGGCGCATCTGCGCACCATGGGAAAACTCAGTCTGGTGCCGAGTTGTTTTAACATCAATGAGCCGGTGATTTTTGGTACGCCGATCGTCATGAATCCGGTATTTTTCATTCCGTTCCTTCTCGCACCAATGGTTAACGCCGTGATCGCCTACTGCGCAGTATCGACAAACTTTCTTCCGCATATGATTTCGCTGGTTCCCTGGACATCTCCGGCACCGATTGGCGCAGCATGGGCGATGGGCTGGGATTTCAAAGTCTCGATTCTGGTGATCATGCTGATGCTGCTCTCGATGGTGATTTACTATCCGTTCTTCAAGGTTTACGAAAAGCAGTTACTGACGCAGGAAAAAGCAGCTGAAGCGGAAGTTGTGTTTACAGAAAATGCAGACGCGACTCAGTAAGCGATAAGTGAAGAAACAGACACGTAAAACAGGCACCGTGCATTCATTCCGGTGCCTGTATCCATTCAGAAACCCGGCGTACGCACCCGATTTTTCGTCTGAAACTGACTAACACTTCCACCGAAAACCCTCGCCCGGATAAACAGTTCATAAAAGAATTTTTAACGAAGATTTCACAGTTTACATTGTCGTTAGCAAACGTTTGCTTTTGTCGCGTATTTCAATAAAAATGCCCGCTTTGCCGCTTATTGGAATGCCATAACATGAGTTCGCAAACCTCAGAACAAGACTCGCAACAACCCGACCTTTCCCGCCAGCCAAAAAGTGAACTGATTTACCGGCTCGAAGACCGCCCGCCGATACCTCAGACTCTCTTTGCCGCCTGTCAGCACTTACTGGCGATGTTTGTCGCGGTGATCACCCCCGCATTACTGATTTGTCAGGCGCTCGGTTTACCTGCGCAGGACACCCAGCACATTATCAGCATGTCGCTGTTCGCTTCGGGTCTGGCTTCCATTCTGCAAATTAAAACCTGGGGTCCCGTCGGCTCTGGCCTGCTCTCTATTCAGGGCACCAGCTTTAACTTTGTTTCGCCGTTGATTATGGGCGGTCTGGCGCTGAAAAACGGCGGTGCTGACGTTCCGACAATGATGGCCGCGCTGTTCGGCACATTGATGCTGGCTTCCTGCACCGAAATCGTTCTGTCACGTTTCCTGCACCTTGCACGCCGCGTCATTACCCCGCTGGTTTCCGGCATTGTTGTGATGATTATCGGTCTTTCTCTGATTCAGGTCGGGCTGACCTCAATTGGTGGCGGCTATGCGGCGATGAGCAATCATACGTTCGGCGCGCCTAAAAACCTGATTCTGGCGGCGGTTGTTCTGGTGGTCATCATTCTGCTCAACCGCCAGCGTAATCCGTATATGCGCGTCGCGTCGCTGGTTATCGCCATGGCGGTAGGGTATCTGGCGGCATGGATGATGGGCATGTTGCCTGAAGTAGCGCCAGCCGCGCAGAGCAGCTGGATTACGTTGCCAACGCCGTTGTATTACGGGCTCGGCTTTGACTGGAATCTGCTGATCCCGCTGATGCTTATCTTTATGGTGACATCGCTGGAAACTATCGGCGATATCACCGCGACGTCTGACGTTTCCGAGCAACCGGTCAGTGGCCCGCTGTACATGAAGCGCATCAAAGGCGGCGTGCTGGCTAACGGCCTGAACTCGATGCTGTCAGCCGTATTCAATACCTTCCCGAACTCCTGTTTTGGCCAGAACAACGGCGTAATTCAGCTCACCGGCGTGGCCAGCCGTTATGTCGGTTTCGTGGTTTCGCTGATGCTGATCGTGTTGGGGCTTTTCCCGGCAGTCGCCGGATTTGTGCAGCACATTCCAGAACCTGTTTTAGGCGGCGCGACCATCGTGATGTTCGGTACGATTGCGGCTTCCGGTGTCCGTATTGTTTCCCGCGAGCGCCTGAACCGCCGCGCAATTATGATCATGGCGCTTTCTCTGGCCGTCGGCATGGGCGTTTCCCAGCAGCCGCTGATCCTGCAATTCGCGCCTGACTGGATAAAAACGCTGCTGTCTTCCGGGATTGCGGCTGGCGGTATTACCGCCATTGTTCTGAATCTGGTTTTCCCTCACGAAAAGTGATCACGGGATGTAATCCGCGTGTAACAGCGGCAGCGGGTCTGGAACCCCTGCCGCTTTTTATTGTCTCCCTTCTGCTAACCTGTTGAGAAAAGTCGCTGTTTGCGGCATAAACAAAGAATCTTTTTTCCTTTTTCCCGTTACAGGGCTCCAGACGATGAGATTTATCGGTAAAATTTTGCTGACGTTCGCCTTACTTCTGGTGCTGGCGATCGTGCTGGTCTACGTCCTATTACAAACCCGCTGGGCTGCCAGCTGGGTCAGCCGCTGGATAAGCGATAACAGCGAATACCGGCTTTCGGTAGAAAAGCTGGATCATAACTGGTCAACGCCTGGCCGCGTCACGCTGACGAATGTCATTTTCGGGCAAAAAAATCAGCCTGAAATCCTGAATGCCGGAGAAGTCGATCTCGATTTGAGCTGGCGTCAGATTACTGACCCTTACTTTTTCGATCACGTCGTTCTGGTCAATGGCCGCCTGAATGCAAACCCTTCCGCCATCAAGCTGCCTTTCCAGGCCAATACGCTGCAACTGAGCAAGATGGCGCTGACCGGGAATACCGCCGGCCTTGATATCCAGGGACAGCAAATCAACGCAGGTATTTCTCCGTGGCAGCCGAAACCGAATCAGCTTTTAGGTGATAAAGCTGATTTCCAGCTGAGCGCATCGAGCCTGACCGTGAACGGACTTCCCGCTGAAAACGTGCTGATTCAGGGCAACATCAACAATAAGACTCTGACACTGAGTAATTTTGGCGGCGATCTGGCACGCGGACAACTGACCGGTAAAGCGATGCAGGCCGCCGACGGTAGCTGGAATATCGAGAATCTGCGTCTGAGCAATGTTCGTCTGCAAACATCAAAAACGCTTTCGGCATTCTTTGATGATTTCCAGACATTGCCCAAAGTCACTATTCAACGTCTTGATCTGATTGATGCCCGTTTGCAGGGAACAGACTGGGCTTTCAGTGATGTCGACCTTTCGGTACAAGATCTGACGCTGGAAAAAGGCGACTGGCAAAGCGATGACGGGGAAATTACGCTGAACGCGACGGACATGATTGACGGGAATCTGCATATTCAGGATCCGATCATCAACCTCGACCTTTCCCCGCAGGGGATTTCCATTAAGCAGGCCACCGCACGCTGGGAGCGTAGCTTGCTGAGAACCACCGGGAACTGGCTGCGCGCAAACAAACGCCTGCAACTGGATGAGCTTTCTGTTGCCGGGCTGGAATATACGCTGCCACAGAACTGGAAACAGCTTTGGCTTCAGGCGTTGCCGGCTTCTCTTTCCGAGATCTCCGTCAGCCGGTTCATCGCTAACCGCAACCTGATTATCGATATCAACCCGCAGTTCCCGTTCCAGATCACAGCGCTTGATGGTTTGGGCAGTAATTTGTTGCTGGCGCGCGACCATCAGTGGGGAGTCTGGGGCGGTAAACTGAATCTCAACGCCAGTGAAGCCACGTTCAATCGCAATGATGTTCGCCGCCCTTCCATAACGCTGGACGCGAACGACAGCCAGGTGAATATTTCCGAGCTGAGCGCCTTCACCAAAGAAGGTTTACTGGAGGCAACGGCCACGGTAGACCAGCAGCCACAGCGTCATTTCACCGTGAAACTGAACGGTCGTGCGGTACCCGCCAACGAGCTGGAAAACTGGGGATGGCCGCATCTGGCGCTGGAAGGTAATGCCAATATGCAGCTCAATTTACAGGGACAGATGCCCGCCAACGTCGATTATAAACCGACGCTCAGAGGCAGTTTGCAGGTCACTGGCAGCAACGGGCAGATTGTGAATCAGCAGATAGTTAACGGGCTGGTCTCAGGCGCTGCACCGCAATAATCAATTTCGCTTCTGAACGACAAAAGGCACCGTTTGCGCGGTGCCTTTTGGTTTTCACGGGAAGCGAATCAGTTGATTTCAGGTTCCAGCGGGGCGCCGGGCGCCGCCGGGAGAACCAGATAAGTGCCTTCAAACACGGCGCCGTCAGTTTCGTCGCCGTATAAATTCACTTCAAGCTGCACCCGCGCCTTACGTCCGCGAGCGAGCCGGTCAAGGTCACCCCGGACAGAGCCCAAATCGGCGATGGCACGCGGTCTGCCGGTCACCGGCGTGCTGTAGCGGATGTGGGCATCGGCCAGCACGATCGTGCCGCCCAGATGGCGCTCACGCAGCAATAACCAGATGAGTCCCCAGCCGGTCAGCGTGGCCAGCGAGAACAAACTGCCCGCGAACAACGTGTGATGAGGATTCTGATTGCCCGTTTCCGGCATCGTGGTCACGAATCGCTGCCCGGTGTACTGGCTGATGCGTACCCCCATTTTTTCACTCAACGGGATATGATCGTACCAGGCCTGCTGCAACTGACCGCACCAGTCGGGGCGGTGCAAAATATCGTCCAGCGTTTCGACCGGTTTAATCATCAGGAAATGGCGAACCGGCGTCGTTTGCGGCGTGGTGATTTCACCCTGATTCACAAAACCCAGCTTGGCAAAGAATTCCACGGCATCTTCACGCGCGCTACACACCACACGCTTCACGCCTTCCTGCCGCGCGACAGACTCCAGCGTCATCGCCACCAGCGTCCCCAGCCCTTTGTCCTGCACATTCGTATCAACGGCCAGAAATCGGATTGAAGCCTCGTTATCGGCATTGATATATAAACGGCCAACCGCAACCGGATCGCCGTTTTCATCCACAACCATCTGGTGATGCGCAATCGAATCGTAGGCATCACGTTCTGAACCTTCCGGCTGATGCAACGGCTTGCGCAGCATTTCCCAGCGGAATCGGTAATAGGCGGCCAGCTCTTTTTCGGTCGTCGGTACTCTCAGGTGATACATAGATGCTTTCTCTCCGGCGTTATGCCTTATCGTTCAGACTTGTAGCCAGAAGGTCACCGGCCCGTCATTCACCAGTGCCACTTTCATATCTGCGGCGAAACGGCCCGTTTCCGTAGCAATGCCGTTTTCACGGCATTGCCCGCAAAAATACTGATACAACCGGTCGGCTTCCTGCGGCTCTGCACCCTGAGAAAAGCCCGGACGCATGCCCTTTTGGGTGTCCGCCGCCAGCGTAAACTGCGAAACTACCAGCAAACTGCCGCCAGCCTGCCGGACGTTCAGGTTCATTTTGTCATTCTCGTCACCGAATATCCGGTACCCGATCACCCGTTCACAAAGACGTTTGGCCTTTTGTTCGTCATCGCCGCGCTCAACCCCCAGCAAAACCAGTAATCCTGGCCCGATTTCACCACAGACGGTTCCGTCGATGGTCACGCTGGCATTCAATACCCGCTGAATTAACGCAATCATACAAATCCTTCAGACTGATTTTTCTGCTGCTACTTGCTGAGCAGACTGCAATTTTCTCAGGGAGCGAAACTCGCCAAGGGTAACGGTGATTTCCGCACCAAGAAGCACGATACACCAGCTGACATAGACCCAAAGAAATAAAATGGGGATCACCGCCAGTACACCGTAAATCAACTGATAAGACGGAAAAAGCTGAATGTACAGGGCGAAGATTTTTTTACTCAATTCAAATAGTGCACCGGAAACCAGCGCGCCGACCAGCGCATCTTTTGACGGAACCCGGACAGTTGGCACCACCTGATAAAGCAGCCAGAAGGAAACCCAGGAAATCAGCAACGGCAGGATCCGCAGGGAATGGTCAATCACGGAATGTACACCGCTGATGTTCAGCCAGTTCAGCGAGAGAAGATATGAACTGACCGCCACGCTCGCCACCAGCAGGATCGGCCCGAGCGTCAGCACCATCCAGTAAACGGCAAAAGAGAAGACGATCGGGCGTTTGGTTTTACTGTCCCAGATTTTGTTCAGCACGCTGTCAACGGACGCGATCAGCAGCAGCGCGGTGACGATTAATCCACAGGTGCCCACCGCCGTCATTTTGCTGGAGTTGGCGACAAACTGTTCGAGATAACGCTGGATGACGTTGCCGGTTGCCGGCATAAAATTGGAAAAGATGAATGTTTTGAGCTGCGCGCTGATGTCCGAAAACACCGGAAACAGCGCAAATAATGAAAAGACCACCGCAATCAGCGGCACCAGTGACAGCAAAGAGACATAGGCTAAATGGCCTGCAAGAAGCGTCAGGCCATCTTTATCTGAGCGCTTTAAGAGCAGGCGGATAAATTTCCACAATGATTTCGGGTAGTGGCTCAGTGCCCTTTTTTGCATCCTTTCATCCTTCAGGAAAAGTATTTGGGTACGGTTTGATTGTCTTCCACCCATACCGCTTCGATTCCGGCCGCGCGGGCGGCTTCAATATTTTCGACCACATCGTCAAAAAATACCGCCTCGCCTGCACTGAAACCTTCTTTTTCAAGGACGTGCTGGAAAATTTCCGGCTCGGGTTTACGCATACCCAAATTTTGCGAGAGGTACATTGCGTCGGTATTGGCTTCAATTTCGGGATAGTGATGCGGCCAGAAATCCAGATGCAGACGGTTGGTATTCGACAATACGACAACACGATGGCCTTCTTCGCGCAGCTTCTTGAATACCGTGATCACCTCGGGCCGCAGCCCGACGAAGATGGCTTGCCAGCCTGCGCTGAACTGCTCGAAACTGAGCGCAATGCCCATTTCGTGGCATAAGTCGGCGGCAAACTGTTCATCGCTGATTTCGCCACGCTCGTGCTTCTGGAACACCTCACCCATTGAGAATCGTTCAGTCAGCGTGGCCAGCGGCGTACCGCTCAGATGGCTCCACACGCCAAGAACACGTTTGAAATCAATATCAATAATGACGTTTCCCATATCAAAAATGTACAGCATTGCACGCTCCTGATTTCAAAGATGACTTTTAACTTTAGCGGTAAAACGTACAGGTGAACAGTGACAGATGCGTGGGGTTTAGCGCAGGTTTGGAAAAAAAAGATAAAAAAAACAGGATACCAAAGGCATCCTGTTTCTGTGTAACGGCTTGCGTAAAAGAAGATTAACCTTCTTTTGGACCACGCATTGCACGTTTACGATCGTTCTCGGTCAGGTGACGTTTACGAATACGTACAGACGTCGGAGTTACTTCGACCAGTTCGTCATCATCGATGAATTCCAGAGCTTGCTCCAGAGACATTTTGATAGCAGGAACCAGAGTCGTCGCTTCGTCAGTACCGGACGCACGCATGTTGGTCAGTTTCTTACCGGTCAGGCAGTTCACGGTCAGGTCGTTAGAACGTGAGTGAATACCGATGATCTGGCCTTCATACACTTCTGCGCCGTGGCCCAGGAACAATTTACCGCGGTCTTGCAGGCTGAACAGTGCGAACGCAACTGCTTTACCCTGACCGTTGGAAATCAGAACGCCGTTCTGACGCTGACCGATTTCGCCCTGACGGACGTCATCGTAGTGGCTGAACGTGGAGTACAGCAGACCGGTACCTGAAGTCATGGTCATGAATTCAGTACGGAAGCCGATCAGACCACGTGCTGGGATCAGGTAATCAAGACGGATACGACCTTTGCCGTCTGGGATCATGTCTTTGACATCGCCTTTACGCTCACCCATGGCCTGCATTACAGAACCCTGGTGTTGCTCTTCGATATCCAGTGTCACGTTCTCGAATGGCTCTTGCATGCGGCCATCGATTTTACGGTTGATTACTTTAGGACGGGAAACCGCCAGCTCGAAACCTTCGCGACGCATGTTTTCGATCAGAACCGACAGGTGAAGTTCACCACGGCCTGAAACACGGAATGCATCAGCATCTTCAGTTTCTTCAACACGCAATGCAACGTTGTGCACCAGTTCTTTGTTCAGACGGTCAAGGATCTGACGTGAAGTCACATACTTACCTTCTTTACCACAGAACGGAGAGGTGTTAACGCAGAAGTACATGGTAACCGTTGGTTCATCAACGCTCAGCGCTGGCAGTGCTTCAACATTTGTCGGGTCACAGATAGTGTCGGAAATGTTCAGCTCACCCAAACCGGTGATTGCGATGATGTCGCCAGCTTCAGCAACGGTCGCTTCGATACGCTCAAGACCCATGTGAGTCAGAACTTTACCGACTTTACCGTTACGTGTTTTACCTTCGCTGTCGATCACAGTGATCTGTTGGTTAGGTTTAACAGTACCGCGTTTGATACGACCGATGCCGATGACGCCAACATAGTTGTTGTAGTCCAGCTGAGAGATTTGCATCTGGAAAGGTGCTTCCATCTCAACTTGTGGCGGAGATACGTGGTCAACAATTGCCTGGTACAGCGGGGTCATGTCTTCGGCCATATCGTTATGGTCGTTACCCGCAATACCCAGCAGTGCAGATGCATAGATAATTGGGAAATCGAGTTGCTCGTCAGTGGCGTCCAAGTTTACGAACAGGTCGAAGACCTGATCAACAACCCAGTCAGGACGCGCGCCAGGGCGGTCAACTTTGTTGATTACCACGATCGGCTTCAGACCATTAGCGAATGCTTTTTTGGTCACGAAACGGGTTTGCGGCATTGGGCCATCCATTGCATCCACTACCAGCAGCACCGAGTCGACCATTGACATCACGCGCTCAACCTCACCGCCGAAGTCGGCGTGTCCTGGGGTATCCACGATGTTGATGCGGTAGTCTTTCCAGTTAATGGCGGTGTTTTTTGCGAGGATGGTAATCCCACGCTCTTTCTCCAAATCGTTGGAGTCCATTACGCGTTCGGTGGCTTCTACACGTTCTCCGAAAGTACCGGATTGTTGCAGCAGCTTGTCGACCAGGGTGGTTTTACCATGGTCAACGTGGGCAATAATGGCGATGTTACGCAAATTTTCGATCACAGCTTTGCCTCAGGCATTAGAAATAGCGCGCTATTGTACACGTATTAAGCGAGGTTCTAAACAAGATCACAAGGATCTTGATGAAACAACTTGTGGATGGCTACTTTGTGATCCCTTTCACGGTGCAAAAGAACCACTGAACCATTATGACGCACCTTTTTGGTGCCTTGCATCTCACGATTAGCACCATTGTAGTGCATAAATTCCGTTATGGTGCATACTTATTGAGTGCAAAAGCCCTGTAAAATGGCGTTGTTTGCATTTTCTCAAAGTTGGCACAGTTTTCGCTAATACTTTTTAGAGTAAAAGTTTTTTAGGGTAAAAAGTTTTTACAGGGTGAAAAAGAGTCTGACCAGTCAAATGATAGTGCTGTTTAGGCCACACGCCAGTTCAAGTAAAGCTGTTATTTCCAACTAAAGACCAAAAATGGTTATTCGTTCCACGACGATAATGAGAAATTCGGGAGAACTAGTATGTCCGCTGAACACGTTTTGACGATGCTGAATGAGCATGAAGTGAAATTCGTAGATTTGCGTTTCACTGACACCAAGGGTAAAGAACAGCACGTCACCATTCCAGCGCATCAGGTAAGCGCTGACTTCTTCGAAGAAGGCAAAATGTTTGATGGTTCATCCATCGGTGGCTGGAAAGGCATTAACGAATCAGACATGGTTCTGATGCCAGATGCGAGCACTGCTGTTCTTGATCCATTCTACGAAGAAACCACGCTGATCATTCGCTGCGATATCCTTGAGCCAACCACTCTGCAAGGTTATGACCGCGACCCACGCTCTACCGCAAAACGTGCAGAAGACTTCCTGCGCTCTTCCGGTATCGCGGACACTGTCCTGTTCGGGCCAGAACCAGAATTCTTCCTGTTTGATGATGTGCGTTTCGGCAGTAGCATCTCCGGTTCCCACGTTGCTATCGATGATATCGAAGGCGCATGGAACTCAAGCACCAAATACGAAGGCGGCAACAAAGGCCACCGTCCTGCAGTTAAAGGCGGTTACTTCCCGGTTCCTCCGGTCGACTCCTCCCAGGATCTGCGTTCTACCATGTGTCTGACCATGGAAGAAATGGGTCTGGTTGTTGAAGCTCACCACCACGAAGTCGCCACTGCTGGCCAGAACGAAGTGGCAACCCGCTTCAACACGCTGACCAAAAAAGCTGACGAAATCCAAATCTACAAATACGTGGTTCACAACGTGGCTCACGCATTTGGCAAAACTGCGACCTTCATGCCTAAACCAATGTTTGGCGATAACGGTTCCGGTATGCACTGCCACATGTCCCTGTCCAAGAACGGCAACAACCTGTTCTCTGGCGACAAGTACGGCGGCCTGTCTGAAATGGCACTGTTCTACATCGGCGGTATCATCAAACACGCTAAAGCCATCAACGCCTACGCTAACCCGACAACCAACTCCTACAAGCGTTTGGTTCCAGGCTACGAAGCACCCGTAATGCTGGCGTATTCTGCGCGTAACCGTTCTGCGTCTATCCGTATTCCACACGTATCCAGCCCTAAAGCAATGCGTATCGAAGCACGCTTCCCTGATCCAGCGGCTAACCCATACCTGGCGTTTGCTGCACTGATGATGGCCGGCCTGGACGGTATCATCAATAAGATCCACCCTGGCGACGCGATGGATAAAAACCTGTATGACCTGCCACCGGAAGAAGAAGCAGAAATTCCAAAAGTTGCAGGTTCACTGGAAGAAGCACTGAACGCACTGAACGAAGACCGCGAGTTCCTGACCCGTGGCGGCGTGTTCACTGATGACGCTATCGATGCTTATATCGGTCTGCGTAAAGAAGAAATGGACCGTGTGCGTATGACTCCACACCCGGTTGAGTTCGAACTGTACTACAGCGTTTAATTTCTGATTAAACCCTGAACTCAGCGCCTGCCATTTGTCTGGCGCTGAGCGTAATACCCGACTGAAGGCCTGGTGGTAAGAAAGCCTTCAGCGTCAGAATCAAGTAAGACGATTTTATTTGTTGCCGTGGAAACTTTCAGCCCATCTCCGGATGGGCTTTTTTCTCCACACTCTTTCCTGCTTAACCCCTCTGGCCCGTGATTTCGCCGGGTAGCGAGATAAAATGCACCCATCAGGTGCGGGAGACTGCGGTATGGCAACTGGCAAGCTGCCCGATGCTGGGCAGATCCTGAATTCCTTAATCAACAGCATTCTGTTGTTGGACGACGATTTGGCTGTGCATTATGCCAATCCGGCCGCTCAGCAGTTACTGGCGCAAAGTTCCCGCAAACTCTTTGGCACCCCTTTGCCGGAACTGGTGGGATATTTTTCGCTCAACATCGAATTAATGCGTGAAAGTCTGACCGCCGGACAGGGCTTTACAGACAGCGAAGTGACCTTAGTTGTGGATGGCCGTGCGCATGTGCTTTCACTGACCGCGCAGATGCTGCCCGAAGGTTTCATTCTGGTCGAACTCGCGCCGATGGATAACCAGCGACGTCTGAGCCAGGAACAACTGCAGCATGCTCAACAGGTTGCCGCGCGTGATTTGATCCGCGGCCTCGCCCATGAAATTAAAAACCCGCTCGGCGGGCTGCGCGGTGCTGCCCAGTTGTTATCCCGAGCGTTGCCCGACCCGGCTCTGCTGGAATACACCAAAGTCATTATCGAGCAGGCTGATCGTCTGCGTAATCTGGTTGATCGCCTGCTGGGGCCACAACGCCCTAGCCAGCACGTCACACAAAGTATTCATCAGGTTGCCGAACGCGTTTGCCAGCTGGTATCGATGGAAAAGCCGGATAACGTGCAATTGGTGCGGGACTATGACCCGAGCCTGCCGGAGCTGGCGCACGATCCGGATCAGATAGAACAGATTTTGTTAAACATCACCCGTAACGCATTGCAGGCGCTCGGGGAAGAAGGCGGCACAATTACGTTGCGCACGCGCACTGCTTTCCAGATTACGTTACACGGCGTGCGTTATCGCCTGGTGGCCCGTATCGATATTGAAGATGACGGCCCCGGCGTACCGGCGCATTTGCAGGACACCCTTTTTTACCCCATGGTCAGTGGCCGCGAAGGGGGCACCGGTTTGGGCCTGTCCATCGCACGCAGTTTGATTGATCAGCATTCGGGTAAAGTTGAATTTAACAGTTGGCCAGGACACACCGAATTCTCGGTTTTCCTGCCTATTCGCCAGTGAGGTTATTATGCAACGAGGGATAGTCTGGATCGTCGATGACGATAGCTCCATCCGCTGGGTACTTGAACGCGCGCTCACTGGAGCCGGTTTAACCTGCACCACGTTTGACAGCGGCAATGAAGTGCTTGATGCCATTGCGACTCAAACCCCTGACGTTTTGTTATCAGATATCCGTATGCCCGGCATGGACGGTTTAGCGCTGTTAAAACAGATTAAACAACGCCATCCGATGCTTCCGGTCATCATAATGACAGCGCATTCCGATCTGGATGCGGCGGTCAGCGCCTATCAGCAAGGTGCATTTGATTATCTGCCAAAACCGTTCGACATCGACGAAGCGGTTGCGCTGGTCGAACGTGCGATCAGTCATTATCAGGAACAACAGCAACCGGCACGCACCCAGCCGGCCAGCGGCCCGACGGCAGATATTATTGGTGAAGCGCCAGCAATGCAGGATGTTTTCCGCATTATTGGCCGGTTATCGCGTTCTTCAATCAGCGTGCTGATTAACGGGGAATCCGGTACCGGTAAAGAGCTGGTCGCCCATGCCTTACACCGACACAGCCCGCGCGCCAAAGCGCCGTTTATCGCGCTGAATATGGCGGCGATCCCGAAAGACCTGATTGAGTCCGAATTATTCGGACACGAGAAAGGCGCATTTACCGGGGCGAATACCATCCGCCAGGGACGTTTTGAGCAGGCCGATAACGGCACGCTGTTCCTCGATGAGATCGGTGATATGCCGCTTGATGTTCAAACCCGCCTGCTGCGCGTGCTGGCTGACGGGCAGTTCTATCGGGTTGGCGGCTACGCACCGGTGAAAGTGGATGTCCGTATCATTGCGGCCACCCACCAGAATCTGGAGTTACGCGTTCAGGAAGGCAAATTCCGTGAGGATTTATTCCATCGTCTGAACGTAATCCGCGTCCACCTGCCTCCGCTGCGTGAACGTCGTGAAGATATTCCGCGTCTGGCACGTTATTTCCTGCAAGTTGCGGCGAAAGAGCTGGGTGTGGAAGCCAAAAATCTTCATCCTGAAACCGAAACGGCGCTGACGCGTCTGCCGTGGCAAGGCAACGTGCGCCAGTTGGAAAACACCTGCCGCTGGTTAACCGTTATGGCCGCCGGTCAGGAAGTGTTAATTCAGGATTTACCGAGCGAACTGTTTGAAACGACAGCACCGGAAACGGGCGGTCAAAGCCTTCCGGACAGCTGGGCAACGCTGCTGGCACAATGGGCCGATCGCGCCCTGCGTTCCGGTCATCAAAATCTGTTGTCAGAAGCACAGCCGGAAATGGAGCGCACGCTGCTGACCACGGCTCTTCGTCATACTCAGGGACACAAACAGGAAGCAGCACGTTTATTGGGCTGGGGGCGAAATACCCTGACCCGTAAACTGAAAGAACTCGGCATGGAATAACGCCATTGCCTGAAAGCAAAACAGCCGCATCTGCGGCTGTTTTTGTTGGCGCAGAGTGCGTCAGATAACGCGGGAGAATTGCTGCTGGCGAACCTGGCGGCGCAGGTAAATATCAAAGCACATGCAGATGTTGCGGATCAGCAGACGGCCTCTCGGCGTAACCTGAATGTGATTATCGCTGACGTCCACCAGACCGTCTTTGGCCAGCGGTTCCAGTAACGCCAAATCATCGGCAAAGTAATCTGCAAACTGAACCCCGTGGTGTTTTTCGATATCGGCAAAATTCAGCTCAAAATGACAGATCAGCGCTTTAATAACGTCACGGCGCAAACAATCGTCATCGGTCATTTCCAGACCCCGCCACAGCGCATTCCCTTCCGCTTCTACGCGGGCGTAATAAGTTTTCAGGTCTTTTTCGTTCTGAGCATAGGTATCGCCCAGCATGCTGATCGCCGAAACGCCCATGCCTAACAAATCGCTGTCACCTTGCGTGGTGTAGCCCTGGAAGTTGCGATGCAATTTACCTTCGCGCTGCGCCACGGCCAGTTCATCATCCGGGCGGGCAAAGTGATCCATCCCAATAAAGCGGTATCCGGAATCCGTTAGCGAAGCGATGGTTTCCTGCAGAATTTTCAGTTTTTCTTCGGCACCGGGTAAATCAGCGTCTTTGATTTTGCGCTGAGCGGCGAACAGCTTCGGCATATGCGCATAATTGAAAACACTCAGACGGTCGGGACTCAGCTGCGCCACGCGTTTCAGCGTATACGCAAAGCTTTCCGCAGTTTGTTTCGGCAGGCCGTAAATGAGATCAATATTGGTGGAGTTGAAACCCAGCGCACGCGCACGTTCAATCAACGCAAAAATGAAGTCTTCGTCCTGTTCGCGGTTCACCAGACGTTGGACTTCTTTATTGAAATCCTGCACGCCCATGCTCAGGCGATTAAAACCTTCGCTGCGCAGATGGTCGAGAACATCCAGCTCTATTTCACGCGGATCGATTTCCAGCGACATCTCTGCATCAGGCAGGATATCGAAATGTGCCCTCAGAAGGCCCATCAGGCGGCTTATCTGGGCTTTGTTCAGGTAAGTCGGCGTACCACCGCCCCAGTGCAGTTGGGTGACCTGACGGCCTTTAAAGAGCGGCGCACGGTGACTTATCTCTTTTCCGAGGACGTTCAGGTATTCTTCGGCTTTATGCTGCTGACGGGTCACCAGTTTATTGCAGCCGCAGAAGTAGCAGAGCTTATGGCAGAAAGGGATGTGCACATACAGCGAGAGGGAACGCTCAGGATAACGCACAGCCGCTTTTTCAAAGGCCGCGTCATCGTAGCTTTCGCTGAATTCAAGTGCTGTTGGGTAGGATGTGTAACGTGGCCCCGAATAATTGTACTTCTGGATCAGCGCTAAATCCCAGACGGTTGTCTGTTCTGACATGGGATGACTTACTCCTTCCGGCGTCGGTTGCTGCCGGTTCGCCTTACAGGCAGGCTTTGGGCCTGCCGTGCAAAGGTCGCTCTGCGCAAACGTGCTTTGGTTTTCGATAACCGCCGTAGTTTACCGAATAACCAAAGCAGATAACATGCAAAGAGTAAGGCTATTGCCGGGATGACCCAGCGCATGGCTTAGAAACCGTCTTTTGGATTTCCGCGCTTAAGCAACTGCATCATGTCTTCGTTCTTTTCTTCTTCTTCTTCGTCATCTTCATCGTCGCCGAGCTCAATGCCGAGGATTTCCATCAGAACATCAATGCGATCCAGCGTCTGATCAACGTAAGCCTGATCTTCTGCGCTCAGTGCTTTGCCGTCATCGATAAGGTCCAGCAGTGAATCCAGACGCTCATCATTTTCCAGCAGCGTCAGTTCTTCTTGCGGTGACATTTTTGGTTTTGCATCTTGCTTCGGCTGAGCCGCTTTTTTAGCTTTCGCCGCATTGTTGGTGACAGTTTCAATAATCAAAGGCACGGCTTTCTTGCTACCGATGCGCGGATCGGATTTCTTAGCATCAGAACCGCTTTGATTCTGAGCCGCACCCGGATTAGCGCGTGAGCCTGCTTTATGACCACGACGCTTGTTGTCACGCTTGCGTTCGCGCGCTTCGATATCAAGCTCGACACGATTTTTTTTCTTCTTCGTTTTAGTTGTCGCGGTATTGGCACGCGGGGCTTTCGCTGGCTGTTTCATGGCATCTGCTCTTAGGTGTGTACATTTAGTATAGATTTGCGGCGGAATCTAGCAGAAAGCGAACAAAGAAAAAAGGCAGCAAGGTAACCTTGCTGCCTTTTTCTTTCCTTCTTCCGAAGGATATTCATCAAACACTTTCCCTGTATAGCGTCAACGTCCCGGTTTTTCCTTTGCCTTTCAGAGCCTCCGGCCCCGTTCATCCTTAAATCGCAATGCATTTCCTGTGATCCGTGAATGCAGAATTCATCCATGTTTCCCTACTTGCCTTCATCGCGTAAGAATTACTTTACCCGACTGACGCAAAGGCTCAAGATACCCGCCAGCCGCCTCTGAGGTTTCGGAAACACTCAAAATTTATCTTATTGATTATGATAAGAATAAAATGAGACGGCGATAAAACAAGCGAAATAACCCGCATCATGAATAGCAAATGTCTTACATCATGAAGGCAATTTCCCCCGCCTTCATCTCTGTGGTCCCTTCGCCTCATCATTCGGATTTCAAAAACACGAACACATCTCGGCTCTGTTGCAGTTATAATCGCCAGCCAGATACTCATGCCTCACGGAGACGCACGTTTTGACCAGCCAAACATACAACTATCATATGACCCATTTCGTCATGAGCGCCCCGGATATCCGGCACCTGCCAGCTGACGAAGGCATTGAAGTCGCATTTGCTGGTCGTTCAAACGCCGGCAAATCCAGTGCGCTGAATACACTGACGCAACAAAAAAGCCTCGCGCGTACCAGTAAAACGCCGGGGCGTACTCAGCTGATCAACCTGTTCGAAGTCAAACCGGGTATCCGTCTGGTCGACTTGCCGGGTTACGGTTACGCTGAAGTGCCGGAAGAAATGAAACGCAAATGGCAGCGCGCGCTGGGCGAATATCTGCAAATGCGTAACTCGCTGAAAGGTCTGGTTGTGCTGATGGATATTCGTCATCCGCTTAAAGACCTCGACCAACAGATGATTCAGTGGGCTGTCGATGTCGGTACACCGGTCATGCTATTGCTGACTAAAGCCGACAAACTGGCTTCCGGTGCGCGTCAGGCACAGATCAAGATGGTTCGTGAAGCGGTAAAAGAATTCATGGGCGATATTCAGGTAGAAGCGTTCTCTTCACCGAAGAAAATGGGCGTGGATAAACTGAGCGACAAGCTGAACACCTGGTTCAGTGAGATCCCACCGGAAGTACTGGAAGAAGAATTGACCGGCGAATAACGTTACCGGCCATTATGAATGGCCTGTGTAAGTAAAGAACATCATCAGGGTGGCCGGCAGGTCGCCCTTTTTTATGGATAGTTTTTGAGGGAAAACTTTTCGCAACGCCATGAAAAGCACAATAAAAAACGCCCCAGACATAAATGCCTGGGGCGGCTAAAATATTCAGCCAAATCCGATTACGTGAAGTAAAAGGTCTGAAAGATAGAACATCTTACCTCTGTACCCTACGAGAGAAACTTTACCCTATTTCCTGACGGGGAAAAAGAACTTTTTGTAGTTTACTTACACAAAAATCGTGGATTATGCGATCACCTTCAAGGTCTGAGCACATAATCCTGTAGCTTAATTACAAAAAAAGCTTAATTCCTATCCACTTAGTCAAATTATCGCTTAGTGAGCCTGATCCCAGTTTTCACCCGTTCCGACATCCACTTTTAGCGGAACTGCCAGCGTCATACTCGCTTCCATCAGATCGCGAATTTTCTCGCTCGCTGCCGTGACATCATCCTTATGCACCTCAAACACCAGTTCATCGTGTACCTGCATGATGATGCGGGCACGCGGAGCATCCGGTTGTTTCAGCCAGTCAGCGACGCTGATCATGGCGCGTTTGATAATGTCCGCCGCCGTTCCCTGCATCGGGGCGTTGATTGCAGCACGCTCGGCGCCTTTACGACGCATGGCGTTACTGGATTTGATATCCGGCAGGTACAGACGGCGGCCATCAAGCGTTTCAACATAACCCTGCTCAGACGCCTGAGTGCGGGTGCGCTCCATATAGTCAAGTACGCCCGGATAGCGCTCGAAATACAAATCCATGTAACGCTGAGATTCTTTACGGGGAATGTTCAGCTGACGGGACAAACCGAAAGCGCTCATGCCATAAATCAGACCGAAGTTAATTGCTTTTGCGCTGCGACGCTGTTCGCCGGTAACGCTTTCCAGTGGCGTACCGAAGACTTCTGCTGCGGTCGCACGGTGAATATCTTTGCCTTGCGCAAACGCGGTCAGCAGGCCTTCATCTTTGGATAAGTGCGCCATGATGCGCAACTCTATCTGCGAGTAGTCGGCAGCCAGAATGATGTAATCTTTCGGCGCAATAAAAGCCTGCCGAATGCGACGGCCTTCATCATTTCGCACCGGAATATTTTGCAGGTTGGGATCACTGGATGACAGACGACCGGTGGCCGTCACCGCCTGATGATACGAAGTATGAACACGGCCTGACAGCGGGTTTATCATCAAAGGCAGTTTGTCGGTATAAGTTGATTTCAGCTTCGCCAGACCACGATATTCCAAAATCACTTTCGGCAACGGATAGTCCAGGGCCAGTTCCGCCAGAACTTCTTCGTTCGTCGATGGAGCACCGCCCGGCGTTTTCTTCAGAATCGGCAATTTCTGTTTGTCGTACAAAATAGCCTGAAGCTGTTTGGTCGACGAAAGATTGAAAGGTTCTTCCGCCAGCTCATGCGCTTTGTTTTCCAGCTCATTCAGGCGAATTGCCAGCTCTTTCGAATGAGCAGCCAAAATATTCTGGTCAATCAGGACACCGGTGCGTTCGATATGAGACAGGACAGGCACCAGAGGCATTTCAATATCAATGAAGACTTTCTTCAGCGATTCACTTTCCTGAATACGTGGCCAAAGTGCCTGATGCAATTGCAACGTGACGTCGGCATCTTCCGCAGCATACGGCGCGGCTTGTTCCAGAGCGATCTGGTTGAAAGTCAGCTGATTTTTACCTTTCCCTGCGATCTCTTCAAAACCCACAGTTTTATGACCGAGGTAACGATCTGCAAGGCTGTCCATATCATGACGGCCAGATACACTGTCAAGAACGTAAGATTCAAGCATTGTGTCGTACGCGATGCCTTTCATTTCGATGTCGTAGCGCAACAAGATGCCGCGATCGAATTTCAGGTTCTGCCCGACTTTCAGCTGCTTCTCGTCTTCCAGCAACGGTTTGAGTTGCTTAAGAACGTCATCGCGATCAAGTTGTACTGGCGCGTCCAGATAATCGTGAGCAACCGGCAAATAAGCGGCTTTGCCTGCTTCTGTCGCGAAAGACAGGCCAATCAGGTTTGCCGTCAGCGTATCCAGACCATCGGTTTCTGTATCAAAAGCGAAAACGTCAGAAGCTTTCAGATAACCCATCCATTCATCAAGAGTGGCTTGATCCAAAATCGTGACATATCCGTCCTGAGAGAGCTGGTTGCGCTCAAGAGGTTCTGCAGAGGTCACTTCCGTTTCTACTGCATTCTTTTTCGAGGTGGCAGAAGCCTTAACACCAGATTTTTTACCGCTCAGCCAGGTGCCAGCTTCCACATCAGCCAGCCAGCGTTTAAATTCATAACGACCGAAGAGCTGATGAAGTTCATCAGCATCGGGTTCTGAAACGGTCAGTTCTGCACAGGTTAAGTCGAGCTTAACGTCTGTTTTAATGGTTGCCAGCTGATAGGACAGATAAGCGACGTCTTTATTTTCCGCAAGCTTCGCAGCCATGGTTTTCGAACCACGGAAGCTTAATGTCGATACCTTATCAAGGTCTGCATACAACGCATCAAGGCCGCCAATCCCCTGCAACAGGGCTTGCGCTGTTTTCTCTCCGACGCCAGGCACGCCCGGTATGTTATCCGAGGAATCCCCCATCAGAGCCAGGAAATCAATAATCAGTTCAGGTGGCACACCATATTTCTCAACGACTTCTTCTGGCCCAAGAATCGCATTATTCATGGTGTTAATCAGCGTAACGCCCGGCGTCACCAGCTGCGCCATATCTTTATCGCCGGTACTGATAAGAACGGCATGGCCCGCCTTTTCCGCTTCCAGTGCCAGAGTACCGATCACGTCGTCAGCTTCCACGCCGGAAACCACCAGCAGCGGCAACCCCATGGCTTTCACCATTTGGTGCAAAGGCTCAATCTGCGAGCGCAGATCATCAGGCATCGGAGGACGATGGGATTTGTACTGTTCAAAAAGTTCGTCACGGAAGGTTTTGCCTTTCGCGTCGAAAACCACGGCAACATGGCTTGGTGTGTATTGCAGCAATAAACTGCGCAACATATTAAGCACACCGTACATCGCACCTGTTGGCTCGCCCACTGAGTTAGTCAACGGTGGGAACGCGTGATAAGCGCGATAAAGGTAAGACGAACCGTCCACCAGGATTAAGGGGTTTTCTGCTATCTGGGCCATAACTCTTCTTTATTCGTGATCAGACATGCTCTAAGGATGCCATAGCCAGCCGGAAAGACGAACCTCGGGAGGAAAAATCATTGCGAACTTGCGAGGGATCTCGAAGGATCTTCCTGTGGATAAGTTTGTGAATAGTTTCTGCAGGGGATTATTCTCTGAATTGCACTGGAAAATATTGCAGAATTTTAACTACTGGTTTCATCAGGTTATAGAAAGGAGGCGGGGATTTTTCGTGTAATATAAACTTAATAGCTTTTGTGGATAGTAATATTTATGAAAAATCATTCCCGGTAGAAAACATTTATATTTTCGCCTGCAATTATTTGTGATTTTTAATTTTGTGAAATGCCAACGCCAGCCTAAAGGCTGGCGTTGGGAGCAACACATCTTATTTTTTAGTCGATAAGAAGTTAATCACATCAGAGTATTGTTTGACGTAAGTGTCCATTGAACTGGTATCAAGTCCGTCATTTTTAACCATGTATTTGCCGTTAACAAATACAGAAGGTACGCCTTGCAGACCCAGATCGGCAGCGGCTTTTTCCTGCTGAACAACCAGTGATTTCACCACAAAGCTGTTAAGTGCAGCATCGTAGTCTTCACCTTTCACACCGGCCTGAATAAATACCTTACGGATATCATCAGCATTCTGAACAGACTGTTGTTTCTGAACGGCATCAAACATCAGCGGGCTGACTTTATCCTCAACACCCAGTGCAAGAGCAACAGCCCACGCCTGAGTTAATTGTTTACCCAAAGGCCCCAGGAATTCCACGTGGTATTTGGTGTATTTCACATCTTTTGGCAGGTTCTTACGGATGCTGTCTGATACATGCCAGACTTGTTCAAACTGATAGCAGTGTGGGCAATAAAATGAGAAGAACTCGAGTACCTGTGGTTCATTAGCAACGGTTTTATCTAAAGTAACGTACTGTGCACCATCAGAAAACTGTGCTGCAGATACACTGAAGGCCATAACCATACCAACCAGTGCCAGGAATATCTTTTTCATATAAAGCCTATCTCCATTTAATTAAACTTCGAACATTAATCGTGACTCAATACATTGGCATCAGCTGTAAAGGAGGTGCCTGTAATTTCTTAATTTGCTCGGTGAAAGCGGCTATCTGACTACGCCAAAAATCTTCGTCCTGCATCCACGGGAAGCTTTTAGGAAACGCCGGATCTCCCCAGCGCTTCGCGACCCAGGCCAGATAATAAACCATGCGCATAGCGCGCAGCGGCTCAATCAAGGCAAGTTCACTGGAATCAAAATCGGCAAACTCCTCATAAGCTTCCAGCAAAATATCTAACTGAATTCGTTGTTCACTTTGCTCGCCATGCAAAAGCATCCAGAGATCCTGAACGGCCGGACCGGTGCGGGCATCATCCATATCGACAAACAACGGGCCATCACGCCAGAGAATATTTCCCGGATGGCAATCGCCATGCAGACGTAATGGCTGCCAGTCTGTGTGCCAAAATTCCTGCGTCGTGCTTATCAGGTTATCTGTAACTGATAAGAAAGGTTCACGCAGGCTGACAGGGATAAGGGAGCATTGCGCGAGAACTTCGCGCGGCTGCGTCAGATACTCATCCAGCCCGATCGTTGGCCGCACGTTGAATTGACTCTGACTACCAATCTGATGAATACGACCGAGGAAACGTCCCACCCATTCCAGCTGGTCCAGATTATCGATTTCATACTGACGTCCACCCACGCTGGGAAACAAAGTAAACAGGTAACCCTGATGGCGATGAAGAGTATCATTATTGATAGAAAGGGGAGCGACAGCCGGTATTTCAGCTTCAGCCATATCAAGCGAGAAACGATGTTCTTCGTAAATTTGCTCTTCGCTCCAGCGTTCCGGGCGGTAGAATTTCACGACGTAACGTTTTCGGTCTTCACCAAGAAATTGGTAAACCCGGTTCTCGTAGCTGTTCAATGCAGTGAGGCCGGACTCAGCAATAAGACCGACACTCTCTAAAGCATCCAGGATAAGATCCGGCGACAATGCCTGAAAATTAAATGCTGAATTATTCATGACTTCATTCGGATTGGCCGCACAGAAAAATGACAATGGGAAATAGTATCATCTATTTTTAGCGGCACGCATGAAGTTCACATAAGTTTACATCAATCTTTAATCACGCCACGGGCACGTAAAAGAGCGGTTTTAAAGTCATCCTCGTAGTCTTTCTTAAGCCCCGGAATTTCCGCTGTGCTGTCTGTACCACGCATTTTAAGGTGATAAATCAAGGTGTCATCGCTCAGTTCACCTAATGGCCCCTGGTAACCACATTCGGTCGCCAATTTCTGAATAAACTCCATCAGATTCAGATCACAATCTTCTTTCCATGCCGGGTGCAGTAATCCAATCAACTCGTTTACGCGATGCTCTTTCATGATAATTCTCTCTATTAGCTTACAGACCCTAAAAATAACAGGGTTATTTCGTTTGGGGAAGAGCCAGCTTGCGGCGTAAAAGTTAAACCTGCCCGCCCTCATCGTAAGACGTTACAATCATCAGAATACAGATTTCCCGGCAGGAAAAATTATGAACCGCAGTGACATTACTGGCGTTATTTTGGCAGGTGGCCGCTCAACGAGAATGGGCGAGGATAAAGGGCTGATAGAAATAAACGGACGACCTTTATTTGAACATATCGCCGAGAAGTTACGACCACGGGTCAGTGAAATTCTGATCAGCTGTAACCGGAACAGGGAACGTTACGGAAGAGATTTTCAGACCGTCCCGGATATTACACCCGACTTTTCAGGTCCACTGGCAGGCATACTTGCCGCGTTGTCAGTGAGCAAAACCGAATGGGTTTTATTTGTCCCCTGCGATGCTCCCGCTTTTCCTGACAATCTTGCTGAAGTATTAAAGGCCGAAGTTAGCGGGCAGAACGCCGTTTATGCACGTGATCCTGAAAGAGCCCATCCAACACTTTGCCTGCTGAATCAAAAAATCATGCCAGACCTTGAATCTTATCTTGGAAATGGTGATAGAAAGCTGATGTTTTTCTTCGAAAAAATAGGCGCTAAATCAGCTCTGTTCCAGGATCCTTCAGCTTTTTCAAACCTCAATACACCGGAAGATGTTGAACTTTGGAAGGCTAGTCAGCGAGACATCAAACCATGAAAAGTACACAGATCCCTTTACTTGGAATCGTCGCATACAGCGGAACAGGTAAGACGACGCTGCTGAAACAACTCATCCCGTATTTACGTTCACGTGGTATCCGGACAGGCCTGATAAAGCATACTCATCATGATGTTGACGTAGATTCTCAGGGAAAGGATAGCTTCGAGCTACGCAAAGCCGGTGCTGACCAGACGATGGTCGCCAGCAGTAGCCGATGGGCACTTATAACGGAGACACCTCAGCAAAATCAGCCTGATCTTCACTATCTGGCCAGCCGCTTTGACGGCCACAGTCTGGATATGATTTTAGTGGAGGGGTTCAAGCATGATGAAATTGAAAAGATTGCCCTTCACAGAGAAGAAACAGGAAGACCGTCGGATCAGTTAATCGATGAGCATGTGCTTGCTGTTGCTACGGATCTTACTTCAGCAGCCGTTTTCAAAAATATCAAGGTTTTAGATCTTAATAACCCTGATGAAATCGGTGAGTTTATCGTCGAATGGTTGGAAAAAAAGAGAGAATAGGCGCGATATCTGCTCCTCCTCATTCAATATTTCTCAAATTCCCCATAGCAAAAAGCCCTGTACGTCAGTACAGGGCTTTCCACTTATTTGATGCCTGGCAGTTCCCTACTCTCGCATGGGGAGACCCCACACTACCATCGGCGCTACGGCGTTTCACTTCTGAGTTCGGCATGGGGTCAGGTGGGACCACCGCGCTAATGCCGCCAGGCAAATTCTGTTTCATTCATACCGCTCACCCCATATCAGGCTTGCACTACGAACCAATCTCGGAACAATCAGCTGAAAAATCTACGTCTTTCACAGAGCCAATACAAAACACCTTTGGTGTTGTAAGGTTAAGCCTCTCGGGTCATTAGTACTGGTTAGCTCAATGCATCGCTGCACTTACACACCCAGCCTATCAACGTCTTAGTCTTAAACGTCCCTTCAGGTGGCTTAAAGCCACAGGGAAGACTCATCTCGAGGCAAGTTTCGCGCTTAGATGCTTTCAGCGCTTATCTTTTCCGCATTTAGCTACCGGGCAATGCCATTGGCATGACAACCCGAACACCAGTGATGCGTCCACTCCGGTCCTCTCGTACTAGGAGCAGCCCCTCTCAATCTTCCAACGCCCACGGCAGATAGGGACCGAACTGTCTCACGACGTTCTAAACCCAGCTCGCGTACCACTTTAAACGGCGAACAGCCGTACCCTTGGGACCTACTTCAGCCCCAGGATGTGATGAGCCGACATCGAGGTGCCAAACACCGCCGTCGATATGAACTCTTGGGCGGTATCAGCCTGTTATCCCCGGAGTACCTTTTATCCGTTGAGCGATGGCCCTTCCATTCAGAACCACCGGATCACTATGACCTACTTTCGTACCTGCTCGAGCCGTCACTCTCGCAGTCAAGCTAGCTTATGCCATTGCACTAACCTCACGATGTCCGACCGTGATTAGCTAACCTTCGTGCTCCTCCGTTACTCTTTAGGAGGAGACCGCCCCAGTCAAACTACCCACCAGACACTGTCCTCACCCCGGATTACGGGGCCGAGTTAGAACATCAAACATTAAAGGGTGGTATTTCAAGGTTGGCTCCACAAGAACTGGCGTCCTCACTTCAAAGCCTCCCACCTATCCTACACATCAAGGCTCAATGTTCAGTGTCAAGCTATAGTAAAGGTTCACGGGGTCTTTCCGTCTTGCCGCGGGTACACTGCATCTTCACAGCGAGTTCAATTTCACTGAGTCTCGGGTGGAGACAGCCTGGCCATCATTACGCCATTCGTGCAGGTCGGAACTTACCCGACAAGGAATTTCGCTACCTTAGGACCGTTATAGTTACGGCCGCCGTTTACCGGGGCTTCGATCAAGAGCTTCGCATTGCTGCTAACCCCATCAATTAACCTTCCGGCACCGGGCAGGCGTCACACCGTATACGTCCACTTTCGTGTTTGCACAGTGCTGTGTTTTTATTAAACAGTTGCAGCCAGCTGGTATCTTCGACTGGATTCAGCTCCGGGAGCAAGTCCCTTCACCTACGCGCCAGCGTGCCTTCTCCCGAAGTTACGGCACCATTTTGCCTAGTTCCTTCACCCGAGTTCTCTCAAGCGCCTGAGTATTCTCTACCTGACCACCTGTGTCGGTTTGGGGTACGATTTCGTGTTACCTGGAGCTTAGAGGCTTTTCCTGGAAGCATGGCATCAACTACTTCACCACCGTAGTGGCTCGTTATCACGCCTCAGGGTTATACAGAAAAGCGGATTTACCAACTCTTCCCCCCTACACGCTTGAACCGGGACAACCGTCGCCCGGCTAGCCTAGCCTTCTCCGTCCCCCCTTCGCAGTAACACCAAGTGCTGGAATATTAACCAGCTTCCCATCGACTACGCTTTTCAGCCTCGCCTTAGGGGTCGACTCACCCTGCCCCGATTAACGTTGGACAGGAACCCTTGGTCTTCCGGCGTGCGGGTTTTTCACCCGCATTATCGTTACTTATGTCAGCATTCGCACTTCTGATACCTCCAGCAGCCCTCACAGACCACCTTCGACGGCTTACAGAACGCTCCCCTACCCAACAACGCATAAGCGTCGCTGCCGCAGCTTCGGTGCATGGTTTAGCCCCGTTACATCTTCCGCGCAGGCCGACTCGACCAGTGAGCTATTACGCTTTCTTTAAATGATGGCTGCTTCTAAGCCAACATCCTGGCTGTCTATGCCTTCCCACATCGTTTCCCACTTAACCATGACTTTGGGACCTTAGCTGGCGGTCTGGGTTGTTTCCCTCTTCACGACGGACGTTAGCACCCGCCGTGTGTCTCCCGTGATAACATTCTTCGGTATTCGTAGTTTGCATCGAGTTGGTAAGCCGGGATGGCCCCCTAGTCGAAACAGTGCTCTACCCCGAAGATGAGTTCACGAGGCGCTACCTAAATAGCTTTCGGGGAGAACCAGCTATCTCCCGGTTTGATTGGCCTTTCACCCCCAGCCACAAGTCATCCGCTAATTTTTCAACATTAGTCGGTTCGGTCCTCCAGTTAGTGTTACCCAACCTTCAACCTGCCCATGGCTAGATCACCGGGTTTCGGGTCTATACCTTGCAACTTGACGCCCAGTTAAGACTCGGTTTCCCTACGGCTCCCCTATACGGTTAACCTTGCTACAAAATATAAGTCGCTGACCCATTATACAAAAGGTACGCAGTCACCCAACAAAGTAGGCTCCCACTGCTTGTACGTACACGGTTTCAGGTTCTATTTCACTCCCCTCGCCGGGGTTCTTTTCGCCTTTCCCTCACGGTACTGGTTCACTATCGGTCAGTCAGGAGTATTTAGCCTTGGAGGATGGTCCCCCCATATTCAGACAGGATGTCACGTGTCCCGCCCTACTCATCGAACTCACAACGTATGCATTTTGTGTACGGGACTATCACCCTATACTGTGCGACTTTCCAGACGCTTCCACTAACACATACCCTGATTCAGGTTCTGGGCTCTTCCCCGTTCGCTCGCCGCTACTGGGGGAATCTCGGTTGATTTCTTTTCCTCGGGGTACTTAGATGTTTCAGTTCCCCCGGTTCGCCTCATTACACTATGTATTCATGTAATGATAATGTGTCGAAACACACTGGGTTTCCCCATTCGGGTATCGTCGGTTATTGCGGTTCATATCACCTTACCGACGCTTTTCGCAGATTAGCACGCCCTTCATCGCCTCTGACTGCCTAGGCATCCACCGTGTACGCTTAGTCGCTTAACCTCACAACCCGAAGGTGTCTTAAAAGACATCATCGCGCTGCGATTATTTGAGAGACTCTGTTACAGACAGAATCACCACTCAGTACTTCTACGGAGAGTGATGTTCAGCTGTAAACTTTCAATTTTTCAGCTTGTTCCAGATTGTTAAAGAGCAATATCTTAAACACGACTCGTTAGAGTCATCTTTAAGATTTTTTATCGTTCATAAAGAACTGTTGATAATGTCTTTCACACATTATCGGAGTGGCGTCCCCAAGGGGATTCGAACCCCTGTTACAGCCGTGAAAGGGCAGTGTCCTAGGCCTCTAGACGATGGGGACACGAAAAATCCGTACCAGACCGTAGAACGGTATGGCACTTTTCGCATCAGCGTAAGGTCTCCCTTACCGCATCAACAGGTGCTCTTGCTCATTAATTTCATCAGACAATCTGTGTGGACACTGCACAATGCGTATCTTGAGGTAAGGAGGTGATCCAACCGCAGGTTCCCCTACGGTTACCTTGTTACGACTTCACCCCAGTCATGAATCACAAAGTGGTAAGCGCCCTCCCGAAGGTTAAGCTACCTACTTCTTTTGCAACCCACTCCCATGGTGTGACGGGCGGTGTGTACAAGGCCCGGGAACGTATTCACCGTAGCATTCTGATCTACGATTACTAGCGATTCCGACTTCATGGAGTCGAGTTGCAGACTCCAATCCGGACTACGACATACTTTATGAGGTCCGCTTGCTCTCGCGAGTTCGCTTCTCTTTGTATATGCCATTGTAGCACGTGTGTAGCCCTACTCGTAAGGGCCATGATGACTTGACGTCATCCCCACCTTCCTCCGGTTTATCACCGGCAGTCTCCTTTGAGTTCCCGACATTACTCGCTGGCAACAAAGGATAAGGGTTGCGCTCGTTGCGGGACTTAACCCAACATTTCACAACACGAGCTGACGACAGCCATGCAGCACCTGTCTCAGAGTTCCCGAAGGCACTAAGCTATCTCTAGCGAATTCTCTGGATGTCAAGAGTAGGTAAGGTTCTTCGCGTTGCATCGAATTAAACCACATGCTCCACCGCTTGTGCGGGCCCCCGTCAATTCATTTGAGTTTTAACCTTGCGGCCGTACTCCCCAGGCGGTCGACTTAACGCGTTAGCTCCGGAAGCCACGCCTCAAGGGCACAACCTCCAAGTCGACATCGTTTACAGCGTGGACTACCAGGGTATCTAATCCTGTTTGCTCCCCACGCTTTCGCACCTGAGCGTCAGTCTTTGTCCAGGGGGCCGCCTTCGCCACCGGTATTCCTCCAGATCTCTACGCATTTCACCGCTACACCTGGAATTCTACCCCCCTCTACAAGACTCTAGCTTGCCAGTTTCAAATGCAGTTCCCAAGTTAAGCTCGGGGATTTCACATCTGACTTAACAAACCGCCTGCGTGCGCTTTACGCCCAGTAATTCCGATTAACGCTTGCACCCTCCGTATTACCGCGGCTGCTGGCACGGAGTTAGCCGGTGCTTCTTCTGCGAGTAACGTCAATGCAGCGTGCTATTAACACACTGCCCTTCCTCCTCGCTGAAAGTGCTTTACAACCCTAAGGCCTTCTTCACACACGCGGCATGGCTGCATCAGGCTTGCGCCCATTGTGCAATATTCCCCACTGCTGCCTCCCGTAGGAGTCTGGACCGTGTCTCAGTTCCAGTGTGGCTGGTCATCCTCTCAGACCAGCTAGGGATCGTCGCCTAGGTGAGCCATTACCTCACCTACTAGCTAATCCCATCTGGGCACATCCGATGGCGTGAGGCCCGAAGGTCCCCCACTTTGGTCTTGCGACATCATGCGGTATTAGCTACCGTTTCCAGTAGTTATCCCCCTCCATCAGGCAGTTTCCCAGACATTACTCACCCGTCCGCCGCTCGTCACCCAGAGAGCAAGCTCTCCTGTGCTACCGCTCGACTTGCATGTGTTAGGCCTGCCGCCAGCGTTCAATCTGAGCCATGATCAAACTCTTCAATTAAAAGTTCGATTTGCTTAAACAAGTTAAGCGGTGCTCAAAGTTTACTTTCGTAATAATTCACTAAATGAATTACTGCTTGGTCACTCTAAGACTTGATATTTTTTGCCACCGAGGTGGCTGATATCGTCTTGTGAGTGCCCACACAGATTGTCTGATAAATTGTTAAAGAGCGTACGTTGCGAGACTTAACTCAGCAACGTGGGAGGCAGATATTACTCTTTCTCCCTGAAGAGTCAACCATTTTCTTTTACAAGATGCGGTGTTTTCACCGGGTTGATTCTTCCTGACTGGGCGACTTGGTTCTCGTTAGAGGAGTCGTTGTTCCCGGTCAGTGGAGGCGCATTATAGGGAGTTCTCAGAAGGCCGCAACCCCTAATTTCAATTATTTTATCAACCGTTCACTAATCCAACAATTTCGCCCGAATCGGATAATAAACAACCTGATTCAGCTAAAAAAGCGCCAGTTTAAAGCCTGAGGCTGGCGTAAACTCTCCTTTATAATAAGAGAAAGACATTCAGGAATACCTTACATGTTACTCAATGCCCATCAGCAGGCTGCCCAACGTAACCTTTCTTACTTACTGGCAGAGAAAATTGCACAACGTATTTTGTCTGGCGAGTATCCAGAGGGTTCTATCCTTCCCGGTGAAAACGAGCTGGGTGAGATTTTTGGCGTCAGCCGGACAGCAGTGCGTGAAGCGGTCAAAACGTTAACCGCAAAAGGGATGCTCTTACCACGGCCCCGGATTGGTACGCGGGTGATGCCACAGTCCAGCTGGAACTTTCTTGATCAGGAATTACTGACCTGGTGGATGACGCGTGAGAACTTTGATGAGGTGATGGCGCATTTTATTGTTTTGCGCCGCGCGCTGGAGCCACAGGCTTGTGCCCTTGCAGCCATCTCAGCGACTCAGGAGCAAAAGCACCAGCTCTCTATATATATGTCTGAAATGCGCCAGCTACATAAGCACTTTGACCGGGAACGCTGGATAACCGTCGATACACAGTTTCACCAGTTGATCTATGAAGCCGGTAAAAACCCTTTCCTGACTTCCTTTTCGAATTTGTTCAGTTCTGTTTACCAGAGTTATTTCCGGGCGATCACGGAGAATGAAGTCATCAAGCTTGAACATCACCAGCGCCTGACGGATGCAATCCTCGCAGGCAACGCCAATGTCGCATTACAGGAATGCCAGCGTTTGTTACTTGCCGATAAGTGATCCTACGGACTGACGCACCACCAGTTCTGGCGTCAGCACTAAAACCTGAGGCTCTGATTCAGGTTCTTGCAGACGATGTAATAGTGCATCCACAGCCAGCTCGCCCAGAGAATCTTTCGGCTGATGAATGGTTGTCAGCGGAGGCATCAGATACTGCGCCAGCTGAATGTCATCGTATCCCACGACAGCGACATCATCGGGTACGCGTAATCCGCGCTGATACAATGCCTGATAGACGCCCACGGCCATCGCATCATTGCTGGCAAAAACGGCATGAGGCGGTTCGGACAACATCAGCAATTGCTCCATCGCCACCAGACCGCCGCCAAATTCAAAGTCACTGCTGACTTCATAACCCGGCAGAATCTCCAGCCCGGCTTTCTTCATGGCCTGACGATATCCGTTCAGCCGTTCCTGCGCCGTCGTTTTGTCCAGCGGACCTGTGATACACGCAATACGACTGTATCCGTGACGGATTAAATAGTCCGTCGCCATTTCTCCACCCAGCAATGCATTATCCTGAATCACATCGATTGAACCTTCGAAGGGCGACCAGTCCATCATCACAATAGGTAATGAAGGATAACGGCTGATGGCATCCTTCGAAGGCCGGTGATTTTCAGTACACATGATCAATAACCCGTCGACACGCTTTTGCAGAAGGGTTTCCAGGCTGCGGTTCATGCGTTCTGCGTCCCCGTCGGTATTACAGAGGATCAGACTGTAGCCGCGCTCATAGCAACTGCGCTCAACGCCACGAACCACTTCGGAATAAAACGGGTTACTGCTGGCGGTCAGCAACATTCCGAGGGTGCGGGTTTGATTGAGCTTAAGGCTTCGGGCTAACGCGGAGGGGGCATAGTTAAGTTGTTCAACGGCGGCATTCACTTTGTCGGCAATGGATTCGCTGACAAAGCGATTTTTATTGATGACATGAGAAACTGTAGAGGTTGAAACGCCCGCGAGGCGGGCGACATCTTTCATGGTGGCCAATCAGGCCTCCTGTTGAGCAAGAAAATCGTCGATTTCTTTACGCCACGGAACCGAGGGTTGCGCGCCAGGGCGTGTTACGGCTATCGCGGCAGCGGCATGGGCGAAACGCACGGCATTGTCCATGGTTTTGCCTTCGAGCAACGCGGTGACTAATGCACCGTTAAAGGTATCGCCGGCGGCGATGGTATCCACGGCTTTCACGCGGAACCCGGCAACCTGCTTACCTTCACCATTCTGGCTCAGCCAGACACCTTTACTTCCCATTGTAATGATGACCGTTGCGATACCTTTATCATGGAGTACGCGTGCAGCACGCGCAGCGTCATCATTATTGTCGACTTTAATCCCCGTCAGCTTTTCGGCTTCGGTTTCGTTCGGGGTGATCATATCCACCCGCGCCAGCAATTCATCAGGCAGTTCACAGGCCGGTGCCGGGTTAAGGATAACCTGTGTGCTATTGTCTTTTGCCAGCTTCGCTGCGGCGATAACCGTTTCCAGCGGCGATTCCAGCTGCATCAGCAGGGCTGAAGCGTCGATAATGTTTTGTTTGTAACGCTCAAGATAGTCAGGCGTGACGGCTTTGTTTGCCCCCGCATCGATACCAATGACATTCTCACCTTCCGCATTCACAAAAATCAGCGCTACGCCGGTGGTTGTCTCTTTGATGGCTTCGATAGGTTGCGTATCAATGTGGTCTCTCGCCAGCTGCTTGCGAACACGCTCGCCAATATCGTCATCTCCGACACAGGCAATAAATGAAATATCAGCGCCACTGCGACCGGCAGCAACTGCCTGGTTTGCACCTTTACCGCCGAAAGCCACGGTGTATTGCTTACCGATTACGGTTTCACCCGGTTGCGGGAAATGGTTGATATTCAAAATATGGTCGGCATTGATACTGCCGAGAACGACCAGTTTGCCTGTCTTCACGTGTTGCTCCCTGAGTTAAATAGCGCCCCCGCAAGGAGGCGCGCAGATACAGCGTCAATATTACGGCTGAGCAACCAGTTTCAAATCAACAGGGATAACCGCCGGGACTTTTTCGCCTTTCAGCACTTTGTCTGCGGTTTGGACGCCGATTACGCCGATTTGTTCAGGACGTTGTGCCACGGTAGCGCCCATTTTGCCACCGTTGACCGCTTTGATGCCGTCATCTGTGCCGTCAAAACCGACAACCAGCACGTCAGTTTTACCGGCAGTCTGCAGGGCACGCAATGCGCCGAGCGCCATTTCGTCATTCTGAGCAAAGACTGCCTGCACATCCTGATGCGCGGTCAGCAGGTTTTGCATCACGTTCAGACCTTTGGTGCGGTCGAAGTCAGCAGGCTGGCTGGCGAGGATTTTGAAATGGTGCTTTTCAGCGGCCTGTGCAAAACCTTTGCCGCGTTCACGGGCGACAGACGTTCCTGCAATCCCTTCCAGTTCGATAACTTTTGCGTTTTCGCCCAGTTTTTTGGCAATGTAATCGCCTGCCATCTGGCCGCCGAAGGCGTTATCAGAGGCAACGTGGCTGGCGACAACGCCCTTGGTCGCCTGACGGTCAAGGGTGATCACCGGGATTTTCGCCTGGTTTGCCATCGTAACGGCATTACCTACTGCGTCAGAATCTGTCGGGTTGATAAGAATCAGCTTGGTACCACGAACGGTCAGGTCCTGCACATTCGCCAGTTCTTTCGCCGGGTTGTTCTGAGAATCCAGAACCACCAGGTTATAACCCAGTTTGTCGGCTTCTTTTTGCGCGCCGTCTTTCATGGAAACGAAGAACGGGTTATTCAACGTTGAAACGACCAGTGCAATAGTATCTTTCGCCAGAACGTTAGCACTGAAGGAAGCAGTGATCGCTGCGGCGGAAACCCAGACAGCCAGTTTTTTCATATTCATGGTCATAAGTCCTGTAGGAGAGTTTATTTGTTGCTTTTGTTATCCACCAGAACCGCCAGCAGAATGACGACTGCTTTTACGATCATCTGGTAGTAGGAAGAAACACCTAATAAGTTCAAACCGTTATTCAGGAAGCCAAGGATCAAAGCACCGATCAGGGTGCCGACAATACGTCCTTTCCCGCCGGAGAGGCTGGTTCCCCCTAAAACCACAGCGGCAATCGCATCCAGCTCGTAACCGGTCCCCGCATTAGGCTGCGCGGAAGACAGACGCGCCACTTCGATGATACTGGCCAGAGCCGCCAGCAGCCCGCACAGGGAGTAGACGATGATTTTGACTTTATCGACGCTGATACCTGACAGACGCGTGGCAGGCTCATTACCGCCCAGCGCGTAGATATAACGCCCTAACCGGGTGTGATGCAGCATGTACCAGACTGCAATAAACACCACGGCCATCAGCCAGACTGGGGTCGGAATGCCCAGCGGACGTCCGATACCAAACCAACCGAATACGTCTGCCACATCGTTAAAACCGGTGCTGATCGGGCTGCCGTTGGTATAAACCATCGTGATACCGCGCAGCAGTAACATCATGACCAGCGTGGCAATAAACGCCTGCACCTTGCCTTTCGCAACAATCAACCCCGTGACAGCGCCGACACCGGCACCCAGCGCCAGCGCGCCCGCCACAGCAACCAGTGCATTAACTTCCAGCCCGACGATTGATGCGGCAACCGCACCGGTCAGCGCCAGCAAAGAGCCGACAGACAAATCGATACCGGAAGTCAGGATAACCAACGTCATGCCCACGGCCATAATGGCGTTGACCGACGTTTGCTGAAGAATGTTGAACAGGTTATTGACCGTGAAGAAGTTCGGGCTCAATGAGGAAACCACGGCAATCAACACCAGCAGCGCAATCAGAGACTTTTGCTCCAACAACCACTCTTTACTGATCCAGCGCTTTTTGGCTGGCAATGTCTGAGAACTCATATCTGATTACTCCTGCGTCACGCCGTATTGCTTGCCGACAGCGGCTGCCATCAACACTTCTTGCGTTGCCTGTTCTATCGGGAATTCACCGCTCAAATGGCCTTCATGCATCACTAAAATCCGGTCGCTCATGCCGATCACTTCCGGCATTTCCGAGGAGACTAAAATGATGCTCAGCCCTTCGCGCTTGAACTGGTTAATAAGCTGGTAAATCTCTTTTTTCGCGCCAACGTCAACGCCACGTGTCGGTTCGTCGAGGATCAGGACTTTTGGCCGCGTCATTAATCCGCGGGCAATTGCCACTTTTTGCTGATTCCCGCCGGAAAGCAGGCCGATGGTCTGCATCATCGATGGCGTTTTGATATTGAAGAGACGGATGAAATCGCCCACAGCCTGTTGCTCGTCGGCATGTTTCAAACGCCCGCCGCCGTGGCTGAAATAGCGCAACGCGGTCAGTGACATGTTTTCTTTCACCGACATCCCGAGCACCAAACCATCACGCTTACGGTCTTCGGAAATGTAGACGATGCCGTTTGCCAGCCCGTCCTGCGGAGAATGTGTGACGACCTCGCGGCCATCCAGCGAAACGTAACCACTTTTACGCGGCAACGCGCCGTAGAGAATTTTCATCAGTTCAGTACGGCCCGCGCCCATCAGGCCAGACACGCCGAGGATTTCGCCGCTGTGAAGTTCAAAGCTGACGTTATCCACACCCGAACCGCATAAATTTCGGACCTGCAAACGCAGTGCGCCGCGTTCGTGGTTTATCCGCGGATACTGTTCTTCTAGACGACGGCCCACCATCATTTCGATCAACGTATCTTCTTGCAGCTCGCAGACCGGACGTTCAGCAATAAACTGACCGTCACGGAATACGGTGACGTCATCGCAAATCTCAAAAATCTCTTTCAGGCGATGGGAGATATACACCACGCCACATCCGGCGGCTTTCAGTTCGCGAATGACGTTAAATAAAGACGCCGTTTCGGTATCAGTGAGCGCATCCGTCGGTTCATCCATAATGATGACTTTGGATTCAAAGCTCAGCACTTTGGCGATCTCAACCATCTGCTGGTCGCCAATCGATAATTCACCGACCAGCCGGTCGCTTTTGTAACGCAGATTCAGACGTGCCAGGAGTTTATCGGCTTCGGCGTACATCTTTTTCCAGTTGATGCGGCCAAAGCCGTTGACGAACTCACGGCCAAGAAAAATGTTTTCAGCGATAGTCAGCTGTGGGATCAGGTTTAATTCCTGATGGATGATGCCAATCCCCGCTTCCTGAGAAGCTTTCGGGCCATTGAAGGTGGTTTCCTTTCCAAGAAACTGTACTGAGCCGGCATCTTTCTGATAGATGCCGGTCAGCACTTTCATCATGGTGGACTTGCCCGCGCCGTTTTCTCCCACCAGCGCCATCACACGTCCCGGATAGACGCTGAGCGCCGCGCCGGAAAGTGCTTTTACGCCGGGAAAGGCTTTATCAATCCCTGTCAGTTTCAGCAAAGGTTGCATAAAGGCCTCAGAAGGTTACGCCAGCACACAGAATAACGTTCGCGTAAGGCGAACATTCCCCGCTGCGGATCACAGCCCGACTTTTTTCGCTTTGCACTTTGAATGCCTCATGACTGACGTAATCCAAAGCAATGGTGTTTCCCTGGTGTTGTTCGAGTTGTGTCAATTGAGCGAGCAACGCTTCATGGAGTTGAGGATTTTTAGTGAGGATTTCCTCGGCGAGGATAGCCCGCTCAACCTGCATCTCGTGTGTCACTACCTCTAAGACTTGTAAAAAGGTGGGGACTCCGTGGGTTAGCGCCAGATCGATGCGTTGGCAAGCTGCTGGCACCGGAAGACCGGCATCGCCAATAACCAGCTGATCGGTATGACCTAACCGGGCAATAACATTTGAGATTTCGGCATTTAATAGCGGTGACTTCTTCATTTTAACTCCTACAGCGAAACGTTTCGCTCACGGATGAGTTTATGAGTCTCGCAGAACTTGGCAATGAAGATGTGATGGAATTGTGATCAGCGTCGAAACGTTTCGCTGAACAATTCAGAAAACGCAGATCAATTTGAGTTAGCACTGACAGAAAGGGAAAGGCTGAAACAAAACGGGGCACCCGAAGGTGCCCCGTCCACAGCAAAATTGGAAATCAGATTTCCACCTGCGTACCGAGTTCGATCACGCGGTTCGGCGGGATCTCAAACTGGTCCGGCGCGCGCAGGGCGTTACGGCTCAACGCCATAAACAGTTTGCCGCGGAAGTACAGATACCAAGGGCGCTTGGTGAGGATCAGCGATTCGTGCGACATAAAGAACGAGGTTTCCATCATCCGGCACGGCAATCCTTCCAGACCACAGCGGTGGAAGATTTCTTCCACATTCGGCGTTTCTTTAAATCCGTAACTCGCGACCACGCGCCAGAATGTCGGCGAAAGCTGCTCAATGGTGACACGCCGGACGTTGTGCACATAAGGCGCATCTTCCGTTCGCAGCGTCAGCAGGACAACACGCTCATGCAACACTTTGTTGTGTTTGAGGTTATGCAGCAACGCAAAAGGGATCACGTTGATGGCGCGTGACATATAAACCGCAGTACCCGGAACACGAACCGGCGGTGATTTCTCCAGTGAAGCAATCATCGCTTCGAGAGAATTTCCGTGTTCGTTCATGCGGCGCATAAGACGGAAGCGCTCGCTTTTCCAGGTGGTCATGACGATGAACATGCACAGACCGAGCGTCAGCGGCAGCCAGCCGCCGGAGAAGAGTTTCGTGGCGTTCGCTGCGAACAGCGGGATATCTATAAACAGCAGGGCAATCAGCAAAAGCCCGACCAGGAACGGTTTCCAGTGCCAGTTTTTAAGCGCCACCGTACAGGAAAGAATACTGGTCAGCACCATGGTGCCGGTAACAGCAATACCATAAGCCGCCGCCAGATTACTCGAATGCTCGAAGCTGGCAATCACGATAACCACTGCAAAATACAGCAGCCAGTTAATCGCAGGAATGTAGATCTGACCGGCTTCCATTTCTGAGGTGTGGATGATGCGCATCGGCGGTAAATAGCCCAAACGCACAGCCTGACGGGTCAGGGAGAACACACCGGAAATAACCGCCTGAGACGCAATGATGGTTGCCAGCGTCGCCAGAATCAGTAACGGAATCAGCGCCCAGTCGGGCGCGAGCAGGAAGAACGGGTTTTTGATCGCTTCCGGATTTTTCAGCAGTAACGCGCCCTGACCGAAATAGTTCAGCACCAGAGACGGCAATACCACCGTAAACCACGCCAGACGGATCGGGAATTTCCCGAAGTGCCCCATATCGGCATACAACGCTTCCACACCGGTGATCGACAAGACAACCGCGCCGAGCGCCAGGAACGAAAAGGACTTATGCTCAATAAAGAAGTTCACCGCCCACATCGGGTTCATGGCGCGCAGCACTTCCGGGTTCTGCATAATGCTGTTCACACCGAGAACCGCCAGCGACAGGAACCACAGCAACATCACCGGCGCAAAAAGTTTACCCACAATGCCGGTACCGTGTTTCTGAATAATGAAAAGCAATGTCAGAACAAAGATGGAAAGAGGGACGATATAAGGATCGAGGGCAGGCGCGGCGATTTCCAGACCTTCCATCGCGGAAAGTACTGAGATAGCTGGTGTTATCACCACTTCACCATAGAAGAAGCTGCCACCGATCAGGCCAAGAATCACCAAAACAGCGGTGGTACGTGCCGACGTGTTTCTGCCAGCCAGAGACATCAGCGTAAGAATACCGCCTTCACCTGCGTTGTCCGCCCGCATCACGTAAGTGAGGTATTTGAGCGAAACAATGAGGATTAACATCCAGAAAATCAGAGAGAGAAAACCAAAAACGACGCTGGGTTCAACGTTGAAACCATAGTGACCAGAAAAGCACTCTCTTAAGGTATAGAGAGGACTGGTACCAATATCGCCATAGACCACACCAATGGCGGCCAGGGTTACTGCTGGGAGTGACCGTTTATGTTCAGTGCTCATATTTTGTTTCTTTTTTGCTCGAACATCCGCAAGCGATGCGTGCGCTCAGTCTTATGATGCCCACTAAAAGGCGCACAGTATGCACGAATAAATCAGATTGCCTACCCTTAAATGTGCAGCTAAACCGCCGTTAAGATGAACGCGGTCACAAATCTGATAATAGAAAATTTTTAGTAATCAACAAGCTATAACGATAAAAATAAACGTGGCATATCGCCATAAGCCAGTACACTATTCAACAACTAAATGGAAACCGGAAGAGACAGTATGGCGCAATCTCCCCTTCTGGCAGAACGGATAGCCCGTCTTGCTAACGCATTAGAACATGGTCTGTATGAGAGGCAAGATGCCATACGCCTTTGCCTGCTGGCAGCCTTATGCGGAGAGAGCGTTTTTCTGCTTGGGCCGCCCGGCATCGCGAAAAGCCTGATTGCCCGTCGCCTGAAATTTGCCTTCCGCCACGCGCGCGCTTTTGAATATCTGATGACACGCTTTTCCACCCCGGAAGAAGTCTTTGGTCCGCTGTCGATTCAGGCCCTGAAAGATGAAGGCCGCTATCTGCGTCTGACCGAAGGTTACCTGCCGGAAGCAGAAATTGTCTTCCTTGATGAAATCTGGAAGGCGGGTCCCGCCATCCTGAATACCTTACTGACGGCGATTAACGAACGCCGGTTCCGTAATGGCGAGCGTGAAGAGCCGATACCGATGCGCCTGCTGGTCAGTGCTTCCAATGAATTGCCCGAAGCCGATGGTGGCCTGGAAGCATTGTATGACCGTATGCTGATTCGCCTGTGGCTGGATAAAGTGCAGGATAAGCAGAATTTCCGCTTACTGCTGACCAGTCGAAACAATGAAAGCACCAATCCGGTGGCGGAATCCCTGAGTATCAGCGATGAAGAATACCAACAATGGCAGCCGGAGATCGACAAAGTCAGTCTTTCAGACAGTTGCTTCGAACTGGTGTTTCAGCTTCGCCAGCGTCTGGATGCGCTCGATACCGCACCTTATGTTTCTGACCGTCGCTGGAAAAAGGCACTCCGCCTGTTGCAGGCCTGCGCCTTCTTCAGCGGCCGGAATACTATCACCCCGATCGATTTGATTCTGCTGAAGGATTGTCTGTGGCATGACCTGAATACCTATCAGTTGCTGCAAACTCAAATCGAACAACTGATCACCGAACAGGCTTATCAGCAACAGACCTTGCTGATGAAAATCCAACAGCTCAACCAGCAATGGATGCAATATCAGCAACAACAAAGCTCACGCCAGTCGATTAAACTCAGCAAAAAAGCCGGGATTTTCAGCCGCAAGCCGCAATACAGCCTGCCGGATGCGCTCGTTGCCAGCGGCGTCACGCTGTTGCTGCAAACGCCTTTGCATCTGCATGAGATTAAAGTCACGCATCTGCTTTTTGAACGCAGCGTTCTGGAAGAGTGGATTAATAAAGGTGGCGTTCTGAAAGCCAAGCTTAACGGAATTGGTTTTGTTCAAACGGTTGATGCGGAAATCGATGATAAGCAGCAATTACTGGTGCTGGATGTCAGCCGTCAAAGTACGCCGCTGACGCTGCCAGGCAACGAACATATCGCGGTGCCGGAAGAAATGAAAAATACGCTGAATGACCTGACGGCAAAACTCGCTCAGCAAAGACATGAGTTCGGCCAGCAGCAGAACTGTCTTTTTGTTCCCGCGGTGTGGATGGCAAAAATTGAAGCCAGTCTTTTGCAGGTTTCTGAACAGCTACGCCTGCAGCAACAGACCTTCAGCGGGCACTGATCATGTTTACCCTGGAATCTCTGGATCTTCTGCTGGCGATCAGCGAAGGGGAGCTGATTGAAGAGCTGATCGTCGGGTTACTGGCCGCGCCAGCCCTGGCGGTTTTTTTAGAGAAGTTTCCACGGTTGAAGCGCGCACTGACCCGGGATCTTCCTGAGTGGAAATTGCGCCTGCGCCAGAGGATCCACGAAACGCCTGTACCTCCCGATCTGGCAAAAGAGTTTTATCTGTACCAGCATTGCCAGCAAACCGATGCTCTGACGTTTCAGTCGGAGCTGGGATCTCTGCTGGATGAACTGGCGCGGCTGAATTCCCCGTTTGCCACCGAAGCCCGTACCTTGCGGGACAATAATGAAACCTCCCGCACGGCACAGACCGGTAACAGCTTTCAGACGTTATTCCTTCAGCGCTGGCGCCTGAATCTGACGTTCCAGACGGTGAACGTTCATCACCAGTTGCTGGAACAGGAGCAGGAACAGCTTCAGGAAGAATTGTTACAACGCCTCGAGCTGAGCAGCGAGTTGTCTCCTTTATTAGCAGAGAACGATACCGCGGCAGGCCGGTTGTGGGACATGAGTAAAGGAAAGCGTCTTCGGGGCGATATCCAGTCGCTGGCGCGTTTTGGCGCTTTCCTCCAGCAGCAGCCGGAACTGATGAAACTGGCAGAACAGCTTGGACGCAGCCAGACGGTGAAAACCAGCCCGCATGAAGATGCCAAAATGGAAACGCACCGGCTGATGGTTCGCGAGCCTGCGACGGTGCCGGAAGAAGTGAATGGCATTCATCAGAGCGATGACATTTTGCGTCTGATGCCCACCGAGCTGGGCACGCTGGGCATTCCGGAACTGGAATATGAATTTTACCGGCGTCTGCTGGAAAAACGTCTGATGACCTACCGGCTGCAAGGCGACGTCTGGTGCGAAAAAGTCGTGAGACGTCCGGTGGTTCATCAGCAGCAGGAGCCACAGCCGCGTGGCCCGTTTGTGGTCTGCGTGGACACGTCAGGTTCGATGGGCGGCTTCAATGAGCAATGTGCCAAAGCGTTCTGCCTGGCGCTGCTAAAAATCGCTCTCGCTGATAACCGGAAGTGCTACATCATGCTGTTTGCCAGCGAAGTGATCCATTACGAACTGACTTCGGCCGGCGGGTTGGATCAGGCGTTGCGCTTTCTCGGCCAGCATTTCCGTGGCGGTACCGATCTGGCCGCCTGCCTGAATGCCACGCTGGACAAACTGGCCTCTCCGCAATGGCACGACGCAGATGCGGTCGTCATCTCAGATTTCATCGCCCAGCGTTTGCCTGATGAGGTGCAGAGAAAAGTTAAATTGCTGCAACGTGAAAAGCAGCACCGCTTCCACGCGCTGGCAATGTCACACTACGGAAAGCCCGGAATTCTGCGCATATTCGATCATATCTGGCGCTTTGACACCGGTGTTAAAAGTCGTGTTCAGCGACGCTGGCAGAGAAATTAAGCTTAAAGAGAAGGATAACCATGACTGAAATCTATCAGCTCGACGAGCTGGATCGCGGGATTCTGAACGCGTTGATGGAAAATGCCCGTACACCCTACGCTGAGCTGGCGAAAGTGTTCGCCGTCAGCCCCGGAACCATTCACGTACGCGTCGAGAAAATGAAGCAGGCAGGCATCATTACCGGCGCACACATCACCGTGAACCCTAAGCAACTCGGTTACGATGTATGTTGTTTCATCGGCATCATTCTCAAAAGTGCCAAGGATTATCCGTCCGCACTGAAAAAGCTTGAGAGTATAGAAGAAGTGGTGGAAGCCTATTACACCACGGGTCATTACAGCATCTTCATTAAGATCATGTGCCGATCTATTGATTCCCTCCAGCACGTACTTATCAACAAGATCCAGACGATTGATGAGATCCAGTCTACGGAGACCCTGATCTCCCTGCAGAACCCCATTACACGGACTATCCAGCCCTGAACCTCCATTTCTATACCCCTATTATCCACAGGTAGATCCCAGCTCATTCACAGCGTACAATAGCCCCCTTTTCTCGGGTTGAGAGCACAATGGCAGACATTACCCTGATCAGTGGCAGTACGCTTGGCAGCGCCGAATATGTGGCAGAACATGTGGCAGAAAAACTGCAAGAAGCCGGTTTTTCTACTGAGATGTTTCATGGCCCTGAGCTGTATGAAGTCCCGCAGGACGGCATCTGGCTGCTGGTGTGCTCCACGCACGGCGCGGGTGAACTGCCTGACAACTTGCAGCCCTTTTTAGAACAGCTGGACGATCAGCAACCCGATCTGTCCAAAGTGCGATTTGGTGCCTTAGGTTTGGGCAGCAGCGAATATGACACCTTCTGTGGTGCGATCGGCGCTTTGGATCAGAAACTGACCTCATTAGGGGCAAAAAGGATCGGTGAGCGTCTTGAGATCGACGTGACTCAACACGAAATTCCTGAAGATCCCGCTGAGATTTGGGTCCTCAACTGGATTAATTTGATCAAATAAGTGTAAATTTCAGGCGATCAGATGTGGATAACTATGCTTAAAAGCAGGGTAAAACCCGTAGTTATCCCTCTAACAACTCCTGTACGCTTTTCATGCTGTGCATAACTCTCAATTCTGATCCCAGCTTATACTGTCCAGGATCACCGATCATTCACAGCATTAGATCCTTCTTAGCATCCTGATCTTCTTAAACAAAAGAGACTTATGCACAGAGGATCGCGATCCTAATAGAAGTATTAATAAGAGATCTTTAAATAAAAAAGATCTTCTTTTAATTAGTGAAGATCCCCGGGGACTTGTGGAACCTCTAAACTTGAGTAGAATCCCTCCTCCCAACGCCATACAAAGAAAGTTCGCTTGAACGCCGAGGTGCAGTCGCATGTTTTATCCGGATCAATTTGACGTCATCATCATAGGTGGTGGTCATGCAGGTACTGAAGCCGCCATGGCTTCAGCACGCATGGGACGTCAGACCTTATTATTAACCCACAATATCGACACGCTTGGACAAATGTCGTGTAACCCGGCTATTGGCGGGATCGGGAAGGGACATCTGGTTAAAGAAGTGGACGCACTGGGCGGACTGATGGCGACCGCCATCGATCATGCGGGCATTCAGTTTAGGATACTAAACGCGAGCAAAGGCCCTGCCGTCAGGGCAACCCGTGCTCAGGCAGACCGTGTGCTTTACCGCCAGGCTGTCCGTACTGCGTTAGAAAATCAGCCAAACCTGATGATCTTCCAGCAACCCGTTGAAGACCTGATCGTCGAAAACGATCGTGTCGTGGGTGCTGTGACAAAAATGGGTCTCAAATTCCGCGCTAAGGCTGTTGTGCTGACTGTCGGGACTTTCCTGGATGGGAAGATCCACATCGGTCTGGAAAACTACAGCGGCGGCCGTGCAGGGGATCCTCCGGCGATCTCTTTATCACAGCGTCTGCGTGAGTTGCCATTACGCGTAAACCGCCTGAAAACAGGTACACCGCCGCGTATTGATGCACGCTCCATTGATTTCAGCGTTCTCGCGCAACAGCACGGCGATAACCCGGCTCCGGTATTTTCGTTCATGGGGAATGTGTCGCAACATCCGCGCCAGATCCCATGCTACATGACCTATACCAACGAAAAAACGCATGATGTGATCCGCAACAATCTGGATCGCAGCCCGATGTATGCAGGGATCATCGAAGGGATCGGCCCGCGTTACTGCCCGTCGATCGAAGATAAAGTCATGCGTTTTGCAGATCGTAATTCTCATCAGATCTTCCTTGAACCCGAAGGCTTGACCAGCAATGAAGTCTATCCAAACGGAATTTCGACCAGCCTGCCATTTGACGTTCAGATGCAAATCGTCCGTTCAATGCAGGGGATGGAAAATGCGGTGATCGTTCGCCCTGGCTATGCCATCGAATATGATTTCTTCGATCCTCGTGATTTGAAACCGACGCTGGAAAGCAAATTTATCGCCGGTTTGTTCTTTGCAGGCCAAATTAACGGCACTACCGGCTACGAAGAAGCCGCCGCACAGGGCTTGCTGGCCGGTATGAATGCGGCACGCAGCGCCAGCGAAGAGGACGGCTGGGCACCGCGTCGCGATCAGGCTTATCTTGGCGTTCTGGTTGACGATTTGTGCACACTCGGCACCAAAGAACCGTACCGTATGTTTACGTCTCGTGCTGAATATCGTCTGATGCTGCGCGAAGACAATGCCGATTTACGCCTGACTGAAAAAGGCCGTGAACTCGGTCTGGTCGATGACGCCCGCTGGGCCCGTTTCAACCTGAAACTGGAAATGATCGAACAGGAACGTCAGCGTCTGCGTGGGATCTGGGTTAACCCTCACCATGCTCATGTTGAAGAGATCAACGCGCATCTTTCGGCACCGCTTTCTAAAGAAGCCAGTGCCGAAGAACTGCTGCGTCGACCTGAAATGACATATGAACTGATCGCGAGTCTTTCTCCGTTTGCCCCCGGTGTACCGGATGTTGAGGCGGCAGAACAGGTCGAGATTCAGATTAAGTACGAAGGCTATATCGCCCGTCAGCAGGAAGAGATTGAAAAACAACAGCGTAACGAAAATACCGTATTACCCGTCGATCTTGATTACCGCCAGGTGAACGGCTTGTCGAACGAAGTGATCGCTAAACTTAACGATCACAAACCGATGTCGATTGGTCAGGCGTCAAGGATCTCCGGTATTACACCCGCTGCGATTTCTATTTTGCTGATTTGGCTTAAAAAACAAGGCTTACTGCGCCGCAGTGCCTGAAGCACATCCTTAATGACCGCTCTTTAAATCTGAAGGGCGGTCAATTCTTGCTTTTCCACCTTTTCTGGCTGTTTTATCATTTCTAAACCGGGCTGTTCCCGGCATATCGACTCTGTCTGAGGATTTCACTGTGCAAAAGAAACTGGACTCGCTGCTTGCTGCGGCAGGAATAGCGTTACCCGATCAGCAAAAACATCAACTGATTGGCTATGTGGAACTGCTGCATAAGTGGAACAAAGCCTACAACCTGACCTCTGTTCGTGATCCGATGCAGATGTTGGTACGCCATATTATGGACAGTATTGTGGTGAACGAGCATTTGCAGGGCAACCGTTTCATCGATGTAGGAACCGGGCCGGGCCTGCCGGGTATCCCGCTGGCGATTGTCCGCCCGGATTCACACTTCACGTTGCTGGACAGCCTGGGTAAGCGTGTACGCTTCCTGCGTCAGGTTCAGCATGAACTGGGCCTTAAGAACCTCGAGCCGGTACAAAGCCGCGTTGAAGAGTTCGAGCCTGAGCCGCCTTTTGACGGAGTAATCAGCCGGGCGTTTGCTTCGTTACAGGATATGTTGTCATGGTGTCACCATCTGCCTCAGAAAGGGCAGGGGCGTTTCTATGCGTTAAAAGGTGTACGTCCTGATGATGAGCTGACCGTGCTGCCCGAAGGACTCACTCTGGAAAACGTCATAAAATTGCAGGTTCCCGAACTTGACGGGGAACGTCATCTCATCATTCTGACGGCAAACTAAAGTTGAGTTTTATCAAATAATCCTTAAAAAACGTGTGTGTTATCTGAGTTAAAATGAGCAGGCTAATTAAATAGCAATGGTGGCCTCTCAATTACTGCTTTTTTACACACTGATAGCATTTGAGTGATGTTTTTATTCTAATACGGCCTGTAATGGTCACTTTTGAAATTGATCAGTCAGCAACCTGCTGATATTCAAATTGTAATGAAAATGTTGATATTTGTTGGGTTGTTGTGTCAATTAATCGTGGCTAATTTTAAACAAGATTGATTATCAAACATAACTTTATTAACATTTTGATTTATATAGATTTTAAAAGGCCTGATTAGCTAAAGACATTTAAACAGCACAGGGTATATAAAGAGGTCTGCGTTAATTATGTGATCCAGTGCACGCTTCTTTGTCAGGTGATGAAATAACCGAAGCAAAGTAAAAAGGGCAAATTCAGCTATAGTTTGGTTGTCAAAATAGTCATGAAGCGGAAAATTTAAATAATTGTTCACCTTTTCGCTACTTATCCATTGAATTCGTTCCTGTGCACCGTATAATTTGCTCGGTTTTTGCTGCTTGACTCAAAACAGTAAAGGCAGTGATATACGGCATTCAGTATACCTCCAGCTAGGTACTTGATACGGAGAGAACAAACGTCATGTCTGTATCCGGTATTTTACACAGTGCCAATAGTGTGAAGGTTGCCAGAAAGCTGTTGATACTGCAGTTATTGACCTTTGTTCTGCTCAGTGCTGTGTTTGGCTTTAAAAGCCTGGAATGGACCACATCGGCCCTTATGGGTGGTTTGGCCGCCTGGGTGCCAAATGTGCTGTTTATGCTGTTTGCATGGCGCCATCAGGCGCAAACAACGGTCTCTGGACGGGTTGCCTGGTCCTTTGCTATCGGGGAAGCGCTGAAGGTTCTGGTGACGGTGATCTTAATGATTGTCGCACTCGGCCTGTTTAAGGCGGCTTTTGCCCCGTTGGGGTTGGCCTATTTATCGGTGTTGATGACTCAGATTTTGGCACCGGTCGTCATTAACAGTTACCGTACTTAACTACTAAAGGGTAAGAGGCATCATGTCTGCATCAGGAGAAATCTCTACTCCACAAGAGTATATCGGTCACCATCTGACTCAGCTTCAGATCGGGACGGGATTCTGGTCGATTAACATCGATTCGATGTTTTTCTCCGTGTTCCTCGGAGTACTCTTTCTGGTTATTTTCCATCGCGTAGCCAAAAACGCCACCAGCGGTGTACCGGGTAAATTGCAAACTGCAGTTGAACTGGTCGTTGGTTTCGTCGACAGCAGCGTGCGTGACATGTATCACGGCAAAAGCAAAGTGATTGCACCTCTCGCGCTGACCGTCTTCGTCTGGGTGTTTATGATGAACATGATGGATTTGCTGCCAATCGATTTGTTGCCGTACATCGGTGAACACATCTTTGGTCTGCCAGCGCTGCGTGTGGTCCCTACGGCTGACGTGAATATCACGTTGTCCATGGCACTTGGCGTATTCATTCTGATTCTTTTCTATAGCATTAAGATGAAAGGCTTTGGCGGTTTCATTAAAGAACTGACAATGCAGCCATTCAATCATCCGGTTTTCATTCCGATTAACCTGATTCTTGAAGGTGTCAGCCTGCTGTCTAAACCAGTTTCACTGGGTCTGCGACTGTTTGGCAATATGTATGCGGGTGAGTTGATCTTCATCCTTATTGCTGGCCTGTTGCCGTGGTGGTCACAGTGGATCCTGAATGTGCCTTGGGCCATTTTCCACATCCTGATCATTACGCTACAAGCCTTTATTTTCATGGTTCTGACGATTGTCTATCTCTCGATGGCATCTGAAAAACACTGATTTTCTTTCAACACTACTGCGTTTTAACTGAAACAAACTGGAGACTGTCATGGAAAACCTGAGTATGGATCTGCTGTACATGGCTGCCGCTGTGATGATGGGCCTGGCGGCAATCGGTGCTGCGATCGGTATCGGCATCTTGGGTGGTAAATTCTTGGAAGGTGCTGCACGTCAGCCTGACCTGATCCCTCTGTTGCGTACACAGTTCTTTATCGTTATGGGTCTGGTCGATGCAATCCCAATGATTGCGGTTGGTCTGGGTCTGTACGTGATGTTTGCTGTCGCCTAACTCTGAGTCCGCTCAGCGTTAAACGAACTACATCAAATATTTCACTTTGAAAGAGGCATTGTGCTGTGAATCTTAACGCAACAATCCTCGGCCAGGCTATCGCGTTTGTCCTGTTTGTCGTGTTCTGCATGAAGTACGTATGGCCGCCAATTATGGCTGCCATCGAAAAACGTCAGAAAGAGATTTCTGAAGGTTTATCTTCCGCAGAACGTGCAAAAAAAGAACTGGATTTAGCGCAAGCCGATGCGACCGACCAACTGAAGAAAGCCAAAGCTGAAGCTCAGGTAATCATCGACCAGGCGAACAAGCGTAAAGCACAGATCGTCGACGAAGCGAAGACCGAAGCCGAGCAGGAACGTAACAAGATCGTAGCGCAAGCTAAGGCAGAGATTGACGCCGAACGCCAACGTGCACGTGAAGAGTTGCGTAAACAGGTCGGGATTTTGGCCATTGCTGGCGCCGAGAAGATCATCGAACGTTCCGTGGATGAAGCTGCTAACAGCGACATCGTTGATAAACTGGTCGCTGAACTGTAAGGAGGGAGGGGCTGATGTCTGAATTTGTAACTGTAGCTCGCCCCTACGCCAAAGCAGCTTTTGACTTTGCCGTTGAGCACCAAAGCGTAGATCGCTGGCAGTCCATGTTAGCGTTCACGGCTGAAGTCACGCGTAATGAACAGATTGAAGAACTGCTTTCTGGTGCTAGCGCGCCAGAAACATTGTCTAAAACGTTTATTGCCGTATGTGGTGAACAACTCGACGACGCATGCCAGAACCTGATTAAGGTGATGGCTGAAAATGGACGTTTACGCGTTCTTCCGGAAGTGCTGGAGCAGTTTATTGAACTGCGCGCCTCTCTCGAGGCTGTTGCTGAAGTCGAAGTAACCTCAGCAAATCCACTGACGGAAGATCAGCAGGCAAAAATTGCTGCTGCGATGGAAAAACGTCTGTCTCGCAAAGTTAAGCTGAATTGCAAAATTGACAAGTCTGTTCTTGCCGGTGTCATTATCCGTGCAGGTGATATGGTGATTGATGGCAGCGTTCGCAGTCGTCTTGAACGCCTGGCAGACGTCTTGCAGTCTTAAGGGGACTGGAGCATATGCAACTGAATTCCACCGAAATCAGCGAACTGATAAAGCAGCGCATTGCTCAGTTCAATGTAGTGAGCGAAGCTCACAATGAAGGTACTATCGTTTCCGTCAGTGACGGGATCATCCGCGTGCACGGCTTAGCCGATGTCATGCAAGGCGAAATGATTGCGCTGCCGGGTAACCGCTACGCTATCGCCCTGAACCTGGAGCGTGACTCTGTAGGTGCCGTTGTAATGGGCCCTTACGCTGACCTCGCCGAAGGGATGAAAGTAAAATGTACTGGCCGTATCCTGGAAGTTCCCGTTGGCCGTGGCCTGCTGGGCCGCGTTGTTAACACCCTGGGTGCGCCAATTGACGGTAAAGGTCCGGTAGAGCACGACGGCTTCTCAGCCGTTGAAGCAATCGCACCTGGCGTTATCGAACGCCAATCCGTAGACCAGCCTGTGCAGACAGGTTATAAGTCCGTTGACGCCATGATCCCAATCGGTCGTGGTCAGCGTGAACTGGTCATCGGTGACCGTCAAACCGGTAAAACTGCTCTGGCCATTGATGCGATCATCAACCAGCGCGAATCCGGCATCAAATGTATCTATGTGGCTATCGGCCAGAAAGCGTCCACCATTTCTAACGTGGTTCGTAAACTGGAAGAGCACGGCGCACTGGAAAACACCATCGTTGTTGTTGCAACTGCATCAGAATCTGCTGCACTGCAATACCTGGCACCGTACTCCGGTTGCGCAATGGGTGAATACTTCCGTGACCGCGGTGAAGACGCACTGATCGTTTATGATGACCTGTCTAAACAGGCTGTTGCTTACCGTCAGATTTCCCTGCTGCTTCGTCGTCCACCAGGTCGTGAAGCTTACCCAGGCGACGTTTTCTATCTCCACTCCCGTCTGCTGGAACGTGCTGCGCGTGTAAACGCCGATTACGTTGAAGCATTCACTAAGGGTGAAGTGAAAGGCAAAACCGGTTCCCTGACTGCGCTTCCAATCATCGAAACGCAAGCGGGCGACGTTTCCGCGTTCGTTCCGACCAACGTAATCTCGATTACCGATGGTCAGATCTTCCTGGAATCAAACCTGTTCAACGCCGGTATTCGTCCTGCGGTTAACCCGGGTATTTCGGTATCCCGTGTTGGTGGTGCTGCTCAGACTAAGATCATGAAAAAACTGTCCGGTGGTATTCGTACCGCGCTGGCACAGTACCGTGAACTGGCTGCGTTCTCGCAGTTCGCCTCTGATCTGGATGAAGCAACCCGTAAACAGCTGAATCACGGTCAGAAAGTGACTGAGTTGCTGAAACAGAAACAATACGCTCCGATGTCTATCGTTGCGCAGTCTCTGATCATCTTCGCAGCAGAACGTGGTTACCTGGAAGACGTTGACTTGTCTAAAGTCGGTAGCTTTGAAGCGGCACTGTTGGCTTATGCTGACCGTGAACACGGCGAGCTTCTGCAGCAAATCAACCAAACTGGTGCGTATAACGATGAGATCGAGGGTAAATTCAAAAATATCCTTGATACCTTCAAAGCAACCCAGTCCTGGTAATACTAAACGGCCCTGCTGCCCTGCTGCCCTGCTTTTAGCAGATAAGCAGCAGGCCGTTTGGTCATGAGGAGAAGCAGAGATGGCCGGCGGAAAAGAGATACGTAGTAAGATCGGCAGCGTGCAAAACACGCAAAAGATCACTAAAGCGATGGAAATGGTCGCCGCCTCCAAAATGCGTAAAACGCAGGATCGCATGGCGGCCAGCCGTCCTTATGCAGAAACCATTCGTGAGGTGATTGGTCACCTCGCGCTCGGGAATCTGGAATACAAGCACCCTTACCTGGATGAGCGTGAAGTTAAACGCGTCGGGTATCTGGTGGTGTCTACCGACCGTGGTCTTTGTGGTGGTCTGAACATTAACCTGTTCAAAAAACTGCTGACAGAGATGAAAGACTGGTCCGCAAAAGGCGTTGAGGTTGACTTAGCCCTGATCGGTTCCAAAGCAGCGTCTTTCTTCGGTTCCGTGGGTGGCAACGTTGTTGCTCAGGTGACTGGCATGGGGGATAACCCTTCCCTGTCAGAACTGATCGGACCGGTGAAAGTGATGTTGCAGGCTTTCGACGAAGGTCGCTTAGACAAGTTATGTGTTGTTAGCAATAAATTCGTCAATACCATGTCTCAGGAACCCCGCATCGTACAGCTGTTGCCTTTGCCTCCGGCAGAAGATGGCGTACTGGCGAAGAAATCCTGGGATTACCTGTATGAGCCGGACCCTAAAGCACTGCTGGATACCCTCCTGCGTCGCTACGTGGAATCCCAGGTTTATCAGGGCGTCGTAGAAAACCTGGCCAGCGAACAGGCCGCGCGAATGGTAGCGATGAAAGCCGCAACCGATAACGGCGGCAGCCTGATCAAAGAGCTGCAGTTGGTATACAACAAAGCTCGTCAGGCCAGCATCACTCAGGAACTCACCGAGATCGTCGGGGGAGCCTCCGCGGTTTAAGCTAGGTTTACGAATTACGTAGAGGATTCAAGATGGCTACTGGAAAGATTATCCAGGTAATCGGCGCCGTGGTGGACGTCGAGTTCCCTCAGGATGCGGTACCGAACGTGTACCATGCTCTTGAGGTAGAAAACGGTACCTCCAAGCTGGTGCTGGAAGTTCAGCAACAGTTAGGCGGCGGCGTTGTTCGTTGTATCGCAATGGGTACCTCAGACGGCCTGCGTCGCGGTCTGAAAGTGAACAACCTGCAACACCCAATCGAAGTTCCAGTGGGTGTGGCAACTCTGGGTCGTATCATGAACGTATTGGGTGAACCAATCGACATGAAAGGTGAAATCGGCGAAGAAGAACGTCGTGCAATTCACCGTCCGGCACCTTCTTATGAAGAGCTGGCGAACTCCCAGGAATTGCTGGAAACCGGTATCAAAGTTATGGACCTGATGTGCCCGTTCGCTAAGGGCGGTAAAGTCGGTCTGTTCGGTGGTGCGGGTGTGGGTAAAACTGTAAACATGATGGAGCTGATCCGTAACATCGCGATCGAGCACTCCGGTTATTCCGTGTTTGCAGGCGTGGGTGAACGTACTCGTGAGGGTAACGACTTCTACCACGAAATGACCGAATCCAACGTTATCGACAAAGTTTCCCTGGTCTATGGTCAGATGAATGAGCCACCAGGTAACCGTCTGCGCGTTGCACTGACCGGCCTGACCATGGCGGAGAAATTCCGTGATGAAGGTCGTGACGTACTGCTGTTCGTTGACAACATTTACCGTTACACCCTGGCCGGTACCGAAGTGTCTGCACTTCTGGGCCGTATGCCATCGGCGGTAGGTTATCAGCCAACGCTGGCGGAAGAGATGGGCGCTCTGCAAGAACGTATCACCTCGACCAAAAGTGGTTCTATCACCTCCGTACAGGCCGTTTACGTCCCTGCGGATGACTTGACTGACCCATCCCCAGCCACCACCTTTGCTCACTTAGATGCAACTGTGGTACTGAGCCGTCAGATCGCGTCACTGGGTATCTACCCGGCGGTTGACCCACTGGACTCCACCAGCCGTCAGCTGGATCCACTGGTTGTTGGTCAGGAACACTATGATGTGGCTCGTGGCGTGCAGTCTATTCTGCAACGTTACAAGGAACTGAAAGATATCATCGCGATCCTGGGTATGGATGAGTTGTCAGAAGATGACAAACTGGCCGTATCCCGTGCGCGTAAGATCGAACGCTTCCTGTCCCAGCCATTCTTCGTGGCCGAAGTCTTTACCGGTTCTCCGGGCAAGTTCGTATCGCTGAAAGATACCATTCGTGGTTTCAAAGGCATTATGGACGGCGACTACGATCACCTGCCAGAGCAAGCGTTCTACATGGTTGGCACCATTGAAGAAGCAGTGGAAAAAGCCAAGAAACTGTAACGCTAGTTTGTTGTGAGAGAGGATGACATGGCTGAAAAAGCTTACCATCTGGATGTTGTCAGTGCGGAAAAACGTATGTTTGCCGGCATGGTACAGAAAATCCAGGTGACGGGTAGCGAAGGCGAACTGGGTATTTTCCCGGGGCATGCTCCGCTGCTCACCGCCATCAAGCCTGGCATGGTGCGCATTGTTAAAGAACACGGTGAAGAAGAGTATATCTATCTTTCCGGTGGCATCCTTGAGGTGCAGCCGAATGCAACGACCGTGTTGGCTGATACTGCAATCCGTGGGCAAGACCTCGACGAAGCGCGCGCGCTTGAAGCTAAGCGCAAAGCGGAAGAACACATTAGTGGTTCTCACGGCGACGTTGATTACGCTCAGGCGTCAGCGGAACTGGCTAAGGCGATCGCGAAACTTCGCGTTATCGAACTGACCAGAAAAGCGATGTAACAACATCAGTGAGAAAAGCGACCTTCGGGTCGCTTTTTTTTTACCTTTAAAAAAGGGTATTTTCAGCATTTTCCCGAAGGCTAATTTGGGTTTTTGGTGGAATACTTGCGTGATTAATGGACATATTACCCTCAGGTTTTTTGTTATAGTCTATATCGTGTCCAACCCTTGCAGGCTGCGGCTTACAGGCGGTTTTTGACGCGAAATATGTAGTAATTCGTTCATATAACGGGTTACTTTTGTCACTCAAATTGGATTTGTCAGGTCATCTATGTCAAACAGCGCACTGAGTGTGGTGATCCTTGCCGCGGGCAAGGGAACACGCATGTATTCCAACCTTCCTAAAGTTCTTCATACCTTGGCGGGCAAGCCAATGGTTCAACACGTCATCGATGCGGCCACGCAAGTGGGTGCCAGAAACGTGCATCTGGTCTACGGCCACGGTGGCGATTTACTGAAGAAAACGTTGGCTGGCAGTGAACTGAACTGGGTATTGCAGGCTGAACAGCTGGGTACCGGGCACGCGATGCAACAGGCTGCGCCTTTCTTTGCAGATGACGAAGATGTCCTGATGCTTTACGGCGATGTCCCGCTGATTTCAGTCGAGACGCTGGATAAGTTGCTGAAAGCCAAGCCTGAAGGCGGTATCGGTTTGCTCACCGTCGTGCTGGATAATCCAACCGGTTATGGCCGAATCGTGCGCGAAAACGGTATTGTGACCGGCATCGTTGAGCAGAAAGACGCGAATGCCGAGCAGCTGAAAATCCAGGAAATTAACACCGGTATTCTGGTGGCCAACGGCGCATCGTTCAAACGCTGGCTCGGTCAGCTGAACAACAATAACGCGCAGGGCGAGTATTACATTACCGATATCATTGCGATGGCGCATGCGGAAGGTAATCTGATCGCCACCGTACATCCGGCGCGTGAAAGTGAAGTCGATGGCGTGAATAACCGCCTGCAACTTTCCCGCCTTGAGCGCGTATATCAGACCGAACAGGCCGAACGCCTGCTTCTGGAAGGCGTGATGCTGATGGATCCGGCGCGTTTCGATCTCCGGGGTGAGCTGTCTCACGGGATTGATGTAGTGATCGACACCAACGTCATTATCGAAGGCCACGTAAAACTGGGCGACCGCGTAAAAATCGGCGCGGGCTGCGTGCTGAAAAACTGCGTGATTGGCGATGACTGTGACGTCAGCCCTTACAGCGTATTCGAAGATGCCGTGCTGGAAAGCGGTTGTACCGTTGGGCCTTTCGCACGTCTGCGTCCGGGTGCCGAACTGGCCGAAGGCGCGCATGTGGGTAACTTCGTCGAAATCAAAAAAGCGCGTCTGGGGAAAGGTTCGAAAGCGGGCCATCTTTCCTATCTGGGTGACGCTGAAATTGGCGACAACGTAAATATCGGCGCGGGGACTATCACCTGCAACTACGACGGCGTGAACAAAAGCAAAACGATTATCGGCAACGATGTCTTTGTCGGGTCTGATACCCAGCTGATTGCGCCGGTCACTGTAGGCAATAATGTCACCATCGCGGCCGGCACAACCGTAACGCGCGATGTGCCGGATAACGGTTTACTGCTGAGTCGTGTTCCTCAGGTGCATAAGCCGGACTGGCAGAAACCTGTGAAGAAAAAATAAGCTAATCTGAAGCTGAGTGCGTCAGGCGCAGAAATTTGCGCCTGATTTCTTTCTGTCGCGTTGTGTTTTGGTCTGCGTTTTTATCCGAATGCAGACCAAAACATAATAATCCCCAACTTCTACAAGGCTCGGGGAACCGCACGTACACCGGAAAACGGGGCGTGTGGATAAATCAGGTCAGGCATCAAAAAAGGTCCCGAAAGACCTTCAATAGGAATAAAACTGATGTGTGGAATTGTAGGCGCGGTAGCGCAACGCGATATTGCTGAAATTCTGTTAGAAGGTTTACGCCGTCTGGAATACCGCGGTTATGACTCAGCGGGTCTGGCTGTGATTGATGCGGACGGAAAAATGGGACGCCTGCGTCGTCTGGGCAAAGTCCAGATGCTGGCAGATGCGCTGGATGAACATCCTTTGCACGGCGGTACCGGTATTGCCCATACCCGCTGGGCAACGCACGGTGAACCTTCCGAAGCGAACGCGCACCCGCATGTGTCTGATTATATTGCGGTGGTGCACAACGGCATTATCGAAAACCACGAACCTCTGCGTGAATTACTGATTGAACGCGGTTACCGTTTTGATTCCGAAACGGATACCGAAGTGATCGCGCATCTGGTGCATTGGGAACAACTTCAGGGCGGTACGTTGCTGGAAGTCGTTCAGCGCGTGATCCCTCAGCTGCGTGGCGCTTACGGCACCGTAGTGATGGACAGACGTGATCCGTCCGTTCTGGTCGCCGCCCGTTCCGGCAGCCCGCTGGTGATTGGTCGTGGCGTGGGTGAAAACTTCATTGCTTCCGACCAGCTGGCGCTGTTGCCTGTCACCCGCCGCTTCCTGTTCCTGGAAGAAGGCGATGTGGCCGAAGTTAAGCGCCGTTCCGTCAGCGTGTATGACAAAAAAGGTCATGCCGTTGAACGCGAAGAAATCGAATCAAAAGTGCAGTACGACGCCGGTGATAAAGGTGCTTACCGCCACTACATGCAGAAAGAAATCTACGAACAGCCGCTGGCGATTAAAAACACGCTGGAAGGGCGTTTCAGTCACGGTGAAGTGAATCTGAGCGAACTGGGCGAAAAGGCGGATGAGATCCTGTCCCGCGTTCAGCATGTGCAGATCATCGCCTGCGGTACGTCATACAACTCCGGTATGGTATCGCGTTACTGGTTCGAATCGCTGGCTGGTATGCCGTGTGATGTCGAGATTGCCTCTGAATTCCGCTATCGCAAATCTGCCGTGCGTCCAGGCAGCCTGATCATTACCTTGTCTCAGTCAGGAGAAACCGCCGATACGCTGGCCGCGCTGCGCCTGTCCAAAGAGCTGGGTTATCTCGGTTCTCTGGCGGTGTGTAACGTTGCCGGTTCTTCGCTGGTGCGTGAATCCGATATGGCGCTGATGACCAAAGCGGGTACGGAAATTGGCGTGGCGTCGACTAAAGCGTTTACCACACAGTTGACCGTTCTGCTGATGCTGGTGGCGCGTATGGGCCGTCTGAAAGGCATGGCTCCGCAGGTTGAGCACGACATTGTTCACGCATTACAGGCGCTGCCTGCGCGTATCGAGCAGATGCTGTCGCTGGATAAAACCATCGAGTCTCTGGCGGAGGGTTTCTCGGACAAACATCATGCGCTGTTCCTCGGTCGTGGCGATCAGTACCCGATTGCCATGGAAGGTGCGCTGAAGCTGAAAGAGATTTCGTATATTCATGCGGAAGCGTATGCGGCAGGCGAGCTGAAACACGGCCCGCTGGCGCTGATTGACGCCGATATGCCGGTGATCGTCGTCGCGCCTAACAACGAACTGCTGGAAAAACTGAAATCCAATATCGAAGAAGTGCGCGCCCGCGGTGGTCTGCTGTATGTCTTCGCCGATCAGGATGCCGGTTTCACCGACAGCGACGGTATGAAGATCATTCAGTTACCGCACGTCGAAGAAATCGTCGCACCGATTTTCTACACGGTTCCGTTACAGCTGCTGTCTTACTATGTCGCGCTGATTAAAGGCACTGACGTAGACCAGCCACGTAATCTGGCCAAATCAGTCACAGTAGAATAAGCCACGCTGGTTTTGATACTGACTTTTAAGCGCCCATTTCGGGCGCTTTTTTATTTCCCAACGGCGACCTGCGGGTTTTCTCTTTCCCCGCCGCTGTCACGATTCTCTTCTCTCAGGCTTCGTTACCCGTCACGCATAAGGTATAGTCCGCCTTTTTACGAAGGTGCCTTGCTGAATGCTGTCCAACCCCTCCATTCGTCTCAACAAATACATCAGTGAGAGCGGGATCTGCTCTCGCCGCGATGCCGATCGTTACGTAGAACAAGGAAATGTTTTTATTAATGGCAGACGCGCCTCCGTGGGCGCACAGGTATTTGCCGGGGATGTGGTGAAAGTTAACGGCCAGCTGATTGAACCGCGTGATGAAGAGGATGTCGTGCTCATCGCGCTTAATAAGCCCGTGGGCATCATCACCACCATGGAAGACGGTGAACGGGACAACATCAGTGATTTCGTTAATCACAGCAAACGCGTTTTTCCAATAGGGCGTCTGGATAAAGATTCTCAGGGGCTGATTTTACTGACCAACCACGGTGATCTGGTCAATAAAATCCTGCGTGCCGGTAACGATCACGAAAAAGAATACGTTGTGACCGTCAATAAACCGGTGACGGATGAATTTATTACCGGCCTGGGCGCGGGTGTGCCAATGCTGGGAACGGTGACCAAAAAATGCAAAGTGATAAAAGAAGCACCCTTTGTGTTTCGTATCACGCTGGTTCAGGGGCTTAACCGTCAGATTCGCCGTATGTGTAAGCATTTTGGCTTTGAAGTCACAAAGCTTGAGCGCGTGCGGATTATGAACATCAACCTGAAAGGCCTGCCTTTGGGTGAATGGCGTGATTTGACGGACGTTGAGATGACCGAATTGTTAAGACTGACTGAAAACTCGACCTCTGAAGAAAAACCGGTCAAAAAAGCGCAGGCTAAACCTGCTCAGGTGAAAAAACCGGTTGTCACAAAACCGAAGAATACTGATAAACCCGACGGAAACTCAGCATCCCGTATGCGTTTTGCACAGCCCGGACGTAAAAAGAAAGGGCGTTAAGTCAGAATGTTTTTCCGCTGATACCGGCCTTCGCGCCGGTTTTTAATTGTTCGATCCCCGTCAGTTTGCCCATCTTGCCCAAATTGTGACCGGTGTCATAAAACTGTCACATAACGTACATTTTACTGTCACCAAACTGTCCTATTTTCCTCCTGTGCCAAACACTTTAATTAACGTCGACATCAGTCGGGAAGTTTAAAACCACCAGGAGTGGAACATGAAATTGATGCGTAACACCGTCGCCGGTCTTGTAGCAGCGACTTTCTCCCTCACAGCAATGTCTGCTTTCGCTGCCACTAACCTGACTGGCGCTGGCGGTACCTTCCCCGCACCTGTCTACGCTAAGTGGGCGGACGCGTATCAGAAAGCAACCGGTACTCAGGTTAACTATCAGGGCATCGGTTCTTCCGGCGGCGTGAAACAAATCATCGCCAAGACCGTTGATTTCGGTGCATCTGATGCGCCGATGAAAGAAGAAGATCTGAACAAAAACGGCCTGTTCCAGTTCCCTACCGTCATCGGTGGCGTGGTACTGGCTGTTAACATCCCTGGTATTAAATCAGGTCAGCTGACGCTGGACGGCGCAACGCTGGGTGATATCTACCTGGGCAAAATCAAAAAGTGGAACGACGCGGCGATCACTAAGCTGAACCCGGGCGTGAAACTGCCAGATACCAATATCGCGGTTGTTCGTCGTGCAGACGGCTCCGGGACTTCTTTCGTGTTCACCAGCTATCTGGCTAAAGTGAACAACGAGTGGAAAGAAAAAATCGGTTCAGGCTCTACCGTTAACTGGCCTACCGGTCTGGGCGGTAAAGGTAACGACGGCGTGGCCGCATTTGTACAGCGTCTGCCAGGCTCAATCGGTTACGTAGAATATGCTTACGCGAAACAAAACAACCTGGCTTACACCAAACTGGTTGATGCGGATGGTAAGGCCATCAGCCCGACTGAAGAATCCTTCAGTGCAGCGGCTAAAGGCGCTGACTGGAGCAAAACCTTCGCTCAGGATCTGACTTATCAGAAAGGCACCAACGCGTGGCCAATCAGCTCCACCACCTTCATCCTGATTTACAAAGATCAGCAGGATGCAGCGAAAGGCGCAGAAGTGTTGAAGTTCTTCGACTGGGCTTACAAAAACGGCAACAAACTGACGACTGACCTGGATTACGCAACACTGCCACCTTCAGTGGTTGAGCAGGTTCGCGCTGCCTGGAAAGCAAATATCAAAGATAGCAGCGGCAAAGCACTTTACTAGGATCTGGCGTCTCGTCTGATATAGAGTACAAGTCTTCTGCTTCATTCCCTCTCCGGCCGGGGAGGGAATTAAATCTGAATTAAAAGAGAGTGGTATGGCTGAATACAAACCGGCTATCAAGGCACCAAGCAAAAACGGTGACATCATTTTCGGCGCGCTGGTCAAACTGGCTGCGCTGATCGTGTTATTAATGCTGGGCGGCATCATCGTCTCGCTGTTTATTGCTTCACTGCCGAGCATTGAAAAGTTCGGATTATCCTTCCTGTGGAATAAAACCTGGGATGCTCCTAATCAGGAGTTCGGCGCACTGGTGCCTATTTACGGCACGGTCGTGACCTCAATTATCGCCTTACTGATTGCCGTACCCGTCAGTTTTGGTATCGCATTATTCCTCACCGAGCTGGCACCTAACTGGATGAAACGTCCGCTGGGTATTGCCATCGAACTGCTGGCGGCGATCCCCAGTATTGTTTATGGCATGTGGGGTTTATTCGTTTTCGCGCCCTTGTTTGCGAAGTATTTCCAGACGCCGGTCGGTGATGTGCTTTCCGGTATCCCGATTGTGGGCGCGCTTTTCGCCGGCCCGGGATTTGGTATCGGTATTTTGGCGGCAGGTGTCATTCTGGCCATCATGATCATTCCGTATATTGCCTCCGTCATGCGTGACGTGTTCGAGCAAACGCCGGTGATGATGAAAGAGTCGGCCTACGGAATCGGTTGTACGACCTGGGAAGTCATCTGGCGCATCGTGCTGCCGTTCACCAAAAATGGTGTCATCGGCGGTGTTATGCTCGGTCTGGGCCGCGCGCTGGGGGAAACCATGGCGGTGACCTTCATTATCGGTAACACCTACCAGCTCGACAGCGTTTCGCTATACGCGCCCGGCAACAGCATTACCTCGGCGCTGGCGAATGAATTCGCCGAAGCCGAAGCGGGTCTGCACACCTCCGCGCTGATGGAACTGGGGCTTATCCTGTTTGTTATCACCTTTATTGTTCTGGCGCTGTCGAAAGTCATGATCCTGCGTCTGGCTAAGAAAGAGGGCCGTTAAGATGACGACACTCGAAATGCAAAGTAACGCAGCCTTACTGGAATCTCGCCGCAAACGTCAGGCATGGCGTCGCCAGAAGAACCGTCTGGCGCTGATGGTCTCCATGCTGACCATGCTTTTCGGTCTGTTCTGGCTGGTCTGGATCCTGTTCACGACCATCGTGAAAGGCGTGGACGGCATGTCGCTGGCGCTGTTTACCCAAAACACGCCGCCGCCGAATACGGCCGGCGGGGGTCTGGCGAACGCCATAGCGGGCAGCGGATTACTGATTTTATGGGCGACGGTCATCGGTACGCCGCTGGGCGTGATGGCGGGGATTTATCTGGCAGAATATGGCCGTAAATCCTGGCTGGCGGAATTCATTCGTTTCATCAACGACATTCTGCTTTCTGCCCCTTCCATTGTGGTCGGCCTGTTTGTTTACACCATTATGGTGGCGAAAATGGGGCACTTCTCTGGCTGGGCGGGCGTGCTAGCGCTGGCGCTGCTGCAAATCCCGATTGTTATCCGTACCACGGAAAACATGCTGAAACTGGTGCCGGACAGCCTGCGTGAAGCGGCTTATGCGCTGGGGACGCCGAAATGGAAAATGATTTCGGCAATCACCCTGAAAGCCTCTGTTTCCGGCATTATCACCGGTATTTTGCTGGCTATCGCCCGTATCGCCGGTGAAACCGCACCGCTGCTGTTTACGTCGCTCTCCAACCAGTTCTGGAGCACCGACATGATGCAGCCAATCGCCAACCTGCCGGTCACCATCTTTAAGTTTGCGATGAGCCCGTTTGGCGAATGGCAACAACTGGCCTGGGCGGGCGTACTGCTGATTACAGTGTGTGTGCTGTTGCTGAACATTCTGGCGCGTGTGATTTTCGCCACGAAGAAGCAGTAAGCTAATTCATTACTGATGGCAGAGGTTTGCTAACTCTGCCGTCACTGTTTACCCGGCGTCGCACAGCGGCGCGCGCAAAAGAGAGATGTCTTATGAGTCGAATGACTGACGCATCCAACACCAAGATTCAGGTTCGTGATCTGAATTTTTATTACGGCAAATTCCACGCGCTGAAAAATATTTCCCTGGATATCGCTAAGAACGAAGTCACGGCATTCATCGGCCCGTCAGGTTGTGGTAAATCCACGCTGCTGCGTACGTTTAACAAAATGTACCAGCTTTATCCGGAGCAGAATGCGGAAGGTGAAATTCTGCTCGATGGCGAAAATATTCTGGTCGATAAACAGGATATCGCGCTGTTGCGTGCCAAAGTCGGCATGGTCTTCCAGAAACCGACGCCGTTCCCGATGTCGATTTACGACAACATCGCATTCGGTGTCCGTCTGTTTGAAAAACTTTCCCGTACGGACATGGATGAGCGCGTGCAATGGGCGCTGACCAAAGCCGCATTGTGGAATGAATCCAAAGACAAGCTACACCAGAGCGGTTACAGCTTGTCCGGCGGCCAGCAACAGCGTCTGTGCATTGCGCGCGGCATTGCGATCCGTCCTGATGTTCTTCTGCTTGATGAACCGTGTTCGGCGCTGGACCCAATTTCAACAGGCCGTATCGAAGAGCTGATCACCGAGCTAAAATCTGATTACACCGTGGTGATCGTGACCCACAACATGCAGCAGGCTGCGCGTTGTTCAGACCGCACTGCGTTTATGTATTTGGGTGAGCTGATCGAATACAGTGATACTGACTCGCTGTTTACTTCGCCAGCGCGCAAACAGACTGAAGATTACATTACTGGCCGCTACGGTTGAGGTAAGAACGATGGACAACCTGAACTTAAACAAACACATTTCCGGCCAGTTTAACGCCGAGTTAGAACACATCCGTACGCAGGTTCTGGCGATGGGTGGGCTGGTTGAACAGCAACTGACTGATGCGATCACCGCGATGCACAATCAGGATGCCGAGCTTGCGCAGCGCGTCATCAAAGGTGATGACAAAGTTAACCTGATGGAAGTGGCGATCGACGAAGCCTGCGTGCGCATTATTGCCAAGCGCCAGCCGACCGCCAGCGATCTGCGTTTAGTGATGGCGATTATCAAAACCATTTCTGAGCTGGAACGTATCGGCGATGTGGCGGATAAGATTTGCCGTACTGCACTCGAGAAATTCTCGCATCTGCATCAGCCGCTGCTGGTCAGCCTGGAATCTCTGGGCCGCCACACGGTAGAAATGCTGCATGACGTACTCGACGCGTTTGCGCGTATGGATCTTGACGAAGCGGTGCGTATTTACCGTGAAGACAAGAAAGTGGATCAGGAATACGAAGGCATTGTGCGTCAGCTCATGACCTACATGATGGAAGATCCGCGTACCATTCCAAGCGTGCTGACTGCGTTGTTCTGTGCCCGTTCCATTGAGCGTATCGGCGACCGTTGTCAGAATATTTGTGAATTCATCTTCTACTTCGTGAAAGGGCAGGATTTCCGTCACGTTGGCGGCGATGCGCTGGACAAATTGCTGACTGACGGCAAAGACACGGCGAAAGAATGATCGGTCGCGGATACTCTTCATAAAAGCGATTCGTCATAAAAAAGGCCTCTTCCGAGGCCTTTTTGCTGTCCGCTGACGCGTTATTTCATCACATAGCGCAGCGCCACCACCACCGCCAGTTGGCGATAATGCGCAACCTGCAAATCCACTTCGTCAGGGTTTTCGAACAGCGCGCCGAACGTGTACTGGTTCGCAACCTGATGCACACACAGACTGCTGATCAACCGGTGAACATCGCGCGCCTGCGAATCTTCTTTGAACAGATGGCTCTGTTTTCCGCGTTCGAGAATATCTTCCAGCAGCGTTAACGCCGTTTTGTTGATCTCGCGGATGCTGGTGGACTGACGGATAAACCGGCCACGCAGCATGTTTTCGGTCGATACGATACGGATAAATTCCGGGTGCGAAACGTGAAAATCAAAGCTGGCTTCCACCAGTTTGACGATCGCTTCCGCCGGGGGAAATGACGATAAATCCAGATCCAATTCGTGCTGGCGGATGCCGCGATAAACGTGTTCCAGCACCAGCAAGTACAGGGCTTCTTTGGTCTTATAGTGATAGACCACCATACGTTTTGTGGTGCTGGCGTTTGAGGCGATATTCTCCATACGCGCGCCCATCAGGCCGGATTCAGCGAATTCAGCCAGAGCACTGTCGAAAATGCGCTGTTTAAGTCCTATCGGATCATTTTTACGTCCCGGCGCCGGGGAACTTTGGCTGCTCAGCGTCATATCCTCATTAATAACCCAATCTCGCCACAGAGATTAACCATTGATTAGCCCAGTTACAATCTGTGCGTTCACACAAGCCGCCAACACTTGACGAATGCGGCATGAAGGTCCACTACTGTAAGTCTCGAAGCCTGACAAAAAGGACGATATTTTGCCTGCTACCACCCGGTTACGTTCTATTGCGACAGTTTCAGTACCAGGAACTCTGCCCGAAAAACTCACGGCTATCGCGGCGGCGGGGTTTGATGGTGTGGAGATTTTTGAAGATGATTTACTCAAATGCCCGCTAAAACCGATTGCCATCCGGAATCTGGCGGATTCGCTCGGATTACGGATTTTCCTGCTGCAACCTTTCCGCGACTTTGAAGGCGTTCAGCCGGAAAAGCGTCATGAGAAGTTTGCCAGCGCGCGCCGGCAGTTTGATCTGATGAATGAACTGGGCTGCGACCGTTTGCTGGTGTGCAGCAATACCGACCCCGAAAGTTCGGCGGAGCGCGATGTTCAGATTGCCGACCTCGCCGCACTGGCGGAAATGGCGCAGTCTCATGACATCCATATTGGCTTTGAGGCGCTGGCGTGGGGGAAACACATTAACCGCTACCGCCAGGCGTGGGATCGCGTGCGTGAAGTGAATAACCCGGCGCTGGGGATTGTGCTCGACAGCTTCCATATTCTCGCCGTGGGCGACAATCTCGACCGTCTTGACGAAGTCCCGCTGGGGAAAATCAGTTTCCTGCAACTGGCCGATGCGCCGTTCAAAGACATGAATGTGCAGCAGTGGAGCCGCAGTTACCGGTGTTATCCCGGTCAGGGCGATTTACCGTTGGTGGATTTCGTCAGCACGCTGAACCGGAAAGGCTTCACCGGTCCGTGGTCGCTGGAAATTTTCAACGATAAAACCCTGCCGCTCGCAGAGGGCCTGAGTTCTTTGGCGGAACTTGAGCGACGCATGCAGGCTTACGACAAATCCCTTAACGCGTAATCTGATAACCCTTTTCACGCCAGAGCGCAGGTGACTCGCCCATGCCGTGGAAAGGGGGCGACAGCGGATAAGACCGGAATATAAAAAGGCACATTTAACCGCTGACATACTTCCTCCGCGAGAGAATTTATCTATTCGCGTGGTTTATGACATTGTACCGAACGATAGATTTAATCCCCCACATCCAGTGCTGGCGCTTTCCGGCTAAAATCCTTAGGATACCCCCCGATTGTTTTTCCCCCATTTTGGAACTCACTAATGAGCACACCACACAGCAATGCTACCGGTGGAAAAGGTCTGGCTGAACGTCTGTTTAAACTGACGCAGCACGGCACCACGGTACGCACCGAAACTATCGCAGGCTTAACCACCTTCCTGACCATGGTCTACATCGTTTTCGTGAACCCGCAGATTCTGGGTGTCGCGGGCATGGATAAGCAGGCCGTCTTTGTAACCACCTGTCTGATTGCCGCGTTCGGCAGCATCCTGATGGGCGTGATTGCCAACCTGCCGGTGGCGCTGGCACCTGCTATGGGCCTGAACGCCTTCTTCGCCTTTGTGGTGGTCGGTGCGATGGGTGTTTCCTGGCAAATCGGCATGGGCGCTATTTTCTGGGGCGCTGTTGGCCTGCTGTTGCTGACCATTTTCCGTATCCGTTACTGGATGATCGCGAACATTCCGGTCAGCCTGCGCGTGGGGATTACCGCCGGTATCGGGCTGTTCATCGGCATGATGGGGCTGAAAAACGCCGGCATTATTGTTGCGAACCCGGACACCATCGTCACCATCGGTAACCTGACATCCCACAACGTGCTGCTGGGCGTGCTGGGTTTCTTCATCATTGCGGTGCTGGCGTCACGTAACTTCCACGCCTCCGTGCTGGTGTCGATTGTGGTGACTACGGGCATTGGCCTGGCGATTGGTGATGTGCATTACAACGGTTTCTGGTCGATGCCACCGAGCATCACCACCGTCGTCGGTCAGGTTGACCTGAAAGGCGCACTGAATATCGGTCTGGCGGGCGTTATTTTCTCCTTCATGCTGGTAAACCTGTTTGACTCCTCCGGTACGCTGATTGGCGTCACGGACAAAGCTGGTCTGGCGGATGAGAAGGGTAAATTCCCGCAGATGAAACAGGCGCTGTACGTCGACAGTATTTCCTCTGTGGCGGGCGCTTTCATCGGGACCTCTTCCGTGGGCGCGTATATCGAAAGCACGTCCGGCGTGTCCGTGGGTGGCCGCACCGGCCTGACCGCCGTCGTGACCGGTTTACTGTTCCTGCTGGTGATCTTCATTTCCCCGCTGGCGGGCATGGTGCCGGAATACGCCGCAGCCGGCGCGCTGATTTATGTGGGTGTTCTGATGACCTCCAGCCTGGCGCGCGTTTCATGGGATGACCTGACTGAAGCGGTTCCTGCTTTCGTGACGGCAGTGATGATGCCATTCAGCTTCTCCATCACTGAAGGTATTGCGTTGGGCTTCATCTCTTATGTGGTGATGAAACTGGGCACAGGCCGCTGGAGAGAAATCAGCCCGTGCGTCGTTGTCGTTGCCCTGCTGTTTGTGCTGAAAATCGCGTTTGTTGACGGGCATTAATCCGCACGCGTTTTACTCAAGGCAGTAAATAAAACAGCCCGCCACTTTCGATAAGTTGGCGGGCTGTTTGCATTTTTAGCGACTGAAAATTATTTGCTGACGCGGTGCGTGTAATCGGCAAATGCGGTCAGCTGGCTTTTAAGGAAATCCAGCGTCCCCTGATCGGTCACTTCACCGGTGTGCTCGTCCACTTTGTTCTGGATAACGCCACCCATGAATTCAGGTTTGTTCATCACCATCGCGTCGAGGAAGACCAGAATCTGGCGCAGATGATACTGGCAACGTGCGCCGCCGACCGGCCCCATTGAACTGGTCTGAATCAGCACTGGTTTGCCCGCCAGTGGCTGGTTTGGCAAACGGGAAATCCAGTCGATGGCGTTCTTCAGGCCGCCGGGAACGGAATAGTTATATTCCGGCGTCACGATGATCACGCCATCCGCCTGGCGGATTTGCTCAGCAATCGCGTCTAAATCGGCCGGAAAGCCCTCTTCCTGCTGAATATCCGCATCATATAACGGCAGAGTGCCGATAGATGGCAGCGCTTCAATGGTGACGCCCTCAGGCGCGACTTTCGGCAGCGTGCGCGCGACCATACCGTTGTAAGAGGCTTTACGAAGACTACCTAACAGTGTGACAAACTTCAGAGGCTTTGCTGACATGATTAACTCCTGTTATGGATGACTCTCTGATTCTTACCTTAAACGAAAAACGGCACGGCGATATACAAGGTTTATGAAAACATGCGTGAAGTTTTATTTGGCAGGCGGCAGGCTGGTGAACTTCATAAAATGTGGAGAGTCGGATTGCTGATCTGAAGACAAGGTTTGCGTACGGGTAAAACCATTTTCCGGTTCATAGCGCCAGCACTGCAAACGGATAATCGACGGCGACTGCGCGCACGCCCAGGTAATCGACCCTTCAATATCACTCATCACCTGCGCCTCCGGTGTCGCTATTGAGCGCAAACGCCCGGAAGCCGGATTCAGGCTGAGCGTCAGCGGGCCTTGCTCGTTCAGGCCGGACATCTTCAGCATACTTTGACGAATACACCACAGCTGCAGCGAGGATTCCACCGGGTCGGACTGCATGGCAATCCAGGTTTTTTCGACGGCGGACAGTTGCTGCTGCGGGTTGACCAGTGCGCTGCGTGCGTGAATGATTTCGAGATCAAGCCCGACTTTCCCTTCGCTGCTGATCAGAACGCCTGCGGTGCTGCCTGCATACGCCAGGCTGAAGTCGGGGAGATCGGGGGATTCAAAGCTCGGGCGACCACTGGGCAGCGTGATCACATGGGGAAGTTCTGCGATGCCGTAAAGGTAGAAAATGATTTCAGCCAGCAGGACACGGCCGTTTAAGAAACGTCTTCGCTGTTTATCAGAGAGATGTCTTGCGGACATCACAATACTTTTGGGCAACCGGTGTGTATCCGGTTCGGCTTCCGTCACAGCCCATCTTGCAAAATGGCACGCCATTGTTCACTCCATGATTAATGGTTCGACCGTATTTTCTCTACATTCTGAAAGAATAACATTAAGAGAAATCATTAAAAACCGCTTAAACCCAGCGTCTGTGCACACTTTTTTTACTTTTCGGAAAGTTTTTCATAACCATAAAGTGAAACTAATCACACGATTAACCACATATTGAGAAATAATCTCATCGGGACGATGTTCTGGTTTTTCACTCCGATGATCCGAGTCCCAGATATATCTACTATAGCCTCATAAAGAAACGTCAGAAAATGCCGTTATTAGTTAAGCAGCGATCTCGCTGCTTTGCCTGTGAGTTACCCTAAAATGTTAAAAACAACGCAATCCCGCTTTATCGCATTGATCAGCTTGTTTTTTATTGTGCTGATCATCGTCACGCTCATTGTGATCCAGGTCTTTGTTGCCCCTCAGCTGAAACAAACAGAAAGCACTCTGGTTGCGAATCAGGTTGATGATATCGCCGTTGTGGTCAACGACCGGCTGAACAAAGTGGAATCTCAGGTGCGTACCATCACTCAAACCGTCGCACAAATGGACAGCGACAGCATTGACCGGCTGCTTCCTGCACTGGTTGATCAATATGGTGATTCTGCCGTATTTGGCGGCGGTATCTGGCCTTTGCCGAATCAGCGTGACCCGGCAAAAATCAAATTCAGCACCTTCTTCGCGCGAAATAATAATAATCAGCTGACGGTAAACACCTTCTGGAACAGCGCCGAATCGCCGAATTACTTCGAGCAATCCTGGTATCTCGCCGCTTCAAAAGGCGAAAAGGGCCAGTGTGTCTGGGCACCCGCCTACTTTGATGACGCCAGCCCTCAGCCGCGTACCAACTGTGCGATGCCGATTTATAAAGGCGATAAACTCTGGGGTGTGGCCACTGTTGACGTCACGCTGGGTTTCTTTAACCAGCTGGTGGCTGAAATGGAGAAAAAAGTCCACGGCACCATTTATATCGTCGAAAAAGACGGCAAAATTGTTGGCAGCAGCCATTCCGGTGACGAAAAGTTACCGAAGCTGGCTTCTCTGGGTGAACAATCTCCACTGGCGTTGCAGATCCGTAAAAGCCTTGACCAGATTGACGGGCAGCCGAATCTGATTGCCGACTACGACAACAACGGCACGTCCCACACCATGTTCATGAGCAACATTCAGGGGCCGTGGTTTATCGCGACCGATATGCCGACCAGCCAGCTACTGACGCGTACGCACGGTATCCTGCAAAGTCTGGGTCTGGTGCAAATCCCGATGGTGATTTTATTGCTGGTCGTTCTGATCACGGCGATCAAAATTTTTATGCGCCAGCTGGATGGGCTGTATAAAAATATCAGCCAGCTTTCGGCCGGTGGTGCGGATCTGACTCTTCGCTTGCCGGAAAGCCGCAGCCCTGAATTTAACCGTGTTAACCAGAGTTTCAACCAATTCCTGTCATTCCTGCAATCGATCCTCCGTCAGGTCGGTGACAGCAGTCTGGCGATCACGTCGGCATCGCGTGAAATCGCCAGCGGTAATATGGATCTCTCCGGGCGTACCGAGGAGCAGGCGAGTTCTATTGTTGAAACGGCGGCTTCGATGGAACAGCTCACCAGCACCGTGAAGCAGAATGCCGCTAACGCCGAAGGCGCTAACCAACTGGCGCGTGATGCGTCTGCGGTGGCACAGAAAGGGTCGGAAGTGGTGAAACAGGTCGTCGATACCATGGGTTCGATCACCCGTTCCTCGCACAAAATTGTCGATATCATCAGCGTGATCGACGGTATTGCCTTCCAGACCAACATTTTGGCGCTGAATGCCGCTGTCGAAGCGGCGCGTGCCGGTGAACAGGGGCGCGGCTTTGCCGTCGTCGCCTCCGAAGTGCGCAGCCTGGCACAACGTTCCGCAACGTCCGCCCGTGAAATCAAAAAGCTGATTGAAGATTCTGTCGCGGATATCTCCACCGGCAGCCAGCTGGTGGCAACTGCCGGGACGACGATGGATGAAGTCATGGGCGGCGTAAATAACGTGGCGACGCTGATGAACGAAATCATGTCTTCCAGTCAGGAACAAAGCCTCGGTATCGAGCAGGTGAACGTTGCGATCACCCAGCTGGATAACGCCACTCAGCAGAATGCGGCGCTGGTGGAACAGGTTTCTGCGGCCGCTCAGGCCATGCAGGATCAGACGGTTCAGCTGGAAACCGTGGTGGCCGGCTTTAAACTCTGATTGTTTTTCACTGTAAATCGAACGGTAAGTGAGCGATCACTTACCGTTTTTTTTATGGAAGGAATAATCAGTAGAAATCGTTTTCTGTCATGTAGTTAATCAGGCTGTTCAGCTTCGCTCGCGGGCGGAAATCGGGGAGATAAACCACATGCACGGCACGCGGCGTGGGAATGAAAGACTCGAGAACCGGAATAAGCCTGCCGCGGAGAATATCCTCGGCCAGTAACACTTTGGGCTGCAACAGCAAACCGGCGCTTTCCAGCGCAGCAGCACGCAGCGCATGACCGTCGTTGGAGACATAGCGGCTGTTCACCGGCCACGCCGACGTGGTGCGTTCTGCATTCGCCAGTTGCCAGCCTTCGCTCTGATTCCAGACGGAGTGGATCAGGCACGGATGGGTTTTCAGATCTTCCGGCGATTCGGGCGTGCCGTTGCGCTGCAAATACTCAGGTGAAGCGCAGATCACCATCTCGTAGGGTTTCAGTGGCCTTGCGACCAGCCGGTCATCCCCGATTTCACCAATACGGATGGCGAGATCGAAGTTTTCGCCGATTAAATCGACGCGGGCATTGCTCAGCACCAGTTCCACTTTGACCTGCGGGTAGAGATTCAGATAGCGGGCGAGCATCGGCGCAATCACGCTGGAACCTAAGGAAACCGGCGCACTGACGCGCAGTAATCCGGTGGGCACGCTTTGCAGACTTTCCATCGCGTTTTCAGTGGCTTTCATCTGTTCCAGCACCCGTTTGCCATTTTCGTAAAACACGTCACCGGCATCGGTCAGGCTTTGTTTACGGGTTGTGCGCTGCAAAAGCCGGGCGTTCAGATGCTTTTCCAGTTGCTGAATATGCTTGCCAACCATCACCGCTGAAATCCCCAGCTTTTCGGCTGCGTTGCTAAAATTTCCTGATTCGACCACGCAAATAAAGACTTCAATATTCCGCAGCTTATCCATATTACTAACCCAGAGTTAGGACAGAACAAATATTGTAAGTCTATATCTAACTTTTAGTTTGGTTAATGATGAGCCGGTACACAAAATCGAGGAATGAAAAATGAAAATTTTAGTCATTGGCGGTACGGGCACCTTGGGCAAAGCAGTGGTCAGCGTATTAGGCGACAACCATAGCGTCATTACTGCAGGCAAAACGCACGGCGATTTTCAGGTGGATATTACCGATGAAAGCAGCGTGAAAGCGCTTTTCGCCCGCACCGGTAAACTTGACGCGATTATCTCAACGACCGGCAGCCTGCATTTTGGCCCACTGGAAGAAATGACGGCAGAACAATTTAATACCGGGTTGCAGGATAAGCTGCTCGGGCAGGTACGCATTGCGCTGATCGGCAAAGCATTTCTCAACGACGGCGGTTCAATCACATTGACCAGCGGTATCGTTGCCGACGAACCTATCCGTCAGGGCGCAAATGCGACAGCCGTAAACGCCGCCGTGGAAGGCTTTGTGCGTGCAGCCGCGATTGAATTGCCGCGGGGAATTCGCATCAATGGCGTCAGCCCGACGGTGGTTGAAGAATCTCTCGAAGGTTACGGCCCGTTCTTCCCGGGCTTTGAAGCTGCACCGGCGGCCCGCGTGGCAAAAGCCTATGTGCGCAGCGTGGAAGGCGCGCAGACCGGGCGCATTTATAAAGTGTGGTAAGATAAATTACTGAATTACATAAAAAAGCCCGCAGTATTCGCGGGCTTTTCTGCATTTCACCGGTCATTATTTCCCGATACAGAAACTCGAGAAAATACGGCCCAGTAAATCGTCGGACGTGAATTCACCGGTGATTTCACTCAGCGACTGCTGCGCCAGACGCAGCTCTTCCGCCAGCAATTCACCCGCCCATGCGCCAAGCAGCTGATCTTTACCCTGCACCAGATGTTGCGCGGCGTCTTCCAGCGCCTGCAAGTGACGACGACGGGCGAGGAATCCGCCTTCCATGTTGTGATTAAAGCCCATCACCTGTTTAAGATGATCGCGCAGCAAATCCACGCCGTCGCCGGTACGGGCGGAAAGGCGAATAAGTGAGTGACCATTTACTTCGGTTTGCCCCAGCGTTTCGCCGGTGATATCGGCTTTATTACGCACCACGACGATAGGCAAAGAAGCCGGAAGGCGTGCCATAAACTCCGGCCAAATCTCTGCCGGTTCAGTGGCCGCGGTGGTAGTACCGTCGACCATAAACAGCACTAAATCTGCCTGTTCAATCTCATTCCACGCACGTTCGATACCGATGCGTTCCACTTCATCACTGGCTTCGCGCAGACCGGCGGTATCAATGATGTGCAACGGCATTCCGTCGAGATGAATATGTTCGCGCAGAACGTCGCGTGTGGTGCCCGCGATATCCGTCACAATCGCCGCTTCACGACCGGCTAGCGCGTTCAGCAGACTGGATTTACCGGCATTAGGACGCCCGGCAATCACCACTTTCATCCCTTCACGCAACAGGCTGCCCTGGCGGGCTTCAGCGCGCACGGCATCCAGATCGCCCATCACGGTGTTGAGTTTTGCTTCGATTTTGCCGTCAGACAGGAAGTCGATTTCTTCATCCGGGAAGTCGATTGCCGCTTCGACAAAGATTCGCAGGTGAGTGAGTGCTTCCACTAAATGATGAATACGCTGTGAGAAAACGCCTTGAAGCGAGTTCACCGCCGAGCGCGCGGCCTGTTCTGAACTGGCGTCGATCAGATCGGCGATGGCTTCTGCCTGTGCCAGATCCAGCTTATCGTTGAGAAATGCACGTTCAGAAAACTCGCCCGGACGTGCGATGCGCACATTTTCCAGCGCGACAATCCGCTTGAGCAGCAGGTCGAGAATGACCGGGCCGCCGTGGCCTTGCAGCTCCAGGACATCTTCACCGGTAAAGGAGTTCGGGCCGGGGAACCAGAGCGCAATTCCCTGATCTAACGTGCTGCCGTCGGTATCCTGAAACGGCAGATAATCGGCGTAGCGGGGTTTTGGCAGCTTACCTAAGACAGCCTGTGCCACATCACGCGCCGCACGGCCGGAAATGCGCAAAATGCCAACGCCGCCGCGACCGGGAGGCGTTGCCTGGGCAATAATGGTATCTGAGGTACTCATAGCATTTGTCTCTTTCTGAATATGCAAAAAGGCGGTCTCGATGACCGCCTTCGTGTCTTAATCATGAGTGTAGCGGTCAGGACGGGAAACGCCCTGACGCTGTCTTATGACTTTTTCTTGTCGCGGCTGTGCAGGCCACGTTTTTCCAGCCCGCGATAAATCAGCTGCTGCTGGAGAATGGTCACCAGGTTACTGACGATGTAGTACACCACCAGACCGGACGGGAACCACAGGAAGAACACGGTGAAGATGACCGGCATAAAGGTCATGATCTTCTGCTGCATCGGGTCAGTGACGGTTGTCGGCGACATCTTCTGAATGAAGAACATCGTGATACCCATCAGAACCGGCAGAATGTAGTACGGGTCTTGCGCTGACAGGTCATGGATCCACAGGATGAATGGCGCGTGACGCAATTCAATGGAACCAGACAGCATGTAATACAGTGCCAGGAAGATTGGCATCTGAATTACCAGCGGCAGACAGCCACCCAGCGGGTTCACTTTCTCAGACTTGTACAGCGCCATCATTTCCTGACTCATGCGCTGTTTGTCATCACCGATACGTTCACGCATCGCGGCCAGTTTCGGCTGCAACATACGCATTTTCGCCATCGACGTGTACTGAGCACGGGTCAGCGGGTACATGATACCGCGCACGATGAAGGTGATAACAATGATTGAGAAGCCCCAGTTACCGACGAAGCTGTTGATGAATTTCAACAGTTTGAACAGTGGCTGAGAGATGAACCACAACCAGCCGTAATCAACGGTCAGGTCAAGGTGAGGTGCGATAGCGGCCATTTTGTCCTGAAGTTCAGGACCGACCCACAGGGTAGACGCGACTTGTTGCTGCGCACCCGGTGCCACGGTAAACGGTGTACCTTTAAAGCCAATCGAGGAGATACCGTTGTTGGTGGTCGTGAAGAACGTGTTGGTGTCCTTCGCTGACGGGATCCACGCCGTTGCAAAATACTGCTGCAACATAGCTACCCAACCGCCTTGAGTCGTGACATTCAGCGCTTCGCTCTTATCGAACGCATACTTCTGATATTTGTCATCACTTGAGGAGTAAGCCGCGCCACGGAACGTATGCAGCGCAAAGTTATTGCTGCCGGTGTCGCGGTGCTTAGGCAAATCGGTGGTTTGTTTCAACTGGCCAAACAGGGTCAGTTCAAGCGGGGCAGCCGTGGTGTTATTGATGTTGTATTCAACGCTCACCGCGTAAGAACCACGTTTGATCACGAAGGTTTTGGTATAAACCGCACCGTTTTGCGCCGTGTAAGACATCGGAATGCGCAGTTCAGACTGACCTTCAGCCAATGTGAACGAATCCGAGCTGGCCTGGAACAGAGGACGTTCGCCGTTCGCCGGATTATCTGGCCCGTTTTTACCTGTCAGACCGCTTTGAGCCTGATAGAGGAAATTAGGAGTCGTTTCCAGTAACTGGAAAGGCTGGTCAGAGCCCAAAGATGTAGGGTAAGCAGTCAGCAGAGCCTGCTCAATGTCGCCACCACGGGTGTTGATCGTTAATGACAGCACATCACTGTTAACTGTAATTAATTTGCCCTGTCCGCTACCAGGAACAGCCTGGTTAGCAGCATCACCGTTTGCAGTGTTCGCAGTCTGTTGCGTGGTCTGGTTGGCGGGTTGCGGAGCGTGGTCCGTTTGCCATGCCTGCCAGATCATGAAAGACACGAACAGCAGAGCGATGAGGAAAAGATTGCGTTGCGAATCCATCGTTAGTGTTCTCTGTTATTGTCGGTTTTCGGCGGTACGGGGTCATCACCACCTGGGTTCAAAGGATGGCATTTTAATACGCGTTTCAATGTCAACCAACTGCCTTTTAACATGCCAAAACGACCAATTGCTTCAATACTGTATTGAGAGCAGGTTGGTCGAAAGCGGCAATGCGGCCCGAGCAACGGACTGATGAATAACTGATAACCACGTATCAGTTTAATCAGGATGCGGGAGCCTGTCGGCAATGTCGACGCCATAATTTCTCCAACGCTTCCGTCAGTGCGCGATTATCTAAATCGGCGACACCCTTCTTGGCGACCACCACAAAATCCATCGACGGCAGCGTGTGCTGATTCAACCGGAAACTTTCGCGGGTTAGGCGTTTAATCCGATTGCGTTCATGTGCGCGTTTGACGTGTTTTTTTGCGACGGTGAGACCGATGCGGGGATGCCCCAGCTCGTTCAGGCGGCCGAGTATGGTGATTTGCGGCGTGCCAGCCCGTTGTGGCTGCTGGAAGACGAAAGTGAAATGACGGGGAGTTAACAAACGTAACTCCCTGGGAAAAGCGAGCTTAACCACTAAATAGGTTAGCTTTTATTACTTAGAAGCTGACAGACGGGTACGGCCTTTCGCACGACGGCGAGCCAGAACCTGACGACCATTTTTGGTGGCCATACGAGCACGGAAGCCGTGGGTACGGTTGCGCTTCAATACGGACGGTTGGAAAGTGCGTTTCATGGCGATTTCTACCTAAACTTAAATTATTACTGATCAGTAAACGCGAAGACATTTCGGCGAAAATACGACCGGTGCCTTTGTCGCAACATATAAAGAAGCGGGATTGTAATAACTGTACAGTCCTGAGTCAATTTACATTGCCAAGAAATGGCTCAAGTGTTTACCAGAATGGCCCGTGGTCACACCGTAATATCCATCTGGTTATGACCATCAGGAACACAGGCTTCACACGTAGGGCTGAGGATTATACGGACTCTGCTATAAATCGCAAGGATCCTCGGCTGATCCTTATCCACAGGGGGGAGATCTTTCGCCCAAATTGGCGAAAATAGCCTCAGCGGACTCCTATTTTTTCACCAGAGTGATGATTACGTCGCCTAATTTTAAAAGGATCGGCTAAGCTTACCCACTTGCCGATCAGTGCCTGTGGATAAAAAGGATCTAAACTCTCAGTAAGGGGAGGATCTCTGTGACGGATTGCGTTATGATCCGCCATTCCGATCGCGATCCCAGCACGGGTAGCTTTCGACAAAAACCGTAAAAAGCGGTTCACACGTGACTTTACGCCACTGACAGGGTGGTGAGAGAAATTTCCCCCATTGCCGGGCGGGACGTGTGCCAAAAATCATGATTTAAAAAATATCCTGATCCTTTTCTTTTTTTATACTTGTTCGAGTGGAGTCCGCCGTGTCACTTTCGCTTTGGCAGCAATGTCTTGCCCGTTTGCAGGATGAACTACCTGCCACAGAATTCAGTATGTGGATACGCCCCCTACAGGCGGAACTCAACGACAATACGCTGGCGCTTTACGCCCCGAATCGTTTTGTCCTGGATTGGGTTCGTGACAAATACCTAAACAATATTAACGGCTTGCTAAACGATTTCTGTGGCACGGATGCTCCGTTGCTGCGTTTTGAAGTCGGCAGCAAACCGGTGATTCAACGCGTCAGTCAACCGGTCGCGGCCAGCGTCAGCTCACAGTCTGCACCTGCTATTCCGCGTCTGGCACCGTCCCGCCCAAGCTGGGACAGCTCTCCGGTGCAGCCCGAACTTTCTTACCGTTCTAACGTCAATCCGAAGCATACTTTCGACAACTTCGTTGAAGGTAAATCAAACCAACTGGCTCGCGCGGCGGCGCGTCAGGTGGCTGATAATCCGGGTGGCGCATACAATCCGCTTTTCCTTTATGGCGGCACCGGTCTGGGTAAAACCCACTTATTGCACGCGGTCGGTAACGGCATTATGGCGCGCAAAGCCAATGCCAAAGTGGTGTACATGCACTCCGAGCGTTTTGTGCAGGACATGGTCAAAGCCCTGCAAAACAACGCCATTGAAGAATTCAAACGCTACTACCGTTCAGTCGATGCTTTGCTTATCGATGACATCCAATTCTTTGCTAATAAAGAACGTTCGCAGGAAGAGTTCTTCCACACCTTTAATGCCCTGCTGGAAGGTAATCAGCAGATCATCCTGACCTCTGACCGCTATCCGAAAGAGATCAACGGTGTTGAAGATCGTCTGAAATCGCGTTTCGGCTGGGGCCTGACGGTGGCGATCGAGCCGCCAGAATTAGAAACCCGCGTGGCGATCCTGATGAAAAAGGCAGACGAGAACGATATCCGTCTGCCGGGTGAAGTCGCATTCTTTATTGCTAAACGTCTGCGTTCCAATGTGCGTGAACTCGAAGGCGCACTGAACCGCGTAATCGCCAATGCCAACTTTACTGGCCGTGCGATTACCATCGACTTCGTTCGTGAAGCGTTGCGCGATTTGCTGGCGCTTCAGGAGAAGCTGGTCACTATCGATAATATTCAGAAAACAGTGGCCGAATATTATAAAATCAAGGTCGCTGACCTGCTTTCCAAACGGCGTTCCCGTTCGGTAGCCCGTCCACGCCAGATGGCGATGGCGCTGGCGAAAGAGCTGACCAACCACAGCCTGCCAGAAATCGGCGATGCGTTCGGTGGTCGGGACCATACCACGGTGTTGCACGCCTGCCGGAAAATCGAGCAGTTGCGTGAAGAAAGTCACGACATCAAAGAAGATTTCTCCAACTTAATCAGAACATTATCTTCCTAGCGCTATGAAATTTATTGTTGAACGTGAGCATTTGCTGAAACCACTGCAACAGGTCAGTAGCCCGCTGGGTGGACGACCGACGTTGCCAATTCTGGGTAACCTGTTATTACAGGTGACGGATGGCGCGTTGTCGCTGACCGGGACGGATCTGGAAATGGAGATGGTGGCGAAAGTCGCGCTGTCTCAGCCACATGAAGCCGGGGCGACCACCGTTCCTGCGCGTAAATTCTTTGATATCTGCCGGGGTTTGCCAGAAGGCGCGGAAATTTCCGTCGCACTCGACGGTGACCGCATGCTGGTAAAATCAGGCCGCAGCCGTTTCTCGCTGTCGACCCTCCCGGCAACAGATTTCCCTAATCTCGACGACTGGCAAAGCGAGGTGGAATTCACCCTGCCGCAGGCCACGTTGAAACGTCTGATTGAAGCCACGCAGTTCTCGATGGCGCATCAGGACGTCCGTTATTATTTAAACGGCATGCTGTTTGAAACCGAAGGTGAAGAACTGCGTACCGTGGCGACCGACGGTCACCGCCTGGCCGTTTGTTCAATGCCTGTGGGTCAGTCATTGCCTTCGCATTCGGTGATCGTGCCGCGTAAAGGCGTGATGGAACTGGTGCGTTTGCTCGACGGCGGCGACACCACGCTGCAACTGCAAATCGGCAGCAACAATATCCGTGCGCATGTCGGCGACTTCATTTTCACGTCCAAACTGGTTGATGGCCGTTTCCCTGATTATCGCCGCGTATTGCCGAAAAATCCGGACAAAACGTTGCAGGCGGGTTGCGACCTGCTGAAACAGGCGTTTGCCCGTGCTGCCATTCTTTCTAACGAAAAATTCCGTGGTGTGCGTTTGTATGTCAGCCATAACCAGCTGAAAATCACCGCCAATAACCCGGAACAGGAAGAAGCAGAAGAAATTCTGGATGTCGGCTACGAAGGCACCGAAATGGAAATCGGCTTCAACGTCAGTTATGTGCTGGATGTGCTGAACGCGCTCAAGTGCGAAGACGTGAATCTGCTGCTCACCGACTCGGTGTCCAGCGTGCAGATCGAAGACGCTGCGAGCCAGTCGGCCGCGTACGTTGTCATGCCGATGAGGCTCTAGTCTGAATTAATGGCCTTAACGCGCTTACTGATAAAAGATTTCCGCAACATCGAGGCGGCGGATTTAGATCCCTCGCCCGGTTTTAACTTTCTCGTCGGTCCCAACGGCAGCGGTAAAACCAGCGTGCTCGAGGCGGTATACACCCTCGGGCATGGCCGCGCTTTTCGCAGTTTGCTCGCCGGACGCGTTATTCGTCACGATCAGCCTGAATTTGTGCTGCATGCGCGGGTTGATGACGGCGGCGATCGTGAGTTATCGATTGGCCTGAGCAAAAGCCGTCAGGGAGACAGTAAAGTGCGCATCGACGGCAGCGACGGACACAAAGTGTCTGAACTGGCGCAGATGTTGCCGATGCAACTTATCACGCCCGAAGGCTTCACCCTGCTTAATGGCGGGCCGAAGTACCGGCGGGCGTTTATCGACTGGGGTTGTTTCCATCACGATCCCGGTTTTTTTATCGCCTGGAGCAACCTGAGACGGTTACTCAAGCAACGCAACGCCGCGTTGCGACAGGTGAGTCGCTATGCGCAAATTCGTGCCTGGGATCAGGAACTGATCCCGTTAGCCGAGCGTATTAGCGAATGGCGGGCGGCATACAGCGAAGCGATCGCGGCTGATATCAGCGCGACCTGCGCGCAATTCCTGCCTGAATTCGCCCTCAGTTTTTCGTTCCAGCGTGGATGGGACAAAGAAACCGAGTATGGCGAGTTGCTGGAGCGTAACTTTGAACGCGACAGGGCCTTAACCTATACCGCATCAGGTCCGCACAAAGCGGATTTCCGCATTCGTGCCGAAGGCACGCCGGTGGAAGATTTGCTGTCCCGTGGACAGCTGAAATTACTGATGTGTGCGCTCCGGTTAGCGCAGGGTGAGTTTCTCACCCGACAGAGCGGGCGGCGTTGCCTGTATCTTCTTGACGATTTTGCCTCCGAGCTGGATGCCGACAGACGTCGGTTGCTGGCGGATCGCCTGAAAGCCACCCAGGCACAGGTTTTTGTCAGTGCGATAAGCGCTGAGCAAGTGACCGACATGATGGGTGAAAAGGGCAAGATGTTCCGCGTGGAACAAGGTAAAATAGCCGTTCTATCACAGGACTAAAAATGAGCGAGAAACGTTGATGTCGAATTCTTATGACTCCTCAAGTATCAAGGTATTAAAAGGGCTGGACGCGGTGCGTAAGCGCCCCGGCATGTATATCGGCGATACCGATGACGGCACTGGTCTGCACCACATGGTATTCGAGGTTGTGGACAACGCTATCGACGAAGCCCTCGCGGGCCACTGTTCAGAGATTCAGGTCACGATCCACGCAGACAACTCTGTCTCCGTGCAGGATGATGGTCGTGGTATTCCTACCGGCATTCATGAAGAAGAGGGCGTTTCTGCTGCTCAGGTCATCATGACCGTTCTGCATGCTGGCGGTAAGTTCGATGATAACTCGTACAAAGTTTCCGGTGGTCTCCATGGCGTGGGTGTTTCCGTCGTTAACGCCTTGTCGGAAAAACTGGAGTTGGTTATCCGCCGCGAAGGCAAAGTGCACACCCAGACTTATGTGCACGGCGAGCCACAGGCTCCGCTGAAAACGATCGGTGATACCGATCAGACCGGAACCACGGTGCGTTTTTGGCCAAGCTTTAATACCTTCACCAATAACACCGAATTCGAGTATGAAATTCTGGCGAAACGCCTGCGTGAATTGTCATTCCTGAACTCCGGTGTGGCCATCCGTTTGCTGGACAAACGTGACGGCAAAAACGATCACTTCCATTACGAAGGCGGTATCAAAGCGTTCGTGGAATATCTGAACAAAAACAAAACGCCAATTCACCCCACCGTATTCTATTTCTCCACGGTGAAAGACGATATCGGCGTTGAAGTGGCGTTGCAGTGGAACGACGGCTTCCAGGAAAACATTTACTGCTTTACCAACAATATCCCTCAGCGCGACGGCGGCACCCACCTGGTTGGCTTCCGTTCTGCGATGACCCGTACGCTTAACGCGTATATGGATAAAGAAGGCTACAGCAAAAAATCAAAAATCAGCGCCACCGGTGATGATGCTCGTGAAGGTCTGATTGCCGTCGTTTCGGTAAAAGTGCCGGATCCTAAATTCTCTTCCCAGACCAAAGACAAACTGGTTTCTTCCGAAGTGAAGACCGCCGTTGAGTCACTGATGAACGAGAAGCTGGTGGATTATCTGATGGAAAACCCATCAGACGCCAAAATCGTAGTCGGGAAAATCATTGATGCAGCCCGTGCGCGTGAAGCAGCACGTAAAGCCCGCGAAATGACCCGCCGTAAAGGCGCGCTGGATCTGGCCGGTTTGCCGGGCAAACTGGCGGACTGTCAGGAACGCGACCCGGCGCACTCCGAACTGTACTTAGTGGAAGGGGACTCAGCGGGCGGCTCTGCAAAACAAGGCCGTAACCGTAAGAACCAGGCGATTCTGCCGTTGAAAGGTAAAATCCTCAACGTTGAGAAAGCGCGCTTCGACAAAATGCTGTCTTCTCAGGAAGTGGCAACGCTGATCACCGCGCTCGGTTGCGGTATCGGACGCGACGAATACAACCCGGATAAACTGCGCTATCACAGCATCATCATCATGACCGATGCCGACGTCGATGGTTCACACATCCGTACTCTGTTGCTGACCTTCTTCTACCGTCAGATGCCTGAAATTGTTGAACGTGGTCATGTGTTTATCGCACAGCCGCCGTTGTACAAAGTGAAGAAAGGCAAGCAGGAACAGTACATTAAAGATGACGAAGCAATGGATCAGTATCAGATCTCCATTGCGATGGACGGCGCAACGCTGCACGCCAACGCGCACGCACCGGCACTGGCGGGCGAACCGCTGGAAAAACTGGTGGCTGAACATCACAGCGTGCAGAAAATGATTGGCCGTATGGAACGTCGTTATCCGCGTGCGCTGCTCAACAACCTGATTTATCAGCCAACGCTGGCCGGTACTGAACTGGCCGAACAGGCTAAAGTTCAGGCCTGGATGGAGTCGCTGGTGGCGCTGCTGAATGAGAAAGAGCAGCACGGCAGCAGCTACAGCGCTATCGTACGTGAAAATCGTGAACAACAGATTTTCGAACCGGTTCTGCGCATCCGTACTCACGGCGTGGACACGGATTACGATCTGGATGCTGATTTCATTCAGGGCGGCGAATACCGCAAAATCTGTTCACTCGGTGAAAAACTGCGTGGCCTGATTGAAGAAGACGCGTACATCGAACGTGGCGAACGCCGTCAGCCAGTGACCAGCTTCGAGCAGGCGCTGGAATGGCTGGTGAAAGAGTCCCGTCGTGGCCTGTCGATTCAGCGTTACAAAGGTCTGGGCGAAATGAACCCTGATCAGCTGTGGGAAACCACCATGGACCCTGCACAACGTCGCATGTTACGTGTGACCGTGAAAGATGCCATTGCCGCTGACCAGTTGTTTACGACGCTGATGGGCGATGCGGTTGAACCGCGCCGCGCCTTTATCGAAGAAAACGCCCTGAAAGCAGCCAATATCGATATCTGATCCGCATCTGATTCTGTCTGCTGAAAAAGTCCGAACCGGGAAACCGCTTCGGACTTTTTTTTCGTCTGTCGTCACCCGCATTCTGACTGGCTTTAGCCCGGCATGTCGCTTAGCATTGAGAAAGATTTTTCAAACTCTGAGGATGCTATGGCTATTGAATTAATTGCAATTGATATGGACGGGACATTGCTCAATCCGCAGCATGAAGTGACACCTGCCGTAAAAAAAGCGTTATCCGATGCGCGTGCGAAAGGTGTACAAATCGTTCTGGCGACGGGCCGTCCGTTTATTGGCGTGCAGCGTTACCTGAAGGAACTGAATTTGCAGCAGGAAGGTTGTTACTGCATCACCAACAACGGTGCGCTGGTTCACAATGCGAAAGATGGCAGCGTGATCGCCGAAATATCCCTCAAAATTGAAGATTATCACTACTTCGAGAAACTGGCGCGTGAGCTTGGTGTGCATTTCCATGCACTGACTAAAACCGACCTTTATACCGCGAACCGCCACATCAGCAAATTCAGCGTGCATGAATCCTTCACGACCGGCATTCCGCTTCAGTTCTGCCCGGCGGAAGAAATGGACGCGTCCCTGACCTTCCCTAAAATCATGATGATTGATGATCCCGATGTGCTGGATCGCGCTATCAGCCAGCTTCCGCAGGAAGCCAAAGATCGCTATACCATCATGAAAAGCTCACCGTATTTCCTCGAAATCCTCGATAAGCGTGTGAACAAAGGTGAAGGCGTCAAAGTCCTTGCCGAAAAACTGAGCATTCCGCGCGAAAACGTCATGACGCTGGGCGACCAGGAAAATGACATCGCGATGCTGGAGTACGCCGGACTTGGTGTTGCGATGGGCAATGCGCTCGACAGCGTAAAAGCGGTCAGCCAGTTCGTCACCAAAACCAATACTGAAGACGGTGTGGCCTTTGCCGTGAACAAGTTTGTGCTGGGCCAGTAATTTCCTTTCCTGATAAAAATCGTCTGTTTCTCTGAAGGGAAACGGACGTTCTTTCTGCCGTGATCGCTGTTTCCCCCTTTCTGATTAACCTGTTGCGCCCCTTGCGGACGGTTTTTTCCGCAATTCCGCCCGCTTTTATCTTTGCATTGTCCGTTTTGTGATCTGAATTGTAGTACAACTATAATAAATGGTACTACTATGCGTGCAATGTGAGTGTGGAGTCTTACAAGGTTGTGCAGCAATCCCAAGACCTGAATGCACCGGAGCGGTAAAGTACGTTGTTTATTCTTTCAGCCCAGGAGCTTTTATGAACTCACTTGAACTCAGCAAAACCGACCGTCTTGTCATTGAAATGGGGCAGCAAATCGTGAGCGGGAAATACATTCCCGGCGCGGCATTGCCTTCTGAAATGGAGCTTTGCGAACAGTTTGATACGTCACGCAACATCATTCGTGAAGTACTGCGTTCGTTAACGGCGAAACGGTTAGTGGAAATTAAGCGTTACCGGGGTGCGTTCGTCTGCCCGCGTAATCAGTGGAATTACCTGGATACCGATGTCTTGCAGTGGGTTCTGGCCAGTGATTACGACCCGCGTTTAATCGCGGCGATGAGCGAAGTACGTAATCTGGTCGAGCCGACCATTGCGCGCTGGGCCGCAGAACGCGCGACATCGGGAGAGCTGGCGGTGATAGAAGACGCGCTCAACAGCATGATTGCCCATCATCAGGACCGCGATGCGTTTAACGAAGCCGATATCCGCTTCCATGAAGCCGTGCTGGCGGCGGTGCATAACCCGGTTTTACAGCAACTGAGTATCGCCATCAGCTCGCTACAGCGGGCGGTGTTTGAAAGAACGTACATGCCGGATGACAGCAATATGCCGCTGACGCTGCGTGAACATCAGGAATTGTTCAACGCAATCCGGCATCAGGATGCCAATGCAGCGGAGCAGGCGGCCATGAAAATGATTGCCTCTTCGACGAAACGACTCAAGGACATTACATGACAGCAAGCTATATCGCGCTCGACTGGGGTTCAACCAACCTGCGCGCTTTCTTGTATCAACAGGGGAAATGTACCGCACAAATCCGCTCAGAACGCGGGATCACCCGGCTGGACGGCAACACGCCCCAGCAAGTTTTCAGCGACGTGATTGCGCCGTGGCAGTCTTTGAATCTGCCCGTGATTATGGCGGGCATGATTGGCAGTAACGCTGGCTGGATCGATGTTCCTTATCTTTCCGCGCCGGTAAATCTCGATGCTCTCGGTCAGCATCTTTTTCCCCTAGAAGCCGCCCTGCCGGTAAAAGCCTGGCTTGTGCCGGGGATCTGCTTCAATCGTGACGATAACTGCAACGTGATGCGCGGCGAAGAAACCCAGCTTCTGGGGGCGTATGACGAATCTCCCGCTTCTTTATATCTGATGCCCGGCACGCACAGTAAATGGGTACATGCCGAAGGCAGCAAAATTTCTGATTTTCGCACCGCGATGACGGGCGAACTTCACCATCTCCTGATGAATTATTCGCTGATCGGCAAAGGTCTGCCTGAACAGCAAAACTCGGCGGACATCTTCCGGCTGGGGCTCGAATCCGGTTTTCGTCAGCCTGAAATCACCGGGCGCTTGTTTGAAGTCCGAGCCGCGCATGTGCTGAACCGGCTGGCGAAAACGGCGGTCAGCGACTGGCTTTCCGGCCTGCTGATTGGCAGCGAAGTGGCGCAGATGCTCAGCCATTTTGGCCGCGAACATCGCATTACCGTTATCGGGAATCCGCTGTTAACTGGCCGTTACGGGCAGGCGCTCGATCTGGCCGGTATCGGCGGGCAGGCCCTCGACGGCGATCAGGCTTTTCAATCAGGTATAAGGAGAATTGTGAATGCAATGGGCAACTAAAATTCCACTGATCGGCATTTTGCGGGGGATCCGCCCCGAGGAAGTGAACGCGCATATTACGGCGCTGCTTGATGCCGGTTTTGACGCCATCGAAATTCCGCTCAACTCGCCGGGCTGGCAAAAAAGTATCGCGCTGGCGGTCAGCACTTTCGGTCAGCGCGCATTGCTGGGTGCCGGAACCGTGCTGAAACCGGAGCAGGTCGATGAGCTGCATTCGCTGGGTAGCAAACTGGTGGTCACGCCAAACACCTGCCCGGACGTTATCCGCCGCGCGGTCGGACTCGGTATGACCGTTTGTGCCGGATGCGCGACGGCTACCGAAGCATTCAGCGCGCTGGATGCCGGTGCTCAGGCGCTGAAAATCTTCCCTTCTTCCGCTTTTGGCCCCGACTACATCAAAGCGCTGAAAGCCGTACTTCCGCCGGATGTGCCGGTATTTGCCGTCGGCGGCGTCACCCCTGAAAACCTGTCGGTTTACCTGAACGCCGGCTGTGCCGGTGCCGGGCTGGGCAGTGATTTGTACCGCGCAGGCCAGACGCCTGAAACTACCGCGCAGAAGGCGAACGCATTTATCAAAGCCTATAAGGACGCAACGCAATGAAAGTCACCAAACTGACCACCTATCGCTTAGCCCCGCGTTGGATGTTTCTGAAGATTGAGACGGACGAAGGCATTACCGGCTGGGGCGAACCGGTTATTGAAGGGCGCGCGCGCAGTGTGGAAGCCGCGGTTCATGAACTGAGTGAATATGTTATCGGGCAGGATCCGGCGCGTATCAACGACATCTGGCAGACACTCTATCGCGGCGGATTTTATCGCGGTGGCCCGATTCTGATGAGCGCGATTTCCGGTATTGATCAGGCGCTGTGGGACATCAAAGGCAAGGCTCTGGGCGTTCCGGTTTATCAGCTTCTGGGCGGTCTGGTGCGGGACAAAATCAAAGCCTACAGCTGGGTCGGCGGCGACAGACCGTCTGAACTCATTGATGGTATTAATAAATTACGCACGATTGGCTTCGATACCTTCAAGCTTAATGGCTGCGAAGAAATGGGCATTATCGAAAACGCCCGTCAGGTCGATGCAGCGGTATCGCAGGCGGCGCAAATCCGCGCTGAGTTTGGCAACGAAATTGAATTTGGCCTGGATTTCCATGGTCGTGTCAGCGCGCCGATGGCAAAAGTGCTGATCAAAGAACTCGAACCGTACCGTCCGTTGTTTATCGAAGAACCGGTTCTGGCCGAACAATCCGAATACTATCCACGCCTTGCGGCACAAACGCATATTCCGATTGCCGCCGGTGAACGCATGTTCTCGCGTTTTGATTTCAAACGCGTGCTGGCCGACGGCGGCCTGGCGATTGTTCAGCCTGATTTATCCCATGCAGGTGGCATTACCGAGTGCTTCAAAATTGCCGCGATGGCGGAATCTTATGACGTCGCTCTTGCGCCACATTGCCCGCTTGGCCCGATAGCGCTGGCCGCGTGTCTGCATATTGATTTCGTTTCGCGCAATGCCGTACTTCAGGAACAAAGCATGGGGATTCATTATAACCAGGGTGCTGAATTACTGGATTACGTTATTAATAAAGACGACTTTACAATGAATGACGGATATTTCTATCCTTCAAATAAACCGGGCTTAGGCGTCGAAATTAACGAAGAGCTGGTGATTGAACGCAGTAAAAATGCCCCTGACTGGCGTAACCCGTTGTGGCGTTATCCTGACGGAGCCGTCGCTGAATGGTAAAACAACTTCCGTAAAATATAAAAAATTCCTTCGAGTTAAAAAATATCAGAGCAATTTCTGAGTCACCCTTACGCCTGTTATTATAGGATAACCATTAATAGGAAATAAAAATGGATACCACCCTACAAGCCAAACCAACAAAAAGACGTTATATCACCTTATTCATGATCTTTATTACTGTGGTGATTTGTTATGTTGACCGCGCGAATCTGGCCGTTGCGTCTGCCCATATTCAGGAAGAATTTGGCATCAGCAAAACGCAGATGGGTTATATATTTTCTGCTTTTGCTTGGACGTATACCGCCTGCCAGATCCCCGGCGGCTGGTTTCTCGACAGAGTCGGGTCGAGAGTCACGTATTTCATCGCCATTTTAGGCTGGTCCGTCGCCACCTTATTCCAGGGGTTTGCCGGCGGATTGGCGTCCCTGATTGGTCTGCGTGCCGTAACGGGTATGTTTGAATCACCGGCTTTTCCGACCAATAACCGCATGGTCACCAGCTGGTTCCCGGAACAGGAACGTGCGTCTGCCGTGGGTTTTTACACTTCCGGTCAGTTTGTCGGCTTAGCCTTCCTGACGCCGCTACTGATCTGGATCCAGGAGATGTTGAGCTGGCACTGGGTATTTATCATCACTGGCGGTATCGGGATTATCTGGTCCGTGCTGTGGTTCTGCATTTACCAGTCTCCGCGTAAAAGCAAAGGGGTGAATGCGGAAGAACTGGAGCATATCCGCGCCGGTGGTGGTTTGGTTGATGGTGATACGCCAGCCGGGAAAAAGAACCGTGTACCGCTTACCGCCGCAGACTGGAAACTGGTGTTCAACCGTAAGCTTGTCGGTGTATATTTAGGGCAGTTCGCGGTGGCTTCCACACTGTGGTTTTTCCTGACGTGGTTTCCCAATTATCTGACGCAGGAAAAACACATTGCCGCGCTGACCGCAGGCTTTATGACGACCGTTCCGTTCCTGGCTGCGTTCTTTGGCGTATTATTATCGGGATTAGTGGCCGACAAATTAGTTTGCAACGGTAAATCTATAGGTTTTGCCCGTAAACTGCCTATTATCAGCGGGCTGTTATTATCCACCTGTATTATGGGTGCGAATTACACCAACGACCCGATATGGATAATGATATTAATGGCACTGGCTTTCTTTGGTAATGGTTTTGCTTCCATTACCTGGTCGCTGGTTTCCTCTCTTGCCCCGGTTCGATTAATTGGATTGACGGGCGGTGTGTTTAATCTGGCGGGCGGTTTGGGGGGAATTACCGTGCCATTAGTCGTCGGATATCTAGCGCAGGATTATGGCTTTGCACCGTCATTGATTTATATTTCCGCCGTGGCTTTATTGGGCGCGCTTTCATATATCTTCCTCGTGGGGGAAGTGAAACGCGTCGGTGATATCTGACGATTGTCTCCGGTCTCTGCCTGTCGTAGTCTTAGCCCATTCCAATAAGGATGGGCATTTTCACACATGAACGAAAAACAGTTAACTTCCGATGCCCGCGGGCATCAGTTGACCAACATTAACGTCTGGACGCCGGACAGCCAGTGGCTGGTGTACGACGTTCGTCCGCACGGTGGCTCTTTCACCGGTTCCACCATTGAGCGCGTGAATGTGAAGACCAGCGAGACGGAAGTCCTTTACCGCGCCGGTGAAGGGGCTCACGTGGGCGTGGTGACGGTCAGCCCGGACCAGCCTGTACGTTATACGTTTATTCATGGCCCGGAAAATCCGGATGCTGGCTGGCAGTATGATTTCCATCATCGCCGCGGCGTGATTGTCGCTGAGCCACAGCGCGCGCAGGCCGTGACGCTCGACGCGATGGACATCACCGCGCCGTTTACACCCGGTGCTTTGCGTGGCGGCACGCATGTTCACGTTTTCAGCCCCGACGGTTCCCGCCTCAGTTTTACCTACAACGACCATATTTTGCATGAACTGAATCCTGCTCTGGATTTACGCAACGTCGGTGTCGCCCTGTCGGCACATCCCGTCACGCCGCCAAAACATCATCCCCGCGAATACGATGGCAGCCATTTCAGCGTGCTGGTCAGTGAAACCACCGCTACGCCGCAGCCCGGCAGCGACGACATCAACCGCGCTTATGAAGAAGGCTGGATCGGGCGCGAGGGTTATGTAAAGCCTGATGGCCGCCGTCAGCGCCAGGCGCTGGCTTTTATCGGCGATACGCTTTCAGCCCGCGGAGAAAAGCATCCGGAAATATTCGTGGTGGATTTGCCGGAAGATGACGCGGATTACCTGAAAGCGGGGGAAAAACCGTTGCAGGGAACGCCGGAAACGCTGCCTGCGCCACCGGCAGGCGTGAAACAGCGGCGCATTACGTTTACCGAAAAAGGCATCGCCACTCAGCCGCGTCACTGGTTACGGTCTTCGCCAGACGGCGGCCAGATTGCGTTTCTGATGAAAGATGAAAAAGACGTGGTGCAGTTCTGGACCGTTTCGCCTAATGGCGGGAAACCAGTGCAGATCAGTCATTCGGCCAGCGGAATTCAGTCGGCGTTTAGCTGGAGCCCTGACGGAAAATCGGTGGCGCTGGTGTGCGATAACAGCGTGATGCGTCTGGATGTGGAAAGCGGAGACATGCACCGCCTGACCGGAAGAACGGAAATCGCGCCGTGCGCGGATGCGGTGGTGTATTCACCCGACGGCAGCCAGGTGGCCTTTATGCGTCAGGTGGGGGAGTTTGCGCAAATCTTCGCCACGGCCAGTCACTGAGTTTTTTAACCGGCCGGTCTGGCCGGTTTCACACAATTCAGCCGACACTTATTTTTTGTGCGTGGAGGATTTTTCACCGCGCGGCGTCGTGTTCATCGGCGGGACGTGATCGATATCCACCCCGTTGCTCAGCGCAATATTGTGTTCTTCGCTGGCTTTAACCCGGTCGCGCGTCGTCACTTTCCCGCTGCGGTAATAATCGTAAGGCAGCAAAAACGTATCGAGTAAGGCGCTGAAAGGCAAATCCACTAACAGCAGCGGGGTCATTGCCCAGCTGGTGTCGTCGCTTTTCATCATATTGACGTCTGAACGTGTGCCCGAATAATACCCGGTATCGCCCCCGGTGTGGCTCATGACGCTGGAACAGCCGCTCGTCGCTAAAAAAACACATCCTGTCATCAGCGGCGTTAATACACATTTCTTCATGTTAGAACTCATCTTATGCTGTCAGGCTGAGCTTTTAAATCAAAGTGACTTATACCACCCAGCACAAAAAATTAACAAAGCAAGCTGTAGCTCTGTGGCTGCGATCCCATTAAGTGTAATGACTATTTGAAATCTTGCAGGAAACCGCCTGCTATCCCTGGCTTTTCGCCGTGGCAATATTTGTATTCTGGCCCCCGCAGTTCAAACAAAAACAAAATTTTTGTCTTTTTCTTGCGAACGCCCACTTGAAATTATCGCTTTAATCGCCATTTTTAATGTACGACGCAGGAGAACGATCGCCGGAAGGGATCATGAATATAAACTGCGTCGCGAGCCTGTCCCATCCGGAAGGCTATATACATACACTCGCTGAATGTCAGGAGAAGTAGTAATGCGTAATTTTGATTTATCCCCACTATACCGCTCTGCAATTGGTTTTGACCGTTTATTTAATCTTATCGAATCGGGTCAGAACCAGGGTGGCGGCTATCCTCCTTATAATGTTGAATTGGTTGACGAAAACCATTACCGGATTGCGATCGCGGTAGCGGGATTTGCCGAATCCGAACTGGACATCACAGCGCAGGACAATATGTTAGTGGTCAAAGGCGCGCATGCACCGTCTGACGCTGACCGTACGTATTTATATCAGGGCATTGCTGAGCGTAATTTCGAACGCAAATTCCAGCTGGCCGAACACATTCAAATTAAAGCGGCCAATTTGTCGAATGGTTTGCTGTATATCGATCTGGAACGCATCGTTCCTGAAACGTCTAAACCACGGCGTATTGAGATCCGTTAAGCGTTTATAAAGACAACGCACAAATGAAAAAGTTTAGGCTCGCCGTCAGGGAGCTGAACCGTCACATCCAAATCGGGTGACGGATTAATTAATCTCGCTTCAAAGAAGGAGTTACACCATGCGTAATTATGATATTTCCCCATTACTTCGTCAGTGGATTGGCTTTGATAAATTAGCCAGCTCAATGCAGGGCGGCGATCAGGCTTTCCCTCCGTACAATATTGAGAAGTCTGACGACAATCATTACCGTATTTCGCTGGCACTGGCCGGTTTCCAGCAGAGTGACCTAAATATTGAAGTGGAAGGCCCGCGTTTAACCGTCAGCGGCACCCCGGCTCAGCAGGAAACCAAAGTAGAGTATTTGCATCAGGGGTTAGTGATTAAGCCTTTCACCCTGAGCTTCACGCTGGCAGAGCACATGCATGTGTCGGCCGCCGAGTTTGTGAACGGCCTGCTGCACATCAGTCTGGTGCGTGACGTACCCGAAGCTTTGCAGCCACAGAAAATTGCGATCGGCACCGAGAAACCTGCACTGGAGAATCAGTCAGCGTAATCCGGCAGCATAATCGCTAAAAATGAAAACAGGAGGGCATTTGTCCTCCTGTTTTTTTATGCCTGTCTCGCAGAAAAATTAATTTTCCGCGTGCGCTTTTTCGACTTCTTCCGCCAGAATTTTCACACCGCGTTCAATCTGCTCAGCGTCCGGCACGTAGTTCATGCGCATACACTGATGCGTGTGCGCCCACGGATGTTCCAGCCCTGGGAAGAAATAATCCCCCGGCACCATCAGCACGCCGCGCTGTTTCAGGCGCTGATACAACACTTCGGTAGTGATCGGCAGATCCTTAAACCACAGCCACAGGAAAATCGCGCCTTCCGGTTTGTGGATCAGGCAACGCTCTTCCGGCAGATAGCGGCGCAGCGTGGCGATGGTTTCCTGCACGCGCTGAGCGTAAAACGGCTTGATCACGTTTTCTGACAGCTTCAGCAGATCACCACGGGCAATCATTTCTGTGGCGATGGCTGGCCCTACGCTGCCCGGTGCCAGACTGATAATCCCGTTCATATTACTGATCGCACTGATGATTTTCTCGTCGGCAATCACGATGCCGCAGCGCGAACCCGGCAGGCCGAGTTTCGACAGGCTCATGCACAGAATGATATTTGGGTTCCACAGCGGCGTCGCGTCAGTAAACACGATGCCGGGGAACGGCACGCCATAGGCGTTATCGATTAATAACGGGATATCTTTTTGCTGCGCCAGGGCATCAAGGCGGATCAGCTCTTCGTCGGTAATCACGTTGCCGGTCGGGTTGGTCGGGCGTGAAACGCAGATCAGGCCGATATCATCGGTAATATTCAGATGATCAAAATCGACGTGATATTTAAACTGACCTTCAGGCAACAGCTCGATATTCGGCTTGGCGGAAACAAACAGATTTTCGTCCAACCCGGCATCCGCGTAACCCAGATATTCCGGGGCCAGCGGGAACAGCACTTTTGACATGCTGCCGTCGGCACGACGTCCTGCGAACAGGTTAAACAAATAGAAGAAGGCACTCTGGCTGCCGTTGGTCAGCGCGATGTTTTGCGCATCGAGCTGCCAGCCGAGTTCTTTCTGCAACATTTCTGCCAGTGCGTGACGCAGCACGTCTTTGCCCTGCGGGCCGTCGTAATTGCACAGCGCTTCGGTCAGCTTGCCTTCGGCCAGCATTTCCGTCAGCAGCGTCTGGAAATAATCCTGCATCTCAGGGATCTGCGCCGGATTACCGCCGCCCAACATCACAGCACCGGGTGTGCGTAAACCGTCATTCATATCGCCCATCAGGCGGGTAATGCCTGAAAAACGGGTAAATTTGTTACCGAAAGCAGAAAACGTCATAGAAAGCTTTGTATGTTATCGAAATGTGATGCCCACCATAACGCCTGAGGCAAAGCAGTGCAATCCGACCACGGGGTTTTGAATTGTCCTTCCCCTTCAAAATGACTGAAAGGGAAGGAAAAGGCAGGGGTTACTTTTTGAGAACGTCCGGATTCACACAGAACTGCTTAACATCCCCGTTCAGAGCGGCGATCAGGTTATCCACCGCGCAGGCCGCCATATCATAACGCGTCTGATGCGTCGCTGAACCGATGTGCGGCAGCGCCACCACGTTGGGCAGGCTCAGCAGCGGGGAGTCTTTCGGCAGCGGCTCTGTTTCAAACACGTCCATCCCGGCACCATAAATCGTGCCGTTTTTCAGCGCTTCAATCAGCGCCGGTTCATCAATGACCGGGCCACGACCGGCGCTGACCAGCACGGCGCTGGATTTCATTTTAGCCAGTTGTTCCTTGCCGATCAGATGGAACGTCTGTTGGGTCATGGGCAGCAGAACACAGACGAAATCAGATTTCTCCAGCAGTTCGTCCAGCTCACATTTGCGCGCGCCAAAACGCTCTTCTGCTTCGGTATGCTGACTGCGTGCGTTGTAAAGAATCGGCATATCAAAACCGAAATGCGCACGTTGTGCGAGCGCCAGGCCGATGCGGCCCATGCCAACGATGCCCATGGTTTTGTGGTGAACATCGATACCGAACCAGTCCGGGCCAACGTTTTGCGTCCATTCACCTGCTTTCACACGTTCGGCCAGATTCACGACGCGACGGGCCGTCGCCAGCACCAGCGCCATCACGGTATCGGCGACCGTATCAGTCAGTGCGGTCGGGGTGTGCATCAGCGGGATTTCACGACGCGTCAGTTCCGCGACGTCAAAATTATCGTAGCCTACGGAGCTGGTGGATACGGCACGCAGGCGCGGTGCATGATCCAGCAACTCTTTATCCACCCGCCCGCCAGAGCCCAGCAATCCTTCGGCGTTCTGCAATGCGTCTAAAACCTGCGCACGGTTTTCTTCAGTGATGTCATCAAATTGGGTGATGGCGAAATGCTGCTCAAGGCGTTGTTGCAGGTCAGCGGGTTGTTTCTTATACACAACAATAGACGGCTTCATCAATTACCACTCCCTCAGGTTAAGGAAACTTCTTTTTGTTTCATTTCAGATTGTCGCGGTTTGACCCGCAGGGTCAGCCCTGCGGAAACCCGTAGCGACACGGCCATAAAAATAAAGGAGGCTGGCGGGCTGTTTCATGGCCATTTCTCCTGATCAGGCATCAGAATTATTGACGCAGCAGTTCGACGTAGTAACGCGTCACGGCGGTCAGGTCTTCCCCTTCCAGCGGGAATTCGATGCCGCGCGGCACATCCTGAGGCAAAAGTTTTAGTAACGGTTCCCAGCTGCCGTCGCTGTTATCGAGCGCCACGGCGTGCCATTTTCCGTCGCGTTGCTCTGCCGCTTTTACGTGCACATAACCCACATGGCGCGCCAGACGTTCGGCGGCCGCGGTCGGATCCTGTCCCACCCACAGCCAGTTCGCCGTATCAAATGTCAGGCTCAGGGGCAGATGCAGGGATTCCGCCGCAAACGCAAAGGCATTGATGCGCGACAAAATTCCGCAATCGCTCGACTGGTCATTTTCCACTACCAGTTTGACGGTCTGAGAATCCAGCAGTACGCGCAACGGCGTCAGATCGGCACCGGGTTCAAATTCGCCCAGCGAGAATTTAATGGTACGAGCACCCACAACATGTGCTTCGGAAAAATACTGTTTTGCATCCGGATTCAGTTTCCCGCCTGCAATGAACAGCGGGAAGGGCACGGAGTAGACCGAAAACAACCCGTGGCGCTTAATGTTTTCCGCCAGTTCGGGCAGGGCGTCCAGATCCTGTTCGCTGAACAATTCACGACGAATTTCAACACCGTCTGCCTGTGCGTCTGCAATGATTGAAAGCAGCGCGGCCTGCCCGCCAAGGGCCTTCACCACGCTGTTTCCGTAAGCGGCGGTGACAATGACGACTTCTCTTTTCATGCGTGCGTATCCTGGTAAACGCGCCACTTCGGCGGCGCAGGCGATCAAATCCAAAACATCATTTTAGTAAAACAAACGGCAGTTGGAGACGTTGTTAATGTTTTGTTTCGTTTTATACAACCTAATTGGAACCGGTTCCAATCAACAGGGAAAAAGGCCAAAAACATGATCCCGCTCACGAAGAACGGGGCAGAGAACGGAGAAAAAAAGAATCAGCGCGCTGCCGTGGAACCACGTGCAATCAGCTCGCCGGAGAATTCCAGGTCTTTAACGGGATCTGTATTTCCCTGTATCCGCGCCACCAGCTGGCTGAGTGCGGCGACGCCCATTTCGTAGGTCGGTTGTTTCAGCGTGGTAATCCCGACGCCTGCCAGTTCGGCCCACGCCAGTTCATCAAAACCGGACAAACCGATGTCCTGCCCCCAGACAATCCCCAGCCGGCGCATGGCGCGCGCGACCTGCAATGTGAGCGTACCGTTCACACACATCACGGCTTTTCGTTTGTCGGAATGACGGGCAATAAATTCACGCAACATATTTTCCAGCGCTTCGGTATTCGAAATCTCAATTTCACACTGTTCGGCGATATGTTGCGGCGATTGCTGCATACGCTGGAGGAAAGTGCGCAGGCGCTCTAAACGGGTATTAATGGTGGCGGGTTCGCTGATGAACAGCAGGGCTTCAAAACCTTGTTGCAGAAGGTGATCTGTCATCATCTGTGTGGCTTCGACGTTGTTCAGGCCGATAACGTCGCAGGCGAAATTCGCGACTTTACGGTCGATCAAAACCATCGGTAAATTGGCCTGTTGCAGCGTGGAAATCGCCGCTTCACGCATGCCGACGGCGTTGACCACAATGCCGTCCACGCGGTAGCTGCTGAGTAATTGCAGGTAATGTTTTTCCTGATCAAGCTCGTTATTGGTGTTACACACCAACAGCGTCAGCCCTTCCTGGCGGCAGGCGGCTTCGACGCCGCGCATGACTTCAACGGAATACGGGTTAGTGATATCGGCAATAATCAGCCCAATCAGACGCGTCTGGCCGCTTTTCAGGCTGCGCGCCATCTGGCTGGGCTGATAATCGAGCAGGGCGATCGCCCGTCCGATGCGCTCTTTTAACGCGTCTGACAGCAGGTCTTTTTCACCGTTGAGATAACGTGAAACGCTGGTTTTACCCGTTTTCGCGGCGCTGGCGACATCACGTATCGTGGCGCGTACCGCTGCGCCCGGCTCCTGTTTTTTGCTCACAACCTTTCTCCCGTCATGCGTGTCCCACGGAGACTAGCACAGAGTGCCGAAAGGCTGCATCCGTTACTCAGCGCAAACCTTCTGCCGGTCTTGCCGCCGGAACCGCCTGTTTCTCCGGCCGGTTACTCAGCGTGAACGCAGAAATGATCGTCACGCTAAAGGCGATGCCGCCGAGGATCAGATAGGTATCGCTGAACCCGATACGGTCATACAAACTGCCGGCGAAAGCTGAAAGGAAAATCGCCGCCAGCTGTTTGGCAAAATTAAACCCGATCAGATAAATGGTCGCCGAGAACCGGACATCAAAAATCTGCGTGATGTATTTGAATACGCCGACCAGCAGGAACGGCACTTCCAGCGCGTGCAGCATTTTCAGCAGAATGACTTCGATGGCAGTCGTCGCAAATGACGAGCCGACAATGCGGATCGACATAATCGTCCCCGCCAGCAGCAGCGTATTTTTCGCGCCGATGCGGTTAATAATCCACGGCGAACAGAACATGATCAGCGCGTTACACAACTCGCCCGCGGTGGTCACGTAGCCGAACATTTCTGTGCCCTGCTGCGGTGAGGCAAAGAAGCTTTTGAAGAACGTGGCGAACTGCTGATCAAACACGTCATAGACGCAGGCGACGCCGATCACGTACAAAATCAGCATCCACAGTTTGCGTTCTTTCAGCAGCAACGCCGCCGTTTTCAGCGAGAATTGCGGCTGATTGGCACCGAGTTTATCCATCACCACGGCATTTTTGTTTTCCTGCGGACGGGAAACCAGCAGCAGAACCATCAGGATCAGCGCCGCACCGGAACCCATCCAGAACACGATATTCGGATTGATGTTAAACAACACGCCTGCGGTCGAGGCGCAAATCCCCCAGCCAAAACAGCCGAACATCCGCGCCTTGCCGTATTCAAAGGCACTGTTGCGGCTGACCCTTTCGATATAGGCCTCGGTTGCGCCGGAACCGCCCGCAAAAACGAAGCCGATATACGCGCCACCCAATATCGCGCCGAGCACGATATTGATTTTCAGCAGCGGGGCGAAGACATAAATAAAGAACGGTGCAAACAGGAAAAGCAGCACCGCGATAATCCATAGCAGGTGTTTTTTGAGGCCGAGCTTGTCAGAAATAACGCCAAAGAAGGGCTGAAACAAAATGGCAAACAGCGACATGCTTGAGAACACGATGCCGGTTTGCGTTTTGCTCAGGCCAATAACGTCAGATAGCCAGATCGGTAAAAACGGATAACAGGTCGCCATAATGAAGAAATACAGGAAAAAATAACTGCCAAATATCCAGAAGTTAGTATTTTTTTTATAGAAACAGCGGTCGGAAGTTTGTGTAGGGTTCATAGTGATTTCCTTGCCGAAACCATCAAAACCGGCACCTGAGTACCGGCGTTTTTTTCTTCTTTATTGAAAAACGTTAAACGCGCTCAAAACTCAGCAGCAGGGCGCTTTCCGGATCCAGCACCGGCAGCGTCAGCCCGGCGTTCCCCAGCCATTCACCGCTCAGCACCGGCGATTCATGCAGCCACGCCGGTTGCACGCGCATGGTGTGGCCGCTTCCGCCGCCCGCCAGCAATGCCGGTTCATCCAGCACCGTGACGCGATAACGGGCGTCCGCTTTCAGCCCCGGCACCCGCAGCGTTCCCGGCAATGACCAGGTCGGCATCGCGAGCTGGCTGATCAGAAATACCGCGCGATCGCCGCTGTCGCTGACCACGCCGTTAATCAGCATGGAATCGTCGTGACTGTCGACGCGGTACACATCGCCGCTGTGCAGCAAAGGCCGTAACTGCAGATGCAGCCGGGTATATTTCGCGAATCCGGCGCGTTCGGCTTCGCCTTCTTTCACCGGATCCAGCTCAATGCCCATGTGGCCGAACAGCGCCGTCAGGCCGCGAAACGCAATGCTGTGCTGGCGCGAAGTGGCGTGGCACAGCTTGTTACCGATATGCGAACCCATCACTTCCGGTGGGAAGAAATAGCTCATGCCGCGCTGAATTTTCTGCCGCTCCAGCGCGTCATTGTTGTCTGATGTCCAGAAACGGTGGCTGCGTTTCAGGACTTCATAATCGATACGTCCGCCGCCGGACGCGCAGGATTCAAACTCAATGTGCGGGAAGCGCTCGCCGAGGACGTCGAGCAGGCGATAAAACTGCTGCGTCTGGTTTGTCAGCGCCGCGCGGCCTTCATGCCCCGGCTGAACGATTTCGCGGTTCATGTCCCATTTCACATAATCCACGTCGTGTTCGCCGAGCAGCCAGCTCATACGTTCCACGAGATAATCAAAGACCTGCGGATTATTCAGATCGAGCACGAACTGATGACGGCCACTCGGTTGCTGATAACCCGGCAACGCCAGCAGCCAGTCGGGATGTGCGCGGTACAAATCCGAATCCGGGTTAATCATTTCCGGCTCGACCCAGATACCAAATTCCATGCCGAGTTTTTTGACATGGTCGATCACCGGTTTCAGTCCGTTCGGGTATTTCTTTTCGTCGAGATACCAGTCGCCCAGCGCGGCGCGGTCATGATCACGCCCGCGGAACCAGCCGTCGTCGATAATGAAGCGTTCCACGCCTAACGCGGCAGATTCAGTCGCCATCTGCATGATGTAGTCAGGGTCGTGATCGAAATAAATGCCTTCCCAGGTATTGAGATGCACCGGACGCGGTTTTTCCACCGGGAAGTGGACAATCTGCTCACGCACAAAGCGGTGAAACTGCTGGCTCATGCGGTTCAGGCCGCTGGCGGAATAACTGGCGTAGAGCCACGGCGTTTCCAGCGTTTCTCCCTGTTCGAGGCGTTGTTCACCTGGGAAATACAGGGCTTCGGCCTGTACCACACGGCGGCCATCGGTTTTGATATCTGCCCTCAGGCGATGATTGCCGCTCCAGCCCAGATGCATTCCCCAGACTTCGCCCTGTTCTTCGCTGAAACCCGGATGACCGATCATCACCGCCGGAAAATGTTCAGAAGAGGTTTTGCCGCGACGGTTTTCCTGAATGACACCGCCGTGATCCAGCAACGTGCGGTGCGGCTGAAACTCTTTGATCCAGCGGCCATGAAACGCCATCACTTCGGCGGCGCGCTCCGGCAGCGGCAGCGTAACGGCCAGACGTGTCAGCTGATACGTACCGGGTCTGAGGTTGGTCAGCGCATTTCGCGCCTGTAAAACGCCGCTGGCATCCAGATGCAGTTCACTGCGAAATTGCAGCCCGGCGATCGGGTCTTCGGTAGTGATCGTCAGCTGATTACCGTGGTGCCGGACGTCTGTCGTGTTAAACACCGGCGACCAGTCCAGGCCGTCGCGATGGCCTTCGACGCCCGGATTTCCGAACGAACCGCGGCCAGAATCGGCGCTGAGATTGACCGGTGCATCGACATCAATACGGCCATTGGGTACTGCGCGGCTCAGGGAGATCAGGTCTTGCGCTGAAAACTGGCTGAGGCGTTTTCCCCAGTAAACGATTTCGGCAAACGGCGTACAGCGCACGATCAGGCTGGTGTGCTCACTGGTTAAATGGACGGTCTGGTTTTCCATATTGTGACGACTCCACAAGGGTAAAATGCGGCGATAAAACGCGATTTTGTGGAGTAACTATTGATCCGAAACGTTTCGGATTGGAAATGAGACGGTTCAAATTTGTGATATAGGGTGGAAAAATAATTTAAAGGGGAAGTATCAGTGTGGTGGATGTGCGGTGACGCCCGCCTGCAATTCCGGTTGCCAGAGAACCTGCAAATTCTTCAGCGGCTCATTGCGGATCAGCGCCCGCGTCATCTCCGCAATTTGCAGCCCGACCGCTTCGCGCGTGCCCTGACGGACAGCCGTGACGGCGACGTCGGGCACGCTGTCGGAAGGTAATCCGTCAAAGATAATCAGCGAAACGCCGCCGCTGAGCAGCAAACCGGCTTCGTTTAACGCCAGCGCCGCGCCTTCGCCGTGCATATTGCAGTCGCAGACAATCGCCGTTGGCGGTTGAGGTAACGCCAGCAGCGCCTGCGTGGCCTGATAACCTGCACGGCGGCTGGGGCTGACTTTGTGCGCGTAATCCGGGTTAAGCGGCAGGCCGTTAGCCCGTAAACCATCGAGATAGCCCTGATGGCGCTGCCCGATAAACGATTGCTGATTGTTTTCGCCGAGAAAAGCGATGCGACTGTGACCAAGCGCGGCAAGATGATCGACCGCCATCTGCATACCGGCGCGGTTATCGAAATCAAACCAGGCGTAATCCTGCGTCAGACACTGGCTGCGCCCCAGCGCCAGAAACGGAAAATTACGTTGCTGTAAATCCAGCAGGCGCGGATCGTTATCCAGCGTATGCGCCACCAGCATGGCATCCACACGTTTACTTTCGATCAGCCGCCGCCACGAAAATGTGCCGAGTTCGTCCGGCACCAGCAGTAAATCAATTTCATATTTCGCCAGTTCGCGGGTAATACAACCAACCATTTCGATAAACGCGGAATTGCTTAAAGGGTGTGAAGTGAACGGGAAAATCAGCCCAACGGCGTCGATCTTGCCCATTTTCAACCGGCGGGCGAGAGTGTTTGGCCGGTAGCCACGTAAATCTGCCGCCGCCTGAACCCGCGCTTTGGTGTCTGCTGAAACGTCATCGTAGCCGTTCAGCGCACGGCTGACGGTAGTGACAGAGAGACCGAGATCTTTCGCGATAGCTTTCAGCGACATACTGATTTCCGTTGTGCAGAGTGGGGAAGATTCTTTGGCGGAGAATAGCATAAACGAAAAACGGAGCCCTGAGGCTCCGTTCATTTTTCGGATATTACTGCGATTACTGCATCGGGCTAAGGGTGATTTCCACGCGGCGGTTCTGCGCTTTACCGGCCTCAGTGCTGTTGCTGGCAATCGGATTATCCGGGCCTGCGCCTGTGGTGCGCACGCGGCTGCCTTCGACGCCCTGCGTGATCAGCGCGCTGCCCACGCCGTCAGCACGTTGCTGTGAGAGCTTCATGTTGAGCGCACGGGAACCGGTGCTGTCGGTGTAACCGACGACGTTTACGGCGGTTTTCGGATACTCTTTCAGTACCATCGCCACGCCGGTCAGCGTATTCGCGCCTGCCGGTTTCAGCGTGCTGCTGTTGGTGTCGAAGGTCACATTGTTCGGCATATTCAGCACGATATTGTCGCCCTGACGGGTCACGCTGACGCCGGTGCCTTTCATTTTGTCGCGCAGTTTAGATTCCTGCACATCCATGTAATAACCCGCACCGCCACCCAGCGCAGCACCTGCAGCTGCCCCGATCAGCGCGCCTTTGCCGCGATCGTGTTTAGAGGAAGAAAGCATGCCGACGCCTGCGCCGAGAGCGGCACCGATGCCCGCGCCAATGCCGGATTTACCCGCTTCTGATTCCCCGGTGTAAGGATTGGTGGTACAGGCTGAAAGGCCCATCGTTACACACAGCACGCCCGCAACCACTAGAAGTCTTTTGTTCATCGTAATTCCTTTCTGGATGTTTTTTTGTGTTCTTATTTCAGAACCTGACCGCTGCATTATGACTGCACGTTTTTCTGTAAGTTGCACATAAAAAGGTGTCAAAACATAAACAAATGCAACAGGCAGAGTTCAGCCCTGCGGCGTTCTGGCGCTCTTTATGCGCAATTTCGTGGCGTTAAGCAGTAGGAGAATTCCGGTTATCTGTTTTTGTATTTTTGCGGATTTTGGGAACTTATTCGGAAAGGGGCTGGTGCCAGCGGAGGATCCAGGTGGGCAGGTCGGTGCCGGGGTGACGGGTTTCGGCGGTGATCTCAAAGTTTTCCTTGCGATAGAACGCCATTGCACGGTGGTTTTGCTGATACACCTCCAGCAGCAGCACCGGATATTCCGCTTTGGCTGCCGCCATCAGACGTTGCGCGGTGCCGTCGCCGTAGCGGTTTTCTTCCACAAAAAGCGCGCCGATAAACTGCTGATTCAGCACGCCGATAAACCCGCTGATGTGACCTTCTTCGTCACACGCAACCCAGGTCCGGGCTTTGGGTAAAAAATCCTCCCGGACCATTTGCAGGCTTTCAATCCAATAGGATTGAGCAATAAAAGAGTGAGAGATCAGGGAGCTGTGCAGCCAGAGCACCAGAATGGCTTCGTGATCGGCAGGCTGCGCAAGGCGGATCATGACGGCTGATTCGCCGGGTGGCAGAAACAATAAGACTGATGATCGTTCACCAGCCCGGCCGCCTGCATAAAGGCATAACAAATCGTTGAACCGGTAAACTTAAAACCTTTCTTTTTCAGCGCTTTGGACATGGCGTCGGATACCACCGTTTTGGCCGGAACGCCTTCCGGGCCGAGCGGATTATTGATGACCGGTTGGTGGTTCACAAAGCTCCAGATGAACTCGGAGAAATCCTCGCCGCTGGCCTGCATGGCTAAATAAATCTGAGCATTCAGGATGATCGCTTTGATTTTTCCGCGATGGCGCACGATCCCCGCATCAAGCACCAGACGTTCGACGTCGTCGTCGGTCATTTTGGCGATACGTACAGGATCGAAATTGTGGAAGTTCTGACGGTAATTTTCACGTTTTCTCAGAATGGTTATCCACGAAAGCCCGGCCTGCTGGCCTTCAAGACACAACATTTCAAACAACTCACGGCCATCTTTGACCGGCACGCCCCATTCTTTATCGTGGTATTCGAGGTAAATCGGTTCTTTGGAAACCCAGCTACAGCGTGTCATCTCGTTTTCTCCTTAAAAGCGTGGCGTCCAGTGTGTGGGTTCCCGGATAACTCTGCAACGTCGCAATTTCACCCTGTCCGGAATACAGACCACTGGCCCGGATCCCGGCCTTAAATTAAACACTTTCTCTCAGGTAAGCTGCACTTACCTGATTCTGGCTGATTATCTTCCGTGCAGCGGGTATACTGTCCGACTCTTTAATACCCGTCATATTTCAAGTTGCAGATGCGTTGACTGCGCTCGCTCACCCCAGTCACTTAGTTATCTAAGCTCCAGGGGATTTACGAGCTTGTCGCCTTCCTGCCACTCGAATTATTTTGTGTATAAACCCACTTTCTCGCGTGCGAATCCAACATGCAAAAGTTTGATACCAAGACATTTCAGGGCCTGATCCTGACACTGCAAGATTATTGGGCGCAGCAGGGCTGCACCATTGTTCAACCGCTGGATATGGAAGTCGGCGCTGGCACCTCGCACCCGATGACCAGCCTGCGCGCACTCGGCCCTGAGCCTTTTGCGGCAGCCTATGTTCAGCCTTCCCGCCGCCCGACCGATGGTCGCTACGGTGAGAACCCGAACCGCCTGCAACACTATTATCAGTTCCAGGTGATGATCAAACCGTCACCGGAAAACATTCAGGAACTGTACCTCGGTTCCCTGAAAGAGCTGGGTCTTGACCCGCTTATCCACGATATTCGCTTCGTAGAAGATAACTGGGAAAACCCGACGCTCGGCGCCTGGGGTCTCGGCTGGGAAGTGTGGCTGAATGGCATGGAAGTAACGCAGTTCACTTACTTCCAGCAGGTCGGCGGCCTGGAGTGTAAACCTGTGACCGGCGAAATCACTTACGGTCTTGAGCGTCTGGCGATGTACATCCAGAGCGTGGACAGCGTTTACGATCTGGTCTGGAGCGACGGCCCGCTGGGCAAAACAACCTACGGCGACGTGTTCCATCAGAACGAGGTGGAGCAATCCACCTACAACTTCGAATACGCCGATGTTGATTTCCTCTTCTCCTGTTTTGAACAGCACGAGAAAGAAGCGCAAACCCTGCTGGCTCTTGAAAAGCCGCTGGCACTGCCTGCTTACGAGCGCATCCTGAAAGCCGCACATTGCTTCAACCTGCTCGATGCACGTAAAGCGATTTCTGTGACTGAACGTCAGCGCTACATTCTGCGCATCCGTACCCTGACTAAAGCGGTAGCTGAGGCGTATTACGCTTCCCGCGAAGTGCTGGGCTTCCCGATGTGCAAAAAGAACGAGAAGTGAGAAACAGCCATGACTGAAAAAACTTTTCTGGTGGAAATCGGCACGGAAGAACTGCCACCGAAGGCTCTGCGCAGCCTTGCTGAATCCTTTGCAGCGAACCTGACTGCGGAACTCGATGCGGCGAATCTGCCACACGGCGACGTAAAATGGTTTGCAGCACCGCGCCGTCTGGCGCTGAAAGTCTCCGGTCTGCATGAATCACAGGCCGATCGCGAAGTTGAAAAACGCGGCCCGGCTGTGGCGCAGGCGTTTGATGCAGAAGGCAAACCCAGCAAAGCCGCTGAAGGCTGGGCTCGTGGTTGCGGCATCACCGTCGAACAGGCTGACCGTCTGGTCACTGACAAAGGCGAATGGCTGGTTTACCGCGCACACGTCAAAGGCGAAAGCGCGCAACAGCTGCTGCCAGCGATGATCGCGACATCTTTGTCCAAATTGCCTATTCCTAAACTGATGCGCTGGGGCGATTCCGACGTGCAGTTTGTGCGTCCGGTTCACACCGTAACGTTGCTGTTGGGCGATGAACTGATCCCGGCGAAAATCCTCGGTATTGATTCTGCGCGTACCCTTCGTGGCCACCGTTTCATGGGCGAGCCGGAATTCACACTCGACAACGCCGATCAGTACCCGCAAATTCTGCTGGAACGCGGCAAAGTCATTGCGGATTACGAGCAGCGTAAAGCCATCATCAAACGGGATGCTGAGAAAGCGGCGAAAGAGATTGGCGGTATTGCCGATCTGAGCGAAAGCCTGCTGGAAGAAGTGGCCTCTCTGGTGGAATGGCCGGTTGTTCTGACCGCTAAATTCGAAGAGAAATTCCTGGCTGTTCCGGCAGAAGCGCTGGTTTACACCATGAAAGGCGACCAGAAGTATTTCCCGGTGTACGACGCCGCGGGCAAACTTCTGCCGAACTTCATCTTCGTGGCCAACATCGAGTCGAAAGATCCGCAGCAAATCATTTCCGGTAACGAGAAAGTGGTTCGCCCGCGTCTGGCCGATGCGGAATTCTTCTTCAACACTGACCGTAAAAAACGTCTCGAAGATAACCTGCCGCGTCTGGAAACTGTGTTGTTCCAGAAACAGCTGGGTACGCTGCGTGACAAAACAGACCGCATTCAGGCGCTTTCTGGCTGGATCGCCGGGAAAATCGGTGCCAACGTCGAGAACGCAAAACGCGCGGGTCTGCTGTCCAAATGTGATCTGATGACCAACATGGTCTTCGAATTCACCGACACGCAGGGCGTGATGGGCATGCACTATGCGCGTCACGACGGCGAGCAGGAAGAAGTCGCGGTTGCGCTGAACGAACAGTATCAGCCACGCTTTGCGGGCGACGAATTACCGGCATCGCTGGTGGCTTGTGCGCTGGCAATCGCTGACAAGATGGACACGCTGGCCGGTATCTTCGGCATCGGTCAACATCCGAAAGGCGATAAAGACCCGTTCGCACTGCGCCGTGCGGCGCTGGGCGTGCTGCGTATCATCGTTGAGAAAAACCTGTCTCTTGATCTGCAAACCCTGACGGAAGAAGCGGTGCGTCTGTACGGCGACAAGCTGACTAACGCCAAGGTTGTCGATGAGGTGGTTGATTTCATGCTCGGTCGTTTCCGCGCGTGGTATCAGGAAGAAGGTCACGCGGTCGATACCATTCAGGCCGTGCTGGCACGTCGTCCAACCAAACCGGCTGATTTCGACGCCCGTGTGAAAGCGGTGAGCTACTTCCGTACGCTGGATGAAGCGGCAACGCTGGCTGCGGCCAACAAACGCGTTTCCAACATCCTGGCGAAATCCACCGACGTTCTGCTGGATCACGTTCACGCCTCCGTGCTGAAAGAACCTGCTGAGCTGAAACTGGCTACGCATCTGGTCGTTCTGCGTGACAAACTGGAGCCGCTGTTTGCTGCCGGTCAGTACAAAGAAGCGCTGGTCGAACTGGCTGCCCTGCGTGAAACCGTGGATACGTTCTTTGACACCGTGATGGTGATGGATGAGAACGAAGCGATTCGAATCAACCGGTTGACGTTACTGTCCAAGCTGAGGGAGTTGTTCTTACAAGTGGCGGATATTTCTTTACTTCAGTAAGTAAGCAACTTTTCTAAAGTCAAAGCCGTGGGCTCGCCGCCCACACTGGCCCAGAGACCCGCAATCGCGCGGGCCTCTGGACTCCACGCTCTTTCACTGCGCGCTACCGCTCGCTGGCTATGTTTCAGACATTCCTCTTATTGCCGCAAACTCCGCCGCTGCGCGGTTCTCTCGCCTCGGATTCGAACCTGCTCGAAAAAAGATTCTCGCTGTTTCTCACCACTCACTCGACGTCGTTTTGAAAGCGGCCACTGGCTTTTTAAAGCACAACCTTACTGGCTGATTTTCAGGCTTGCCTTTGATTTTAAAAAATCCTCCAGCCGCTTTCAGAATACTTGCTGAGTGAGAGTTTCGAGACCGCAAGGCTCGAATACCGATACGAAGGAACCGCGCAGCGGCAAGTTTTCGCGGCAATAGCGGTGGCTTCTGAAATATAGCCAGCGAGCGGTAGCGCGCAGTAAAAAGACGGGAGAGATCCAAGAGAGGCCCGTCCTGGCCTCTTTTGGGCGGTTTCGGCGAACTAAGTTAAGTGATCGCAATTTTTGAGAAACCGAAATTTTCTCGATCAGATTTTAAAAAGCGTCTGTACACCGCCAAAGCACACAAGTCGCGCGGCTATGCGCAAAAAAAGGGATTTTAAGGCGCAGCCTTAAGTATCACATCCCCCCCAGATGTTCTATCCTATACCCCGCATGGACGCACAGCATCGGCACGGAATTCGCCGGCAAAGAACATTGAAATCAGGAGTCAGGACTCATGGCTGTAGGGATCAGAAGCGGTGTATTTTCTCGCTGGCTGGCGCCGTTTATCGCACTGCTGGTAGTGTTTCAGCTCACTGCATGCGGCGATAAAGAACCGGAACAACGCAAAGCCTTTATCGATTATTTGCAAAATACCGTGATGCGCAGCGGGCAAAACCTGCCATCGCTGAGTGAAGATCAGAAACAACGGTTTGGTAATTATGCGAATGACTACGGCATCATCCTGTCATTCTCGCGTCAGATGAAAGGTGCCGTTGAAGGCAGCTTTGTGCCGGTGGTTAACGCGATTGGTCAGGTGCGCACGCCGCAGGATTACATGACCCAGCGTAGCGCGCTGCAACAGGCCGCCAGCACGCTGAGTATGATGAATGCCCAGTTGCGCGATTCGAAAACCAAAGCCGATACCGCGATGGCTGCTCTCAAGCAACCAGACGATCTGAAAGCCGTTTACGGTCAGGTCTACAACACCGTGGTGACTCAGCCTGCAAACGTGCTGACCCCGCTGGTGCCAGCGCTGCAAAGCTTCACGCAGGATATCGTCTCCGTGGGTGATTTCCTGCAACAGCAGGGCCCTCAGGTGGCATTCGCTAACGGCGGCGTGCAGTTCCCGACGCAGCAACAGGCGACGCAGTACAACACCATGATGTCGAATCTGGTGGGTAAACAGCAGACATTGCTCCAGGCGCAGAAAGTCGCGCAGGGCGATTTCAGCAACTAAGCGAAACTGGAATTTTCGTAAAAGCCACGTCATCTCGTACGTGGCTTTTTTGTTGGGAAAATACAGGTATCAATGGCGTTATATTTATAAAAAATGACAATTTTTAACCTGCAAACTCTGCTGAATTCCTCTACTTTTGAAGGCAACTGTCCGATTACCCCTCCCGTATTTTACTTTAAGGATTTTTGATGAAACGTCAGACGATGACTCTGTTGGCTTCTCTGGTGCTGGCACCTGCGCTGGCCAACGCCGCCGACAGCGCAACGGCAGATTTCACCCCGGCGCAACAGGAAGCCATTGGTAAAATTGCAGCTGATTACATGCTTCAGCATCCTGAAATTCTGGTGCAGGTCAGCCAGAAACTTCAGGCGAAGCAGGCCGATCAGCAGCAACAGGAAACCCTGAGCGCCGTTCTGGCCAATTCAAAAGCACTGGTTGAAGATCCTGCCACGCCAAGCTACGGCCCGAAAGATGCCAAAGTAGCTTTCGTGGAATTCTTCGATTATCAGTGTCTGTATTGCAGCCGCATGGCACCGGTGGTTGAACAGACGGTGAAAGCGAATCCGAACGTTCGTTTCGTCTTCAAAGAATGGCCAATCTTCGGTGACCGCTGGAAAGCGTCCATCACGGCGGCAGAAACCGGTATGGCGATCTGGAAAGAGAAGGGCGCGCAGGCGTACTTCGACTACCACAACAGCATTTATCGTACCGGCCATGACGAGGGTAAACTGACCGATGCCGATATCGCCGGTGCGGTGAAAGCGGCCAAAGCCACCCCGCCGACTGATGCACAGCGTAAAGCCACGCATGAAGCTATTGCCTCCAACGACGAACTGGCCCGCACGCTGGGCTTCAGCGGTACACCTGGTTTTGTCGTGATGCCAACCAGCGGCGCAACGGCAGAAAACACCACCGTGCTTCCGGGCGCTGTTTCCGCCGAAGAACTGCAGGGCGCGATTGTTAAGGCGCAAGGCGGGAAGTAATTTCTCATCAATCTCAATCCGGCAGCCTGTGCTGCCGGATGCTCTTTTCCCCCGGTTTGGAAAGCACTTCTCAATATTGGATGTAATGTCTGAAAGGGGTAAATTTTTACCCGTTTCATTGTTTTCGCCGTGGTAACCTTGCCTTCTTCATGGATATTTATCCCTGTGAAGCAACCTCTGATTCGTTGGATCTGGCATCAGAGTTCCCCAATCTTTTACCGACTACATGGATAGCTAATGATTGTTCAATTTGCTGAGTATGCTGCGCTGAAAAAAAGTAAGCAGGATAAAGAACCGGGAGTATCAGAAACGTCGGGTTCGCCTCAGGTTATTGAGCTGTCTGCTCGGCAAGAGTTTGCTGCGTATGAGAGAGCTAAAGCACGAGTGCAGGAAGCTGCCGCTAAACTCGACTGGTAATCCCGCCCTGCCTGTCCAGTCATTGGAGTTTCTATGGCTGTTTCAGCAAATAAAATTGTCCCTATTGCAGGCTCAAAACGTTCTGCCGAAGATGACAGTATCGATTCTATTTTATCAAGACGTTCTCAGGAGCTTATTCTTGGGTTATGCGGAGCAAGTGGTTCCGGGATCCGAACTTTAAAAGACAAGTTAATCGCACGTTTGAAAAGTTGCCATTATCACGTTGAGCATATCCGTATCAGCGATTTAATGATTGGAACTCAGGGTGCAGAGCGGGCCCAATCGCTTAAAGCTCTGGACGGTTCCGGGCATTTTATACAGCTACAAGATTTAGGCGATGCGCTCAGGGATAAGTATGGTTCAATGATAGCTGCTCAAATGGCGATCAGGAATATCAGGTACCTGCGCGACAAGTTATTAGAACAAGGGCGGATCGAAGGGACGTCGGGTAAGACGACCAATAAAGTTGCTTATATCATCGATCAGTTAAAGCATCCTGCTGAAATCGAATTATTACGTGAAGTTTATCGAAATAACTTCTACCTCATCGGATTAATCAGGTCGCTAAAAGAAAGACGTAATAACTTAAAGAAAGACTCTTTGAATGATAATGAAATTAATGAGGTGATTAACCGTGACCGGCGTTCTGCGTACAAATATGGTCAGCAGGTAGAGGATACACTGCATTCTTCAGATTATTTTATTCATAATACCAACGACCTTTGGCTCGATCAGTCCGTTATCCGGTTTGTCGATCTTGTCCACGGTGCCAATAATCTGACGCCGACGCGTGATGAAACCGGTATGTTTAATGCTAACTCGGCCTCATTACGTTCTGCCTGTCTCTCGCGACAGGTTGGTGCCGCAATTATGGATGAAAACCACAATCTCTTAGCTACAGGATGTAATGACGTGCCTGTGGCTGGCGGTGGGCTTTATTCCTGTGAAAGTGGCAGCGCTGATAAACGTTGTTATGCTAACGGAGGTTGTCACAATGACCAGCATAAAAAACTTGTTAAGCGTGAAATTGAAAAAGTATTAGAAGATTTTAACGTCGGAAATGAAAAAAAGCTTGCTGAAGAGATAATGAAAACCACTAAGTTGAAATCGTTAATTGAATACTCAAGAGCAATTCATGCAGAAATGGATGCTATTACTTCGGTATCAAGATCCTCAAGAGGATATACGCTGGGTAAGATTTTATATTGCACGACTTATCCTTGCCATAATTGCGCGCGGCACATCGTTGCTGCCGGGATAAAACGGGTTGTTTATATTGAACCCTACGCGAAGAGTTTGGCTGAAGATCTGCACGGTGATTCCATCACGGGTTCAGATGCTCAGGACAAAAGTAATAAAGTCATTTTTGATATCTTTGAAGGGACGGCGCCGAGACGCTATAGCAAGTTTTTCGGCTATAGCCGGGATCGTAAAGATGCCAATGGAAAAGTGATTACTTATGACGTTGATAGCTCACATCATGTTGATTCCCAGCAAATGGACAGCTATACGGATTTCGAGCTTAAAGTCGTCCAAAATGTGACCACAAAAATTGGTGAAGAAATCACTTCTTAGCGAATTTGAGAAGCCGTCCATGAGGCTGCAAATCCTGTAGTCTCAACCCCCCCCCCATGCTGTAATTTTCTTTCAAACTCTCCCCCGTAAACTCAATTCCACATTCATCTGACACGTCTGAACGGTTTTTAAGCGAAATAAGCAAGGTCGCCGGAAAATTCTTTGTGATGAATATCACGTTTTTATGATAAAGACTCGTTAATAAAAAGTGACTTTCGTCACGTTTTTATGCGTATCAAGCTCAAAATATCGCCGGTGTAGCCGGATTACAGGGGTGTTTTGTGATCATGATCACCAAAAGGCAGGGGGTAGTGGTCGTATACGTGTGATCTCCGTCACGGGCTGGTGGGTGGCTACGCGAGGCCTATAATCACGTGGTAGAGTCCGCCTCGCAGACAGCAATTCGACGGACGGATTTTTAAAGCAGTGGCAGAAAAACCGAAATAACCGTCACCGATAATTAACTGATATCACGCGCTCTATTGTCAGCGCGTATCAATAGGGGTGCGTTTTATGTTTTCACCAGACGTTAAGATCAAAGTTCAAAACTTTGGTCGCTTCCTGAGTAACATGGTAATGCCCAACATCGGCGCGTTTATCGCCTGGGGTATCATTACTGCTCTGTTCATTCCTACCGGCTGGATCCCTAATGAGACATTAGCGAAGCTGGTTGGCCCGATGATCACTTATCTCCTGCCATTGCTCATCGGTTTCACCGGTGGTCGTCTGGTCGGTGGTGATCGCGGTGGTGTGGTCGGCGCAATCACCGTAATGGGTGTGATCGTCGGTGCGGATATGCCAATGTTCCTCGGTGCAATGATTGGCGGCCCGCTGGGTGGCTGGGCAATCAAGCGTTTCGACCGCTGGGTTGACGGTAAAATCAAAAGCGGCTTCGAGATGTTGGTTAACAACTTCTCCGCCGGGATTATCGGTATGCTGCTGGCGATCCTCGCCTTCCTGGCTATCGGTCCGCTGGTAGAAGCGCTGTCTAAAGTGCTGGCTGCAGGCGTGCACATCATGGTTATTCATAACCTGTTGCCGCTGGCCTCTATCTTTGTTGAACCGGCGAAAATCCTGTTCCTCAACAACGCCATCAACCACGGTATCTTCTCTCCACTGGGTATCCAGCAGGCGACGGAAACCGGTAAATCTATCTTCTTCCTGATCGAAGCGAACCCAGGTCCGGGTATGGGCGTCCTGATGGCGTACATGTTCTTCGGTCGTGGCAGTGCTAAGCAATCTGCTGGCGGCGCGGCAATCATCCACTTCCTGGGTGGTATCCACGAAATTTATTTCCCATACGTTCTGATGAACCCACGTCTGCTGCTGGCCGTAATTCTGGGCGGTATGACTGGCGTGTTCACCCTGACTATGCTGAACGGCGGTCTGGTTTCTCCGGCTTCTCCGGGTTCCATCCTGGCCGTGCTGGCGATGACGCCAAAAGGGGCTTACTTCGCTAACATCGCCGCTATCGTGGCTGCGTTTGCCGTCTCCTTCGTGGTCTCTTCCTTCTTGCTGAAAACCACGAAAGCGAAAGAAGGTGATGATCTGGAAGACGCAACCCGTCGCGTTCAGGACATGAAAGCCGAATCCAAAGGTGGCAAACCAGGCGCGACTGGCGTTGCTGGCGACCTGTCTACCGTACGTAAAATCATCGTTGCCTGTGATGCCGGTATGGGTTCCAGCGCAATGGGTGCCGGTGTTCTGCGCAAAAAAGTGCAGGATGCAGGGCTGACCAATATCAGCGTCACCAACAGTGCAATCAACAATCTGCCGGACGACGTTGACCTGGTCATCACACACCGTGACCTGACTGAACGTGCGATGCGCCAGGTGCCACATGCACAGCACATCTCGCTGACCAACTTCCTCGACAGCGGCCTGTACATTGACCTGACAGCACGTCTGGTTGAAGTGAACAAAACCAGCCAGTACAGAGAGAAGGTGACCACCACGTTGGGCGACAGCATTGTGTCCGACAGTGAAAACGAAAACCTGTTCCGCATCAGCGAAAGCAATATCTTCCTGGGCCTGCAGGCGGCAACGAAAGAAGACGCCATTCGTTTTGCGGGTCAACAACTGGTGAAAGGCGGTTACGTTCAGGCAGAATATGTCGAAGCGATGCTGGCGCGTGAGCAACTGACGTCCACGTATCTGGGCGAGTCAATCGCGGTGCCACACGGTACAATCGAAGCGAAAGATCGCGTACTGAAAACCGGTATCGTGTTCTGCCAGTATCCGGCGGGCATCCGCTGGGGTGAAGACGAAGATGATTCAGCGCGTCTGGTAGTGGGTATCGCCGCACGTAATAACGAACACATCAACGTGATCACCAAGCTGACGACGGCACTTGACGAAGACGGTGTGATCGAACGTCTGGCGAACACCACCAGCGTTGAAGAAGTTCTGACGATTCTTCGCGGTTAATCAGTAGAGCGTCACTAAGCGGGTCTTGATATCGAGACCCGCTTGTTGATTCGGAGCCGGGCGGCTCCCAGCTTTACCTAAAGCTTTTTACCAGAAAGTATGGCCCCCGATTTGAAGGAAATATTATGAAAGCATTACATTTTGGCGCAGGTAACATTGGTCGCGGTTTTATCGGTAAATTACTTGCTGATGCCGGGGCTGAACTGACATTTGCCGATGTCAGCCCTGCTTTACTGGATGCACTGAACAGCCGTAAAGGCTATAACGTGCACGTTGTCGGTGAACAGGCCACCGTTGAGCCTGTCAGCAATGTGAATGCCGTCAACAGCGCCGGTCAGGATGCCATCAACCTGATTGCCGAAGTCGATTTAGTGACCACCGCCGTTGGCCCGACCGTGCTCGAAAAAATCGCGCCAAACGTGGCGAAAGGTCTGGTGCTGCGTCACCAGCAGGGCAACGAAAAGCCGCTGAATATTATCGCCTGTGAAAACATGGTGCGCGGCACCAGCCAGTTCAAACAGCACGTATTCAACGCGCTGCCGGAAGATGAAAAAGCCTGGGTTGAAGCGCATATCGGCTTTGTCGATTCCGCCGTAGACCGCATCGTGCCACCGGCTGCCGCCGGGTCGACCGATCCGCTGGAAGTCACCGTTGAAACCTTCAGCGAGTGGATTGTGGATAAAACGCAGTTCAAAGGCCCTCTGCCGGAAATCGCCGGGATGGAGCTGACCGATAACCTGATGGCGTTCGTGGAACGTAAACTCTTTACCCTGAACACCGGCCACGCGATCACTGCGTATCTCGGTCAGCAGGCGGGCCACGCGACAATTCGTGATGCTATTCTCGACGAGAAAGTGCGTCTGGTGGTTCGCGGCGCGATGGTAGAGAGTGGCGAAGTGCTGATCCGCCGTTACGGTTTTGACCCGGAAAAACACGCGGCGTACATCGAAAAAATTCTGTCCCGTTTCGAAAACCCGTATCTGCACGACGATGTTGAACGCGTCGGCCGTCAGCCACTGCGTAAACTGAGCGCGGGCGATCGTCTGATCAAACCTCTGCTGGGCACTCAGGAATATCGCCTTCCTCATGAGAATCTGGTGAGAGGGATTGCGGCTGCGATGCACTACCGCAGCGAACAGGATCCGCAAGCCAAAGAGCTGGTCGAATTACTGGAAAAAGTCGGGCCAAAAGCCGCGCTTGCCCAGATTTCAGGCCTGCCGGAAGAGGGCGAAGTGGTTGCCCAGGCTGTAAAAATCTACGAATCTATGCATTAATACTGCGTTCGTTTTGATTTCGCCAACACCAGGCAAAGAAAGCCCTGTCGGGCAGGATCATCCTGCCCTTCATGCGCGCATCATGGATGACGACAGGGGCGCTATTAGCACCGGTTCTTTACTGCAAGTAAGCCCTATGGAAAAAGCTCAGGCGTTTGAAAACCGTGTACTGGAAAAGCTTAATGCGGGTAAAACCGTACGCAGCTTTTTGATGACCGCTGTGGAATTACTGGCCGAAGCGCTGGATATTCTGGTCGTGCAGGTTTTCCGCAAAGACGATTATGCCGTGAAGTACGCTGTTGAACCGTTGCTGACCGGCACCGGTCCGCTTGGCGATCTTTCCGTGCGCCTGAAACTGATTTATGCGTTGGGCGTGATCAGCCGTCATGAGTACGAAGATGCAGAATTACTGATGGCACTGCGTGAAGAGTTGAATTACGACGGCGAAGAATACCGTTTTACTGACGATGAAATTCTCGGCCCGTTCGGGGAATTACATTGCGTGACGGAGCTGCCGCCCGTGCCGACGTTCCTCAAACCGGGTGAAGCCGACGAATCGCTGATTGCTATGCAACGTCAGCGTTACCAGCAGATCGTCCGCTCCACGATGGTACTTTCCATTACCGGCCTGATCGCGCATATCAGCAATCAGCAGCCTTCACGTCTTTCTCCGGTCAAAAAATAAATCCCCGTCATACTTCGAGCCGCAGATGCGTTGGCTGCGTTCAGTCACCCGAATCACTTACTTGAGTAAGCTCATCGGGATTCCATCACTTGCCGCCTTTCTGCAACCCGAACTATTTTGGGGATTCGCTTTAGTTAAGCGCGTGACGCACTTCGCCGACCAGCAGCCACAGCGCGGTTAACGCCATCATGCCACCCATAATCGTATTGAACAGTTTCAGTTTCCATTCCACACGCAATGCCTGACGTAACCGGTCACCCATCACCACCCAGACCAGAATGCACGGCAGGTTGATCAGCGCGAAGCCAACGCAAATCAGCAGCGTGTGATGCAGCATATTGCCGTCCGGCGGCGTAAACAGGATCGCCACGTTAGTCGCCATCAGCCAGGCTTTCGGGTTAATCGCCTGAAAAAGTGCGCCGCCGACCATGTTCATCGGTTGCTGCTTTTCGCCTTCTTTCGGCGTGCCGGAACGGTAGATTTTCCACGACAGCCAGAACAGATAAGTACACCCCACCACGGCCATCGGCAGGCGCACGACGTTCATCCAGCTCAGTAAAATCGCCAGCATGGACGTCATCAGCGCGCACTGCACCACACAGCCCAGCGTGATCCCCAGCATCATCGGCACGCTGCGGCGTAACCCGAAATTCACTCCGGATGCTGCCAGCAACAGATTGTTCGGGCCCGGCGTAATGGACATCACGGTGACGTAACTGACAAAAGCGGTATCTATCATTTTTATTTTTCCCCTGTATTCCAGACAACCAGAATAATCAGTGCAGGGGAAAGGTAACAGAACCAGAAATACGCTATTGTTAGGGTTACAGTTTAAGATACGAAAAACTGTACCCTTTCAATTTCACGGAACTGACACCATGACCGATATTGCGGAACTGCCCGACACCCGTTACAACCAGCTGGCGGAACAACTGGCCGACGCGATCCGCCGCGGCACGCTGGCACCGGGCAGCCGTTTGCCCTCGGTGCGGCGCAGTGCGCAAACCTGGTCGGTCAGCATTAACACGGTAGTCGCGGCGTACCGTCGGCTGGAAGATCGCGGTTTTATTGAGGCCCGCCCGCAATCCGGTTTTTTCGTGCGTGCCGCATTGCCCGCGCTGGAACATCAGCCGCCGCATGAACAACCTCAGACGCCAGCCGCCGAACCGGCAGACGAAGTGCTGGATCTGATCGACACTGTTTTTGCCTCGCAAACCGACCCGGCGTACACCAATTTGTCGCTGGCCTGTCCGCAGTCCAATGACTTTTATCCGAGCGGAAAACTCGGGCGCATTATGTCATCCCTGTTGCGCCGTCAGCCGGATCTGATCGGGAAATATGCTTTACCGCCGGGGCATCCCGCGCTGCGCCAGCAAATCGCCCGCCGTGCGCTGGCGCTGGGCATGATTTTAGAGCCGACCGATATCACGATTACGCACGGTTGCATGGAAGCGTTGCAGCTGGCGTTGCGCGTGACCACCAAACCGGGCGACAGCGTCGGGCTGGAAACGCCGACCTATTTTTATCTGCTGCCGATGCTGGCGAGCCTCGGGCTGAAAGCGGTGGAAATCCCGACCGATCCGCAAACCGGTTTATCGCTGGATGTGCTGGAAATGCTGCTCAGCGAGAAGCGTCTGAATGCGGTTATCGCGATGCCGACGGCGCAAAATCCGCTGGGTTTTACCATGCCGCTGGACGCCAAAAAACGGCTGGCACGGTTGATGAACGTTCATCAGGTGCCGCTGATTGAAGATGGTCTTTATGCGGAGATCCAGTTCGGTGCGACGCTCTCTCCGGCGGTGAAATCGTTTGATACCGATGGCTGGATCCTGTTTTGCACCAGTTTCACCAAAACACTGGCGCCGGATTTTCGTATCGGCTGGGTGGAAGGTGGCCGCTTTGCTGATCGCCTGCACAAGCTGAAAGCGGTTTCCTCGATGGCGGAATCGGCCCTGCTTTCACAGACGCTGACGCTGTTTCTGGAATCCGGCGGCTACGATCATCATCTGCGGACGTTGCGACGCCGTTATGCCGCGCACGTTGAGCAGGCGCGCGCGCTGATCGCTCAGCATTTTCCGCAAGGAACAAGGGCGACACAACCGGCGGGCGGTTTCGTCATCTGGGTCGATTTTCCGGCGGAAGTGGATTGCGTCAAACTCTTCCATCAGCTGCTGAAAGATAAAATCTGCATGACGCCCGGCCAGTTGTATTCCCCGAGCGGGCGTTACAGTAACGGCCTGCGTTTATCCTGCTGTTATGTGTTCGACACACGCTATATTTCGGCGATGATCCGCATTGGCGAGCGGGCATGTGAGATGTGCGGTCTGCCACCGGGGCTGGCGGCGCAGGAGTAAGCTGAAGAGTCACGCACTTCCTGATACACTGATGGTTATTATCCTTTTTTACAGTCGTGCCCGTTGCGGCATGAACGGAACTGACACCATGAAAGAAATCGAAAAAACCGAGATTAAGCGCCTCAGCGACATGCTGGATGCCCTGAACCACAAAGATGCGACCGTTATTCAGGCAGGTAATGCTGAGCTGATCGCCAAGCACGAAGAAGAGAAAGAAAAACTGGCGGCAGAAATCGCGCGTCTGAAAGATGTGCGGGTAAAAAAACTTAGCACCGAAGCGCAGAAACTGGAAAAACTGTTCAGCCGTGAAATCACCAAGAAAGAACAGGCTGATATGGGCACGCTGAAGAAAACCGTACGCGGTATCGTGGTGGTTCACCCGATGACCGCACTGGGCCGCGAAATGGGCCTGAAAGTTGTGACCGGTTTTGCCATAAAAAAATTCTGATTTTAGCTCCAGGGCAGACGAGTCGGCCCTGCTGCTCCCCCTGCGAAGGGGGAGCTAAAACGACTTCCCTTCCGAACCGTACAATCTCCGTCCAAAATCCTCGATCTTGCGCTGAACCAAACGCGTTTGCATCGTTTTGCTCCAGCTGGCAGAAAGCCCGGCCGCCGACATCAGACGGCGATACTGTTCCTCATCAAACGGCATGTTAAAGGCAATCGAAATCGCTTCCGCGACGGACACTTCGCTGTTGCGCGTCAGCAACTCCAGCGGGCGGTCACCGCTGACATTTCCGGTGCCGATCACGCGATAAAGCCAGCCGCAGCGTCCGCTTTGTTGCAACAACGGTGACAGATTTTTGCATCCCAGAAAATGATTGAGCTTGTAGCAGGGCGCGCGCGGCTGTGTGACCTGAATCAGCGCGTCGCCCCAGCGGAAAATATCGCCGATAAACACGTTATCTTCGGTCATGCCGAGCGTAGAAAGATTCTCGCCAAAGGCGGGAGGATGGAAACGGTCTTCTTCTTCGGGGAACTGCTGACGCAGCCAGGCGTAGTGTTCGCGGGGAAAGTGGCACAACGCGCGGTCTGCGCCTCCGTGATAACTCTTTTCTGCCTGCTGATCGCCTTCGAGCCCGGCAGACGTCAGAACCACCGCGCCGTCGATCTGTCGTTTAGCAATCGCGCTGGGCGAATAATCCGGGTAGCTTTCGATATTGCCGATATAGACGTCGGGATAATGCATAAGGTCTCCGCGAGGAATCAGTCGTTGACCTCAGCATAACCTGCATTGCCGGTTCGGAGTATCAGGAATCACCCCGCGTGAAAATCACGCAGGGTGATGCGGGGAAAATCAGAAGGTTTCCCAGTTATCCTGATTGGTTTTGCCCTGCGCTGGAGGCAGAACCGGGCGGCGCAGCGCATTGGACGCGGGCGCTTTCAGCATGTTGCCGTTATCGGCCAGACGGAATACCGATACCGCCTGTGTCAGCGTTGCGGCCTGATCTTCCAGAGAATCCGCCGCCGCCGAAGACTGCTCAACCAGCGCGGCGTTCTGCTGAGTGGTGCTGTCCATTTCAACAATCGCCTGCGAAATCTGGCTGATCCCACGGCTTTGTTCGTCAGACGCCGACGCAATTTCGCCCATAATATCGCGGACGTGCGACACGGATTTCACGATGTCCTGCATCGTGCGCCCGGTGTTTTCTACCAGCTTCGCACCGGTATTCACCCGCTCGACCGATTCGGCAATCAGCCCCTCGATCTCTTTTGCCGCCTGTGCGCTGCGCTGTGCCAGTGTGCGGACTTCAGACGCAACCACGGAGAACCCGCGGCCCTGTTCACCGGCGCGTGCGGCTTCTACGGCGGCGTTCAGCGCCAGAATATTGGTCTGGAACGCAATGCCGTTGATGACGGAGGTGATTTCTGCGATACGTTTTGAACTGCCTGAAATCTGCTGCATGGTATCGACCACTTCGCCGACCTGTTTGCCGCCCAATGTGGCCGTGCCGGATGCTTCACTCGCCAGTTTGCTGGCGTGATGGGCGTTATCGGCGTTCTGTTTCACCGTGGCGCTCAGTTCTTCCATGCTGGCAGCGGTTTCTTCAACCGCGGCGGCCTGCTGCTCGGTGCGTGAGGACAAATCGGTATTCCCGGCGGCGATTTCGGCTGCCGCGTGGGAAACCTGCGAAACGCCGGAGCGGATTTCATAAATCATCGTACTCAGATTCTGACTCATCCCGGCAACGGCGTTCATCAGCATGCCCAGTTCGTCGCGGCGCGTTGTGGTGCGTGCGGCGGTCAGATCACCCTGCGCAATGGCTTCGGCGGTTTTCAGCGTATCGCGGATTGGCTGTGCAATCTGGCGGGTAATTCGCCACGCAATCAGGATACCGGCCAGCATCACAATCAGCGTAATCACCATCATGATCATCTGCGCATTGCTGATATCGTTATGCGTGTTATCCAGTTCGTTTTTGAAGATTTTCGATACCAGCGCGTTCATCTCGGCGGCTTTCACGGACAGAAGTTGCGAGTTTTTCTGCTCATCTTCATAGGCTGGCATGTACGCCACAACGTGGCTTTTGTACGTCGCCAGCGCGGTCATCAGCGGGGCCAGCGTTGCCTGCTGATTGGGCAGCAACAGTGCGTTAAGTTTTTTGGCATTGGCCTGGGTATCGTCGATGGCCTGCAACAATGTCGCTTCAGACTCTTTGTTGATGTTGAGCAGCAGGCCGCGCACGTAATAACGCACGCTGATCAGTTTCTGAATCACTTCCGCCAGAGAAAGACGAATCGACGGATCGGCATCTTCTACGCGCAGTTGGTCCTGCAGACGTTTCACGACGGCTTCGGTTTCAGAAAGATTCCAGCTGGCGCGCACGGCATCTTTTCTGTCGACAGCCTGTTTGAAAGCGTCCTGCGCCACCTGGTATTCACGGATTTTCACCGGCACCTGGTTGAGATCGGCCTGGCTGGTCGCATCCCATTCCAGCTTGTCTTTCGACTGTGCAATAAGCTGCGACAGCGCGTTGATTTTGTCCTGATTTTGCTTGAGATAGGCAGGGTCGTAATTGAGCTGATACAGCGTGCGGCTCAGGCGGGCATCATTGAGCAACGCATTCATCTGATTACTGAAATCAACTTTCTCAGCGCGCTGGCTAATATCGTTAAACTTAATCATTCCGGCGGCGGTGATCACTGCTGCGATCAAAAGAACCAATCCGAAGCCGAGCCCCAGTTTTGTACCGACTTTGAGATTATTCATCCACTGCGAAAGACCCGATCCATTGCCCATAGTATTTCTCCGTCAAACATCCTTGCGAAAAGTTAGCGATTTTGTGACGCCTTTGTGAAAGTTCTATCGGTCGCCATTTCGGCAAACTTTATAGGTTCTGCGGTGTATTTTTGATTAATGCGAGGGCGGTCTAAAAATAACGGAAGGACGGGGGATAATTCGCTGAAATACAGTGATCAGGCTTACGTTTTTAGCATAAAAAGCGAGACATAAAAAAGGCAGGTCACAGACCTGCCTCTTGCGAAAACATCATGCCCGTTTAGGGCAGCAGAGCGAAATTATTTCGCTTCAGCCAGACGTTTTGCTGCTTCGTCCCAGTTTACAACAGCCCAGAAGGCTTTGATGTAATCAGGGCGTTTGTTCTGATATTTCAGGTAGTAAGCGTGTTCCCAAACGTCCAGACCCAGCAGCGGGTAACCGGAAACGCCTGAAACTGCTTCGCCCATCAGCGGGCTGTCCTGGTTAGCGGTAGAAACAACCGCCAGTTTGCCGTCTTTCAGAACCAGCCATGCCCAGCCAGAACCGAAACGGGTGGCAGCTGCTTTCTCAAAAGCTTCTTTGAAAGCGTCAACGCTGCCGAAATCGCGTTCGATCGCAGATTTCAGTTCGCCCTGTAAGGTGGTGCCAGTTTTCAGGCCTTTCCAGAACAGGCTGTGGTTAGCGTGGCCACCTGCATTGTTACGCAGTGCAACTTTCTTGTCCGCAGGGACTTTGTCCAGGTCAGCAATCAGCTCTTCAACAGACAGCGCAGCCAGTTCTGGCAGGCTTTCCAGCGCGGCGTTAGCGTTGTTAACGTAAGCCTGGTGGTGTTTAGAGTGATGGATTTCCATCGTTTCTTTGTCAAAATGCGGTTCGAGTGCGTCGTATGCGTAAGGCAGTGATGGCAGTGAATAACTCATGTTCATCGTCTCCATAGTGTAGGGCGGCACCGTCTTTGTGAGCACCGCGTAATCAGTCGGATCATTATAGTTAATTAAATGATATTGAAAATGATTATCTAAGCCCGACGCTTCGTAAGGCCATGCGTAAGCCCCTGTTATTTGGGGCTTAGAACCAGATAACCGCAAACAATCCTAATTTGTCTAAAGGCACTGAGTGCTTAAAGGGTTCAATCATTGATCCTTTAGCCAGCAAGATAAAACCGGTAAGGCAAATCATCCAGAGGCAGATCGTGTGGCCCGCTGCGATATAACCTTTGCTGAGTACGGCGTTGTTTTTTGCGTGCTGGCAGATTCAGTCCGTAAAGGTCGATAGTCACTTGCGCCCTTTCCTGATCATGTCCGGTTGCAGCGGCAGAAGGCTCAATCGAACCATCATCATTGCATACAAAAAAGTGTTCAAAATCGTAGAGAACATCATCGGGTTTTAGCAGCGCAGGATTGTACTTCTCGCCCTTCTGTTCCTGACATCGGTTGCAGCAGGGGAATAAATTTCCCCATGTATAAGCCAATGCCGGGAAATGTTTTTTCGGTTGAAAATGCTCAACAGTTTCCAGGCTTTCTATGCCGATGATTCCATCGCAAAAAGCACAGTGATTCAGCGTCATGGCTAAAAGCGTTTCACGCATTTGCTGATAGCTTTTTTGGGATCGCCAGCGAAATTTTGCGTTTGGATCGACTGCACGCGCAGTCAGAAAATCATCTGTCCATTTAGCCTGCCCATCCGCTAAAAGCGGCGGGCAAGCCGGTCTGGTAATTTTTAACATGTTAATTCCCTTTAGGTTTGCGCCTTGCAACTTGTCTCATTTCCATCTGGACAATACCTTCCAATTCTTCGCTATTTTTGGCCAACAGCAATTCAACCGTTTTCTTCAGTTCACTGTCATCCTGCGTGCCAGCTAAGTAACCATTTCTTGCAAGCCGGAGCTGTTCTAATAGCTCTTCCGTTTCAACATCAAATTGTTCTTCGACGCCGAACACTTCTTCCAGAATCACCTGATAACTTTTCCCGCCTGCGGATTCCGTCGGCGTAATCACCTCGGCAATATGCGGATCACGGCACACCAGACGCTGCGGATCTGGCAGCCGGTAAACCCAGGCATCTTCCACTGAACCCACGACAAACGGCGAATGCGTGGAAACAAAAACCTGCGCATTGGGCAGTAATTTTTGAATCGCCGGAAGAATGCGACGCTGCCATTTCGGGTGCAGATGAATATCGACTTCATCGAGGAATAAGATGATCGGTTGCGAGAAGATATCCCGGCTTTCCTTCCACGGAATAGCTTCAAGTCGCAGCGCGAGATCAGCAACCCAGCCGATGATGGATTTGAGGCCGTCGGGCAGGACGTTGAAGGGAACGATTTCACCGTTGATAATTAAAGAAACAGAACGCGGATTCCTTTCTAAACGAAATGAAACGTCTAAATCACAGACGGTCTTGATGAACTTTGAGATGCGCTCAAGGGCCAGATCATAATTTTTAATTTCTTCAAGTGCACCATCTTGCAAAGCTAAAGCAGCATTGGAACGATTAAGTGCAATCCATTGGGCGACAATTTTAGGGCGTACTGTTGTATTGAAAGATAGAGCTTTTTCAAATGGAGACTCGGTTATCTCTTCAATAGCAGTGACATCAAACTTATCAGATGAACTTGATTGGCCGGAATAGGCAAAAGCTGCAAAATCAGTTGTCCCACTCATTGTAACCATAAAATGTTGGTATTTTTTTAACTGCTCATTTTCGGAGGGCTCCAACATTTGTCCTGAAATTCCAAGCCCTTTATTTTTAGTATAAATATAATTTTTTAAGTAAATAGAGCTAGCCTGTGAAGCAAAAGAGAAATCAACTGTTGAAGAATTCTTAGAACATCGGCTGATAAGTAAATGTTCACTTCTGAATGTATATTCAAACACCGCCGCCAGTGCATACAGCAGCGTACTTTTACCGCAGCCGTTCGGGCCGGTGAAGATATGAATCTCCGCCTTTTCCGCGTCAGCCCCGGCGCTTTTAATCGGTGGGAAATCAAAATGCGTATTCTCAAATACGCCTACATCCCTGAGAGTTATGCTTTCCAGTCGGTACGGCTGTCGCATTTGATTTCCTTATAATTATTGTTGAGGGGAACTGTTCAAATTCTGCGCTGAGTTTACCTTAACCGCTGAGGATGCGTATACACCGTTGCCCGGCCGGGTTTGCTGAAACCGACCAGCGTCAGGTTACATTTTTCTGCGACGTCTACCGCAAGCGTGGTGGCGGCGGAGACAGCGAATAAGATCTCAACGCCGCACATCGCGGCTTTCTGCACCATTTCATAACTGGCGCGGCTTGAAACCAGCGCGGCACCGGCGTTCCAGCCGTTTTGTCGGGCGCGCAGGCCGAGCATTTTATCCAGCGCGACGTGGCGGCCGACGTCTTCGCAGCCACCCGACAGCGTGCCTTCCGGCGTGATCCACGCGGCGGCGTGCGTGCAGCCGGTCAGCTGGCCGATGGTCTGAACGGATTTCAGCTGATGCAGCGCGGCGTCCAGATTCGCCAGATCGAAGGTTTGGGTAAACGGCAGCGGCACGAGCGGGCGAAACAGATCGCCAAGTTGCTCGATGCCACAGACGCCGCAACCGGTCCGTCCCGCCATCGCGCGGCGGCGTTCTTTCAGCCCGGCAAAGCGGCGGCTCGATAACTCAATGTTAACTTCGATTCCGTTACAGTTTTGCGAGACGTCCATTCCGTAAATGTCGCTGGCCGATTCGATAATCCCTTCCGAGAGCGAAAAGCCCAGCGCGAAGGCGTCGAAGTCTTTTGGCGACGCCATCATCACTACATGCGAAATCCCGTTGTAGACCAGCGCGACGGGCACTTCTTCAGCAATCCAGTCCTCTTCCGGCGCGTCCAGATGTGCGCGCTGCATCACCGTTTTTTGGCGTGCTCCGATGATCTGAGTCACTTTTTTGTCATCTTTTTCGCCCAGTTCGTTTACTTGATGGACATCCATTGGCAATAACCTTATAAACAATCCGGCTACATAAGCCGTACAAAAAATATGGGTACTGAACCTTAATTTTACCGCTTCCGCGTCTGACGGGGAAAGCGCCAATTTGAAAAGCAATGTGTTAACAAATGATGGGAAGGAGTCTTTCATGCAGGTCAGCAGAAGACAATTATTCAAAATCTGTGCGGGCGGAATGGCCGGTACAACCGCCGCGTTATTAGGGTTCGCCCCGACGCTGGCGCTGGCGGAAACCCGCCAATACAAACTGCTCCGTTCGCGTGAAACCCGCAACAACTGCACCTATTGTTCAGTCGGCTGCGGAATGCTGATTTACAGTCAGGGCGACGGTGCGAAAAATGTCACCGAGAATATCTTCCACGTTGAGGGTGACGCCGATCACCCGGTCAGTCGTGGCTCGCTGTGCCCGAAAGGGGCCGGTGTGCTGGATTATATTCACAGCGAAGGCCGTCTGAGATACCCGGAATACCGTGCGCCGGGCTCAGATAAATGGCAGCGCATCACCTGGGACGAGGCGATTTCCCGTATTGCCCGCCTGATGAAGGATGACCGCGACGCCAACTTCGTTGAGAAAAATGAGAACAACGTGACGGTCAACCGCTGGCTGACCACCGGAATGCTTTGCTCGTCTGCGGCGAGTAACGAAACTGGCCTGCTGGATCAGAAATTCACGCGTGCGATGGGCATGGTCGCCATCGACTGTCAGGCGCGCCTCTGCCACGGGCCGACCGTTGCCGCCTTAGCGCCGAGTTTCGGTCGCGGCGCGATGACCAACAACTGGGTGGATATCAAAAACGCCAACGTCATTTTGATTATGGGCGGTAACGCGGCAGAAGCCCATCCGGTCGGATTCAAATGGGTCATTGAAGCCAAAACCAAAAATAACGCCAAAGTCATTGTTGTCGATCCACGCTTTAACCGCAGTGCCGCTGTAGCCGATATTTACGCGCCTATCCGCGCCGGTTCCGACACCGCCTTCCTGCTCGGCATGATCAACTACCTGATGACGCATAATAAAATCCAGACCGAATACGTCAGGGAATACACCAACGCCAGCCTGCTGGTGCGCGAAGATTATGCCTTCAACGACGGTCTGTTCAGCGGTTTCGATGCGACAAAAAAAGCCTACAACAAAGACAGCTGGCATTATCAGCTTGATGAAAATGGCATAGCGAAACAGGACAAAACGTTACAAGACCCGCGCTGTGTCTGGAATCTGCTGAAAGAGCACGTTTCCCGCTATACGCCGGAACTGGTCGAACGCCTTTGCGGGACGTCGAAAGAAGATTTCCTGCTGATTAGCTCGATTCTGGCGGAAACCTGCGCGCGTGATAAAACCTCCACCATCCTGTATGCGCTGGGCTGGACGCACCACACCGGCGGCGCGCAAATCATCCGCTGTGCGGCGATGATTCAGTTGCTGCTCGGCAATATCGGTATGCCTGGCGGCGGCGTCAATGCGCTGCGCGGGCACTCGAATATTCAGGGTTATACCGATCTCGGTTTACTGTCGCTCAATCTGCCGGGCTACATGCCGCTGCCGTCTGAGAAACAAACCACTATCACCGATTACCTGAAGCAAATTACGCCGGGAACGCTGGTCGAAAATCAGGTTAACTTCTGGAAAAACACGCCGAACTTCTTCGTCAGCATGATGAAAAGTTTCTGGGGTGAACACGCCACAGCGGACAACGACTGGGGTTATGACTGGTTGCCGAAATGGGACAAAAGCTACGACGTGCTGCAACAGGCCGAGCTGATGACTCAGGGCAAACTCAACGGCTATATCGTGCAGGGCTTCAACCCGCTGGCGGCATTCCCGGACAAAAACAAATCTTCGCGCGCGCTCTCCAAACTGAAATACATGGTGGTGATCGACCCGCTGGTGACCGAGTCTTCGAACTTCTGGCAGAACCACGGCGCGATGAACGACGTGCAAACCGCCGATATTCAGACCGAAGTGTTCCGCCTGCCGTCTTCCTGTTTTGCGGAAGAAAATGGCTCAATCGTGAACTCCGGCCGCTGGCTGCAATGGCACTTCCAGGCGTCTGAGCCACCGGGTGAAGCGCTGCACGACGGCAAAATCATTGCGCGTCTGTTCATGAAACTGCGCGAGCTGTACCAGAAAGAAGGCGGGGCGAACCCGCTGCCGGTGATGAACATGGCGTGGGATTATCAGGATCCGCTCGACCCGCTGCCGGAAGAAATCGCCCGCGAAGCCAACGGCAAAGCGCTGGCGGATATTCACGACGATCAGGGCAATATTCTGGCGAAAAAAGGTCAGCAGATCTCCACCTTTGCACACCTGAAAAATGACGGCTCGACCGCCAGTTTCTGCTGGATTTACGCCGGTAGCTGGACCGAAGCCGGTAACCAGATGGCGCGTCGCGATAACGCCGATCCGTCCGGTCTGGGCTGCACCTCCGGCTGGGCATGGAGCTGGCCGCTGAATCGCCGCATTCTGTATAACCGTGCCTCCGTTGACCCGCAGGGCCAGCCGTGGGATCCAAAACGTGAAATCATCCGCTGGGATGGCGCGAAATGGACCGGTTTTGATGTCCCGGATTACAGCAACGCTGCACCGGGCACCGGCGTCGGGCCGTTTATCATGCAACAGGAAGGCGTCGGGCGTTTGTTTGCGACCGACAAAATGGCCGATGGCCCGTTCCCGGAGCATTACGAACCGATCGAATCGCCGATTGGCACCAACCCGTTGCATCCAAACGTGATTTCCAATCCGGTCGCCCGCATTTTTGCCAGCGATTTACCGAATATGGGTACCGCCAAAGACTTCCCGTACGTCGCGACCACGTATTCGATCACCGAACTTTTCCGCCACTGGACCAAGCACGCCTTGCTGAACGCCATCGCGCAGCCTGAGCAATTTATCGAGATCGGCGAAAGTCTGGCGGCCTCGAAAAATATCGCACAGGGCGATGAGGTCAGGGTGTCTTCGAAGCGCGGTTTCATCGTGGCGAAAGCCGTAGTGACCAAGCGTATCCGCCCGCTGACCATCGACGGCAAACATGTCGATACCATCGGTATCCCGTGTCACTGGGGCTTTGAAGGTGCGACGCGTAAGGGTTATTTAGCCAATACGCTGACGCCATCAGTCGGCGACGCTAACTCGCAAACGCCGGAGTTCAAGGCGTTCCTGGTTAACGTGGAAAAGGTTTAACGGAGGCGAATTATGGCAATGCAATCTCAGGACATACTTCGTAAGTCCGCAACCAACGGGTTCACGCCAGCGCCGCGTGCCCGCGATCATCAGCAGGAAGTGGCGAAGCTTATCGACGTCACCACCTGCATCGGCTGCAAAGGCTGTCAGGTCGCCTGTTCTGAATGGAACGACCTGCGCGATGAAGTCGGCGTGAACACTGGCGTTTACGACAACCCGATGGATCTCAGCGCGAAATCCTGGACGGTGATGCGTTTCTCGGAAGTGGAAGAAAACGGCAAGCTGGAATGGCTGATCCGCAAAGACGGCTGTATGCACTGCGCCGATCCGGGCTGCCTGAAAGCCTGCCCGGCGGAAGGCGCAATCCTTCAGTACGCCAACGGCATCGTCGATTTTCAGTCGGAACATTGCATCGGCTGCGGTTACTGCATCGCCGGCTGCCCGTTCAACATCCCGCGCATTAACCCGCAGGATAACCGCGCGTACAAATGCACGTTGTGCATTGACCGCGTGAGCGTCGGACAGGAACCTGCCTGCGTGAAAACCTGCCCGACCGGCGCGATTCATTTTGGCACCAAAACGGAAATGCAGGATCTGGCGGCAGAACGCGTCAGCGAACTGAAAGGGCGCGGCTTTGAACAGGCCGGTTTGTACGATCCGCAGGGCGTCGGCGGCACGCACGTCATGTACGTACTGCATCACAACGATAAACCGGAGCTGTACCACGGCCTGCCAAAAGACCCGGCCATCAGCGCGGCAGTGACGCTCTGGAAAGGTATCTGGAAACCGCTGGCGGCCGTCGGTTTTGCGGTGACTTTCGCAGCGGCGGCCTTCCACTTCCTCGGCGTAGGACCCAACTACGTCAAAGAAGAGCCTGTGGATGAGAAAGACGAAGAAAAACAGAATGATGAGGAGACACGCTCATGAAAAAAGAGAAGTTAATCCAGCGCTATAATCTGGTGGAACGCCTCAATCACTGGATCGTTGCTTTTTGTTTTGTGACGCTGGCGCTCAGCGGTATCGGCTTCTTCTTCCCGTCATTTAACTGGCTGATGAATGTTTACGGCACGCCGCAACTGGCGCGCATCCTGCATCCGTTCTTCGGCGTGGTGATGTTCGTTTCGTTCCTCGGGATGTTCTTCCGTTACTGGAAGCACAATCTGCCGGAAAAAGATGACATCGTGTGGGCGAAAAATATCCACAAAGTGCTGACCAATCATGAAGTCGGCGACACCGGTCGCTATAACTTCGGGCAGAAGTGCGTATTCTGGGCGGCCATCAGCTGTCTGGTTCTGCTGATGGCGAGCGGCGTCATTATCTGGCGTCCGTGGTTTGCCGGTTACTTCCCGATCCCGCTGATCCGACTGGCACTTCTGGTGCATTCGCTGGCCGGTATCGGGCTGATTCTGGTGATTATCATGCATGTGTACGCAGCGACCTGGGCGAGAGGCTCCATCACGGCCATGACGGAAGGCAAAGTTCCGGCGTCATGGGCGAAATACCATCATCCCCGCTGGTATCGTCAGGTCCGTGCTGAAGAACTGAAAAAAGACAAGGATGAAAGGAAAGCCGGATGAGCATACAGATTGTTCCACAGGACGAACTGGCTGACGGCAAAACGGCGGGAAATATCCCGCCGGTATTGTTCGCCAACTTGAAAACCCTTTACCCGCGCCGCGCCGACCGTTTGCGGAAACTGGCAGAAGACAGCCCGCTGGACGGGTATCTGAATTTTGCCGCGGCGATTTGCGACGCGCAGCAGCGCGTTCTGGCGGCGTTTCCGCTGGATATCGACCTCAGCGAAGCGCTGCAAAAAGCGGCCGGTAAACCGCCGCTCGATTGCAGCCTGTTTCCGCGAACGCCGCACTGGCTGGTTCTGCTGGATGCACTGATTGCAGAGCTTAAACCGGGTGCCGATGACACGGTCGGTCAGGTGCTGGAACGCCTCGAACATTCCCCGAGTCTTCAGCGGGAAATGATGGCAACGCAGTTGCTGAATCAGGATTTCGCACACGTTCCGGCTGACAAAGCGCCGTTTATCTGGGCGGCGCTGTCGCTGTACTGGGCGCAGATGGCCGGGCAGCTTCGTGGCGTTGGCCGCGCGGATTACGGCGAAAGCCGCCAGTTCTGCCCGGTGTGCGGCAGTATTCCGGTTTCAGCCGTGATTGCGTTGGGTGCCAATAACGGTCTGCGCTATCTGCACTGCAATCTGTGCGAAAGCGAATGGCACGTCGTGCGCGCCAAATGCAGCAACTGTGACGAAATGGGCAATCTTCACTACTGGTCTTTAAGCGAAGGTTCCGACAATGCTGAGCAGGCCACGATCAAAGCCGAAGCCTGTGATGATTGCGGCGCGTATCTCAAAGTGATTTATCAGGATAAAGATCCGCAGGCCGATGCCGTTGCCGACGATCTCGCCACGCTGTTGCTTGACGACCGCATGGAAGACAAAGGCTTTATTGGCAGCGGCGTGAACCCCTTCCTGTTCCCCGCCGGATGATGCGCAAAGCTGGCAGCCCGCCGCGTCTTTACTGGTAAAGCGTGCCGTGGCTGCTAGCTTTAACAGAGGTTCCGGTGAAAAACGTGGAGGCTCTGATGAAACTGATCGGCAGTTATACCAGCCCGTATGTGCGCAAAATCTCGGTGATGCTGCTGGAAAAAGGTCTCCCGTTCGATTTCATTAACGATGTGCCGCATGAACCGGGCTGCAAAATCACCCAATTTAATCCTCTCGGCAAAGTCCCCGCGCTGGTCACTGACGACGGCGAAGTGTTTTACGATTCCCCTATCATCGTGCAGTACATCGAGCTGATGAACGTCGCGCCGACTTTTTTGCCCTGGCAGCCGCTGGAAGCGTTGCGGGTCAAGCAGATCGAAGCGCTGGCCGATGGCGTCACGGACGCCGCCGTGGCGCTGGTGCTGGAAAACCGCCGTGAAGCTGATAAACGCAACGAAGCCTGGGTTTTACGTCAGCGCGAAAAACTTTTGCGCGGGCTGGACGCACTGGAAAAACACGCCGAAAACCGCACGCTGCTCAATTCTGACCAACTCAACGTCGCTGATATTGCCACCGCCTGTTCGCTCGGTTATATCAACTTTCGCCGCATTGCGCCGGGCTGGTGTGTTGAGCGTCCGGCGCTGATCAAACTGGTTGAACGCCTGTTCCTTCGCGAGAGTTTTGCGCGCACGACGCCACCCGGAAGCGGTAACGCGGGTCTTGCGACAAAAAAGGTGTGAGGCGGCTCGAAGAGTTCTCTTTACATCCGGCCGGTTAACTTTTCACTGCCTAGACTTTATGCAGCGCTCTGCTACAACTGCTGCATAAAGGAGTCCCATCATGGCTTATGATAAAAATCCTCATGCCGTAAAACCGGAAGAATACGGTTTCCCGCTCAAACTCAAAAAACAGTACGACAACTTTATTGGCGGCGAATGGGTCGCGCCGGTGAAAAAAGAGTATTACGACAATCTGACGCCGGTGACCGGCGAAGTGCTGTGCAAAGTCGCCAGTTCCAGTGCCGATGATATTGAGCTGGCGCTGGACGCCGCGCACAAAGCCAAAGGTGACTGGGGCAAAATGCCGGTGCAGCAGCGGGCGAATTTACTGCTGAAAGTTGCCGACCGGATGGAAGCCAATATTGAGTTGCTGGCCAATGCTGAAACCTGGGACAACGGCAAACCGATCCGCGAAACCAGCGGTGCGGACGTTCCGTTAGCCATCGACCATTTCCGTTATTTCGCGTCCTGCGTGCGTGCGCAGGAAGGCGGGATCAGTGAAATCGACAGCGAAACTGTCGCCTATCATTTCCACGAACCGCTGGGTGTTGTGGCGCAAATCATTCCGTGGAATTTCCCGCTGCTGATGGCGTGCTGGAAAATGGCACCGGCGCTGGCTGCCGGTAACTGCATCGTGCTCAAACCGGCCAAACTGACGCCGCTTTCCGTGCTGTTGCTGATGGAATTGGTGCAGGACATTCTGCCTGCGGGCGTGATCAACGTGGTAAACGGTTCAGGCAGTGAAATCGGCGAGTATCTGGCGACGTCCAAACGTATCGCCAAAGTTGCGTTCACCGGTTCGACCGAAGTCGGCCAGCAAATCGCCGGTTACGCGGCACAAAACCTGATCCCGGCCACGCTGGAATTGGGCGGAAAATCCCCGAACATTTTCTTCGCCGACGTGATGGACAAAGAAGACGAATTCTTTGACAAAGCGCTGGAAGGTTTCGCGCTGTTTGCGTTCAATCAGGGTGAAGTCTGTACCTGCCCGAGCCGCGCGCTGGTGCAGGAATCCATCTACGAACGCTTTATGGAACGCGCGATTAAACGCGTGGAAGCCATCAAAACCGGTAACCCGCTGGATATGGAAACCCAGATGGGCGCGCAGGTTTCTGCCGGACAGATGAAAACCATTCTGGATTACATCGAAATCGGTAAGAAAGAGGGCGCGGAAGTGCTGACCGGGGGCGCGAAGAAAAGACTCGAAGGCTCGCTGAACGAGGGTTATTACCTGCAACCGACCATTTTGCTGGGTAAAAACAACATGCGCGTGTTCCAGGAAGAAATTTTCGGGCCGGTGCTGGCGGTGACCACGTTTAAAGATATGGATGACGCGCTGCAAATCGCCAACGACACGGCGTACGGTCTGGGGGCGGGCGTCTGGAGCCGCGACGGCAACGTGGCGTATCACATGGGGCGCAACATTCAGGCCGGTCGCGTCTGGACCAACTGCTACCACGCCTATCCGGCACACGCGGCGTTCGGCGGCTACAAACAATCCGGACTCGGGCGTGAAACCCATAAGATGATGTTGGATCACTATCAGCAAACGAAATGTTTACTCGTTTCATATTCGAGTAAACCGATGGGCTTGTTCTGATTCTGCGTTGCCATTAATACCCCACCCCAGCCCTCCCCTTCGTAGGGGAGGGAGCAGATCGGTTTTCGGCTCCTCCCCCTGCAAAGGGGGAGGCTGGGAGGGGGTTTAGCAGGCGACTCAGGACTACATTAAACCACGCTGTTCGGCGGCAATACGACCTGACGGCTGCGCAGGAAAACGACCACCAGCGCCAGCCACGACAAGCCGCTCAGAAGATTGAACAGGTTAAACATTCCCGCACCGCCTTCGACGTAAGCCACTTTCGCCAGCTCAATCCCTAACGTGAAAATCATCATGCTGATGACGCCCATCGCCGCGGAAACGGTGCCTTTACTCATGTCGCTGGAGAACAGCGTCAGGCGGTACAAACCGGCATTCGCCACACCAATCCCGAAAGCGTACAGGCTCAGACCCGCGGTCATCCACAGATAGGCATGGGCGGAGAAAAGCGTCGCGGCGGCGGCAATCAGCAGACCGACGACCATCGGACCTGCGCCGAATTTGATCAGGTATTCCACCGACCGTTTGCCGGTCAGGCGTGCCAGCGTGACGTTACCGATAATCAGCGCACCGAAAATCGGCACCTGCAACAGACCGTAATCGTAGGTCGAAAGCCCTTCGCCGCTGATTAAAATCACCGGCGACTGCGCAATCCACGTCAGCAGCGGCAGGCTGGCAAAGCCAATTGCCAGTGCGCCACACACGAACTGGCGGTTTTTGAGCACCAGTTTGTAATCGTGCAACAGGCTCGGCATGGAAAACTTCTCGCCAAGGCGCGAGGCGGTTTCCGGCATGGATTTCCATAATCCCCACAGCGAAATCGCTGCCAGCACGGCGAAAATCACAAACATCAGTTGCCACGGCGCAACGTGGATCAGCGCCGCACCGGCCAGCGGGCCCAGCAGCGGCGCAATTAGCGCCACGTTTGCCATCATGGCCGTGATCTTGATGCAGATGGATTCCTCAAAGGATTCCTGTATCGCGGCGTACCCGACGGCACCGATAAAGCACAGGCTGATACCCTGAAGGAAACGCATCACCATAAATTGTTCGATGTTCTGCACGAACAGAATCGCCAGACAGGTGACGATGAAAAAGCTGACGCCCGCAAGCATCACCGGACGACGCCCGCGCCGGTCGGACAGCGGCCCGAGCAGCCATTGCAGGAACATTCCGCCCGCGAGATACGCGGTCATTGAGGTGGGCACCCATTCTTCCCCGGCATTAAAATTAGCCACGACGGCCAGCATGCCCGGCTGGATCATATCGTTGCCGATATAGGTCGCAAACTCGAACAGCACCAGACACAGAGGGAACAAAAGCGCCTGCCGCCCCAGAAGGGACGCAGTATTTGGAGAATTATGCATATTTTTATTTCACAGACGTAAGGCTAATCGGTTGAGATTTAGCGAAAAAATAAGAGACTGTCCGGGCGGGATTCGCAAGCGAGGCAGTAATGGGCGTTATTTTGCCCATTTTTTGAGCGCAGTGCAATCTTATGATTTACCTTAAGCACAATCTGAGATCGGCACTTTTGCCTTGTTTGCGTTCAAAAAGGTGACTACGCTGCAAACAGCACATCAACGGGAAGGAAGTGGCCGATAATGAGCCAAAAAATCAGCTGGATAGATAATCTGCGTGCGCTCGCCTGCATGATGGTGGTGATGATTCACGCCAGTACGTCGCTGGTGGTGAATTTCCCTGCAATACACACGGCGGAATGGACGGTGGCAAACCTGCTGAATTCGGCGTCCCGCGTCTGTGTGCCGCTGTTTTTCATGATTTCCGGTGCGCTGTTTTTTGGTGATAAAAGTGCGCAAAAGCGCCATTTTTTGCGCGTCAGTTTATGCCTGTTGTTCTACAGCATTGTTTCGTTGCTCTACATCGTCACGATGACCAAAATTGGTTTTTGGCCGTCTCTGCGGCTGATTCTCGAAAAGCCGGTGTTTTATCACCTTTGGTTCTTCTACGCGATTATGGTTGTCTACCTGCTTTCCCCGCTGATCAACGTAAAATCCGTCTCCGGGAAATATTTACTGATCGCCGGGATTTTGCTCGGTGTTCTGGCGAACCCGCAGCTTCCGGCGCTCAGCTGGCAGAAAGTCCATCTTCTGCCCCTGGATTTGTACATCAGCGGCGACACGTTTTATTACGTCCTGTATGCCCTGCTGGGGCGCGCTATCAGCCAGCTTGATACCCGAAAACCCGGCGTGACGTTCACCGCCGCTGCCGTTTTTGTTATCAGTACGCTGACGATTGCGGGCGGGACTTACCGGCAGATGCTGATTAACCAGAATTTCGCCGATACTTTTTACGTCTACACCGGCCCGCTGGTGTTTATCTCGGCGATGACGCTGTTTATTACGTTCAAAAATGCATTCGCCGAACGCATTCTGCCAGGATTTTCGCTTATCTCCCGTCATTCACTGGCGATCTACGGCTTTCATGCGCTGATCATCATTGGGTTGCGCGGCCGCCATCTCGATTTCCCCCAATTCCCGCTGCTCAATGTCGCGTACCTGTTTATCTGCGGACTCGGCGGCGGTTTATTACTGGCAATCGCGCTGGGGAAAATAGACCGGCACAATTGGGTGAGTTAAACCGCCACTCAGCGCCACCTTTCCTGTGCCCGTCTGAATTGCCTGCCGGAGGAGAATCCGGCGGCGAGGGCGGCTTTCTCAATGCCTGCTCCTTGCTGGATGCGTTGTTGTGCGACGGCGATGCGCAGTTGTTCGTGGTAGTCGCGCACGCTGATGCCCAGATGCTGGCGGAAAAGACGTGTCAGGTGGCGGCCGCTGATGTGGGATCTGGCGGCGACGTCTTCCACCTGCCACGGAGATTCTGGTTCGGCGGCCATCAGGTTTTGCGCGCGATGGACGGCAGGATGCAGATGATTGCGATAGCGCAGCCACGGGGAAAGTTGCGGGTCATCGCCGCCCCGGCGGAAATAGACCACCATTTCGCGGGCGACGTCCAGTGCGGCCTGCGGACCGAGATGTGTGGCGATCAGATGCAGCGCCAGATCAATACCGGCGCTGATCCCCGCGCTGGTCAGCACGAAACGGTCTTCGACAAATATCCGGTTATCTTTCACCTGCGCGGCAGGCACCTGCTGGCGTAAACGGGCGATCACGTCGTGATGCGTGGTGCACTGATATCCGTCGAGCAGCCCGGCCTCTCCCGCCAGAAGGCTGCCTGCGCAGATGCATACCAGCGTTAAACGCCCCTGTTCAATTGCGCTTTTTTGCAGACGTAGCCAGTCGCAGGCGGTTTGTGCGGCAGGTGTTGCAAAGTTATCTGCTGAATCTGCAACACCGGGCATGATCAGAATACTGCCTTCCGGCAACGTTTCTGGCAGCGGCTGTAAATGGCTGACCGTCAGCCCGGTCGACATCGTGACTTCCGGCAGCGGGCCGATGTAGTGCAAGTCAAACTGCCCGGCGATACGCAATGCTTCCGCCGGACCGGTCAGATCCAGCGACATCACGCCGGGGAGCGTCACAAAGTAGACATTTCGCTGCATATCGCCTCGTGGGTTAGCCATTAACAGCGCCTATCTTCACACAGCGTGATCGAGTTCCGCCAGTGCACCGTCCACATCCGCAATCGTGGCAAAACGGTCGGCCAGCACCAGCTCAGTGCGCAATTTGATGTCAGCCGCGCTCAGCGTCACGCCGCTGGCGTGGGTCATCGGAAACGTCAGCGTCGCTTCGGTAACAAACGTCACCGTGTAGCCCAGATCAGACGCCACGCGCGCCGTGGTTTCACAGCATTGTTCGGTACGCATTCCGGCGATAATCAGATGCGTGATGCCGCGTTCGCGCAGCCACGCGTCGAGGCCGGATTCGGTCAGGGAATTGTGAACATGCTTATGGACGACGTGTTGTGGCTGATGGGTGAGAAAAGCCATCGGCGTGACCAGCCCGGAATCGAGCGAAAACACGCCGTCCGGGTTAACGTGAAACACGTCGATAACGGGAATGTCGCGGGTCTGACAGCCATCGATCAGGCGGATTAATGCCTGGCTGAAAGCCGGTAAATCATCCTGCTGCCAGAAGTCTTTTTGTTCGAAAGAACGTTGTACGTCGATATTTAACAGGGCGCTGTGGGTCATTTTCGGACTCCGTCTGGTGAATGTGAAACCAGTCTGCGCCTGAAAACCTGTCGGGAGAATGCCAAAAACGGACATGATGCTGATGGTAGCGGACGACCTGCGTCGTCCGTCGATAATAATCAGATTTTCTGGTCAGCCCGCCAGTGGTGATAATCGATGTGATCGGCCTGAAAATTGGTGGTTTGGGCGTCGCCGGTCAGGCGATACGCCAGCTGGAAAGCGAAATCAAACGCCAGCCCTAAGCCTTTGCCGCTGAGCAAATTGCCGTCTTCGACGAATGACTGATTCACGTAAACGCCGTCTTTGACATCCTTGTATAAATCGCCGGAACAGACATAGCGCCGCCCTTTCAGCAGGCCATTGCCGCCCAGAACGCGCGCGGCCGCTGAACACAGCGGGCAAATCAACTTTCCGGCTTCGTCATGACGGCGGACAAATTCGACGACGTCTTTGCTGGCCGCCAGCGCCACCGAGCCTTCCGGCCCGCCGGGCATCACCACCGCGTCATACCAACGCTCGCCCTGTGCGCTCAGCAATTCATTGGCCTGCATCTGAATGCCATGATAGGTGCGCAGCGTCAGGCTTTTCTGGCAGGCCAGCGTCGTTACCTGAATCTCCAGCCGCTCAAGAATATCGAGCACGATCACCGCTTCGCCTTCTTCGAATCCGTCCGCCAGCAGCAGGGCGACCTGCTTTTTCGCGTTGTCCTTCACCATAATGCAAATGTCCTCTGAGGATGAAAATCAGAGGACATCATAAAATGAAACGATGTTTTGATATTGTGAGTCTGTCAGCAGACTAGAAAACCAGCTGAACTTTCGACGCTCTGGATTTATCCAGCGCAAACTCCAGCGCTTCCACCAGATCCTGTTGCGGGAATTCGGCGGAAAGCAGCGGCATCGGGTCAACGGTTTTATTCGCCAGCCATTCCACCGCTGTATTGAATTCTTCGGTGAAACGGAAGCTGCCGACCCAGTTAATTTCTTTCGCAATCAGCATCATCAGCGGGAATTCATTGACCACCGGCCCCATGCCAACCTGCACCAGCGTGCCGCGCGCGCGGGTGACTTCCAGACAGCGGCGGATAGAAGAAGGGTGGCCGGAGGCGTCGAAAGACACGTCGAAAAAGCCCTTTTCGGCCTGATACGCGGAGAAATCACCCTGCGCGGCGTCGAGCGCCTGGCTGGCACCGACCGCCAGCGCCAGCGTACGGCAGCGTTCGCTCGGATCAGTCACCACAATTTCAGCCGCGCCTTTGGCTTTAGCCGCCAGCACGATCAGGCAGCCAATCGGGCCGACGCCGGAAACAAACACCGTTTTGCCGCGAATATCCCCGGCCTGATTCACCGCGTGAATGGCCACCGCCAGCGGTTCAGCGAAAACCATCAGCCGGTCGCTGACCTGATGGTCGTAAGGAATGCACTGGTCGCTGTCGACGATTTTATACTGCGTGAACGCGCCGTTGATGTGCGGGAAATACATCGCGCTGCCGAAGAATTTCATGGTGGTGCACTGGTTTTCATCACCGGAAAGGCAATATTTGCAGGTTTTGCACGGCTTGCTGGGGTTCAGCGCGACTTTCTGGCCCGGCTGCAAACGCGGGTTATCCGATTTTTCCACCACGCCGACCACTTCGTGCCCGAGAACCATCGCTTCGCGGACTTTGAAATCCCCGACCTGGCCGTGCTCATAGTAATGCAAATCAGAGCCGCAGATGCCGCCGCGGGTCATCTTCACCAGCGTGCCCTGGCCGGTATAGTCGAGGGTCTGGCCGATCACCGAGACGTCTTTTTTCCCGGTCACTACGCAGGATTGAGTGGCAATTGTCATGAAATTCTCGCTCTTTAAAGGGGGCGTTTTTGGCCTGATGGCTCCCAGTAAAGAGCGTTTGGACGGCGGAAAATGTGACCGCCGTCACTTTGTTTCGTGTTACGAAAACCTGTTACCCATAACTTGAACGGACTCAACCTTTCGCGGGCGGTTGCGCCTTGTTACGCGCAGGAATGCTGAGGATCAGGTGCGTAATCACGCCGCCAATTAAGCCCCAGAACGCCGAACCCACGCCGAGTAACGTCACGCCGGACGCGGTGATCAGAAAGGTGATAATCGCCGCATCACGCTGACGTTCATTTTCCAGCGCGCGGTATAAACTCCCGGCGATGGTGCCGAGCAGCGCCAGCCCGGCGATGGTGTGAATGAGCGCGGGAGGCAGCGCGGTAAATACCATGCCGATCGAACCGCCAAACACACCGGCGATCAGGTAGAAAATCCCAGCGGCGACGGCGGCCATGTAGCGTTTTTTCGGATCCGGGTGAATATCTTCGCCCATGCAGATGGCGGCGGTAATGGCGGCGATACAGACGGTAAAACCGCCGAACGGCGCTAAAACTAACGCGGTCAGCGCCGTCCATGAAATCAGCGGTGAAACCGGCAGGTGATAGCCGTGGGCTTTCAGCGTGGCGATGCCCGGCGCGTTTTGTGACGCCATGGTCACCACGAAAAACGGAATGCCGATGCCGATAATGGAAGACCACGTAAAGTGCGGCATCACAAACGCCGGTGCGGCGAATGTCATGGTCTGGCCGTGCAGCGAAATATCGCCCTGTAATCCGGCCACCACCAGCCCGGCGGCGAGGGCGAGCACCACGGCGTAGCGCGGCATGGCACGTTTCGCCAGCAGATAAACCAGACACATCGTACCCGCCAGCACGAAATTACTGTGCAGCGAGGTAAAAGCATCCAGCCCGAAACGCAGCAAAATCCCGCCCAACATGGCGGCCGAAAGCGCCTGCGGAATGTATTGCATCAGTCTGGCGAATAATCCGGTAACGCCGCACAGCAGGATCAGCCCGGTCGCAAACACAAAAACGCCAATCGCCTCGTTGATTGTCGTGCCGTGCAGGCTGGTGACCAGCAGTGCGGCGCCCGGCGTCGACCACGCCGTGACCACCGGCGTGCGGTAATACAGCGACAAACCGATGCTCGTCACGCCCATTCCCAGCCCGAGCATACTCAGCCAGCCACCAATCTGCGCCACGCTGGCACCGGCGGCTTCGGCAGCCTGAAAAATGATCGCCGCTGAGCTGGTATAACCGACGAGAACGGCAACAAATCCGGCGATAACCGCCGAAAACGTCAAATCATGAAAGCTTAATCGCGAGGGCATTGTTAAAAATCCTTCTGGTTACCGGGCGCGGGCGTTATGCTGCTGTGCGTTATAGCGCACAGCATGGCGCTCAAGATATCACTGTGCGTTATAGCGCACAATTACGATCGTCAAAAATCCGATCGCCAGAGGAGTCAGGATGCAGGAACTCACCCGCCACATCGGCAGTCAGCTCAAAGCCGTGCGCAGCGAACGGGGCTGGAGCCTCAGCCAGACGGCAGAAAAAACCGGTGTCAGCAAGGCGATGCTCGGCCAGATTGAGCGCGGCGAATCCAGCCCGACGGTGGCGACGCTGTGGAAAATAGCCAGCGGGCTTAACGTCTCTTTCTCCGAATTTCTCGAAACGCCACCCGCGCAGTCGGCGGCGCTGCACCGCCACGGTTTGCTGACCACGTTTAACAGCGACACCTCGGGAATGCGCGTCGTGCCGCTTTTTCCGTTTGATACGACGCTGCGAATGGACATGTTTGTTATCGATCTCGAACCCGGCGGATGCAGTGAATCTTCGCCGCACGAAGCGGGCGTGATCGAACATGTGATCGTGATTGAGGGCGAACTGACGCTGACGGTTGACGGCGTCACGCGCACGCTCAGCGCCGGTGAAGCGCTGCGGTTTGCGGCGGATTGCGCGCACGCTTACCGCAATAACAGCGACCATTCCGTGCGTTTCCACGACCTGATACATTATCCGCTGTCCCGCCCGTAGCGATTTCATTTACCGAGGAGAATGACCGATGAGCCAGTCGCAAGATGTTGTTATCCGTTCATTAACGCCCGCTGACCGCGAAGGTTGGGAGAATTTATGGCGCGGTTATCTGGATTTTTACCAGTCGGCGCTGGATCCGGCGCAGTTTGATTTCACATTCCGGCGGCTGTCGGATCCTGACTATGCCGGCATGTTTGGCTATGTGGCGGAATATCAGGGGAGGTTGGTCGGGCTGGTGAATTGCCTGAACCACGATCACGGCTGGCACATGAATCAGGTGGTGTATTTGCAGGATTTGTACGTCGATGAGTCTGCCCGCAAACTGGGTATCGGGCAAAAACTGATTGAAGTGGTCTACGCACACGCCGATAAAAACGAAAAAGCCAATGTGTACTGGATGACGCAGACCACCAATTACACCGCGCGCCAGCTCTATGACCGCGTGGGTAAACCGACTAACTTTATGAAATACATCCGCTAAAGCGGTTTGCGCATATTCATTTTTGTCGTGACATAACCCAGGCTGGCATAAAGTGCCTGCGCGCCCGGATTGCTGGCAAAAACGTTCAGTTCGATAGCCACGCTGCCCAGCTCGCGCAGGCGTTCTTCCATCAGCCGGAACGCCGCGACGGCATGTCCCTGACGGCGAAATTGCGGGTAAACCGTCAGCTCATACACGAAAGCGCTGCGCACGCCGTAGCGTTCAGTATTGGCAAACCACAGATATCCCACGGTTTCGCCGTGTTCTTCCTGTCTGATTTCATACAAATAGTGATCCGGTGTTTCAACGCCCTGTGGCAGCGCGTTTTGCGTGGCGCTGCGCGCGCGCTCCAGCGCCGTGTCCGGCAGCCACAGCCCGGCGGTCACATTCTCTTCGGCATAATCTTTCGCCAGCAGTTCTGCAAATTCTTCATAAAATGCAGCGCTCATCGGTACTAAAACAGTCATCATTTCCCTCTGATTTATTTGGCAGTTTCCGCCTTTTTATACGGCGTTACATAACATTCGCTGATGGTGGTCGAATGGCTTTCAACCTGGGTGATGATGTAGCCTTTTTCGGTCAGCGCCACCGAGCTGTAGGGCGTTTCATTATGCTTATCGGAAATAACATCTTCGAAAGACTGAATGATTTTGGCTTTCTCGCCGGCACGCGCCGGATCATCCATTCCGTCGACCAGGATCATGGCCTGCTTAAACTGATTAGAGAATGACGTTTTCCCCATCTTGCTTTCAATCACGGCTTTGATGTTCACCGTGACCTCGTTACCCAGCAGAAAAAGCGTATTGCTCTGGTAAATCAGCACATTTTTACGCTTCGACACCACGAAGCCATTCTCGATGACCTTCATTTTGTTGTTGTTGGCGTAGGTCACATCATCGAGGCAGATGGTTTTGTCCCCGACCTTAAACTGGCTGAAACGCGCCTGGATTTCTTTCGGCGTAGACGCCGCCTGCGAGCACAACGGAACAAGCAACATAAGCGGTAAGAGCCATGACTTCATAGGAGTTTCCCAAACAAGGTGCTGAACCAGCCGACATAACAGCAGTATAGGGAGACACCGGCAGGATGCGAACGTTTATCTTTGCGGGGCAGTTTTTTACCGTTTTGGCTAAAGACCCGCCCCGGTGATGCCGATAATTCAGGCGATAAGGGAATTCCTGCTTATCTTCAGGGGGCACAAATCAGGGACAGATAATCCGCGTTTTTTCATCGTGAATTTCACAGTACGTTGACTGTTCCGGGGTAATTATGAGTCAGATGCAGGCGCTTTCACCGGCAGCCGGAGTTGGGGTTGCAACACAGAAAACTGTTCCTAAAAAAGCCATGCGTACCCGTACGCTGATGCTGATTGTCGGGCTTCTTACGATAAGTCTCGGCTATATCATTACGGTCGGATTGCTGAGCTGGCAGTCCGCCGCACAGCAGCGCGACATCGCTCGTCGTTATCTCCAGCAAACCGCCAATACCGACGGCTATCTTGCCCGCCAGAAACTCGACACGGCCCTGCATGCCGCGCGCGACCTGGTTCAGAGCATGATCAGCCTGCGTGAAGCCGGGCACACCGACCGCAAACTGGCCGATACGCTGTTACAAAATGCGCTCAAAAGCCATCCGGATTTTTTATCAATGTCGCTGGCCTGGGAGCCGGACGCGTTTGATGGCAAAGACGGCGATTTCGCCGCCAAAGAAGGGCAGGATCCTAAGGGGCGTTATGTCCGCTACGTTGACCGCGACACCAGCGGAAATACCGTACTGCACAATCTCACCGACTACGAAACGCCGGGCAGCGGCGATTACTACCTGCTGCCGCGAAAGCTGCAAAAAGAAGTCATTCTGGAACCGTACAGCTATCCGTATAACGGCGTGGATACGTTGCTGACGTCGATTGCCGTGCCGATTATCGTTGACGGAAAATTTCTGGGTTCGGTAACGGCGGATTTCTCGCTGCAAACCTTGCAGACGCTGGTTAACGGCATCAAACCGTATCAGGGAACCGGCTACGCGATGCTGTTCTCGCAGACCGGTCATTTCATCTCGTCGCCTAAAAAAGAGCAGGTGACACATCAGCTCGAAAACGATCCGTCGTTGCTGAAAAGCATTCAGACCGGGCAGATGACCAGCCGCGAACAGCAGGATCCGGTGCTGGGTGAAAACGCCTTTGCCGAGTTTGTGCCGATTCAGATCGGCAATACCGGCACGCCGTGGATGCTGGGCATTGTCGCGCCGGTAAACGCGGTGATGAAAGAAAGTACGCGTCAGCTTTATTACGCGCTGGTGCTGATGGTACTGAGCATCGTGGTGGTATTTGCCGTGCTGAGCGTGATTTTCACCCGCAAAGTTTTGCGCCCGGTGGGCGGTGAGCCTGCGGATGCGGCGAAAATCGCGCTGACGGTCGCCGACGGTGACTTAACGCACCCGATCGTCACGCAGAAAAACGACCACAGCAGCATCTTCTTTGCGCTGCAAACTATGCAGGCGCAGCTTCGGCATGTGGTGAACGACATTATTTCGACCAGCCACGCGGTCGGCAGCGGCGCATCGCAGATTGCCGCGGGGAATATCGATCTGGCCTCGCGAACCGAGCAGCAGGCAGCCGCGCTGGAAGAAACCGCCGCCAGCATGGAAGAACTGACGGCGACGGTAAAACAGAACGCCGATAACGCGCACGTGGCGACCGAACTGACCGCGAATGCCACGGAAATCGCCGGAAAGGGTGATCGCATTATGGCCGACGTTGTCGGCGTGATGAGCGCGATTGACGACAGTTCACGGCGAATTGGCGACATCACGACAGTCATCAACGGCATTGCTTTCCAGACCAATATTCTGGCGCTGAATGCGGCGGTAGAAGCCGCCCGCGCGGGCGAACAGGGGCGCGGATTTGCCGTGGTGGCGTCAGAGGTGCGCAGTCTGGCGCAACGCAGCGCCGACGCGGTAAAAGAGATTTCTGCCCTGATTGAGGAATCGACCTCCCGCGTTGATCACGGCGTCGGGCTGGTGAAAAGTGCCGGGGAAACGATGAAAGAGATCATGAAAGCCGTCACCGACGTGCGCGATATCATGAGTGAAATCGTCTCCGCGTCCGACGAGCAGTCGCGCGGTATAAGCCAGGTGACGCAGGCCGTACACGAAATGGACGGCGTGACGCAGCAAAACTCCGCGCTGGTTCAGCAGGCGTCCGCCGCGTCAGCGTCTCTGGAAGATCAGGCCCGCCGCCTCAACGAAATTGTGCAGGTGTTCCGGCTGAGATAGTGGCTTCACAAATGGCATTAATACCCCCTCCCGGCCTCCCCCTTCGCAGGGGGAGGAGCAAAACTCAATCAGCTCCCTCCCCTGCGAAGGGGAGGGTTGGGGTGGGGTATTGCAGCGTACTCCGCGCGGGTTTTTAAGGACACATCCCCTTTTCTGCGCTATGTTTTTTATCCTTTCGTTTGATTCTTCAGGAGTTCGCCATGAGCCACCCTTCGCTGATTTTGTATTCCGACGCCGATTATTTCAGTCCTTACGTGATGTCCGCTTTTGTGGCGCTGACCGAAAAAGGCATTCCTTTTGAACTGGAGACGGTCGATCTGGCGCGGGCGGATAACCTGAAAGAATCTTATTCGGCGATTTCAGTCACCCGTCGCGTGCCGACGTTAATCAACGGCACCTTTGTGTTGTCTGAATCTTCCGCGATTGATGAATATGTCGAAGAGCTTTTCCCTGCGCCAACGTTCCCGGCCCTTTATCCGGCTGATCCGGAAAATCGCGCCAAGGCCCGTGAGGTGCAGGCGTGGCTGCGCAGCGATCTGATGCCCATTCGCGCAGAGCGGCCGACGGAAATTGTGTTTGCCGGTGAGAAGCGTCCGGCACTTTCCGCAAGCGGTGGGCAGGCAGCCGAAAAATTGTATGCGGCGGCAGAGCGTCTGCTGGCAGACAAAGAGCATTTGTTTGGCGAATGGAGTATTGCGGATGTGGATCTGGCGCTGATGCTCAACCGCCTGCGTCTGAACGGCGATGCGATGCCGGAAAAACTGGCAACTTACGCGAAAGCCCAATGGCAACGAGCGTCGGTTTTAGAGTGGTTAGCGTTATCTGCGAAATAAATACGGCGCGCAGCAGGAAGAAAATTCGTGCTGCGCGAAAAAGTCAGAGCAGTTTCTTCGTCAGAAAATAGCGGGTATGCGTGGACGGTAAATCTTCCGGCGCGCGGGAATCGGCGATGTAATCTTCCAGCGTCATCTGCGTCGCATAACCCATGCGCTCATAGAATGGCCGCGCCTGAAAACTAAACGTATCGACCAGCGAATACCGGCAGCCGCGCGCCTGCGCTTCTTCTTCAGCCTCACGGATCAGTTGCGTTCCCACATCTTTACCGCGTAACGACTCATCGACCCACAGCATCTGGATGTACATCCAATTACCGATGGTTTCAGCCACAATCCCTGCCTGTTTGTGGCCATTTTCATCTTCAACAAAAATCCCTAACTCACGAAATTTCGGCTGCGGGATGAAGTTTCTGTTGAAACCGCGCAGACCGGCTTTGATTTCATCGATATCGTCTGCGGTCGGGGCATGGCTGAGTCGGGTCTTCATGACATTTTTCCTTTTTCCTGGGGAAAAATGAGAATAGTCAATCACTCAGGAAGTTTCCATTCGTCAGAAAAACAAAAAGCCTGTGGAAGACGCGCTTCCAAAGGCTTTTTAAGAGGGTTTTATCGGGCTACAGTTGGCAAAGACGATTATTTATAGATTTCAGCGTCAGCGTGCAGTTTGTTATTACCGGTCACGGAGATGATGCGGTAAGAAGAAGCACCGGCTTCTTTAGCCTGCTGAGACAGTTTCGCTTCCAGGCCACCGAGGGTGGTGGAGTTAGCCGCGGAAATGACACCGATTTTCTGCATGTCTGCTGATGGCTGATTAATCTGCTGAGCCGCGAAGCTGCCGAAAGAAATCAGGGAAAGGGTTGCAGCTACAGCAAAAATTTTGACGTTTTTCATGATATGTATTCCATTCAGGTTTGTATGAGTGAAAGGTGTTTGCCTTTCGATGGATGCATAATAGGCCGGATGGCAGGAGATGAAAAACGGATTGATTTGAGTAACTCATTCAAATTTTTTGGTCTACTTTTTACGCAATTTTACGTCCAGATGCGGGTGCCTGACGAAACCGCATTCGTGCTGACATAGCCTGAAATAGCCTTAGATATCTCTGCGTTTCCTCCCTTCCTGCTGATTTTGGGCGGTTTTGTACAAACGGTGCTAGACTTTAGAGGTAGTGCAAAAAGAGGGCTGTTTGTGTGGAAAAACACATCCGGCTCGCAGAACCTGAGTTGTTCTGCTTTTGTTTGGCTGACTTTGCTGAACAATATTCACGGTAACGGAAATTCATTCGGAGGAGTCGAAAATGGGAATTTTATCCTGGGTTATCTTTGGTCTGATCGCCGGTATTCTGGCTAAGTGGATCATGCCGGGCAAAGACGGCGGTGGTTTTATTCTGACCGTAGTTCTGGGTGTTGTCGGTGCCGTTGTGGGGGGTATATCAGTACTTTCTTCGGCTTTGGCCGCGTAGACGGATTCAACTTCGGCAGCTTCGTTGTCGCCGTGATTGGTGCGTTAGTGGTGCTGTTTATCTACCGTAAAGTCAGGAGCTAATGGTTTTCCATTACGCCTGAAAGCAAAAGCCGCGCTGAGTCGCGGCTTTTTTGTTTTTCAATCCACTGGCGATGTGGGCAACCTCACGATGTCCTGGTTTTCGTTACCCATCCAATAAACGCCTTCTTTCACCCAGAACGGGCCTTCGATGAAGTCCAGCAGGTCGGAATACTCCTCATAAAACTGCTTTCCGTCGCGGTTATACACCCGCATATAACCGGAATAATGACCGCCATCGCCAGGCATCGTTATGCGTGGGATAAACTCGAAAGTTTTATACTCCCTTACCACGTATTTTTTATTCGGGCTCCATTGTTCGGATACTCGTTCTCCCTGCTTCCACCACAAATAGCATCCGGCGATGAGAGCAACCATAAGCGTCAGTTTTATCCAGCGTTTGCGCTGACGAACGAGAGTTTCCTGACTTTTGATTTTTGGCATTATTCAGATTCTGTACTTTTGGCAAAACCTTCAGCTTCAACACTGCCATGGTAGGCTTTTGCAATAATTCCGTTTTGAGTCAGCCAGAGTGCGACCTGTTCCGCATCGCGAACGGTGAGGGTGTAAATATCGCCCAGCAGGTGCTGGATATCATCGACGACACGATTCTTCGCGGTAGCGGTGGTGCCTAATATACCGGCGTGTGTATCAACGAAAATCGAAAACTATTGTTTAAATTGCCACCATGCCTCGCACATTTTCCGCTTCCATCTCTTCACCGCGTCCGCGTTTCACGATGCTGCCGCGCGACATCACCAGATAACTGTCCGCGAGTTCGGCGGCGAAATCGTAGAACTGTTCGACCAGCAAAATCGCCATGTCGCCTTTGGCGGCGAGCTGTCGGATCACCGCACCGATTTCCTTGATGACGGAGGGCTGAATGCCTTCGGTGGGTTCGTCGAGGATCAGCAGGCCGGGTTTGCAGGCTAACGCACGTCCAATCGCCAGTTGCTGCTGCTGGCCGCCGGACAAATCACCGCCGCGCCGGTGCTTCATTTCCAGCAGAATCGGGAACAGGTGATAGATTTCGTCAGGCACCTGTTTTGCCGCATTGCCGGAAAAACGCGAAAGCCCCATCAGCAGATTTTCTTCTACCGTCAGGCGCGGAAAAATTTCGCGTCCCTGCGGGACGTAGGCAATGCCCGCCTGCACCCGCTGATGCGGCTTGCGGGCATTGATGGTTTGATCCTGCCAGCGGATGGTGCCGGACTTTGCCGGGATCAGCCCCATCAGGCATTTCAGCAGTGTCGTTTTACCCACGCCGTTGCGGCCCAGCAGGCAGGTGACTTCACCGATTTTTGCGTCAAAGGACAGGCCGCGCAGAATGTGACTGCCGCCGTAAAACTGATTCAGTTCATTTACTTGCAACATAACTCTTTCCTCAGCGTCCTAAATAAACGTCGATAACCTGCTCGTTCGCCTGCACGTCGCGCAGCGAACCTTCAGCCAGCACCTGACCCTGATGCAGCACGGTGACGTGATCGGCGATGGTTTCCACAAACCCCATGTCGTGTTCGACCACCATCAGCGAATGTTTGCCCGCCAGCTGTTTGAACAGCTCGGCGGTGTATTCGGTTTCGGCGTCAGTCATGCCCGCCGCCGGTTCATCGAGCAGCAGCAAATGCGGCTCCTGCACCAGCAACATGCCGATCTCCAGAAACTGTTTCTGGCCGTGTGACAACAATCCCGCCGGGCGATGGCGTTCTGCCGCGAGGCGCAGCGTGCCGAGCATTTCGTCAATGCGGTCGCGCTGTTCGCTGTTCATTTTGGCGCGCAGACACGCCCACACCGATTTATTGGTTTTCTGCGCGATTTCCAGATTTTCGAAAACCGTCAGTGCTTCGAAGACCGTCGGTTTCTGGAATTTACGGCCAATGCCCGACTGCGCGATTCCCACCGGATCGAGCTTCGTCAGATCGGTTCGCTGGTCGTAAAAAACGCGTCCGCTTTGCGGTTTGGTTTTGCCGGTGATCACGTCCATCAGCGTGGTTTTCCCCGCGCCGTTCGGGCCGATCACGCAGCGCAATTCACCGACGCCGATGTTCAGCGACAAATTGGTCAGCGCTTTAAAACCGTCAAAACTGACGTTGATGTTTTCCAGCTGCAAAATCGGGTCGGTCTGTTCGCGGTGCTTATCCGCCCGCTGCGGCTGGGTAAACAGGTCTCCGGTCATGGTCATCAGGATTTCCTTTTACGCAGCAGGCCAATCACGCCTTGCGGCAGAAACAGCGTCACCAGAATGAACATGCCGCCGAGAACAAATTGCCAGTATTCGGGGATGGCGACGGTGAACCAGCTTTTCGCGCCGTTGACGATGCCCGCGCCAATAATCGGGCCGATCAGCGTGCCGCGCCCGCCGAGCGCCACCCAGATGGCGGCTTCGATGGAGTTGGTGGGTGACATTTCGCTGGGATTAATGATGCCGACCTGCGGCACGTACAGCGCGCCCGCCAGACCGCACAGCATGGCGGAAACCGTCCAAACGAACAGCTTGAAGCCTTTCGGATCGTAGCCGCAGAAAATCAGCCGGTTTTCGGCGTCGCGCACGGCGGTCAGTACGCGGCCATATTTGCTGCGCGCCAGCGCGAAACCGAGCGCCATACTGAAGACCAGCACTAAAACGGTCATCAAAAATAATCCGACGCGGGTGCCGGTGGCGGTGACCTGAAAGCCGAGCAGGGTGGTGAAACCCGTGAAGCCGTTGTTGCCGCCAAAGCCGGTTTCATTGCGGAAAAACAGCAACATACCGGCGTAGGTCAGCGCCTGCGTCATAATCGAAAAATAGACGCCTTTGATTTTTGAACGGAAGGCGAAATAGCCGAACACGAACGCCAGCGCGCCGGGCACCAGAACGATCAGGCATAACGCCCAGGCAAAATGCTGTGTTCCGGCCCAGAACCACGGCAGTTCAGTCCACGACAGAAATGACATGAAATCCGGCAGGCCGCTGCCCGCCGCCTGACGCATTAGATACATGCCCATTGCGTAACCGCCGAGCGCGAAGAACAAGCCGTGGCCGAGCGACAGCAAACCGGCATAGCCCCAGACCAGATCCAGCGCGACCGCAACAATGGCGTAGCACAGGATTTTACCGATCAGCGTCAGCGTGTAAGTAGAAATCGCCAGCGGGCTGTCTGCCGGAAGCAGCGCCAGAAACGGCAGGATAATCAGAATGATCAGCCCCAGCGTGCCCACGGAAATCGCAATTTTCGGCGCTTTCTGCACGCCGGTAATCGTTAACGGTTGGCTCATCAGTCAATCACCCTGCCTTTGAAGGCGAAGAGTCCCTGAGGACGTTTCTGGATAAACAGAATAATCAGCGCGAGGATCAGGATTTTGCCCAGCACGGCACCGATTTCCGGCTCAAGAATTTTGTTCACGATGCCCAGACCAAAGGCCGCAACGACGGTTCCCGCCAGCTGGCCAACGCCGCCAAGCACAACCACCAAAAATGAATCGATGATGTAACCCTGCCCGAGTTCCGGGCCGACGTTGCTGAGCTGCGACAGCGCCACGCCACCCAGCCCGGCGATGCCGGAACCGAGGCCGAACGCCAGCATATCCACGCGACCGGTTGGCACGCCGCAACAGGCGGCCATCGCACGGTTTTGGGTGACGGCGCGCACGTTCATGCCGAGCCGCGTTTTATTGAGCAGCAGCCAGGTCAGGCCCAGCACCAGCAGCACAAAGATAATGACGGCGATGCGGTTGTACGGCAGCACCAGATTCGGTAATAACTGAATGCCGCCGGAGAGCCAGCCGGGGTTGGCGACTTCGACGTTCTGCGCGCCAAACAGCACGCGCACGCCCTGGATCAGAATCAGGCTGATGCCCCAGGTTGCCAGCAAGGTTTCCAGCGGGCGGCCATATAAATGGCGGATCACCGTGCGTTCGAGCGCCATGCCGATCCCGGCGGTGATGAAAAACGCCACCGGCAGCGCAACCAGCGGGTAGAGCGCCAGCAGGCCCGGCGCGTAATGCTGAAACAGCGACTGCACCATGTAGGTCGAGTACGAACCGAGCATCAGCATTTCGCCGTGCGCCATGTTGATCACGCCCAGCAGGCCGTAAGTGATCGCCAGCCCGAGCGCGGCGAGCAGTAAAATCGAGCCGAGCGATAAACCGGTAAATGCCTGGCCGAGTAAATCGCCGACCAGCAGGCGGTGCTGAACCGCTTTCAGGCTGATGTCTGCCGCTGCGCGCACGGTGGCGTCGGCTTCGGTTTTCGGATCGGTCAGGCTTTGCAAACGGCCCTGCGTATCAGGATCGCCGGACGTGCCGAGCAGTTCGACGGCTTTCAGGCGCACCTGCGGACTGGCATCGCTGAGCTGTAAATTCGCCACCGCGACAGCCAGCGCATCGTGAACCGCGCTGTCTTTTTCCGCGTCGAGACGACGGGTCAGCAGCTGCAACTGGTCGGCCTGCGCGTCACGCTGTAAGGATTTTGCGGCCTGTAAACGCACTACGCTGTCGGTGCTGACCAGACGGTGCGCGGATAATGCGTTGGCAATCAGAATGCGCAGGCGGTTGTTCAGCCACACTTTTTTGGTGTCACCCTGCGGTTTCGCGTCGCCGTCGAGTGGCGTCAACTGATCGCCGTTTTGGGTGAAAGCGTGTTTAGCGGCGTCGATGACGACGTTTTCCTGCTTCAGCGCCTCGAGCAGGGGCAATCTTTCCGGCTGCGGATCCGCCGCCCATTGTTGTAATAAGTCGGCTTGCTGGCTGCGGCTGGCGGCAGCAAAGTCATTCGCCGCACCGGCCTGCGCCAGCAACGGCAGGCAGCAAAGCAGGAAAAGCAGTGATCTGATGAGGATTCTCATAATGTTCTCGCCGCATAAAGTTGATGCTGATTTGCTCCTCCCCCTGCGAAGGGGGAGGTTGGGAGGGGGTTTAGCAGGCAACTCAAGATTCAACGTTGCCATTAATACCCCACCCCAACCCTCCCCTTCGCAGGAGAGGGAGCTGACCGGTTTATCCTTCAACCCCCTTAGCTGGGGGAGGTGCTTTTTAGTTCGTCGTTTTCACCGGGGTATCAGGCTTTTTGTCGTTACCCGGAATGTACGGGCTCCACGGCTGGGCGCGGATCGGTTTGTCGGTCTGCCAGACCACGTTGAACTGACCGTTCGATTCGATTTCGCCGATCATCACCGGTTTGTGCAGGTGGTGATTGGTTTTATCCATGGTCAGCGTGAAGCCAGACGGCGCGGCGAAGGTCTGTCCGGCCATAGCAGCGCGGACTTTATCCACATCCGTCGTCCCGGCTTTTTCAACTGCCTGCGCCCACATGTGGATGCCGACATACGTCGCTTCCATCGGGTCGTTGGTCACGGCGGTGTCCGCGTTTGGCAGCTTGTGAGCCTTGGCGTACGCCTTCCATTCGGCGACGAATTTTTTGTTCGTCGGGTTATCGACGGACTGGAAGTAGTTCCACGCCGCGAGGTCGCCGACCAGCGGTTTGGTGTCGATGCCGCGCAGTTCTTCTTCGCCAACCGAGAACGCCACCACCGGCACATCGGTCGCTTTCACGCCCTGGTTCGCCAGTTCTTTGTAGAACGGCACATTGGAATCGCCGTTGATGGTGGAGATCACCGCGGTTTTGCCGCCGGCGGAGAATTTCTTAATGTTGGACACAATCGTCTGGTAATCGCTGTAACCGAACGGCGTATAGACTTCTTCGATATCGCTGTCTTTCACGCCTTTGGAATGCAGGAAGGCGCGCAGGATTTTGTTGGTGGTGCGTGGATAGACATAGTCCGTGCCGAGCAGGAAGAAGCGTTTAGCCGCACCGCCGTCTTCGCTCATCAGATATTCCACCGCCGGAATCGCCTGCTGGTTAGGCGCGGCACCGGTGTAGAACACGTTCGGCGACATCTCTTCGCCTTCGTACTGCACCGGATAGAACAGCAGGCCATTCAGCTCTTCAAAGACCGGCAGCACCGATTTACGCGACACCGACGTCCAGCAGCCGAACACCACGGCGACTTTATCCTGCGTCAGTAACTGGCGGGCTTTTTCAGCGAACAGCGGCCAGTTGGACGCCGGATCGACCACCACGGGTTCCAGCTTTTTGCCCAGCACGCCGCCTTTGGCATTGATGTCATCAATGGTCATTAGCGCGACGTCTTTCAGCGGCGTTTCGGAAATCGCCATCGTGCCGGAAAGAGAATGCATAATGCCGACTTTAATGGTGTCGGCAGCCTGTGCGCTCCAGGCTAATCCCATGCTGACTACGGTGGCGGACAGAGCAAAGGCTTTAATAAAACGTCGACGTTGCATAGATGTACCCTCTGTAAAAACGCTGTGATTTAAGTGATTTAAGAGAAAACGGGTCTGTCTTAAGTCGAAAAAGTCTTAAGTCGAAAAAAGATAAAAAGTCATGACGGTGTGCCTTCGTCATTCTCCGCCCGCGCCCGGTGCAACATATGCAGGGTAATCTTGCGCACCTCGGCTTTGCTGACGGCAATGTGGTCATGTAACTGGCGTTGCGCCTCCTCAGTTTGTTGTTGAATGATGGCGAGCAAAATGCTCGCGTGTTCCTTGTACGTCGCGTTAACACGCTCGTCTTTGGTGAAATCCAGACGGCGGATAATGCGGATTTTCTCCGTCAGTTCGCGGTGGATGCGGGCCATTTCAGCATTCCCGGCCGCCGCCACCAGCGTCATGTGAAACTCTTCGTCGTAACGTGAAACCACCTGACCGTCTTCGAGCCGGGGCTCGTCAATCCAGAACGCTTTCAGCTCGGCCAGTTGCAGCGGCTGTGCCGCAGGCGGCAGGGCGCACAGGCGTTTCACCGCTTCCAGCTCCAGCACAATGCGCAGGTCATAAAGCTGCTCGAAAAAGTCGAAATCGAACGGGCGTACCTGCCAGCCGCTGCGGAAAAACACTTCGACATAGCCTTCGCGCTCCAGCCAGAACAACGCCTGACGCACCGGTGTGCGGCTGACTTCCATACGTTCGGCGATGTCGTTTTCGCTGAACTTGTCGCCCGGCAGCAGCCGGAAACTGAAAATGTCATCTTTGAGTTGCTGGTAAATCCGTTCCGCCAGCCCTTCCGGCCGGTTTTTGCTGCGTGAAGATTTAGAGCCCGTCAGTTGCATACAATATTCCCTGAATTTTTGAGCCGCTTTGCGCGGCCTGAACGGCGTTAAACGGCTGCGTCCAGCCACAACAGGGCATCGCCCGGCCCGACCGGACGGCCCTGCTGGCAACTGATTTTCAGTACCGTACCGGCGCACGGCGCGTTAACGGACAGCTCCATTTTCATCGCCTCGACGACAATCAGCGGCTGGCCTTCTTCGACCTGCTGGCCCGGTTCCACCAGAATTTTCCAGACGTTGCCGTTGAGATCGGCGCTGACTAAGTGCCCGTCCTGATCCGCCTCGTCTTCCACTAACTGCACGGCATTGGCGGCGGCTTCCACGGCGGCGCTCTCCGCTTCGTGCCAGTGCGCCACTTCACGGGTGAACGCACCGGCCTGTTGGGCGCGGAATTCGGTAATATCGGCGGCGTTGTCGGCCAAAAATTGGGTGTATTGCGCAAAGTCGAACTCGGTTTCTTCGATGCGAACCTGCGCGCGGCCTTCGCGGAAAGCGTCACGCTGAATATCCAGCTCGGCTTCGCTGACTTCATAGAAACGCACCTGATCGAAGAAATGCAGCAGCCACGGTTCGCCGTTTTTGAACTGTTCGTTTTTCAGGAATTTGTTCCAGATAGGCAGCGTGCGGCCGACCAGCTGATAACCGCCCGGTGAATCCATGCCATAAATGCACATATACATGCCGCCGATGCCGACCGTGCCTTCGGCGGTGAACGTCCGCGCCGGGTTGTATTTGGAACTGAGCAGGCGATGGCGCGGATCGACCGGCACCGCGCAAGGCGCACCGAGATACACGTCGCCCAGCCCGAGGATCAGGTAGCTGGCGTCGAAAATGATTTTTTTCACGTCTTCGCGACTGGCCAGCCCGTTGGTGCGCTGGATGAAATCCACGTTATTGGGCAGCCACGGCGCGTCGGCACGCACGGTTTGCTGATAGCGTTCGACCGCGCCGAGTGTGGCGGAATCTTCAAACGCCATCGGCATATGCACGATACGGGTCGGGATTTTGAGCTGGCTGACGTCCGCCAGATTGTGTTCGAGCGTCAGTAAATGCTGAAGCAGCGCAGTCTGGTGCAGCACGCGGCTGTCGTAGCGGATTTGCAGCGAACGCACGCCCGGCGACAGTTCTTCGATGCCTGCCTGACCGGCCGCTCTGATGGCATTCATCAGCAGATAAATGCGCATGCGCACCGCCAGATCCAGTACGTTATCGCCGTACTCAATCAGCACGTAGCCATCGCCCGCCTGCCGGTATTCCACCGACGGGCGCTCTGCGGTAGCCGGTAACGACGCGAGAACCGTGGCGGAAACCGTGGTGTCCGGCAGCAGCGACGGCACCGGCAGCGCCATCGCATTAACGGGCATCAGCGAATCAATAGTGCCTTGCTGCGCCCGTTCCAGCGCCTGCGCCTGTTCGAAACTGATCGGATGGAAGCGGATTTTATCGCCCGGTTTGACCTGCCCGACTTTCCACAGCTCAGCTTTGGCGATGGTCACCGGGCAGACGAAACCGCCGAGGCTTGGCCCGTCTCGCGTCAGAATGACCGGAAAATCGCCGGTGAAGTTGATTGCGCCGATGGCGTATTCGCAGTCATGCACGTTCGACGGATGCAGACCGGCTTCGCCGCCATCCTGCCGCGCCCATTGGGGTTTCGGGCCGACCAGCCGCACGCCGAGGCGGTTGGAGTTGTAATGCACCTGCCATTCGGATTCAAAGAACGTCTCAATAGATTCCTGTGTGAAGAAATCCGGCGCGCCGTGCGGGCCATAAAGCACGCCAATATTCCAGAGATCGCCATAAGGTTGAACGATATTGGCGGCGGCGGCCTGCGGTAAGTCCACCGGCGCGGGCGTGGTGCAGGCGGCAAGTTCCGGCTGCGAAACGGTCAGCATGTCCGCGACACGCAGCGTGCGGCCCGCGTGACCGCCAAACTGTCCGAGCGCGAAAGTTGAGCGGCTGCCGAGATAAACCGGCACATCGAAACCGTTACGCACCGCCAGATAAGTGCGGCAGCCCTGCGTGGCGCGGCCCAGCGTCAGCGTCTGACCGGCTTTCACCAGCACCGGCTGCCAGTAAGCGACGCTTTCGCCGTCGAGATCCGCCGGGCAGCGTGCGCCGGTCAGCGCGATGGTCGCGTCACAATGAAAACGCAGCACCGGCCCCTGAAGCGTGAATTCCAGCCCGGCGGCGTCGAGATGATTGCCGACAATGCGGTTGGCGAGGCGGAACGCAAAATCGTCCATCGGCCCGGACGGCGGCACGCCGATATCCCAGTAACCCAGACGGCCCGGATAATCCTGCACGCTGCTGTACGTGCCGGGCGCAATCACTTCGACGGCGTTTGGTGCGTAGACAAAACTGTCGAGCATCCGCGTCCACATTTCGCCTTCGCGGAACACCGGCGTGGCGACGACCTGACGCAGATAATCAATATTGGTGGCGATGCCGTGCAGGCGGGTGGCGGCCAGCGCGGCAGACATTTTTGCCAGCGCGTCCTGTCGGTCTTTGCCGTGAACAATCAGTTTGGCGATCATCGGGTCATAAAACGCTGACACTTCGCTGCCGGTTGAAACCCAGCCATCCACGCGAACGTCTGGCGGGAAAAACACTTCGGTCAGCACGCCGGGGCTCGGCTGGAAATTTTTCAGCGGATCTTCGGCGTAAATACGTACTTCCATCGACGCGCCCTGCGGGGCTTTCTCCAGCGCAGGCCAGTCCAGCGGTTCGTCTGCGGCGACCCGCAACATACATTCGATTAAATCCAGCCCGGTGACCATTTCGGTGACCGGATGCTCGACCTGCAAACGGGTATTCACTTCGAGGAAATAAAATTCGTCGCGCGCGGCGTCATAAATAAATTCGACCGTTCCGGCACTGCGGTAATTCACCGATTCACCGAGCTTAACGGCGGCGCGGTGCAACGCTTCGCGGCTGGCCTGCGGCAGATGGGGGGCGGGCGTTTCCTCCACGACTTTCTGATTGCGGCGCTGCAACGAGCAGTCACGCTCGCCGAGTGCCACCACGCGGCCTTTGCCGTCGCCAAAAATCTGCACTTCGACATGCCGGGCGCGATCGACAAAGTGTTCCAAAAATACGCCGGCGTCACGGAAAAACTGTTCGCCGAGGCGCTTCACGCTGTCCCACGCGGCACGCAATGCGTCTTCGTCGTCGCAGCGCATCAGGCCAATGCCACCGCCGCCTGCGGTACTCTTCAGCATCACCGGATACCCGATTCCGGCAGCGGCGCTGACCGCATCGTCAATGCTGTCGAGCAAACCGGTGCCCGGCGTCATCGGCACACTGGCGGCACCGGCTAGTTCACGGGCGCGGTGCTTGAGGCCAAACTCGCGGATTTGTCCGGCGGTCGGGCCGATAAACGCGAGGCCTGCGGCTTCACAGGCATCGGCAAACTCTGCGCTTTCGGATAAAAATCCGTAGCCGGGATAAATCGCCTGCGCGCCGGATTCTTTCGCGGCGGCCAGAATTTTGTCGATCATCAGGTAGCTTTCGCTGGCCTTTTCGCCGCCGAGCGCGATGGCGATATCGGCATCCGCGACGTGCGGCGCATTGCGGTCGGCGTCTGAATAGACGGCAACGCTGGCGATGCCCAGACGTTTCAGCGTGCGGATCGCGCGGCAGGCAATTTCGCCACGGTTGGCGATCAGGACTTTAGTAAACATCATCGTGGCTCCTCAGCTTTTTACCGGTGAATTGAGGCTCTGGATGTAACTTCTCCAGCCGCCAAAATGGGTGATGTCGGTGGCGTCAGGAATGGCCCACGGCTCGCAGATAAAGCCTTTCACCGTGCGGCCATCGGCCAGTTCGAGCGAACCGATGCCCAGCGGTGCCGGGATCTCCGCGACAAACTCCCCGAAGCGCGCCAGCGGGATATCCCACAGTTCGACGATAATCGCGCTGCCGCCTTCCGCCCTGACCAGCCCCGGTTTCGGCGGTGTGGTATTGGCGAGCGCATAAAGTTTGTAGGTGGCTGCGGTGGTGGTTTGCTCGGCGCGAACCGCGTTGCGGCGGGTGAGCTGAAAATTGAGCGGCATGCCGGTCAGGTGCGCACCGACCACGGCGACGCGCACGCACGCCGGGCTGAGCGGCGCAGAAACCCTGAATTCTTCCGGTTTCACCGCAAGACCGGTGGCACCGAGCGGCAGATTCAGGCTGCGCTGCCACTGACTGCCAAAACGGGCGAGCGCATCGTCGTGCCAGGCCGGGGCGATCAGCGTGATCCCGGCGGGCAGGCCGTCGGCGCGCATTCCGGCGGGCAGCGCCAGCGCAGATAAATCCGCCAGATTGGTGAAATTGGTGTAAATCCCGAACTGCGAGTTGTAAAGCACCGGCTCCTGCGCCATCTCTTCCAGCGTGCGGATGGTCGGCGAGGTCGGCACAACCAGCGCATCAAACCCTTCCAGCGCCAGATTGATTTTGCGCGCCAGTTCCGCCCGCAGATATTCCGCCCGCCACGCATCGCAGGCGGTGTAATTCAGGCCGCTGGCGACAATACCGCGCACCACCGGATCCATTGCTTCCGGGCTTTCCTCAAAAATTTCCCCGACGGACACTGTGCGTTCCGCCACCCACGCACCGTAATAAAGCTGCCCGGCCAGTTCGCGGAACGGCGTGAAATCAATGGTTTCCAGCGTCGCGCCGTTATGACGTAAATGCTCCAGCGCCTCGCGGAACGCGGCTTCCGCCAGATCATCGCCAAAAAACTCAAGACGGTCGGGCACCGCAATTCGCGGCTGAACCGGCAAGGCGAACGGCGCGGTGTGCGGGTTTTTACGCGAATACGCATCGGTGGCGTCATAGCCGCCCGCTGCGTGCGCCACGGTTTGCGCATCGGCGACGGTCAGGGCGAAAACAGACACGGTGTCATTGAGACGGCAGGCCGGTACCACGCCGGTGTTCGACAGCCAGCCTTTGGTGGGTTTCAGGCCGACAATATTATTGAAACCGGCGGGCACGCGGCCGGAACCGGCGGTGTCAGTCCCCAGCGAAAACGCCACCAGACCGCGCGCCAGAACCGATGCGGAGCCGGAACTCGAACCGCCGCTGACATATTCAGGATTGAAGGTGTTTCGCACTGCCCCAAACGGTGAACGCGTGCCGACCAGGCCGGTCGCAAACTGATCGAGATTGGTTTTGCCAATGACGATGGCGCCTTTGGCTTTCAGATTGGCGACCACGGTGGCGTCCGCTTGCGCGGTGTAGGCAAAGGCGGGGCAGGCGGCCGTGGTTGGCCAGCCCGCGATATCAATATTGTCTTTTACGGCAAACGGCACGCCAAACAGCGGCATGGTGGTGAGTGACCCTTCAGCCTGACTGCGCAGGGTTTCCAGGCGGGCGATCTGCGCTTCAAGCTGCTCCGCCGTGGCGAGATACAGCCAGGCGTTATCGGTTTTGCTCAGGCTGCCCAAAACCAGTGAAAGCGTCGTTCGCAGGCTGTCCGGCGCGGTGCGGTAATGTTGCTGCCATTCCCGCAGCGTAAAACCGCGATAAGGCGAGGTAACGGAGTCTGAAGTTGAAGCCATGTTTTGAATTCCATCTAGTACACAAGATTGAATTCATCTAAGCAAGGGCTGTGCCATATCATTATTTATTGATTTTAAATGATTTATTATTTATCGCGTGAATGCGTTTCTCATTTGTTGCACCACGGACGGAATGCAACTGAACAAAAATGGGGCGATTTTGTGCGCTTTGTCTCGCAAGAATATGATTAAAGCCGTTTGTTGATTGAACCGGTATATAGTTGTCTGAATTGATGATTTATTATTGTTTGCAGAAAGGCGGGCGAATTTATGACACAGGAAACGATCGACCATTCAACACTGGTTTGTCTGGCAGAAGCAGGCGCGATTCGTCATCTCAACGTGACTGCACAACAAGGAGGATGGACAATAATGATCAGATACGGCGAACATCAGCGCACCTTAGTGGCACAACGTAGTGGGAAAATACGGGTATTTAAGCGCTTCGACACGCTGGCAGCCTATCTTAAAGACATGGGGATAAATCAGTTTGAAGTGGATATTACCGACTATGATCCTGAAGGTGGCGGTAAAGGAACGCGCCCCGACCGATCGGCAGCATTGAAACGCGCACATGAAGCGGCGGCTTTTGACGAAACGGCATTCGACCTCTGGTTTCGCGAAAGAGTTAAAGAATCGCTGGATGATCCGCGTCCCGCTATCCCCCATGAAGACGTTAAAGCTCAGTTTGCCGCCCGTAAAGAGGCATTGCTTAAAGGGCGGGACAAGTAACGGATGACGATAAAACAGGTATGGAAACCACACGCTCTGGAGGATCGCGAGCATATTTTCAACTATATCGCGAAAGAAAATCCGCATGCGGCCATTGAACTGGATGAGGAGTTTGATGCTGCCGCAGAACGCATTTTCCTGCGTCCGGATATGTACGTTGCCGGGCGGGTTGCCGGAACGCGCGAATGCATCGTGCATATGCACTTCAGAATGGTTTATTGCATCACGGAAACAGAAATTCAGATTGTCAGACTTGTACATACCGCTCAGCACTGGCCTTAGGAAAACACAAACTAATGCAATTCCGTCACCTCTTTGAACGCCTGAAAAAACTGTTACTGGCGGTTATCCTTATCGTGCTGACCTTATTGGCGGTTCGTACTTACGATGCCTCACAAGGGCCTGCGCTGGAGCCGTGGCACAAGCTGGTTCCTGATGAACTGAGCACGGCACAGCTGGATAAAAGCGACTGGGCCGCGTATTTACGGGCCGAGCAGCAGGCTTTTCTGGAAGTGAAGCAGCAGGTGACGGACAAGCTCGATGCTGAAGACCGTATTCCGCTGAACCGGTATTACGACCGCAGCCCGGTTTATCCTGAACATTTTGCGCAGGACTGGAACCGGTCGTATGAGCTGATGCCTGACGGTAAACCGGTCGGTGCGGTGGTGTTATTACACGGCCTGACCGACTCGCCCTACAGCCTGCGTCATATTGCAGAAGATTATCGTCGCCGCGGTTTTGTGGCGGTAGGCATTCGTCTGCCGGGGCATGGAACCGTGCCGGGCGGGCTGACGCGCGTTGACTGGGAACAATGGCTGGCGGCCACGCGGCTGGCGGTGAGAGAAGCACAGCGTGCGGCCGGTGAAAATGTCCCGTTGCAGATCGTCGGTTTCTCTAACGGTGGTGCGCTGGCGATGAAATACACGCTGGATACATTGGATGATAAATCGCTGGTGCGCCCGACGCGCGTGGTGCTGATTTCTCCAATGATCGGCGTCACAAGCTTTGCGCGTTTCGCCGGATACGCGGGCTGGCCGTCGATTTTCCCGGCCTTCGCCAAAACTGCCTGGCTGAATCTGATGCCAGAATTTAATCCGTTTAAATACAATTCATTTCCGGTGAAAGCGGCGCGGCAGTCTTATCTGCTCACGCAGGCTTTGCAGCAGCAAATCAGCGAGGATGCGCAGGCCGGTAAGCTGGCGCAATTGCCGCCGCTGCTGGCTTTCCAGTCGGTGATTGATTCCACTGTCAGCACCCGCGCGGTGGTTACGGCATTATTTAATCAGCTCCCCGCCAACGGCAGCCAGCTGGTGTTGTTTGATATTAACCGCAGCGCTTACGTCGGCCCGTTGCTGCGCCCTGCGGCGGATACCGCCGTGGAACGCCTGCTGCCTGCGGCACCGCGCAAGTATCAGACGACCATTGTTACCAATGCCTCGCCGGATGACGCTGCAGCGATTGCGCAGGTTACGCAGGCAGGGCAGGGCACGGTCAGCAGCAGCCCGCTGGGGCTGAATTATCCTTCTGAATTCTATTCGTTATCGCATGTTGCGTTGCCTTTCCCGACGGATGATTCGCTTTACGGACGCAATCCGCAAGGCCCGGCGCAATTCGGTATTCATCTGGGGACGCTGGCTGCGCGGGGTGAAAATGGTGCGCTGGTGGTGAGCATGGATCAACTGATGCGCGTTTCTTCCAATCCTTTCTACCCGTATATGCTGAAAAGAATTGAAGGATTTTGAATGGCATACGGGGAAAACATGGGGTGCTGGGAAAATAATGATTAAAAGCGCTTGCGATAATATCGTGCACTATATATATTGAAAGCATGAAGACGAAAACAGACACCGACTTAACGCACAGCAGTATGCTACATCTCGATCAACAGATGTGTTTTGCTCTGTACTCCGCGAATCTTGCGCTGCACAAAGTGTACCGCAAGCTGCTCGGTCAGCTCGACCTCACCTATCCGCAATATCTGGTGATGTTGGTTCTTTGGCAGCGTGATGAAGTGACGGTGTCTGATATCGGCGAAAAGCTGTTTCTGGATTCCGCGACGTTAACGCCGTTGTTAAAGCGTCTCGAAGCGGCCGGTTTACTGGTTCGTCAGCGTGCGAAAGCCGATGAACGTCAGGTGATCATCACCCTGACCGCTGAAGGTAAAGCATTACGCGAAAAAGCTCAGGGCATCCCGGAAGCGATTTTTTGTGCCACGGAATGCAATATGGGCGAGATTACTGCGCTGAAACAGCAACTTGAAGTGCTGCGTGGCCATCTTCAGGATAAAGCCTGAAAAGAATGATTCAGCAAACGGAGAGGAAGAGAGCGTTTTCAATCCGTTTGTGTACAGTTAATAAGTAGCGTGCGATTAAATCGCATAATAAATTTAAAGCATTTTCCCTACTCAATCTGATCGAAAAGGAACGAAACATGTCTATTGAAAACGTTGTATATCGTGCTCACGCTTCTGCAACCGGTGGTCGTGATGGTCGTGCGACATCGGATGATGGCATTCTGGACGTGAAACTGGGTTTGCCAAAAGAAATGGGCGGCCTGGGCGGCGGGACTAACCCGGAACAACTGTTCGCAGCCGGTTATTCCGCCTGCTTCCTCGGCGCACTGAAAGCGGTTGCCGCGCAGGAAAAAATCAAAATCCCTGCGGATGCAAAAATTGAAGGTGCAGTCGGTATCGGCGCAATTCCTGGCGGTTACGGGATTGAAGTACAGCTGGACATCACGCTGCCGGGCTTTGAACGCAGCGAAGCAGAAGCGCTCGTGGCGAAAGCACACCTGGTTTGCCCGTACTCAAACGCAACCCGTGGCAACATCGACGTTACGCTTAACGTGAAATAACTCACGCAGAATCAGCGCCTTCACCAGGGGGCTGTTAGTCAGACCATAATAAGAAAATCTCGGGGAGGCTTCGGCCTCCTTTTTCGTGGCGAAAACGCATTCAAAAATGCGCCCATCCCGCCTGCAAGGCACGCCCTGCGCAGAACTTTCCGGAAGTTTGTATATAAACGTAATCTCGGCATAATCTGTGAACTCCCCTCATATAATCATGTCACAATGATTCCGAATCTTTCAAAAATATTCCGGATATCACAATTACATGAATAGAGTGAAGACTCTATCGCAGCAAAATATCTCTTTATTGTTAGCGATTTATATCGGCATTTTCCTCAACGTCTCGGTGTTCCAGCGCCGTTTCGCTGCATTGATCCATCAGTTCACCTCAACTGAGCTGATCCAGGCGATCACGGAAGTTTGCGGCATCGTCCTGTTTACCTTCTTTGTGCTACGTTTGCTGTCGCTGGGCGGAAAAGTGTTTTTCCGCGTGGTGGCCAGTTTGCTGGTGCTGATTTCCGTCGCCGCCAGTTATTACATGATGATGTTCAATGTGGTAATCGGCTACGGCATCGTGGCGTCGGTAATGACCACGGATGTTGATCTCAGCAAAGAAATCATCGGATTACCGCTGTTTATCTGGATGGCGCTGGTCAGTGCTTTACCGCTGTTTCTTATCTGGAAAAACAACCTGCGGCTGACGCTGATTGAGCAGATGAAGACGCCGGGACAGCGCTTACGCCCGCTGGGCGTGTTGCTGGCGACGGTTCTGCTGGTCTGGCTGCCGCTGCGGTTACTTGACCACGCGCAGAGCGCCAACGAGAAAAAAACCAACGTGGATCTGCCGAGCTACGGCGGCGTTGTCGCGCACTCGTATTTACCGTCTAACTGGCTGGCGGCGCTGGGTTTGTATGCCTATACGCAAGTGGATGAAAGTCAGGATGCGGGCAATTATCTGGATCCTGCGAAAGAGTTTACGTATGTGCCACCTGCGGATATCGACGATACCTATGTCGTGTTTATTATCGGCGAAACAACCCGCTGGGATCACATGGGGATTCTGGGGTATGAGCGTGACACCACGCCGCGCCTGTCCAAAGAAAAGAATCTGGTGGCATTTCGCGGGGAATCCTGCGACACCGCGACCAAGCTTTCGCTGCGTTGCATGTTTGTCCGCGAAGGCGGCACAGAAGACAATCCGCAGCGAACGCTGAAAGAGCAAAATATCTTTGCCGTAATGAAGTCTTTGGGGTTCACCTCGGAGCTGTTCGCGATGCAGAGCGAGCTGTGGTTCTACAATAATGCGGACACCAACAATTTCTCCTTCCGTGAAATTATTGCCTCAGAGAAGCGCAACGACGGTAAACCTGTCGACGACATGCTGCTGGTGAATGAATTACAGGAATCGCTGAAGAACTATCCCAAGGGTAAGCACCTGGTGATTCTGCATACCAAAGGTTCGCATTACATGTACTCGCAGCGTTATCCGCGCAGTTATGCCCGCTATACGCCGGAATGTATGGGCAACACCTGTAGCAAAGCCGAGCTGATTAACGCTTTTGATAACAGCGTGCTGTATACCGATACCTTTATCGACAGCGTGATTGATCAGTTGCGCGATAAAAAAGCGCTGGTGTTTTATGCCGCCGATCACGGTGAGTCTATCGACGAGAACTCGCACCTGCACGGCACGCCGCGCGAAATGGCACCACCTGAGCAGTTCCGTGTGCCGATGATCGTCTGGGCTTCGGATAGTTTCCTTGAACAGGCCGACCACAAGCAGGCGTTTGAGCAGTTACAGGCGCAGCAGCGGATTGGCGCGAAGAAACGCCATGTCGAATTATTCGATTCGATTTTGGGCTGTTTGGGATATACGTCGCCAGACGGGGGTATCAACCCGGCGAATAACTGGTGTGCAAAACCTCAGGCTGAACAGAAGCTTTAGGCTATTTTGGCGGCGTATCGGATGATTTATGGTCAGTCAGCATTTAACTTTTAAAAAGCCGTTGACGCTCTGAAACCGTCGCAGTAAGATGCGCCCCACTCGGCGAGTAGCGCAGCTTGGTAGCGCAACTGGTTTGGGACCAGTGGGTCGGAGGTTCGAATCCTCTCTCGCCGACCATATCCCAATCTGATGATGCAGTTAATCCTCAGACAACAAAAAGCCCGCAGCCTTATGGTTGCGGGTTTTTTGTTTTGTACGAAGAAAAATCAGATGATTTCCTCTCTCAGTTATCCAGACATCATCGCAAAACTCACGCCGTGACTTTCGTCTCATGCGCTCTGGCCCGCAGATCACTTCTCAACTGCGCCATTGAATCCACCAGTTCGGCGGCGGTCTGCTGAAAGTCTTCGCCCTCCGGCGTCAGCCGTATCGGGTAGGTTTTGCGATCAAAAAGCGGGACACCTAACCATTCTTCCAGCTGTTTAATACGGCGGCTCAGCGCAGACTGTGTGATGTTTCTTTCACTGGCGGCTCGCGTGAAGCTGTAGCAATGCGAGACGCTGAGAAAATCTTCAAACCACTTCAGTTCCATCCTCAAACCTCTGGCGGGTGACAAGCTTCACAGTCCTGCAAGAAATACGCCAAGGTTTAAAAAACCATTAACATATTAGTTTCAATCCATTTCCCCCCTATACGGTCATGATGCCGGAAAAACAGGCGGTATTTGTATGGATAATCGTCTGCACCACGATCGCGCATTTGCGCTATTTTGGGGGCTTTTCAGGGAACAGAGGCCAGTTCTCTTCCTGACGAGTCGGAGCCGTTTGCCACACTTCCCAGCATTTTCCGCTGGTTTTCACCCTGATCTCAAAAATAACCGTTCATATATTCATCATTTAGCGAGAAATTTTTAGGCTTAAAAAAAGGGCTAAACCCCCATGAATATTCTTTTACATAGCGGATTGTGTGGGTATTCACGGCCAGGACTGAACATTCATCCTGCATTCGTTAATTAAATGTTTTTTTATGTTTGTTTGCTGTTACTCACAGTCTGTGTAAATGCCTGATGGTTATATTGACGTCAAGGGAAGGAGTTGCCAAATTGATAGCCCCAAGGAAGACCAGTGATTATTTCCGGTAAGGTTTTGTAAAGCCAACTTTACAAGACGCAGGAAAAAAAATGGCAGTTCACCATGCTCTGGTTGGACTTATTGCAGCGCACGAGCAAACACAGTCACCCGCAAATAAAAATAAAGGGTGACGTGAGCTGTAAAACACAACACACACATCCACATCACCATTAATCGATGGAGCAGAAGCGATGACAATCTCTTTAGGTAAGTCGGGGCTACTGAAATTCAGTATGGGCCTGATTGCGCTGACCGTTGCGGCCAGTGTCCAGGCAAAAACGTTAGTGTATTGTTCCGAAGGTTCACCTGAAGGCTTCAACCCTCAGTTGTTCACCTCCGGCACCACGTATGACGCAAGCTCCGTGCCTATCTACAACCGTCTGGTTGAGTTCAAAATCGGGACCACTGAAATCCAGCCTGGCCTGGCAGAGAAGTGGGACGTTTCCGCCGACGGCAAAACGTACACCTTCCATCTGCGCAAAGGCGTGAAATGGCAGGACAACAAGGACTTCAAACCGACCCGTGATCTGAATGCGGACGACATCGTCTTCTCCTTCGAACGTCAGCTGGATAAAAACAACGCTTACCACGGCGTTTCCGGCGGCAGCTACGAATACTTCGAAGGTATGGGCATGGGCGATCTGATCAACAAGATCGTGAAAGTGGACGACAATACCGTGCAGTTCGTCCTGAACCGCCCTGAGTCTCCATTCCTGGCTGACCTTGCGATGGACTTCGCTTCCATTCTGTCTGCGGAATACGCTGACAACATGCTCAAAGCGAAAACCCCTGAGAAAGTTGACCTGAATCCGATCGGTACCGGTCCGTTCCAGCTTCTGCAATACGAGAAAGATTCGCGCATCCTCTACAAAGCCTTCCCAGGCTACTGGGGCACCAAGCCGCAGATCGACCGTTTAGTCTTCTCCATCACGCCTGACGCCTCCGTGCGTTACGCGAAATTGCAGAAAAACGAATGCCAGGTGATGCCGTACCCGAATCCGGCTGACATCGCGGCAATGAAGAAAGATAAAACCATCAACCTGATGCAACAGCCAGGCCTGAACGTGGGTTATCTGTCCTTCAACGTTGAGAAAAAACCACTCGATGAAGTGAAAGTGCGTCAGGCACTGACCATGGCTGTGAACAAAAAAGCCATCATCGACGCGGTTTATCAGGGTGCTGGCCAGCCAGCCAAGAACCTGATCCCACCAACAATGTGGGGCTACAACAAAGACATCGTGGATTACCCGTATGATCCGGTTAAAGCCAAAGAGCTGCTGAAAGAAGCAGGTCACGCAGACGGTTTCACTATCGACCTGTGGGCAATGCCAGTACAACGTCCGTACAACCCGAATGCACGCCGTATGGCTGAAATGATCCAGTCTGACTGGGCGAAAATTGGCGTGAAAGCCAACATCGTGACTTACGAGTGGGGCGAATACCTCAAACGTGCGAAAAACGGTGAGCACCAGTCTGTGATGATGGGCTGGACCGGCGACAATGGGGATCCGGATAACTTCTTCGCCACCCTGTTCAGCTGTACTGCTGCAAAAGACGGTTCCAACTACTCCCGCTGGTGCTACAAGCCGTTTGAAGATTTGATCCAGCCAGCCCGTGCTGAATCTGATCACGCTAAACGTGCTGCGCTTTACCAGCAGGCTCAGGTTGTGATGCATGACCAGGCACCAGCGCTGATCATCGCTCACTCCACCGTGTACGAACCTGTTCGTAAAGAAGTCAAAGGCTATGTCGTTGATCCGTTGGGCAAACACCACTTCGAAAACGTAAGCATGGAGTAATAGCGTTTCGCTATTGAATCCACCTGTTAAGAGTTTTGTGAGCTACTAATAAGCCCGGAGCGCTACGGTTCTCCGGGCATTTTATACAGAGAGTACGGGATATGTTTCAGTTCATACTCCGACGTTTGGGGTTAGTTATCCCAACGTTTATCGGCATTACTTTGCTGACTTTTGCCTTCGTACACATGATACCAGGCGACCCGGTCACCATTATGGCAGGCGAGCGCGGTGTTTCCCCCGAGCGTCATGCCCAGTTAATGGCAGATATGGGGCTCGACAAGCCTCTTTATCAACAATATTTCCACTATGTGAACGGGGTGCTGCACGGCGACCTGGGCACGTCATTAAAAAGCCGCACGCCTGTCTGGCAGGAATTTGTGCCGCGCTTTAAAGCCACGCTGGAGCTGGGTATCTGCGCGATGATCTTTGCGATCATTGTCGGTATTCCTGTCGGGGTGCTGGCGGCAGTGAAAAGGGGCTCGATATTCGACCACACGGCCGTGGGAATCTCGCTGACCGGCTATTCAATGCCCATATTCTGGTGGGGGATCATGCTGGTTATGCTGGTCTCGGTGCACTGGAACCTGACGCCCGTATCGGGGCGAATAAGCGATACCGTCTTCCTCGATGAAAGTCTGCCGCTGACCGGCTTTATGCTGATCGACACGCTGTTCTGGGGCGAACCGGGTGACTTCGTGGATGCCGTAATGCACATGATTTTACCGGCTATCGTTCTGGGCACCATTCCGCTGGCGGTGATCGTGCGTATGACCCGTTCTTCCATGCTGGAAGTGCTGGGTGAAGACTACATCCGTACCGCGCGCGCCAAAGGCGTCAGCCGTATGCGGGTGATCGTCATTCACGCCTTGCGTAATGCGCTGTTGCCGGTCGTGACCATCATCGGTTTGCAGGTTGGTACGCTGTTGGGCGGCGCCATCCTGACGGAAACCATCTTCTCCTGGCCAGGTCTTGGCCGGTGGCTGATTGACGCACTTCAGCGCCGCGACTATCCGGTCGTGCAGGGCGGGGTGTTGCTGGTCGCTACTCTGATCATCGTGGTTAACCTGCTGGTAGACGTGCTCTACGGCGTGGTCAACCCGCGTATTCGCCACAAGAAATAAGGGGCGCACAATGTCTCAAACCACTGAGCCAGTCGCTAACGAGTTAGTGACGGCTGCGCCAGCGCCGATGCCGCCTTTGCGCGAATTCTGGCACTATTTTAAGCGTAATAAAGGGGCCGTTACCGGTCTGGTTTACATCATCATCATGCTGATCCTTGCGATTGGCGCGAACGTTATCGCCCCGCACGCACCGGCTGAACAGTTCCGCGATGCGCTGCTGCGTCCGCCGGTCTGGATGCAAGGTGGCAGCTGGAAATTCCTGCTGGGCACTGACGACGTGGGCCGCGATATTCTTTCGCGTCTGATGTACGGCGCGCGTTTGTCGCTGCTGGTCGGTTGTCTGGTCGTGGTGCTTTCCCTGGTCCTCGGCGTGGTTTTCGGCCTGTTTGCCGGTTACTACGGCGGGATCGTGGACGCCATCATCATGCGCGTGGTCGATATCATGCTGGCCCTGCCAAGCCTGCTGCTGGCGCTGGTGCTGGTGGCGATTTTCGGCCCCTCGATAGTCAATGCCTCGCTGGCGCTGACGTTCGTTGCCCTGCCGCACTACGTCCGCTTAACCCGCGCCGCGGTGCTGGTGGAAGTGAACCGTGACTACGTGACGGCTTCGCGCGTTGCCGGTGCCGGTGCTGCGCGCCAGATGTTCATCAATATTTTACCTAACTGCTTAGCGCCGCTGATTGTTCAGGCGTCGCTCGGCTTCTCCAACGCCATCCTCGATATGGCCGCATTGGGCTTCCTCGGTATGGGCGCACAGCCGCCAACGCCGGAGTGGGGCACCATGCTGTCTGACGTTTTACAGTTTGCTCAAAGTGCCTGGTGGGTCGTGACCTTCCCCGGTGTGATCATTCTGTTGACGGTGCTGGCATTTAACCTGATGGGTGATGGCCTGCGTGATGCCCTCGACCCTAAACTCAAGCAGTAAGGGGTTGGAGATGGAAACAACATTAACGAATGACGTTCAGGTCGGTAAAACATTGCTGACCGTGGACAAACTCTCCGTTCACTTTGGTGACGAAGGCACGCCGTTCCGCGCCGTAGACCGTATCAGTTACAGCGTGAAGCAGGGCGAAGTGGTCGGGATTGTCGGTGAATCCGGCTCCGGTAAATCGGTCAGTTCACTGGCGCTGATGGGGCTTATCGATTTCCCCGGCAAAGTGATGGCGGAAAAACTGGAGTTCGGCGGCCGCAATCTTCAGGGGATCAGCGAAAAAGAGCGCCGTCAGATTGTCGGTGCGGAAGTTGCGATGATTTTCCAGGATCCGATGACCAGCCTGAACCCGTGCTACACCGTCGGTTTTCAGATTATGGAAGCCATCAAGGTGCATCAGGGCGGCAACAAAAAGACCCGCCGTCAGCGCACCATCGACCTGCTGAATCTGGTCGGTATTCCTGATCCGGCTTCGCGTCTCGACGTGTATCCGCACCAGCTTTCCGGCGGGATGAGCCAGCGTGTGATGATCGCGATGGCAATCGCCTGTCGTCCAAAATTACTGATTGCCGATGAGCCGACCACCGCGCTCGACGTAACTATTCAGGCGCAGATCATTGAGCTGCTGCTTGAGCTGCAACAGAAAGAAAACATGGCGCTGATGCTGATCACCCATGACCTGGCGCTGGTGGCGGAAGCCGCGCATCACATCATCGTGATGTACGCCGGTCAGGTGGTGGAATCGGCCAAAGCCACGGAGATTTTCCGTGCGCCGCGCCATCCGTACACGCAGGCGCTGCTGCGTTCCTTGCCGGAATTTGCGGCGGATAAAGCCCGTTTGCAGTCATTGCCGGGCGTGGTGCCGGGCAAATATGACCGTCCGAACGGCTGTCTGCTTAACCCGCGCTGCCCGTATGCAACTGACCGTTGCCGTAAAGAAGAACCTGCGCTGCGTGACCTCGCGGACGGGCGTCAGTCGAAGTGCCATTATCCGCTGGATGATGCCGGGAGACCTACTTATGAGTCCTGATAACACCCAACCGCAGCCGCTGTTGCACGCGATTGACCTGAAAAAACATTACCCGGTGAAGAAAGGGATGTTCGCCCCGGAACGAACCGTAAAAGCGCTCGACGGTGTGTCTTTCACGCTGGAACGGGGGAAAACGCTGGCAGTGGTCGGTGAATCCGGCTGCGGGAAATCCACGCTGGGCCGCCTGCTGACCATGATCGAAGTGCCGACCGGCGGTGAGCTTTATTATCGCGGTCAGGATTTGCTGAAACCGGATGCCACGGCGGAAAAGCTGCGTCGTCAGAAGATCCAAATCGTGTTCCAGAATCCTTACGGATCGCTGAACCCGCGCAAGAAAGTCGGCCAGATCCTCGAAGAGCCGTTGCTGATCAACACCAAACTGACGGCCGCCGAACGCCGTGAAAAAGCGCTGGCGATGATGGCAAAAGTGGGCCTGAAAACGGAACATTACGACCGTTATCCGCACATGTTCTCCGGCGGTCAGCGTCAGCGTATCGCTATCGCCCGCGGCCTGATGCTGGATCCGGACGTGGTCATTGCCGATGAACCGGTTTCCGCGCTCGACGTTTCCGTGCGTGCGCAGGTGCTGAACCTGATGATGGATTTACAGCAGGATCTGGGGTTGTCCTACGTCTTCATTTCTCACGATTTGTCCGTTGTGGAACATATCGCCGACGAAGTGATGGTGATGTACCTTGGCCGCTGCGTAGAGAAAGGCTCGAAAGACGCCATCTTCAGCAACCCGCGCCATCCGTACACACAGGCGCTGCTGTCCGCCACACCGCGTCTGAACCCGGACGAGCGTCGTGAACGTATCAAACTGACCGGTGAGCTGCCAAGCCCGCTGAACCCGCCAGCCGGTTGCGCGTTCAACGCCCGCTGCCGCCGCGCGTTCGGCACCTGCAAGCAGTTCCAGCCACAGCTGAAGCAATACGGCGATCAGCTGGTCGCCTGCTTCGCTGTCGATCAGGATGAAAACGGAACCACGCAAACCGTCGCGTAATTCTGATGGTTCTGCAGAAATGACAAAGCCCGCGAAAAGCGGGCTTTTTTGTGGAAACTTATTGCGTATATACAATAACGACAGCGCTAATTTATTGCATATATACAATAAATTGGCCTGCAATAAATCCCTTAACCTTTATGGCTTGCCCACCAGCTCAGTAGCTGGAGGCAGGAAGAATAATAGTCATCCTTCGGTGCCAGAGTCGGGCTGATGGCGCTGGCGTTGGCCATGGTGAAATCACGGATGGCTAACAGGCCGGGCGACATGTTGTAACTGGCTTTGGTGCCGGTCATGACGTCAATCCAGGCCGGTGTCGCGGTACGTGGCGATTTCTGCCACCACAAAATGAACGGCGCGAGTTGCGGACTGCCGGGATGTGCCCAGCCGAGATACAGCGGGATACGCACGGCGTCGTAGCTGAAACGCGTTGGCCAGCGGGTGGCCGGTTTCATCGTGCCGTCTGCCTGCATGTCGACCCAGTCTGTCGGTAAACGGAACTCACCAAATGCCATTTTGCTCAACATTGCGGTACCGCTTTCGTCCAGTTCTTTCCACACTTTTAAATGGCTGCGCGCAAAGAACGCCTGCCAGGCCGGGAAGATAAAGTACGACGGGTTGACGGTGATGTTACTGGTCTGATTAAAGCCTGATACGCCCGGCAGCATGACTTTGTAGCCCGCGTAATCAATCACATTATGCTTGAGCAGCGCGGCCTGCAGTTTGTCAGAGGCCTGCGTGTAGCGGGATTCATTCCATTTATCCCCCGCCAGCAGCAGCGCCCAGGCGATGAGCGTGTCACCGTCAGAAGCATTATTTTTATCCGCCACATGAACGATGTTATTCGGGTCATAGCGCCATGAATAGAGGCCGATATCTTTACGGTAAAGCGTTGTGTTTGCCCACTGCCACAGCTTGTCGAAGGTTGCCTGATCGTCATTGAACACGGCCAGCAACATGCTAAAACCCTGACCCTCTGTGTGGCTGACATTCTTGTTGGCGGTATCAATAATTCGACCATCTGGCATCAGAAAGCGGCTTTTATAAGCCGACCAGCCTGCATCCTGCGCCATTACGGAAGAACTGAAAAATGCAACAATAAGGCTGAACCACAGCACGAGGCTGTAGCGCCGAAATAACCACATATAAATTCCTTACAAACCATTTTGATAACGGAAAACGAAGGCGCCTTCCGGTGTGTTTTCCTGCCAGCGCAGAGGAACATAGGGCTGCCCGCCTTGTGATAATAACCACTCAGCAAACAGACCTTCAAACAACGAAATCAGCGCGATGCGCCACAATTCATCATCCTGCCCTTGCGGAGACACCGGCCAGGCAATATGCACCAGCGCGAGCTGTTGCTGAGTGGCTTCGAGCTTCACCACACCCCAGTCAAAATGGCTGAGAATGTGGTTAATGTTATCTTCCAGTTCACCCAACGTCGAAGAGACCGGTAATGCATGCTGACGCGCCAGATTATTGCCCATCAGTGTGATAAAACGACGGCCATCTTCATCGTCAGCGGATGCCAGAATACCTGAAAATAGCACCTGCACCAGGCTTTGCCAGCCTGTTGTGGTGTGACGCTGGCGGTAATACTCCTGCGCAACTTGTGCATAGTTCTGTTCTTGCATGGTTTTATTCCACCAGGATTAATTTTGGCCCATCAGGTAGCGGAAGTAGACCTGCGCGGTGCTCTCGTTGTAATCACCGAAAGTATCGTAGCCAACTTGTCCGCCAATCTGCATGTTTTTGTTCAAATGATAGTTACCGCCCACGCCTGCGCTCCAGCCAATACCATTCTGGGTTTTACCCGCGTAATACGCTTCAGTGCCGTAGCCTGCATTCACCAGTTCTTCCAGCTGTTTCTGCAGATCGGCGTTATTTGGGAAGTACGCACTCTTATCCTGAGAATAGGACTGATAACCCACTGAGCCTGATAATTTCAGATCCCAATCGTCATACTTCTGGGTGTATTCCACCGGGAAGGAGACGCTGACGTAGTTCTGCGGGCTGAAGTAACCGCCCTGGCCGTAGGAGTAGTAGCTGAGGTTCTTGTCGAAGTTCATATAACCGACGTTGATCCCCGTTTTCAGCTCGCGGTCGTCATAACGGTACGGGCGAATATACAAGCCCGCGTTGGCACTGACCGACTGGTTGCTCTTCACGTTGTTACCCAGATAGCTGTAGTAACCGCCTTCGGCGTAGAAACCGGCGTCGCCGTCATCGTAGGACAGGTTAACGCTGCCGCCGTTTTTGGTGACCTGACCCCAGGTTTTTCCGCTGTAAGTATCTTTGGTGCCGACGTAAGACAGAATACTGTCCGTGACCGCACGACGTTCAACCGTCAGGCGCAGGGTGGTGAAATCAGTCAGCTTCGGTGCCCATTGCACGCCACCGACCAGCGAGTTCAGATCCTGCCCGAGCGGTGTACTGCCGACATCGGCTTTATAGCTGTCGCCGGTCAGCGCCGCGTTAACCTCGACACCCGTCGCGCTTTGGTTACCGCCGGAAGGCGCCGCGTAGGTGGTCGGATCCGTGCCCGTAATCGTATTGTAGGCCGCACACTGCGTTGACGTGGCGTTGGTCGAGCTACAGTTCGCGGTATAACCCGTTGAAGCTGCGGATTGCAGTTTCGCAAACGTACTGTAACTGGCGATATCCAGACCGGCGGCGGCGGCGGCGGTTGCCACATCTTTCTGCGCGGACTGTGCCTGCGCCAGCGCACCCTGCCCATAACGGGCATTGCCGGTGCCGGACGGGCTGCCTGCGCTGAGGGAAACCGGCGTCACGCCGATGCTCAGACGTGACGTATCAAACGGCACGAAGGCGAAGGTCATTGGCGCTTTCGCTTCGGTCAGCTGGCTGAGGCCGCTTTCGCCGTCACGTCCGCGAATCGACATATCGCCCTGCGCCCAGGTCGCGGTTTTGCCCTGCAAATCGTCGAGCATGTCGTCGATCTGTTTTTCGGTTGCGGTGCGCTGCGCCATGGCGGTTGGTACGGCCGGTGTCGGAATATTGCCGGGAACGGTCACCTGATCAGACTGCTGCCACGGCAACACGGTGCCGTAAGAAGATTGTGTTGCCGGACGGCCCGGTGAAGTTCGCGTTGAGCGGTTGATAAACGGGTTGTCGTTTATCTGCAAACCGGCCACCTGCGCTGAACCGTCCGCACCTTCCAGACCGATCATCTTGCCCTTCGCAGAACGCAGTAACGCCAGCGCCTGCTGGTGATCGCCCTGCGCTTCGGCGACGCGGGCTTCGAGTAACAAGCGGTCCGGCGTGCGTTCGCCGCGCAGCCCGGTTAACAGTTCCTGTGCCCGTTTATTATCGCCTTCACCCAGCGCGACGTTAATGGCACCGACGCGCGCATCCTGCGTTGGTGTGTCGTTGCTCATCAGGTAGTTATAAACCTGACCGGCCTGTTTATTGAGTTTGCCGGACTGATAAAGGCGCGCCATCGCCAGCATCAGATCCCGGTTTTGTGGATCAGACTGCAACGCGACGACCAGTTTGTCGTAAGCGGCAGCGTACTGGCCCTGTTCACGTAACTGGTCGGCCTGCGTGATCACGAAACCGTTACGCAGATTGGCCAGCGCTGTTGCAGACGTGCCGGACTGAATTTGCGGATTTTGCAGGAAGGCCTGCGCTTCCATGCCCAGCCCGGCGGAATTGAGCACGGTGATTTGATCGGCATAATCGCCCGCATTGCCGTTCACGCCCTGACGCATGTTCTGGCGAACCAGCTGTACGGCCAGTGGAAGTTGTCCGGTGGCGGCGAGATTTTTTGCCAGTAAACCCACATCGGCTGGCGCGGAGGGCGGGTTCTGCGCCAGTGCGCGCAGGGTATTGCCGGCCGCTGCGCTGTTGCCCTGTTGCAGATAATTTTCGGCATCTGCCATTTGCGCATTGAAGTTGGCGCGCTGCGCCAGTTCACGCATTCCCTGATTCTGACTGTTGCGCGGAATGCGCGAGAGCAGGGCGTTGGCGGTGGCCCAGTTTTTGGTTTCGGACGCAAACAGCGCGGCGGCGTAAAGATCGGCCGATGACGCGCCCGGACGTGAAGACGGTGCCATGATGGATTGCGCCTGCGCGGTTTGCCCCTGCGATTGCAGAATGCGCGCCATATCCAGTTTTACCCAGACGTTCGACGGCTGGCGTTCCTGCGCCTGCTGAAGGATATTCAGTGCGCGCTGCGGATCGTTGCTGGCAACGGCCTGCGCCGCCTGATGGCGCATGGGTTCGATCACATCGGCCACGGTCGGCGGGTTCATCTTCGTCTGTAAACTGGCGGGCAGCGTTTTCAGAACCTGATTGGCTTCAGCGGTTTTATTTTGCTGACGCAGTACATAGAACAATCCGGCACGGGCATCGGCGTTGTCACCCAGTGCGCTGTACTGCTGTTCCGCACCGGCCAGATCGCCTTTGCGGCGCAGAATATCCGCGCGCAGCAAACTGGCTGACTGGCCTTTTTCACCGCCGACCGACGCCAGCGGGGTGACGGCGGCCAGCGCGGCGTCATAGCTGCCGGACGCGGCGGCCTCTTTGGCTTTCGCCAGCTGGGCGTAAAACGCAGAATCCTGCGCCTGGTTGCTCAGTTGTGCGCTGTTCGCGCCGCCCTGTGCAGCGGCTTTGCTCAGATATTGCGACGCTTCTTCAAAGTTGCCGCTGCGCTGTGCGATGTAACCCAGACCGGCCAGTGCATCGGCGTCGTTCGGGTTATCGGCCAGCACGCTTTCAAACTTGGCTTTCGCACTGGTGACGTCGCCGCTGTTCAGCGCCGAGAAGCCCTGACCTTTTGCCGCGCCACCAATGTTTTTCTGGAAATACGCCATCACACCGGTGTCATTGGGATGACGTGCCTGATAGGCCTGATACAAATCGCGGTCGTCTTCCTGCGGTGCCATCCACAGCAACGCCTGACGCAGTGAGCGGTCGGCTTCGCTGCTGGAACCTGCCATTGTGCTCAGCAGCTTGATCCCGTCGCGGCGGGTCGATTCCTGATACGTCAGCACTTTGCCTAATCCGAGACGTGCCTGCGTGTCGTCCGGACGGGCGGCGACGCGCTGCTGCAATCCCTGAATGGCCTGCGGCTGGAGCGATTTGTCGCCCGCCATCGTCAGGTAATATTCGGTCGCCAGGCTGTCGAGCGGCTGGTTGCCGTTGAAAATGGTGCGGTAGGCCGAAAGCGCGCCGCTGACGTTACCCTGAGCCGCCATCTGGCGGGCTGCAGCCAGCTGCGCAGGAGGAATGGACTGCATCGCCTTGGCGCTGTTGAGCGACGCCAGACGCGGGTCATCCGGTGAAACGCTGGAGAGTTTCTGACGCCACTGGTTCGCCGCCGTTTTATCGCCGCCCTGCATGGAATACAGCGACATCAGATACAACGCCTGCGCGTTGTTCGGCTCGACCAGCAGCACTTTCTGCAAGGCATCTTTCGCCAGATCATCATGGGCACGTTCATGCCAGTAAGCCGCCTGATCAAACAGGGCTTTCATGGCAGGATTGGTCGTGTCCGCCGCAAACGTGGTGGCGCTGAAACTCGCAACGCCGGCGATCCCTACCAGATAAATAGCCCTGATCACCGCCAGGGACAGTTTATGTTTTTTCATTTTCCAGCTCCGGTAATCGCCAGGTTATAGCCGGGAGTAACGGCCACCTTCATTGTTTTTGTTATTAAGACGACGCTTTTCATTTCTGACCCAGACGTTTGGCCGCATGACGACGCAACACGACGAACAGGCTCAGGCCAATCAGCAGTGAAACCAGTGTGGCAATCAGCGAGAGGATCACGATATGCGTACTCGCATACCACAACACCATCATGTACCACGGCATCTGGCCGGTCGGGAATTGCTGGCCGACGGAGAAGCTGCGAATGCCATTTTCATCGGTAATAATCGCCAGGTCACCGCGCACATTGGCGTTAATCTTCGGTGATTTCAGGTCGTTATGAATTTTCAGCAGTTGCTGGTCATCTGTGCCTGCTGCCACCACCACCACGTGATCGTTAGACCAGCGTGAACGGTAGCTGACGAAGCCGCGCCATGCGCCGGTAGAGGACAAATAGCGGTCAGCATCCACCGGCTGGCGGTACCAGTCGCCGGTCAGCCATGCCACGATACGCTGGACTTCGGTCGGCGTTTTCACGCCCATCGAACCGGCATTCACGCTGAACGGTGAATCCGCCAGCAGTTGCTGGTTGAACGACGTATCGCCCAGCGTGGTGACGGCCAGAATATCCCGGTCAAACAACGCATTATTTTTTTCATCGCCTTTCAGACCAAAAGCGACCTGTACGTGATTCACCGGTACGCCGGTCGCTTTACCTGCGCGGGCGGCCAGGTTCAGCAGCGTATGGATTTCATCCGCCGAAGGCACTTCCGGCAGCAACATCAGCGTGTCGGTGAAGTCCGCCAGTTTAGAGTACGGATAAGACGCACCGACGAAATACGACAGGTTCGGCAACTGCGCGAAATGGTAGCTTCCGCTCAGGTCGATGAAGGATTTCGGGTCGATACGGCTCTTGATGTTGTCGCTGGTCAGAATGCTGCACGGCGCATCTTTTTTCGGCTTGATGTCGAAATAGAATTGCAGCTGGTTATCCCCGTAAATCAGGTACGGCGCGAGCTGGAGGGTATAACGTTCCTGACGGCTGTCGCCGCCCAGGCGACGCCAGATGTTTTCCACCAGACCGACTTTGTTCACCGTCAGGCTGCGCAGGAAGTTGCTGTTGATGGACACATTAAGACGCGAGCTGTCTTCATCAATCCAGTTTTCCGTCGGGAAGCGGTAATCGATGCGCACCGGAATGTTGTGACCGTCCCACATGAACAGGTCCGGCGCAGCGCGGAAGGCGACCTGAATGCCGTCGTGATAAATCCCGTTGGAAATCAGCGCATCCGGATCTTTACCCGCCAGTTCGCCCAGCGTGACCGGGCGTGAGGTATCAATCCAGCGCGGCGCATCATACGGTTTGCTGGAAGGAATAGTTTGCTGTGTCACGTCCAGACGTTCGGCGTTGTTTGGCATTCCGCCGCTGATCAACCGGTAAGCGGCCTGACGCAGTTCGTTATCGTCATTGCCCAGCACCAGCAGCAGTTTATAAATCGGGTTGATCGGGTTATCGATAATCTGAATCGACGCGCCGTTGCTGGCCGGTAACGTCAGTGAACCGATTTTATCGCCCGGTTTACCAAACAGAATGCCGTTCTGATCCGGTAAATCGTTCAGGATGACCGGGAAATCGACGCTGCGATAATCGGACAACATGCCGAGATAAGAAGAAACCATCGCCGCTGCGCTGACATCGCCAGGTTTCATCGCCGCCGAAAAGCCCATGGTGATTTTCGATTCCTGCATTTGCAGGCCATCGAAGAACGGACGCGGGAAGTTACCCAGATTGCGGCCAATATTCAGTTGCTGACCTTCCAGACCAATGCTGGTGGTCGGCAAAATCGTGACCCAATATTTGTCCGACTGATCTTTCTCGCAGGTCATGGTGTTGCTGTCATGCACGCGGAAGCTCAGGTTGTTGTTGGACACCACCATCGCTGACGGAATATCCAGATCGTAAACATCCCCGCCGTTGCTGCTTTGATTGAGCGGCAGGTTGCCCAGCGGCTGGCCGTTGAGCATCAGCTCCAGCGTGGTATCACGGGCAATCAGTGCCGGGGAGATTTTCAGCGCCAGCGACAGGTGGGCGTTGGTCACCACCTCATCGGCAGGCAGCGTAAAGATAATCCCGGACTGCAACTGGCCGCCGCTGAGAGTCAGGCCGTTGGCCTGCCCCATTTCAGCCACGGTGATATTGCTGGTGACCGGCTGAACCAGCGGAACAACCGGTGGGGCAGTGGGGTCAGTGACCAGTGTGGCGGGGACTGCGCTGGTATTCACCGGCGTGGTATCAGGCTGAGGCGCATCGCCCGCCGGCACCGTCGCAACTGGCGCCGGTGCGGCTGCACTGACGGGCGCACTTTCGCCCGGCATCGGGGTAACCGGCGGCAACCATGACGGCGCAGCGGGAAGGCTGGTCGCCGGATCAACGGCCGGAGCCGGGGCTTCTTCCGCATGGGTAAATGGCAGGCTGCTGAACGTCAGCAGCAGGCCGGCGGAAATTTTCCTGAGCAGGGACACGCCCGGCACAGCAGATAAGCGGCGCTTTACGGTCTGTTTACGTGGTCGATTCATGCTGCTTCACTCTTGCTGGTGGCGTCAGCGGGTTTATTTTTGGCACGGCGCTCTTTCCAGGTGTTATAGAACAGCTCAAACACGCAACGGACAATGCTGACCAATGATTTGAACGGGTTGTCCGGCGCGTACTCTTCGCCAATCCAGGCGTCAGCACGGCATAAAACAACACGAACCAGTTCACGACGTTTCGACAGCGGCAGGTTTTCAAATTGCAGACGCAGCCGCTCTTTGTTACCGCTGATTTGCGTCACAGGGAAACTCTCTGCGCCGGAGGAAAGCTGAATTTCCACTTCTTCAATTTCTTCGTCGATGTAACGCACATCCGGCGTCACCAGCTGCACGCCGCCCATCGACATATCGATTGTGGTTGTGCGCAGTGAAATCCCGTTTGCGTAGTGAATGATGGCCGGAATAGCGACATCAATACGGATGGTTTTACGCACCTGACGGGTTTCTTTCGCCACCGCAATGGCCGCCAGCAGGATCAGCACGCTGAAACTGCCCCAGGCGACGTTCAGGGCGATAACGCTCGGGTCGATGGCAAAGTAATCGTGGAAAATTGCCCGTACCACGCCGTAACCGATGCCGATAATCATCAGAATCGCGACAATCAGGTGCGGTTTGACGATGTTGAAGTCAAAGAAGCCGACATCCAGCAGGCCGCCTTTGTCTGTCACGTTAAATTTCCCGCGTTTTGGCGCGAGCATCGTGACCAGCGTCGGCAGGATCAGATGGAATGCCATGACGGTTTCGTAGATTTCGCCCCAGAACGTATACCGGAACCGACCATTCATGCGGGAGTTGATATGCAGGGACATCACCAGGTGCGGCAGCGCGTAAGCAAAAATCAGGCTGGCGGACGAGGAAATGATATTCAGGTTGAACAGCAGGAACGCCAGCGGCGCGGTCAGAAACACCACGCGCGGCAGGCCAAACTGGAAGTGCAGCATGGCGTTTAGATAACACAGGCGTTGCTGCCATTTCAGGCCACGACCCAATAACGGATTATCCACACGGAAAATCTGCGTCATGCCACGCGCCCAGCGGGTACGCTGGACGACATGCAGGCCGAGACGTTCTGTGGCCAGACCGGCTGCCAGCGGGATATCCAGAAACGCGGTATTCCAGCCCCGACGCTGCATTTTCAGCGCGGAGTGCGCATCTTCCGTGACGGTTTCAACGGCAAAACCGCCGACTTCTTCGAGCGCTACGCGGCGGATAACGGCACAGGAACCGCAGAAGAACGTGGCGTTCCAGTTATCGTTGCCTTGCTGAACCGGGCCGTAGAACAGCGCGCCTTCGTTTGGCATGGTGCGGCCTGCGGAAAGGTTACGTTCGAACGGGTCAGGCGAGTAGAAATAGTGCGGCGTCTGGATCAGCGCCAGACGCGGATCTTTCAGGAAGCTGCCGACGGTCGCCTGCAAAAACGCGCGCGTGGCGACGTGATCACAGTCAAATACGCAAATCAGCTCGCCTTTGGTGAGTTTCATCGCATGGTTCAGGTTACCGGCTTTCGCGTGGGCGTTGTTATCACGGGTGATATAACCCACGCCCGCATCGGCGGAGAACACGGCGAATTCGTCGCGCTTTCCGTCATCGAGCACGTATATTTTGATTTTGTCTTTCGGATAATCGATGCACTGCGCCGCCAGAACGGTATCGCGCACCACATCCAGACTTTCGTTATAAGACGGAATATACACGTCAACGGTAGGCCACAGCGTGGTGTCATCCGGCAATGGCTCGATGGTGCGTTTCAGCGGCCAGGTTGTTTGCAGATAGCCCAGCAATAAAATAACCCAGACATACAGTTCGGCGAGGAATAATCCGATCCCTAAGATGGCTTCTATCGTTGAATTAAAATGCAGTGTTTCAGTCGCGCGCCAGTAAATATAACGCGTCGACATAATAACGGACATGATGACCATGACCACACTGATACGCCGGCTCTTGCTGATGCCGAGCAGGAATAAAAGCCCGATGCTGATCAGACCAAAAATGTACTGCTTCTGGCTGTCCATAGGGGTGATGATGATCACTGCTGCCACCGGCAGCAGCAGAAGCACAAGTAAGGAAAACAGGAATTTATTCATCGCTTTGGGGTCGCTGTTAACAGTGATAGTTAATAACTGCCAGATTTAGGCGCGGCGTGTAATTCACCATCACCGACTTTAATCCCTAAAATGGCGGCGACTTTCTTGCTGATCAGTTCAATATCAAATGCCGAAGCCGATACCGGACTAAAATCAATAATAGAGCGCTGCGAGGCGTTAGCCTCTGGCACGCATTCATCCCTGTGGATCGTGCCTAATAATCTTTCGTTCAGACGTTGTTCAAAGAATTGTGTGACGTCGCGGCTTAATGTTCTGCGCGTGTCACTTTGGTTCACGACGTAATATTCACCTTTTTTATTATTCAAAGGCGTACCAATTAATTTATTTTTTTCCATTAAGGGCAGTAACGACAATGACGCGGTGTCGGCCAGCATGACTACAACATGTAAATCAGCAATAGCCTGAACAGCTTTTAATGCCGGGCTTGGGCCTGGAGGGAAATCGGCAATAATAATTAAACCCGGATAATTGAGTACGGTGTTTAATCCCCGCGGTAAAAAATGCGGATCAGACGCTAACTGGTGTTCGAATTCCAGACGCTGGTCTTCCGTCACTTCGCCGTAAGGTAATACGAACGTGTTTGAACCCGCTTTGAGAATAAACTGACTCCAGTCGGATTCGTTGCCTGAACCGGCGACAAAGCCGCGCGTATCGGAAATAGGCACACCAAAATGAAGGCGAAGCGCGTTCTGCACATCAAAATCGATGACCAGTACTTTGCTGCCACTGCGGGCAAGCGAATAGGCCAGATTCGAGGCCACCGTGGTTTTTCCTACCCCACCTTTCGGTGAACAAACGCAAACTAACGGCATGAGGCAATCATCTCTAACAGGGGTTGAAGCGGTGTGTCGCGATGTAAATAAGCGCCGGCAGGCTGCGGAGCCCGCTGTTTAAACATTTGTTTAAAGCGCTGGTTAGCATCAGCGGACGCCGGGGACGCGTGTGCAACGGGCGCAGTGCTGGTTGTGTAAGGGCTGGCCGGTGCCGGTTTGTGTACAGGAGCGGGTTGATACGCCGGTACGGCAGGCTCTACGGGCTGGCTGTGAACCGGTGCGGCCTGCTGAACAGGAGCCGGTGCGCGAACCGGGGCCGGAGATACAGGCGCTTCGGGCATCACTTTTCGTAATGAATCGAGCAGACCCGAGCCGGTGTCAGGAACAACAGACTGGGCGTGCAGCGTTGGCGCGGTGTGAACCGGCTGATGTTTTCCGGGTTGCTGCGTTGCCTGCACGGGAGCAGGTGGAGCCGGAGGCAGCGTTTCACGCAGGGCGTCGAGCAAGCCAAAACCGGCTGCTGGCGGCGGCACTTCCGAAGATATTGGCGCTGCGTGAGCGTGAACCACGGGTTGAGCCACCGGCGTTTGTGGCACAGGTTGCTGATTCAAAAGAGCATGCGTTGCCGGGAGTTCGTTCATCTGCTGCGAGGCAGAGAGTGAAAACTCATCAGCAGAAATAGATTGCGGTGTGGGTTGCGTCGAACGGCCATTGTCGAGAGGTCCGACCGGGTCTTCGCTGGCTGACACTTGTTTAATCAACGTCCATTGGTTCATGGAGCCGGTAATGGATTCACCGGTTGATTTTTCGTTAAGCTCTTTATAATCAAGCTGTTCCAACTTCGTTTTATCCATAAAACGTTTAATGTCGTCATATTTATTCATAAATCCCGCCCGCTAGGATTATATATATAAGTATTTTCTGAGCGTCAAAGCGCCCCTAAAAGGCCGCTAACAAAGGAGGTGAACCGTTTAATTTTCTTTAGGTTTTTAGTGGGAATCAGACACGTCTTAATATATCAGCTCTTTAACAGCATAGAGCACTTTTTACAAAAAATAGGATTTTCACGCATAAATAACATCCCACCGATAACTGGCTCACACACAACGTTTTTTAATATTAATTATCTGCCTTTTGGTGTTAGTTCAGACTAATCATTTGCCTTTGATGTGATCGGCAGCACATAATCTCCATTAATTATCTTGAAGTCGGCATCTTATTACGCTGCTACGTATTCAATTACATTCCGTAATGTATGTTTACCGTAAGAGAAATACCCTTAAGAATAATGAGTGTAGATGCTGCCCATCAAACGTGTTGTTTTTTATAGTCAAACATTGTGAATCACCTCGAAATAACCGGTTATGAGGTATACTGCGCAGAAGTACCGTTCCTGTTAGGGTATGTGGGGCAAATCAGCCCGGCAGTTGAGGGAGAAATAAGTTGCGGGTCAGGCGTTCATTAACGATTAAGCAGATGGCAGCGGTATCCAGTATCGCTTCAATCGCCGTTTGTATTTTTATCGTCATCCAGTTGTTTCACTTTGTGCAACAGCGGAGGGATGATTACGCCCAGCAACTTGAAAATATTGCACATTCTGTCCGTGAGCCGTTGTCGCAGGCCGTGCTGGATGTTGATCTGGAAGAAACGCAGGATATCCTCAATACGCTGCAACCGGTCGGGATACTCAGCCGCGCCGACGTCGTGATGCCCAATGAGATTGCGGCCCTGCACACGCATTTCCCGCCCGGCAGGCCTGTTCCGCAATGGGTGACGCGCGGTTTTAACCTGCCTGTCACCATTTCTGTTCCTCTCTATTCTGCGGCTGCCAGCCCTAAAGCGCCCAAACCGCTGGCGTATCTGGTACTACAGGCGGATTCGTACCGCATGTATCAGTTTATCGTCAGTGCGCTCTCGACCATGCTGACGACCTATCTTTTACTGGCGCTGATCCTGACGATTTCGTTGAGCTGGGTGATTAACCGGCTGATCGTCAAACCGTTGCGATCGATTGCGAGTGAGCTGGAGTCTTTGCCGGAAAGCGAAGTGCCCTATCACCAGCTGGCGATGCCGGAACGTCATGAAGACGATGAAATCGGCATGCTGATCCGCAGTTATAACCGCAATCAGCAGCAACTGGAAAAAGCGCAGCAGAACATGAACGACGCGCTCCTGCCTCCTGAAAATAGTCTCAATAATGAAGAGCAATTTATGTTGCGCCTGCAACACCGGTTGCATTCGTCGGAGCCCGAGAAAGGCTTCCACCTGATGCTGATGGGCATTGAAAGCCTGCGTGACGACGGACATGTCGATTGCCCGCTGATCTCTTCCATTATGGATGTGCTGCCGGAACACTGTTTACTGGCGCGTCTGAGTTATAACGAATTTGCGTTGCTGGCGGGTGATGTGTCGCGGCCCTTTATGGCGATGCGCCTCGCGCGACAGATCATGGAACGCATTAATGCGCCGCAGGAAAGCGATTCGGGCAATATGTCCCTGCATCCTACCGGCAGCATTGGCATTGTTCAGCACACGGGCGAAACGCCGGTCACGGCTCAGCAACTGATGATGAATGCGCGTGCCGCCAGAGTGTCGGCGTATCAGCAGGGAAAAAACCAGATTTTGTTTTTCGAGCCGGAGCTGACAGAGAAGATCCAGAAGCGTCTGTTGCAGGAAAACGAAATTTTGCACGCGATGGAACAGAGCGATTTCACATTGTTCATTCAGCCGCAGGTCAATATGGAAACCGGCACCGTCGTCGGCGCTGAAGCCCTGCTGCGCAGAAAAATGGCCAATGGCAGTTATGGTCTGGAAAGCGATTTCATCGTGCTGGCCGAAGAAATTGGCGTGATGAGCATGTTAGGTTACAAAATCCTCGAACTGGGCTGCGGCATTCTCGCCGACTGGCAACAGCGCGGTATTACCTTGCCGCTCTCGGTGAATTTATCCGGCGTACAGGTACAGCAACGTAATTTCCTGCCGGAGCTGCGCAGCCTTCTGAGCCGCTACAAAATTAATCCCGGCCAGCTGGTGCTGGAAATCACGGAAACGGCGCGCATTGATGATTTAGATCGCGCGCTGTTGCTGCTCAGCGAGCTTCGTGCCGTAGGTGTATCGATTGAACTGGATGATTTCGGCCTGGGCTATTCCGGCCTGGATTACCTCAACCGCCTGCGCTCCTTGCCTATCGATGTGATCAAAATTGACCGCAGCTTCGTCAGCGTTCTGCCGGAAGACGAAGTGATGGTGAACATTGTGGCGTCGATTGCACGCGCGATGAACATTCAGCTGATTGCGGAAGGCGTTGAAACCGAAGCGCAGCGTCAGTGGCTGCTGAAAGAGAATATCCAGTTCGGGCAGGGCTATTTATTCTCTGCGCCGCTTTCCAAAGAAGAGTTCGAACAGAAATTCTGTCAGCCTGCCTGAATCCGCTAAAGGGCAGGAAAACCCTTCCTGTTCGGTCTTTTTCACCCCTCCTGTACTTTTTTTAATTACATTACTTCTTGCTGAATGCTTTCCGCTCCGGTTTTTCATGACCCGTTATTGCAGTGCGAAACGAAATATTTCCATCATGTTGTGCGCATGTTACTTCCCTGCTGCCGCTCATTACCTTTGACCTTACAAAAACAGAAGGCGGCGCAATCACTTCAGGATGGGTATTTATGAAAAAATCACTCTTCAAGAGCCTGTATTTTCAGGTTCTTACGGCAATCACCCTCGGTATTTTACTGGGGCATTTCTATCCCGATCTCGGCGCTCAAATGAAACCACTAGGTGATGGTTTTGTTAAGTTAATCAAAATGATCATTGCACCCGTCATCTTCTGTACGGTGGTGACCGGTATTGCGGGCATGGAAAGCATGAAGGCCGTGGGCCGCACCGGGGCGATCGCGCTGCTTTATTTTGAAATCGTCAGTACGCTGGCGCTGATTATCGGTCTGGTGATTGTGAATATCGTCCAGCCGGGCGCAGGAATGAACGTTGATCCGGCGGCGCTGGATGCCAAAGCGGTCGCGGTTTACGCCGAACAGGCGCAGAGCCAGGGCATCATTCCGTTCCTGCTGGATATCATCCCGTCGAGCGTGATTGGTGCGTTTGCCAGCGGCAACATTCTGCAAGTTCTGATGTTTGCGGTGCTTTTCGGCTTTGCGCTGCACCGCATGGGCCACAAAGGCCAGCTGATTTTCAACGTGATCGAAAGCTTCTCGCAGGTCATTTTCGGCATCATCAATATGATCATGCGTCTCGCACCGTTAGGGGCATTCGGGGCGATGGCGTTCACGATTGGCAAATATGGCGTCGGTTCGTTGTTGCAGCTCGGTCAGCTTATTCTGTGCTTCTACCTGACCTGTATTCTGTTTGTGGTTGTGGTGCTGGGGCTGATCGCCCGCTTCACCGGCTTCAGCATCTTCAAGTTTGTTAACTACATTAAAGAAGAACTGCTGATCGTGTTGGGCACGTCGTCTTCTGAATCCGCGCTGCCACGCATGTTGGATAAAATGGAGCGTCTGGGTTGCAAGAAATCGGTGGTGGGGCTGGTTATCCCGACCGGCTACTCGTTTAACCTCGACGGCACCTCGATTTACCTGACCATGGCGGCGGTATTTATCGCGCAGGCGACCAATACCCACATGGATATCTGGCATCAGATCACCCTGATTGTCGTGCTGTTGTTGTCATCGAAAGGGGCGGCGGGCGTGACCGGAAGCGGGTTTATCGTTCTGGCGGCGACACTCTCTGCGGTCGGTCACTTACCGGTTGCAGGGCTGGCACTGATTCTGGGGATTGACCGCTTTATGTCGGAAGCCCGTGCGCTGACCAATCTGGTCGGTAACGGCGTGGCAACCATCGTGGTCGCAAAATGGTGCGATCAGCTGGATGAAGGTCAGTTAAAAGCGACGCTCAATGGCCAGAAAGGCCTGACGGAAGCGGAAAAATCAGCGTCAGGTTTCTGAATAATGGTCGCTTAGCGGATGAAAATATCGCTAAACGTGCCTAAAAACGCATTTATTTAGGCTCAACCCCCCCTAATATCCACCGGTTGCTTGATGTAACCGGTGGATTATCTTCATAATAACTCCCTCAAAGGCCACCTCCGGCGCTTTTTACCAGAATATTTTCATGGGCTGCGCGACATTGCGAAAATGTCGCGGTCTAACGAAGGGCTGTAATTTACGTCCTAAACTTACGCATTCAGTTCCTGTGGGCTCGCCGAGCGGCACCGGCAGGACAGCATATTTGAACATTAGATTGTCATTACGTAGGGGTTCACATGCAGGGCACCAAAATCCGTTTACTCGTTGGTGGATTGTTGCTGGCAGCAGCCGCAAGTCATGTGCAAGCTGAAGCATTACAACCTGACCCGGCCTGGCAGCAGGGCAAGTTGGATAATGGATTTACCTGGCAGTTGCTGACCACGCCGCAACGTCCAAGCGATCGTATCGAATTACGTCTGGTGGTACGCACCGGCTCGCTGGCAGAGTCTGCCCAGCAGGCGGGCTACGCCCATTTCCTTCCGCGTCTGGCACTGATGCACAGCGAAGGATTCAGCACGTCTGAGCTGCAATCACTCTGGCAGCAAAGTATCAATCCGCAACGGCCATTGCCGCCTGCGGTCAGTTCCTATGATTTCACGATGTATAACCTGAGCCTGCCGAATAACCGTCCGGAGCTGCTGAAAGATGCGCTGAACTGGCTGGCGAATACGGCGGGTAAAATTTCTGTAACGCCTGCGCTGGTCAGCGCCGCGCGCCAGGAGTCGCAGGATCCGGTGGGTTCATTGCCGCAAAATACGCAGGATGCCTGGTGGCGTACCCGTATCGCCGGCTCAACGCTGGTGGGGCATAGCCCGGATCAACTGCCGACCAAACCGGTCAATATCGAAGCCCTGACAAAGTTTTATCATCAGTGGTACACGCCGGACGCCATGACGCTGTTTGTGGTGGGTAACGTCGACAGCCGCGGGTTGGGTGAACAAATTAACCGGACATTCTCACCGCTGAAAGGCAGCCGCCAGACGCCACAAACGTTGCCGACGCTGTCTGAAGTGACGTCCAAATCCATGACCATGATGGATGGCAACCTGACGCAGGATCGCCTCTCATTAATGTGGGATAACGCGTGGCAGCCGATCCAGGACTCACAGGCGCTGGCTGCTTACTGGCGCAGTGATCTCGCGCGTGAAGCGTTGTTCTGGCATTTACAGGAAGCCCTGAAAAGCGCCTTTGAAAGTAAGAAAGATGCAACAACACCGGGTCCCGGCCTGGGTTTTGACTGCAACGTACAGTATCAGCGTGCGCAGTGCGCCATCCGTATTGATGCGCCGCAGGCCAAACTGACCGAGCTGTTTAAGCGTCTTTCCGAAGAGCTTCTGGTCGTGCGTGACAAAGGAATTTCGCAGGCAGAATTCGATGCGCTGATTGCGCAGAAGAACGATCAGCTGAGCAAACTTTTCGCCACTTACGCGCGAACTGATACTGATGTGCTGATGAGTCAGCGTTTACGTTCGCAGCAAAATGGCGTTGTGGATATTGCCCCGGAGCAATATCAGCAGTTGCGTCAGCAGTTCCTGACCACGCTGACCTTGCCGGTACTGAATCAGGAACTCAAACAGCAGTTATCGCGGGAACCGGCGATGTTAATCGCGCAACCGAAAGGGGAACCTGAGGTGAATGCGGGTGAGTTGCGGGCCATTTACGATAAGATCATGGCTCCCGCTGACGTCGCGCCTGCGGGGGATACCCCTGCGGTGGAAGTGCCAGCGGCTTCGGCGGCGGCGACTGCTCAATAAGGGTTGGCCCCTTATTTATCCTGTAAAAATTGATCGAGAAGATTTCGGTTTATCGCTTCCAGCGTACGGCTGGATGGAGAAGATTTCGGTTTTTCAATTGCGGTGACCGCTTAGCTTGTTGCGCCCAAACCGACCAAGAGAGGGAAGTGCGATCCCTCTCTTGGATCTCTCCCCGCTTTTTTCAACAAGCGCTATCGCTGGGTCGACGGACATGTTCTGTTACTCCGGCGTGTGGCGCGAAATCTTGCCGCTGCGCGGTACCTTCCTCGAGGGCTTCGAGCCTTGCGGTCTCGAACCCTCGGTCAGCAAAATTTCGGAGCGCGCCATCTCATCTTTTTAAAACATTAAAACCCGTCTGTTTTTGAATTTAGATAAGCCTCCGGCCGCTTTCAGAAAGCTTACCGAGCGAAGTGTTTCGAGACCTATGGCTCGAAACCGAGCAAGGGAACCGCGTAGCGGCAAGATTTCGCGGCAATGACTGACGTGGCTGAAACATAGCCAGCGAGCGATAGCGCGTGTTGAAAAAGCGGGGAGAAATCCAAAAGAGGGAAAGCACTTCCCTCTTTTGGTCGGTTTCGGCGCGGAAAGTTAGGCGATCACCGCAATTGAAAAACCGAAACTTTCTCAATCCAGCCATTTGCTGCAAGCGAAAACCGCGCTGCAAGCGCCCCCCGCTGGCAAGCGAAAAACCGCCCTTATGCCCGGTTTGGCATAAACTCCACCGGAATGATCGCCCCGCGATGCTGAATCACGGTACTCGCCGTCTCATGCCCGCGCACAGCGGCTTCCACCGCGCTGCCGCCGGTCAGGCGAACCGCCAGATACCCGGCGCTGAACGAATCGCCCGCCGCCGTGGTATCAATCACTTTCTCTTTCGGTAATTTAACCGCCGGAACGTCGTGCAGCTCGCCTTCGGCGCTGGACACGATGCAGCTGTCTGCGCCGCGTTTCACCACGACTTCGCTGACGCCCAGCGCGTGGGTGCGGGCAATCACTTCGTCGTACGGCTTCTGGCCCCACAGCATATCTTCGTCATCAAGCGTCAGGAACGCGATGTCCGTGCAGGAAAGCATGGCGTTGTATGCCGCCTGCGTTTTCTCTTTGCTGGCCCACAGGCGCGGACGGTAGTTGTTGTCGAAAATGACTTTTCCGCCGCGTGAACGGCAGGCTTGCAGCAGTTTCATCAAACGTTTACGGCTTTCATCGTTCAGGATTGCCAGGCTGATCCCGCTCAGATACAGATAATCGAACTCCGCCAGCTTCTGGCAAATCTCTTCGGATTGCGGGCTGTCCAGCCAGTAGCGCGCGGCGGCATCGTTGCGCCAGTAGTAAAACGTGCGCTCGCCGGTACTGTCCGTTTCAATCACATACAAACCCGGCAGTTTGTTTTCCAGACGCTGCGTTAGCGTGGTGTGGACCCCTTCCTGCTGCCACGCTTCCAGCATTTCATTGCTGAAACTGTCATTGCCCAGCGCCGTCACGTAGTGAACGTTCAGCGCATCAGGCGAAACCTGGCGGGAAATATAAACAGACGTGTTCAGCGTGTCGCCACCAAAACCACGGTGAAGGGCATCGCCTTTCTGAGACAATTCGATCATGCATTCGCCGATAACGGCAATGTTTTTGCGGGTCATTGTACCTGGCCTATGTCTGAAGCATTAAAACGAAAGGAAAGAAAAGACCGTCATTATTGCGCTCTAGTCTCTTCATAAGAATGCGGTCAGTCAAATAAATTAAAACGAGGTTTTATTTTTTTAGGCAGGAAGCGAAAAAATGAAATAAAAAGAGGGTAAAAATGGACGTCACAGGGCGTCCACCTGAGGCAGAACGGCGAGAAATGCGGAGTGATTAAAGTTTCCCCGCGCTGCGCCGATAGATATCTCTACTAATGAAAGCCAGGAAATCGGGCTACTAATCACCTTGTAGTCACGCAACACATGTTGCCGCATGTCCCCTGATGATCTGATTCTTATTCATGACGGCAGAAAAAATATGATAACTAAGATGATGTTAGGGCTGATTACGCCTTCTTTTACCGCTATCGAACGCGTAAAAGCACAGTCTTACTGGCGTCAATGTCAGAGAGTGTACCGTTTTCAGCCTATTTATCGCACGACTGGAAAACTGTTGGGGATTGAATTGCTTACCGGGGTTTTCCACCCTGCGACTCCGCATAAATTCATTTCGCCCGAAGAATATTTTGTCGCGATCGCCGTCGGTAAACGCCTGCAAATTGTTCAGGAACAGCTCGACCTGTTACAGCGCTGGCAAAATCTGTTCATTGATAACGAATTACTGGCTTCAATCAACGTCGATGGTCAGGTGCTGGAAATGTTGCAGTCTGATTCTGCGCTGCAAGCGCAAATCAACGCGATGCCGTACGTCCGTTTTGAGCTGGTTGAAAGTGCTGAACATGCGCTGAGTATTCCGTTGTCGCAGATTGAACAGTCCGACAGGCTGTGGCTTGACGATTTTGGTCAGGGCATCGCCAACTTTTCTTCGTTCACCACCTGGCATTACGAATACATCAAAATTGCGCGCGATTTGTTTATTCTGCTGGGCCAGAGCGAAGAGGGCTCGCGCCTGTTTTACACGCTGGTGACGCTGATGAAGCGCTACAGCAAAGGCGTCATTATTGAAGGCGTCGAAACCGCCGCCGAATGGGCGATGGTGCGCAATTCTGATGCGCTGGCCGCTCAGGGCTATTATCTGGCACGTCCGGTTGTTTTCGATCATCTGGATAATCTGCCAATACATTTCAAAGAATAATGAATCACACCTAACTCGCTGAGGTTAACTCTCAAAGTACCGGGTGAGTTGATGTGGTGTGATGCATTACTATTACGCTGATTTTTAATGCTTTACCGCTGTCTCTCCCTCACACTTTTACCCTTCCCATTCAGGCCGTTTCCGGCAAGTTGTGACGAATTCAACTATGGTTAAACCTTGGGATTCGTTAACTGTTTGAAAGGAACAGCGTTATGACGCGCACAGGTAAAGTGATCTCCTGGGTTGTCGGTGTGATAGTTATTCTGTTGATTGCCCTCGTGATTTTCATCGCGATGTTCGACTGGAACCGCCTCAAACCCACGATAAATCAAAAAGTCAGTACCGAACTCAACCGGGAATTCGCCATCCGTGGTGATCTGGGCGTGGACTGGTCGCGGCAAAAAGATGAAGCAGGCTGGCGCGCGTGGGTTCCGTGGCCTCACATCCACGCGGAAGATATCGTGCTCGGAAACCCTTCCGACGTTCAGACCGGTGAAAAAGACGCGCAGATGGTGAAACTCGCCCGCGTCGATGCCAGCATTGCGCCGCTCGCGCTGCTGCACAAAGAAGTGCTGATCCCGCGTATCTGGCTGAAACAGCCGGATGCCTCGCTGCTGCGTTTAGATAACGGCAAAAATAACTGGACGTTCAATCTCGCCAACAGCGACACCCAGGATCCGGCGCAGCCGCCGTCACCCTGGTCCTTTACCCTCAACGATATCGTGTTTGATCGCGGGCAGATTGACTATAAAGACGCCAAACTCAAAGCCGATTTCCGCGCTGTGATTGATCCGCTGGGGAAACCGCTGCCGTTTACGGAAGTGGTCGGCGATAAAAAAGATGCCCTGCAAACCAAAACCCCGCCTTACGTGTTTGGCTGGAAAGTGGACGGCAAATATAACGGTGAATCCCTGTCGGGCAGCGGGAAAATTGGCGGAATGCTGGCGCTGAAAGATCCTGACGCGCTGTTCCCGTTACAGGCGGATGTGCGTTCGGGGAAAACCCGCGTGGCCGTCGCCGGGACCTTACAGGATCCGATGAACCTCGGCGGTCTCGATTTACGCCTGAAATTCTCCGGGCAGACGCTGTCTGATTTGTACGGTCTGACGGGCGTCCTGCTGCCGCAAACCCCGCCATATTCCACCGACGGTCATTTATCGGCGACATTGCACGATAAAAACGGTGCCGTTTACCGTTATCAGAACTTTAACGGCGAGATTGGTGACAGCGACATTCACGGCTCTCTGACCTATCTGGCCAGTAAACCGAGGCCGAAACTGACCGGTGAGGTGGTGTCCAAACAACTGCGCTTTGCCGATCTCGCACCGCTGATCGGGGCGGATTCTAATACGGATAAAGCGAAGCGCGGCGAGACAACCCGTCAGCCTGCCGACAAAGTGCTGCCGGTTGAGAAGTTTGATACCAAAAGCTGGCGCGTGATGGACGCCGATGTGAAATTCAGCGCGACCCGCATTGAGCACGGGAAATCGCTGCCGCTGAGCGATTTAAGTACGCACCTGAAACTGACTGACGGCGTAATCCTGCTTGACCCTCTGCGTTTTGGCGTGGCGGGCGGTAATCTCAATTCCACCATCCGGCTGGAAGGCGACAAATCGCCGATGCAGGCGCGCGCCGATATCCATGCGCGTAAGCTGAAACTGAAACAGCTGCTGCCGAGTGTACAGTCGATGGAGCGCAGTTTGGGCGATTTGAACGGTGATGCGATACTGACCGGTACCGGGAATTCGGTGGCGGCCTTGCTCGGCACCAGCAATGGCGACATGAAAGTCCTCATCAATGATGGCGTGATCAGCCGTGGTCTGATGGAACTCGCCGGGCTAAACGTGGGGAACTACGTGGTCAGCAAATTGTTCGGCGATGACGAAGTGGCGATCAACTGCGCTGCCGCCAATGTAAACGTTAAAAACGGGCTGGTGACGCCACGGCTGTTTGTGTTCGACACCGAGAATGCGGTGATCAACATCACCGGCAGCACCAATATGGCGACGGAGCGTCTGGATTTGTCGATTAACCCGGAAAGCAAAGGCGTGCGTATTCTGACGCTGCGTTCACCGCTGTATGTTCGAGGCACCTATAAAAATCCGGACGCCGGTGTGAAACCCGGCCCGTTGATCGCCCGTGGTGCAGCCGCTATCGCTCTCGGCGCGGTCGTCGCTCCGGCAGCCGCGTTGCTCGCACTGATTTCCCCGAGTGATAACGAAGAAAACCAGTGCGGCCCGATATTGCAGCAGATGAAAGAGAAATAATGGAATCGAAGTAACAGAAATTAAGTTGCCAGATTGGCAACCTGGTATCGCAGTGTTACGCTGTTGACAGGTTGTCAACTTATGGAACAAGAATGCATCTGATTACAATGCGGGCCTTAGCTGAAGCCGCAGTACGTTTTCCGCAATATAAAGCGGACTTACTGAATCTCGGGAAGGTCATCGAGAAAGGGAATTTTCCAAACCCGGCGGCGCTTAAAAAAGTTTATCCTTCGCTGGATAACTTCAAATATCTGGATAAACATTATGTTATCAACATCGCAAGAAACGACGTCAGAGTCATTGCGTTGATCTTCTTCGAGAGCCAGAAGTTTTACGTTAAAGGGGTTTATACCCACGCTGAGTATGATCGTTTTACCGATTTGCACCGGGGTAAAAAGAAATGATTAATGAAGCCATTAAAGCGACTGAGGCGTTGGTCAGCGCCGTACCTCTGCTGGGCGATAACGCCAGCGAGCAGGATTATCAGAAAGCGCTGGAACTGGTTGAGTACCTGTTGATGAACAACCCGACCAGTCCTTTACTCGATATTGTCAGCAATAAAATCACGGCTTACGAAAATACGCTTCCGCAGGTCATCGCCTTTCGTGAAGAGATGGAAGCCCTGCCGGGCGGCGTTGCCGTTCTTGCCACGCTGATGGATCAGTACGGCTTAAAGCAGAGTGATTTTGCCGATGAAATCGGCGGGAAATCGCTGGTGTCGCGGATTTTACGCGGAGAACGCAAGCTGACCGTCGAACATATTGGCAAGCTTGCGGCCCGTTTTGGCATCTCTCCCGCGCTGTTTATTTAAGTCACGGCGCGCTTCAGGGAACCGGCACCGGATCCAGCACTGCGCAGTTATGGTCTTGGATTTCTTCGGTCGAGGCGTTATTGAGTTTCAGTAAATCGCGTTCGCTGGCGAGCAGCAGATAATCACCGTTTTGGAGGCTGACCATTGCCATACCGAAGTGGCCCATTTTCTTATCTGCGTCCGGTACGCCTTGCGCTAAAATTCGGAACGCGCCTTTCTCATTCAGCTCGGCGGGTGTCACTTTACGCGCCAGATAGGTGTGGCCGATCAGTTTATCCGGCAGTTCCTGCCAGTTGTAACCCATCTGCGCACCGTCTCTGGCCAGCGTGGTTTTTACCTGCGGCAACAGACAGGAAATATGGATGTGCAACTGATTCTGCGAGCGTCCGTATTGTGAATTAATCGCCAGCGAGACATTGCTGTCATCAATCGGTTTGCCGTATTTATCCGCCATAAAATGCCGCGCATTCCAGGCCTGATTGAAGAAGTTCGGCGTTTCCGGTTCGAGCAGCGCCGGGCTTTCCATGCCGGTGATCCGCGCGGTGGGCATCAGTAAATACTGCAACGGCCCGTTCATATCCTTGAGCACCACAAATCCCTGTTGTTCATCCACCTGCGCGCAGGGATCGGGTTTGCCCGTGCTGTGCTGATTCGGCACGCATTTTTGGCTGATGATGTTCCACAGGGCGTTGGGATTGGAAGAGTGGGGCCAGAAATACCAGATAGCGGCGGCAATGATGATAAGCAGGAGCAGGACAGGCAAAACTAATCGTCGTAAACGCATAAGAAACCTTCGCAGAAGGCACCGTGCCGGGCGAAAAACCTGGCACGGTGTCCGGATCAGTTACAGCGACTGATGGGCAGTTTCCTTGGATAACAGCAGCGCGATCAGCGTCAGCGTTGCCATAAAGGCCAGATAAATGCCCACATAGAACAACCCGTAATGGGTCGCCAACCAGGTGGCGATATAAGGCGCGACCGACGCACCGAGTATCGAAGACACATTATAGGAGAAGGATGCGCCGGTGTAGCGGACTTCTGTCGGGAACAGTTCCGGCAGCAGCGCCCCCATCGGACCAAACGTCAGTCCCATCACCATAAAACCGCACAGCAGGAAGACCATCACCAGCGCCTGCGAGCCTGACCCGAGGATCGCCGGGAAATTCAGCGCGAAAACAATCATCAGCAGGGTAATGCAGATCATGGTTTTGCGACGGCCAAATTTATCCGCCAGCTGACCGGCAACCGGCACCATCACGCCGAAGCCGATTACACCAATCATCAGCATCAGCAGGAATTCGTTACGCGGAATGCCCAGACCGACCGGCTGCGCCGCCGTGCCGTAACCCAGTGAATACACGGTCATGATGTAGAACAGTGTGTACGTCGCCACCATGATGAACGTGCCAAGCAGGGTCGCTTTTTTGTATTTTGTGAACAGCGTGCCAATCGGCACCTTCACCTGTTTACCGGCTTTGGCAATTTTGGCGAAGACCGGCGTTTCGTGCAGGGAAACGCGCACATAAAGGCCGACCAGCACCAGCACCGCAGAAAGCAGGAACGGCACGCGCCAGCCCCAGGAAATAAACTGTTCGTCGGTCAGCAACCATGACAACAGCAGGAACATGCCGTTGGCGAAGAAGAAGCCAATCGGCGCGCCAAGCTGTGGGAAAGAGCCGTACAGCGCGCGCTTTTTCGGTGGCGCATTCTCTGTTGCGAGCAATGCTGCGCCGCCCCATTCGCCGCCCAGACCGAGACCCTGACCAAAACGCGCCAGCGCCAGCAGCATAGGTGCGAAAACGCCAATCGTCGCGTAAGTCGGCAGCAGGCCGATCACCACGGTGGAAACCCCCATGGTCAGCAGCGACGCCACGAGCGTCACTTTACGCCCGACGCGGTCGCCGAAATGCCCAAACAGCGCGGAGCCAATCGGACGCGCAATAAAGGCGATAGCGAAAGTGGCGAGCGACTGTAGCGTGGCGGCCGTCGGGTCGCCCTGCGGGAAGAAGATATGCGGGAACACGATCACCGCAGCCGTGGCATAAATGTAAAAATCGAAAAACTCGATAGCCGTCCCGATCAGCGACGCAACGATGACTTTTCCGCGTGAGTTCTGATTCACCAGATTGGCGTCAGCTTCTAATTCTTGAGCGATGGAGGCTTGCATAAGTGTTTCTTATTTGTTGTTGATGAAATAGAGGGTTTGTAAATAAATGTGTGGTGAAAGGGCATCTTATGCACAGCCAGACGGGTTTTCAACGCGCGAGATATGCCTGAAAACGGCATTTGGGGCGGGATCGGGGGAATCTTTTTTAGCGTCGCCCGTTTGCCAATCATAAGTTTGTTCAATGAAACAAATTCAGAGTAACTGACTGCAAAACCGTGAAATAAAAGTACGGCCATTAGTCAGTTATTCTGGTTTTAGGGCAGTGATAACGTATGCGTGGTGTTATTCACTGCTTTTTGGTTTCAATTTCAGAATTAACGGCGGTGATATGGATTTCATCTGGCACGATGAGATCGTCAGGCGTGTATTCACTGTCGTTTCCCGACGCCGCTTTTTCGCCTTTTTTCGCGTGATCGGGCATAAGCGGGTCATCTTTGTATTTCGCGGTGGCAATCCACGCGGCGACAAACAACGTCAGGCGGGCGAAGAAATAGAAGAACGCCATCAGGCCAATCACCGACCCGAACGCCGCGCCGGAAGGCGACGTGGCCAGTTTCGGCAGTGTCATGGTCATCACGAATTTGATCACCTCAAAGCCAATCGCCGCCAGCAGCGTCCCGCGCAGCAGGGCTTTCTTGCGCGGTTTATGGCGCGGCAACATCCAGAAAATCCACAGGAACAGCAGATAGTTGGCCGCAATGGAAATCACCAGCGTGATACTGGTCATCACCGGCCTCAGCCACTCGATACCGCCGAGCCCCAGCGCATCCACAATGGTTTTTTGCGCCGCACCGGCAATAGACGTCAGCGACAGCGTGATGATCAGCGCCAGCACCAGCCCGGTCAGCGAAATAAAATCGCGAATGTAGCGGCGAAGAATTTTCTCCTGATCCTGCGGATTGCGTTCCCAGACGTCACGCGACTGCGCGCGGATCGCCTCGCGCAGATTCCCCATCCAGCTGATGCCGGAGTACAGCGCAATCAGCAGGCCGGATAACCCGACGGCGGTACGTTGCTGAATGGCCGTATTGACCGTGCTTTTCAGCGTATTCGCCAGATTCGGGTCGCTGATGTTGTTCACGATTTTATTGATGAGACCGGCCAGCAGATCCGGATTGGACGCCAGCACGAAACCCACGGCGGCGAAGGAAACCATCAGAATCGGGATCAGCGAGAGGAACGAGAAATAGGTAATCGCTGCGCCAAACTGGCTGCCCAGACGATCGTTGAAACGTTCGGTGGCCCGCAGCAAATGCGCGACCCAGCCCCAGGACTGAACGTATTCTACCCCCCGTGAGAATCTGCCGATGTTTTTATCCACCGTCGAATTGCCGGTTTTGATGTTAATCAGCGGGGCGGGTTTTTCCTGTTTTACCGGTTCTTGCTTGGAAATAATGGGCATTGATCCATGTTGTCCTTAAAAGTGCATCCGGCCTTAAGTATAGACGCCTGAGCCGTCCGGGCGATGTCCGGCGGGTTTAACCGCTCAGGCAATGAACGTTTGGGTGATTTCTGTCAGCCAGTCCATGAAGACTTTCACTCGTCGCGACAGGTTCAGGCGGTGCGGATAAACCAGCGTTACCGGCATCGGCGGCGCACGGAATTGCGGCAAAATGCTTACCAGCTGGCCGCCCGCCAGCGCGTTACGCACGCCAATCAGCGGCACCTGAATAATCCCCAGACCGGCCAGACAGGCAGACACATAGGTTTCCGTGCTGTTGACCGTCACCGCGCCGCCGCTTTTGACGGTTTTCACCTGCTTGCCGTCGAGATATTCAAACGCAGACGTATGGCTGCCGAGAGTTTGTTCGTAATGCACCATTGCGTGCTGCGCCAGTTGATCGGGGTGATCCGGCGTGCCGTAGCGTTGCAGATAACCGGGGCTGGCGCAGTTGATTACGCTCAGATGCCCCAGCGGGCGGGCGATCAGCCCGGAATCTTTCAGCGTGCCGCTGCGCACCACGCAGTCAAATCCTTCGCGAACCACGTCCACGCGGTGATCGGTGCTGCTCAGTTCGATTTCCAGCGCCGGATAGCGGTTCAGAAACTCCGCCAGACGCGGCAACACCAGATGCGTCGCCATGCCGACCGACATATCCACGCGCAGCCGCCCGCTGATGCTCGCCGGGTTCGACTGAAACATCGACTCGAGTTCGTCCATGCTGGAAAGCAGTTCCTTGCAGCGCTGATAAAACACCTGGCCGTCCTGCGTCAGCTGAACGCGGCGCGTGGAACGGTGCAGCAAACGGGCGGACATGCGGATTTCCAGTTGCTGGACCAGCCGCGATACGCTGCCTTTCGGTAATCCCAGACTTTCGGCGGCGCGGGTAAAATTGCTCAGTTCCGCAACGCGCACGAAAACCTTCATTGATTGAATTTTATCCACATTTTGCCCGATTGTTGTTGGTTTTGAGACAGTGAAACTCATTATGGACTATTTATCATTACATAAGAGTCCAATAGGCTGTGTTTTAAACAACGAAAATGTACCCAAAGCTAATGAGGTCTGAAATGAATCGTAAAATCGCTATCGTAACCGGCGGAAGCCGTGGTTTAGGCCGGAATGCCATTGAAAAACTGGCAAAAAAGGGTGTTGACGTCATTTTCACTTACCACAGTCAGATTGACGCGGCGAAAGCCGTGGTGCAGAGCGTGGAAGCCTCGGGCGGAAAGGCGGTGGCTTTGGCGCTCGATACCGGCGACACCGGATCGTTTGACGCGTTTGTAGCAGAGGTGAAAACGCAGCTTCAACAGGTCTGGCAGCGCGAGACTTTTGATTTTCTGGTTAACAATGCGGGCGTGGGGCTGCATGAAGCGTTCACCGACACCACCGAAGCGCAGTTTGACCTGATGATGAATATCCACCTGAAAGGGTAATGCTGATCGTTTAAGAGAACTTGAACGATCCTGCAGTTAGGCGACAATCTGGCTCAAACATCGTTTGAGCCAGACACCTTATGAGCCTACTTTCCGAACAACTTCAGGTTGCCGCCGCATTTAACTACCCTGAATCTATTGATTCTTTTCAAAAAAATATTCCTCTCGAATGGATTGAACAAGCTCTCAGTCAAACCGGCAGAGCGACTGTTCGCAGACGAAGATTTCCCGCTGAACAGGTCGTCTGGCTTGTCCTTGGAATTGCTTTGATGCGTAACCGTTCTATTTCTGATGTCTGCGATAAACTCGATTTAGCCTTTCCTGACAGCCACGGTAATTTCTCGCCCATGGCAACGAGTAGTCTGGTCAAAGCCAGGCAGCGCCTGGGGTTCGAGCCCCTTCGACATCTTTTCTATTCCACCTCTGAGCAGTGGGACAAAGAAGATACGGAAAAATTTGTATGTGGCCTCAAAGTATTCAGCGTCGACGGAACCCAATTCAGAGCCCCGGATACTCCTGAGAATAAATCCTTTGGTTTTGCTTCCGGTAGTAACTCATTCCCTTCGGTTTTACTCGTTGCGCTTATGTCTGCGCGCAGTCATTTGATCACTGATGTTGCATTTGGGCCGGTAAAGAACAGCGAAATATATTATGCACAACAGTTGGTTAGCTCCGTTCAGGAAAACTCACTGACCCTCTTTGACCGGGCTTACTTTTCCGCAGAACTTTTACTTTCCTGGGAAGGCGCAGGAGCGAATACACACTGGCTAACACCGGTGAAAAGTAAAATGAGGCACAAAGTTATCGAGCAGTATTCTGAATACGATCAGCTTATTGAAATGCCGGTTTCTCCGCAGGCCAGAAAACAGTTCCCGCATCTTCCCCACACATGGTTGGCTCGTAAGGTATTGATAATAAAACCTTCTGGAGAGATAAAAGAATTCATTACATCAATGAAAGACCCTGAAAAATATCCTTTCGAAGACATCATTCAAGTGTACTGGGAAAGATGGGAAATAGAACAAGGTTACAGCGAGCTAAAATGCAGTCAGTTGGGAAATACAAATATCTTAAGAAGCCAAAAACCGGCGGGGATCTACCAGGAAATTTGGGGAATATTAATTAGTTACAATCTCGTTCGATTGGAAATGAGGCGAATGGCTGATGACTTCAATGTCCACCCTTTGCGCATAAGCTTCATAAATGCATTGCGGCTGATACAAGAGGAATTTTTGTGGTGTTCAGGGCGAACGCCGGGAACAATACCTAGAAAACTAAGAGACTTACGAGAGTCAGGTAAGCGATTAATCTTACCTGAAAAACGCAAAAGGCCAGCTTATCCAAGAGAAGTACTGGCTCGCCCTGCAAAGTATCCAACTAAAAAGAAAGCCGCTCGTTCTTAAGCGAGCGGCATTACCTGAAAGGGCCCTTTTTCCTCACGCAAAAACTGTTGCCGCTGATGGCCGACGGTGGCCGCATTCTGAATATTTCCAGCGGTCTGGCGCGGTTTGCGCTGCCGGGTTCTTCGGCTTACGCCATCATGAAAGGCGCAATCGAAGTACTGACGCGCTATCAGGCGAAAGAGTTGGGCGCGCGCGGCATCACCGCCAACGTTCTGGCACCGGGTGCGATTGAAACGGATTTCAGCGGCGGGATGGTGCGTGACAATCCGCAAGTGAACCAGATTGTTTCTGCGAACACCGCGCTGGGGCGAGCCGGTTTGCCGGATGATATCGGCGGGATGGTGGCGCTGATGCTCAGTGATGAAGCGGGCTGGATGAACGCCCAGCGCGTAGAGGCATCGGGCGGCATGTTTATCTGAGCCGGTTTGCCTCAGTGCTGAACGTTAACTTTCCTGGAAACGTCTGGCTTTAATATGCTGTTGTTTTTCAAGCTCAAAAATTGCCCGTTGCAGGTCACGTTCCTGCGCGGGCGACAAATGTGGAAACTTAAAACTCAGGCGCTGCGTGCTGACCGTTTCGCCTTTATTGCTGACTGATTTACGCGGCATCGAGCCGATATATTGCAAATCCAGCTTGAACGAGCCGAGTTCCGCCAGCTGAATCAGTGAATCTTTCAGCACCGCGCCGGACGCCATTTCCGGTGGCGTTGTGCCGTCAATTTCCAGACCGAGACCGCCGAGAGAAATATCGCGCACGCGATAGGCAAACTCTGACGTATCCGGCAGTTTTCCGCTGCAACGGTAATCCGGTAGCCACGGAACGTTCACGCGGAAATACTCGCGGCGCTGGATAAAATACAAGACGGGCGGAATGTCGCAGGTAAACGTCGGCAAACCTTCGTACGTCACCTGACGCACCTGGCCGCAGGCAAATTCCACTTTCGCGCCGGTAGGTTCCGCGACAAAGTTCAGCGTCCCGGCATTGATCGCCAGACCGTTTTCATAATCTGAGCTGCCCAGATCGAACAAAAACTGATGGTTATCAGAATCCACGTCCAAAATTTTACTGATAAATTGCCCGCGGGCGTGACTGATCATGACCAGCGTCTGGTTCTTCTTCAAGTCACGCAGTACGGACAAGATTGCCAGCGTGTTCCGCTTAGCAAACGACTCTCGGGATACTTCGCTCACCTGCCACACCTCATTAGAAATAAATGCAAAATTATGGCGCAGCCTTTGACGTATAAAGCGCCCAATACGGTTATCGGCTACTCAGAACAAATCTTTATTGCGTGATAACTGATATTTTCTCCAACTTAAAGTGAAATTCAGTCCTGGTCAGGCCGGTGCTTATGCTGCCTGCACTTTATATATAGGCTATCTTTCACACTATCGATGGGCTATTTCCCCCTTAGCCAAAGATTTTTGTTATCCACACCGAATAAAAAGCGGTGCTCAGGTGTTTACTTGATATCGAACACTTACAGGCACCGTTTTTATGCAAACTTCCACTTCTGTTTCCCGCCACCGTTACGACGGGCTGACCATTCTTCTGCACTGGCTGACGGCGCTGTGCGTGATTTTCCTGTTTGCCAGCGCGCATATCTGGGAAGTGCTTGAGCGCGGCACGCCGCTGCGCAAAGGGCTGCAATCCGTGCATATTTCTGTCGGGATTTTACTGGCGGCGATCATTCTCGGGCGTTTGCTCTGGCGGCTGTTCACGGTCAGCACCGGACGCAGCAAACAGGAGCCCGTCGCCATGTCGGCGGCGATGAAAGCCGCCGGACATCTGACCCATCTGGCGCTCTATATCTTGCTGGTCACGCAGATCGTGCTGGGCTTTTTATTCCGCTGGTCGCAGGCCGAGCCTTTTTATTTCTTCGGGCTTTTCCCTATCCCGGACGTTTTCAATTTCGACAGCGTGATGACCCGAACTTTCGGCGCGTTACACAACAACGTCGCCTGGGCGCTGATTGTTCTGGCGGGCGTACATGCGCTGGCCGCACTTTTCCATCACTACGTTCTCCGCGACGGCATTCTGCGCCGCATGCTACCGGGCCGCATCAGCCGTCCGTAAATACTCTCTCCTCTACAGGAAGACAAAAGTTATGAAGACAAAAACAGTAATTCAGGCGTTGTCGGTAGTGTGTCTGGCGGGTAATTTGCTGATGTTCAGCGTTGCCGCGCACGCGATGGGTGATGATTCAGCTGAGAAGAAAACGCAGGACTGCCCGAAAGGGCAAATCTATGACAGCAAAACCAAAAGCTGCATGGTGGATAAAGGCAGCATGATTTCCGATCAGGATAAAACCCAGTACGCCTATCATCTGGCGAAATCGGGCCGGTACCAGGAAGCACTGACGGTGCTCAATACGCTCAAAGATCAGAACACCAAAGAAGCCTGGAATTATCGCGGCTACGCCACCCGTAAACTCGGGCGCACCGACGAAGGCATCAGCTATTATCAGAAATCCATCGCCATCGATGCGAATTACGCCAAAGTCCGGGAATATCTCGGCGAGGCTTATATGATTAAAGGGCGTCCCGATCTCGCGAAAGCGCAACTGGCGACCATCAAAGGTCTGTGCGGCACCGGCTGCGAAGAGTATCGCGATCTGAGCGCGGCCATCGACGGACATCCTGAATCCTGAAACGGGGAAACGCTAAATTTCACCCACCGACTTACGTCACGAACTGAGTCAGTGTCTGGCACGTCTCTGGCGTTACGCGATGGTGCTGTCGCGTAAGCCGGACGTGGCAGATGATCTGGTGCAATCGACCTGCGTGCGGGCACTTGAACGCTGCGCGCAGGTGGTTGATCGCGCCGGAGCCGATCGCTGGTTCTTTTCCATTCTGCACTCAATATGGGTCAACGAACTCAGGGCGCAACACGTCCGTCAGGGGCAGGGATTTGTCGATATCAGTGAAACAGACGTGCCCGTCGATACGTTCTCTTTTGAAGACCGGCACTGGCATACGCAGGTGATGCAGCGGGTGAATGCCCTGCCGGAAGCCCAGCGGAACGCGGTGTTTCTGGTGTATGTCGAAGGTTTTACCTATCAGGAAGCGGCAATGACGCTGTCAGTGCCTATCGGTACCATCATGAGCCGCCTGGCCGCCGCCCGGCTTACGCTGGCAAAAGACACCGCTACCGGCGCTCAGCCACAACAGGGAGAGAAAAAATGACCCGCGAAATCCCGCCAGCGCCATTCTCCGATGACGTGCTGGTCGCCTATCTTGACAACCGGTTGAGCGAAAATCAGCGGGCGCAGTTTGATGAACGGCTGGCGCAGGATGACGTGCTTGACGGACGTCTGGCGCAAATGGCGCGCAGCAATTTGCCTTTTCACGATGCTTTCGGGTCGATGTTGCAGGACGCGCCGGTGGGGCGTTTGCAGGCCGCCTTGGACGCGATACCGGACTCACCGGTTGCCCGTTCGCGCGGATTCAGCCGCCGTGCGTTACTGGCGGCGTCCGTCAGTTTTCTGGCCGTCGGGCTGCTCGCCGGACGCTACTCCGCGTTGCTTCCGGGCGATGCTTCCAAAGATAACTGGCGCGATCGCGTGGCGGATTACATGTCGCTGTACACCGCGCAGACGCTGGCGGACGTGAATGATTCTGCTGAACAACAACAAATTCAGCTGGCGCGGGTGCATAAAACGATGGGCATCGGGCTCAGCCCGGCGGCGCTGGAAGTGCAGGGCGCAGAGCTGAAAAACGCCCGCATATTGCATTACGATGACTACGATATTGCGCAGATCACTTACCTTGATGCGCGATACGGGCCGATGGCGCTGTGCATTACCCGCAGCGAACACCGTGATAATACGGCGCAGGAAAGCGAAATCCGGCAAAAAATGAACGTCGTTTACTGGCGCGAGGCGGGCTACAACTTCATGCTGGTCGGCCACAGCCCCGCAGCCGTTCTGGCCGCACAGGCCGGGGTGTTGCGGGCAAACCTCGTCTGAGTTGTTTCTCTGCAAAACTCACTTATGTAATTATTTAAAGCAGTAAACTATTTTTAATGCACGTAACGGCAATGTTAAATTGTTTACGAAATCTCGATAATATGAGTATTCGGTAACATTTGTGTGGTTGATTTGTCGTTGTTCACCGCGGTTTTCGTTACTCCCCATTATTGTCCTTTCAGACTCTGAGGAAATAATCGCTTATTTCCCCACCGCACCGGGTTGTTGATTTCGTTTATCCAGGGAATCTGGATAGCTTTCACCTGCAAAACTAAAACTAAACATTCAGAGAAACAGACGTCATGAGAAAGATACTCGCCATGATCCTCTGCCTTAACGTGGTTGCATTCAGCCAGACAGCGTTCGCAGAAGATGAAAAGCCCGTTGATGTGTTACTGATCGGCGGCGGCATTATGAGCGCGACGCTGGGGACATACCTTCAGGAATTAGAGCCGGACTGGTCAATCGACATGGTCGAGCGTCTGGACGGTGTGGCGCTGGAAAGCTCCAACGGCTGGAATAACGCCGGTACCGGGCACTCTGCGCTGGCTGAAATGAACTACACGCCGGAAAAAGCGGACGGCAGCATCGACATTTCCAAAGCGGTCGAAATCAACGAATCCTTCCAGATTTCCCGTCAGTTCTGGACTTATCAGGTACAGAACGGCGTTCTGCACAACCCGCGTTCCTTCATCAACAGCACGCCGCACATGAGTTTTGTGTGGGGTGATGACAACATCAATTTCCTGCGTAAACGGTTCGCGGCGCTGCAACAAAGCACGCTGTTCCGTGGCATGGAATATTCAGAGGACCCGGCGCAAATCAAACAGTGGATCCCGCTGGTGATGGAAGGTCGTGACCCGAAACAGAAAATCGCGGCGACTCGTATTCCGATCGGCACCGACGTGAACTTCGGTGAAATCACCCGTCAGCTGGTAGCTTCACTACAGAAAAAACCCAACTTCTCACTGAGCCTCGGCCATGAAGTGCGCGGCATCAAACGTAACCCGGATAACACCTGGAACGTGACGGTGGCTGACCTGAAAAATGACGGCAAAGAAAGCGTCATCAAGGCGAAATTCGTCTTTATCGGTGCGGGCGGCGCATCCCTGACCCTGTTGCAGGAATCCGGTATTCCTGAAGCGGATAACTACGGCGGCTTCCCGGTCGGCGGTCAGTTCCTGGTGACGGAGAACCCGGAAATCGTGAAACGCCATCTGGCGAAAGTGTACGGTAAAGCTGCCGTCGGCTCCCCGCCGATGTCCGTTCCGCACCTCGACACCCGTATTCTTGATGGTAAACAGGTTCTGCTGTTCGGGCCGTTCGCGACCTTCTCCAGCAAATTCCTGAAAAACGGTTCCCTGTGGGATCTGTTCGGCAGCGTGAATTTCTCCAACATCATGCCGATGACCCACGTGGGTATCGACAACTTTGATCTGGTGAAATATCTGGTCAGCCAGGTGATGTTGTCCGACGAAGACCGTTTCGATGCATTGCGTGAATACTTCCCGGACGCGAAGAAAGAAGACTGGCGCTTATGGGAAGCCGGTCAGCGCGTACAGATCATCAAGAAAGATGAGAAAGAAGGCGGCGTTCTGCGTCTGGGCACCGAAGTGGTCAGCTCCAAAGACGGCAGCATTACCGCGCTGCTGGGCGCATCACCGGGCGCATCTACCGCGGCACCGATCATGCTGCACCTGATGGAAAAAGTGTTCAAAGACAAAGTCGCCACCCCGGAATGGCAGGCCAAACTGAAGGAAATCATCCCTTCTTACGGCACTCAGCTGAACGGCAACGTTGCTGCCACCGAGAAAGAACTCGGCGACACCAGCCGCGTTCTGATGCTGGACAACCCGCAGCCTAAAGCGGCAGACCCTGCACCGGCGGCAGAGACAAATGCTGCACCGAAAAAAGAGCAAAAAGTCGTCGCTGACGTCGCGCTCTGATCGGATTTATTAAGCTGTGATTTTGAAGGCGCGGGAAACTGCGCCTTTTTTGTTTCTCTCTTTCCGCCACTTTCCTAAAAACCCGATTTAGCACGAATAGCGCATTCTTTGTACGGCTCACTTCCGCTTTAAAACCCTTTAAAACGGTTAAAAAACCCAGGCAGGTTGCGGGCTGTGAGGGAGATCACATCATTGGCTACCGTTTTTTTGAAACGTTAAATCCTTTTTTAAATTATGTAGTGATAATGTTATATTCGTAGCCATCATTTGAAAAAATGAAGTTTCAGTAACGATCCCGCGTGTTTTTTTGCTAATTTCTTGTTCGATAGTCTTAACAAAACAGAACTGAACATTTAGAGAAACAGACGTCATGAGAAAGATACTTGGTATGCTTCTCAACCGTGACTCACTGGGTGCCAGCGAGCCTGCGGCCGCAGAAGACGAAAAATCCGTTGATGTATTGCTGGTCGGCGGCGGAATTATGAGTGCAACGCTGGGGACGTATCTCCGGGAACTCGAGCCGGACTGGTCGATCCACATGATCGAACGCATGGATAGCGTGGCACAGGAAAGCTCCAACGGCTGGAACAATGCGGGCACCGGTCATGCGGCGCTGGCAGAAATGAACTACACCCCGCTGATGCCCGACGGTTCTGTCGACATCACGAAAGCCGTGGCGATCAACGAAGCCTTCCAGGTTTCCCGTCAGTTTATGGCGTATCAGGTGCAGAAAGGTGTGCTGAATAATCCGCGCTCTTTCATCAACAGCGTGCCGCACATGAGCTTTGTCTGGGGCGATGACAACATCAGTTTCCTGCGCAAACGTTTCGCTGCGCTTCAGGAAAGCACCCTGTTCCGCGGGATGGAATATTCGGAAGACCCGGAACAAATCAAACAGTGGATCCCGGCCGTGATGGAGGGCCGTGACCCGAGTCAGAAAGTCGCTGCGACACGCACCACGGCAGGCACGGACGTTAACTTCGGTGAAGTGACCCGTCAGCTGGTTGACGCGTTACAGAAAAAATCCAACTTCACGCTGGCGAACGGTCAGGAAGTGCGCGATATCCAGCGCAACCGCGACAAGACCTGGCGCGTCACCATTACCGATCTGAAGCACAGTCACAAACACCACGTCGTGAATGCGAAATTCGTTTTCATTGGCGCGGGCGGTGCATCGCTGACGTTGCTGCAAAAATCCGGCATTCCGGAAGCACGTGAATACGGCGGCTTCCCGGTTGGCGGTGAATTCCTGGTGACTGAAAATCAGGACGTGGTGAAACGTCATCTGGCGAAAGTTTACGGCAAAGCCGCCGTGGGCGCGCCGCCGATGTCCGTGCCGCATCTCGACACCCGCATTATCGATGGCAAACAGGTTCTGCTGTTCGGGCCGTTCGCCACCTTCTCGAGTAAATTCCTGAAAAACGGTTCCCTGTGGGATCTGTTTGGCAGCGTGAACAGCTCCAACTTACTGCCGATGACGCACGTCGGCATGGGCAACTTCGATCTGGTGAAATATCTGGTCGGGCAGGTCATGCTGAGCGATGAAGATCGCCATGCCGCGCTGAAGGAGTTTTTCCCGCAAGCCGAGCAGAAAGACTGGAAACGCTGGGTTGCCGGACAGCGCGTGCAGGTCATCAAAAAAGATGGCAAGCACGGCGGCGTTTTGCGTCTGGGCACGGAAGTGGTCAGCGCGAAAGACGGCAGCATTGCGGCATTGCTGGGCGCCTCTCCGGGGGCATCGACAGCGGCACCTATCATGATGAAATTGCTGGAAACGGTCTTCAAAGAGAAAGCCGCCAGCGTTGAATGGCAGGCGAAATTCCGCGAAATCATTCCGTCCTACGGCACTAAGCTGAACGGCAATGTGGAAGCGACCCGGAAAGAGCTGCTGGAAACCAGCCGCATTCTCGGGCTGGAAATCCCGTCAATGGAAACGACGCCGGTTGCCGATGTTGTGCAACTCCGTCCGCTCGATGTGCAAACTAAAGAAGAACCGAAACAACCTGCGGATATCGCGCTGTAGGTTCGGATCCCAGAAAAACAAAAACCGCCTTGATTTCTCAGGCGGTTTTTTTATGCTCAGAATTCCGATCTACGCGCCGGAAAGCGGTTTTGCGATATTCGCTGCTTTCACACGCGCCGTTTCGTTCTGTGATTCCAGCACAATTCTCGCCAGCGGTGTGTCTTCGTGATAACGCGTTTTATCATCCAGCCCTTTGGAATATTTGTTGTATTTCCACCACGCATATCCAAGGAAAAGTACCAGCCCGCCGACGTTATAAAACACGATGGTAATAATGCTCGCACCGGTCGGGAAGGTCGAAGCAATAAACCCGACGGTGAAAATCACAATCAGCGTACTGACGATGGTGATGCCCTGCATTCTGGAACCCATTTTAAAATCGCGTTCGACGTCATCGTATTTCAGCCGCAGGTTCAGATACGCCAGCATAATAAACAACGGCGGAAGCATGGACGCCGCGGCGGTCATGTTGATCAGCGTATTCATTAATTCCTGCACGCTGTTGGAGCCTAACGTTGGAATTAACATCAGCGGGATAACGATTAAAAACTGGATCCACGCCGCACGCGTCGGAACGCCGTGCTTATTCAGACGGATGGTTTTCTCACCAAAAATCCCCTTAGGAATTTCAGTAAAGAAGATTTTCACCGGCGCGGCCGTCCACATCAGCAGTGATCCGAACATCGCGGTGAAGGAAACCACGCCGACAAAACGGTTCATCAGGACGGCCGGTAAACCATAGTGCGCCGATAATCCTTCAAAAACCTGTACCGTGCCGCCGGTGAAATGCAGCGCGGACTGCGCCACAAAAACGTTAATCAGCAATGACGCGACGGAATACAGCACGCCAATCACCAGCCCGGAAATGATGATGACTTTCACAAACGAACGGCTGCCGCCTTTAACGTCATTCACATAAACCGCGACGGATTCCGCACCGCCTGCCGCCTGGAATATCCACGCGATAATGCCTAAGAATGCCCAGTTAAAGTGCGGCGTCATGGCTTCCACGTTAATCGGGTTCGCCGGTTCCACGCCGCCAATTAATGCCGCGCCCGCCAGCACAATATAAGAGAACGTCAGCAGCAACATTAGCGTGGACGTCACCGACGTCATCGGGCCGAGTAATTTCGCCCCGCTGTTGGAAATTAATGTCGAAAATGCGAACAGACAGATGCTGATAATCGCCGTGGTGATGGGCGTGAAAATATAGTCGTGCCCTAAAAAGGCGTACGACGCATAAGCAATGACGCGCGGAAGCAACGCCGTGAAGAAGAATAAATTCACGAACCAGTAAGTGTAGGCGGTCATAAATGCCCAGCGGCCGCCGAGTGCGCTTTTTACCCAGGCATAAACCCCGGCTTCCGAGTTTTTATTCAGCGAGACAAACTCGGCGATGATCAGACAGAACGGAATAAAGTATATGATCGTCGCCACCAGAAAGACCGGCGCAGAGGCGATGCCTAACTGAATATTGTTATTAATGACGTTATTGAAGCTAAAAACGGCGGCAAATGTCATGGACAACAATCCAAATTTACCGATTGTGTTTCTGCTCGACCCGGCCATAAGTTCTCCAGAATTTCATTTTGTAGGGTTTACCCTTCATACTTCAAATTGCAGGTGTGTTGGCTGCACTTAGTCACCCGAATCACTTACTTGTGTAAGCTCATCGGGATTCCTGCATTTGCCGCCTTCCTGCAACTCGAATTATTTTGGGTAAGATTTTTATTATTTATTAACGAAATAACTTTCTTCGATGGTCACTTTTAAGATGACTTTTTTGACGTCTTTTTCCGGCCTGAACCGGCTGGCTTCGTGGTTTTCAAAGATAATGACGTTGCCTTTTTGGGCCGTGATTTTTTCGCCGCAGCCGGAAAACAGCTCGCGGTCGGTTTCATCACAATAAGGCGCGATATTTTCCAGCGCGGATTTGGCAGCGAATTCGATTTCTTCGCGTCCTTCGAGGTAGTAATGCACGTCGAAATAACGGCGGTGGCCTTCGAACGTTTCCCGCTGAGGTTCCGCGCCGGACGCCAACCGGTACACCAGCGAATCCCCGATGGAGTGAAAAACGCCGGGGCGAAGTTTTTCAATATTATTAATGGCTTCCCTGCAGCGCTGCCATTTTTTCCCGGCAGGATAACGCTGCTGAAATTCAGCCAAAGACCCGAGAGTAATCATCAGTTTGCCTCCTGCGGCTGGATGCTGAATTGCGCGAGACTCAAGCTGTCGGTGTCCTGCTGGCGGAACGGTAACATCGTAAAACCGTAGCGGAATGCCGTGAAATACACGCGGTAGGAATCGAGCACTTCCGAGCCCCAGGAGTTCGAGCCAAGTCCCATGATCTGGTGATCGAGATTGAGCGTCAGGCAACTGTCCGGCGTGAGTTCGTCGATGTGCTGCGCCTGTTGCAACATTTGCGAGCTGTACGGCCACAGGCTGAAATTGAGCGGCTGGCGCGGCTGAATGAAAATGCCGTTGCCCGTTTTGTCACGCAGGCTCAGCCAGCGAACATCCTGCCGGTTGCCGTTGTCCTGCGGCATCGGGTAGTTCTCAAACAGGCTGGCCGCCGGTTGCTGATAATGGCCGATCAGGTTGGCCTGACGGCTGTCCGGATAGTTTTCACCCGGCCCGCGCCCGTAATATTCCACCTGTCCGAAACGGCGGCTGAGGCCAAAATCCAGCCCGATTTTAGGGATCACGTGGTTGAAATCGCCATACGGCGTGCCGGATAAATCCAGGCTGACCGCGCCCTGCGGCGATATCTGCCAGCGGTAAAAGCAGCGCATCCCAAAATCAAAGACCGGCGGCGCGATGACGCTGTGAACTTCAATCACCACGTCGTCATTTTGCTTTTTCCAGCTCATCGAGCGGAAATGTTGCTGCAGGATTTGCAGATGATTTGGCTGCCAGATCCCTTCGAACTCCGGCTTGTGGTTGTCGATAACCGGCTTGAAGAAGTTGAGTTTCGGCGCTCGGCCGACAATCTCTTCGCCGTCCGTCTGCCAGGATTTCAGCTCGCCGTCGAGACGGGAGAATTCCAGACGGAAGTTTTCGCCACAAACGATCAGCTGATTTTTTTGCTCGTCGCAGACCAGCGCAGTCGTGGCCTTATTTTCCGGAAAAACGTCCAGCGGCTGAGCCGCCTGCAACAACACCTGATAATGACCGAGCGGATAATTTGCTTCGTTGTAAGCGGTCGGGCTGTTTTTGCTGATGCGGATATTCAGGAAGGTTTCCTCCCCGCTGGCGGTGAATTCCGGCAGCGGAACCGTTTCGCTTTCACCGGATTGCAGATGCGGCAGGGCGATTTGATGATCTTCCAGACAGCGACCTGCCACCTGCACGGTCAGCGTCAGCGTGATGTCTTCCAGTGAGCTGAACCAGTAACGGTTTTTGACCCGCAGCGTATTGCCGGCGTGGCTGATTTCCACCGGGCACAACACCTGTTTGTATTCACGCAGGCCGGGGCCGGGAGTCTGATCCGGATAAATCAGGCCGTCCATGCAGAAGTTGTAGTTGTTCGGGTAATCGCCGTAATCGCCGCCGTAGGCATAGCGCGGCTGGCCGTTTTTGCCGGTTTCCAGCAAACCATGGTCGCACCATTCCCAGATGTAATGCCCCTGAAGGCTGGCGTGGCGGTTCATGACCGCCTGATATTCTGCTAATCCCCCGGGGCCGTTGCCCATCGCGTGGGCGTATTCGCAGATAATGCGCGGTTTGGCGTGCGGGTATTCGCCGAACGCATTCATCATTTGTACACGTGAATACATGGTGCTGATGACGTCGGTGACGTCGGCGTCGCGATCTTCTTCGTAATGGATCAGGCGCGCCGGGTCGAGGGCTTTGCAGCGCGCGGCCATCGCACGGATGTTACAGCCATAGCCGGATTCGTTGCCGAGCGACCACATGATGATGGACGGGTGATTTTTCTGCGCCATTACATGCCGCTCGATGCGCTCAACATAGGCGTGTTCCCAGTGCGGATCGTCGGTGATGCGGCTCAGATCGCCGACGTTCGCGAAACCGTGGCTTTCCAGATCGGTTTCGGCCATCACGAATAAACCGTAGATGTCACAGAGTTCGTAAAAGCGCGGATCGTTCGGGTAATGCGCGGTGCGCACCGAGTTGATGTTGTGCTGTTTCATCAGAATGATATCGCGCTCAACCCGCGCCATATCGACCGCGCGGCCTTTGCGATGATCGTGATCGTGACGGTTTACGCCGTGCAGTTTCAGGTAGCGCCCGTTGACGTAAAACAGCCCGTCGCGCACGCAGATATCCCGAAAACCCACGCGCTGCGGCACTACGGAAATCACGCTGCCCGCGTCGTCATACAACGTCAGCAACAACTGATATAACTCCGGATGTTCGGCGTTCCACTGGCGCGGCTGGCTGACCGGGATTTCAAGATGGCAGCGGGTTTCATCCGCGAGATAAAGGTCAGAGAAAGAAAGCTCCGCCACGCAATTTTCGCCATCCATTAACTGCGCGTGCAGGCGGTAGCCGTTCACAGGTTTACCGTGATTATGCAAAACGGTGTCAATTTGCAGCGTGGCGTCGCAGTAGTTTTCATCGAACGCGGTGACGACGGTCAGGTCCTGAAGATGCACGGCATTCTCTCCGGTCAGGGTCACATCGCGGAAAATCCCGGCCATCCACCACATATCCTGATCTTCGATATAAGTCGAATCCGCCCACTGCAAAACGCGCACCGACAACAGGTTTTCGCCCTGCTGCACAAAAGCGCTGATATCAAACTCTGCGCAAAGACGGCTGCCTTTGCTGAAACCCACGTAATGGCCGTTCACGTACACTTCGAAGTAGGTTTCGACGCCGTCGAATTTAATGAGCGTTTGCGCATTCTCCCACGAGGCATCGAGATGAAATTTCCGCTGATACGCGCCGGTCGGGTTATTGGCCGGAACAAAAGGAATGTCGATCGGGAAGGGGAAACCTTCATCGGTGTATTGCAACTGGCCGTGGCCTTCCATCTGCCACATGCCCGGTACGGCGATATCGCCCCAGCCGGATACCGGCTGATTATAGAATTCGTCCGGGACTAAAGCCGGGTGCTCAAAATAACGAAACTGCCAGCGTCCGCTGAGCAGCTGAAAATGCTGACTGGCCGAGCGGTCAAAGCTCCGCGCCTGCTGTGCATTTTCATAACTGAAAAAGCGGGCGCGCGGCGGTAAACGGTTCTCTGACTGCTTGTCGATGTTTTCCCAATTATTCACGTAATCTCTCCTGAGACGTGTTTCTATGGGAAATAAGATAGTAAATATTTAGTAAAAATAACTAAAAACATTTACCGATTGTTCAGGGGATCACAAAAATTAAATAATACGCAGAAGGATCATGCCGTTAATTTTTACTGCGACTGATGATCCTTTTTAAAGCCGGGGAATTTAGCGGCGGGTGGTGTCGCGCAGCTGGAGAGCGCTGGGTACAAACACGGAAAGCGGGACGCTGCGTTCATCACGCAGACGTTCGGTCAGCAGGTTAACGGCCTGCGCGCCCATGGTTTCGGACTGGATGCGAACCGTTGATAAAGAAGGGAAAACAAAGCGTGCGGTCGGGATATCGTTGACGCTGATCAGCGCGATTTGCTCCGGGATTTTCACGCCGTGTTCCAGCAGCGCGCGGGTCACGCCCAGCGCTATGGTGTCGGTGGCGATCAGCAGCGCCGGAGGAAACGGCGTGTTCTCCTGCAACATTTTCTTCGCGCACTGGTAGCCGGACTGGCTGGTGAAATCGCCGTAATAAATATCTTGCGGCTGGACGACGTTTTTCAGGCGGCCATATTCCACAAACGCCTGTTCGCGCTGGTCGGCAAATTCCGGGAGATCGCGCCCGCCGATAAAACCGATCCGCGAATAGCCCTGACCGATAAAGAAGTCGATCACTTTCTGGCTGATCTTAAAGAGATCAACGTTTACGCAGTCGAACTGTGGGTCTTCCATCACGCCATCAATGAAAACCACCGGGCTGGATTGCTGACTGAGCTGAGTGTGCAGCGCCGTTTGCGGCTGGCCGATAACCAGAAAACCGTCGGCGGCAGGCAGCGGTTTATCGCCGGTGAAGTCATAGCCAGAAATGAGGGTAACGCCGAGTTTTTCGCACTGCGTTTCAATGCCATAACGCATGGAAAGGTAGTAAGGGTCGTCGATTTCCAGCCCCTGACGGTAGGTGAAAAGCGCGGCGAAGGTCATCCGGTGCGTGGCGTTACGTTTGGACGGCGACAGTTTATATTCCAGGCGTTCTGCCGCTTCTAAAATCTTCTGCCGGGTTTGCGCTTTCACGCTCAGGCTCGGATCGTCATTTAGCACGCGTGAAACCGTCGCAACGGATACGTTCGCGGCCTCAGCGATTTCCTTCAAAGTAGCCATCAGCGTCTCATCATCAGGTAAACCAAAGCCGTAGCTTAATGTGATCAGCGGCTTATGTACACCCGCCCCGGATGCGTAAGCCCCCAAAATCTCCATGTGACAGGGTTAACGATTTACCGATATTTAAGTATATTTTAGTAAAATATTTACTAGACTGCGTTTTACTTTTTTACCTCAATTCTAAAAGTTCACCCTGAGCGAAGCGCAATCTATGAAGAAAATATCATTCCACAAAATGTTCATGATTTTATTATTCGCCTCGCCAATAAGTTCTTGGGCGCAGGAATCTGTCGTGCCCGCTGAACATAACGTTTTACCGTCACCGGAAATAACGCCAAAAAATGCAGGTGAAACCGCCTACCGTTTTTATGGCGAAATGGGCGGCGGCGGCAGCATCTATTTAAACGGTAAAGACCAGCACAAATACAGCGACGGCACCTATATCGAAGGCGGCCTGGAAATAAAGCACGGCAACTGGTTCGGGCTTATTTATGGCGAAGGCTGGACGGTGCAGGCCGATCATCACGGAAACGCCTGGGTGCCGGACCATAGCTGGGGCGGATTTGAAGGCGGTCTGAACCGTTTTTATGGCGGCTACCGGACCGATAACGGTACTGAAATGATCCTCAGTATGCGCAACGATTCTTCGCTGGACGACCTGCAATGGTGGGGCGATTTCACGCCGGAATACGGCTACGTCATTCCCAACACGCGCGATTTAACGCAGGCGGCAAAAATCCAAAATCTCACCGGAAAATTCCGCTACAGCGTGACTGCCGCACCGGAAAGCCGCGTGAATGAAAGTACCGCGTTGCTGCATTTCGGGAAATATGACCGCTATTCAGACAAATACACGTATCGCGCGATGGTCAACGGCTATACGCAATATGACCTGACCGAAGGCCTGACGCTGCTCAATGGCCTCGAACTTACCGACGGCACCGGGCAATTATTCCTCGCCGGATTGCAGGGAAAAAACCTCGCCGGGCGCGTCTGGCATCACACCGGCAAAGGCGACGGCAATCATCCGGGGAGCGAATCCGGCGCGATGGTCAGCGCCATGATTGAAGCGGTATCCGGCCTCTATTTCTCCACCGCCTACAGTTACGCCGAGCATCATTTAGATAACGCGGCGGACACCACGACATCCTACGCGCAGGCCGGTATCTGGTACGAATATTACGGTGGCCGGTTCGCCACGGCGCTCGACAGCAAATTTTATATGAGCAACGACAATACCGGTGCCAGCAATTCACTATTTCTGATGCAATATTTCTATTGGGGTAAATCATAATGAAAACCGTCAGCAAGCGTAAACCTGTTGCTTTATTTATCGTCGCAACATTATTTATTTCCGGCCATGTTATGGCTGAAACCGCCAATACCCTGCGCGCCGGTGAATATAAGAGCGTGATTAACCGAACGGGCGCGCCGGAATATATGCTCGATTATGATTTTGATGAACATCAGCGTTTTAATCCTTTATTTGACGACGGTTCGTGGCACGGACATTTATTACCGGCCAGCGCGGAAGGGATGGGCGGATTCCCCGGCCCGGCGTTGCTGACGGAAGAGTACATCAACTTTATGGCGGATAATTTTGATCGCCTGACGGTCTGGAAAGACGGCAAAAAGGTCCCGCTGAGCATGACTGCTTACAGCATTCCCGGTGCGTTAATTCAGACGCTGACTGCGCCCGGGATCCGTGTCGATCTGACGCTGCGTTTTGTCACTAACCGCACCTCGCTGCTGGAAACCAAAATCACCACCGACGCGCCGCTGGAACTGGTCTGGGACGGCGCATTGCTGGAAAAACTTCACGCTCAGGAGGGAAAGCCGCAGTCGGATAAAACCATCGAACAGGAATATCCCGGCTATACCCGAAAAATCATTCCCACCGCTGATGGTCTGCGGGTGACGTTTGGCAAAGTGCGTGCGGCTTCGAGCCTGATGACGTCCGGCGAATCGGAATATCAGATCCATAAATCGCTGCCGGTGCAGACTATCGCGCAAGGCCATCAGTTTACCGCGAAAGCCCAAATCGCCGGTTCCACCACGATTTACACCACGTATTCACATCTGCTGACTGCCGCCGAAGCGCAGCAGGAGCAGCCGAAAATTGCCGATATTCTGGCGCATCCGCAAGCCTATCTCGCTGCCTCGGAAAAGCGCTGGGAAGGTTATCTCAGTAAAGGACTGACCAACCCTCACGCGACGGCGGCGCAGGAACGCGTGGCGGTGAAAGCGATCGAAACCCTGAACGGCAACTGGCGCGGCGCGGCGGGCGCGATGAAATTTGATTCCGTGACGCCTTCGGTCACGGGACGCTGGTTCTCCGGCAATCAGACCTGGCCGTGGGATACCTGGAAACAGGCCTACGCGATGGCGCATTTCAACCCTGAAGTGGCGAAAGACAATATCCGTGCGGTATTCGCGTTTCAGATCCAGCCCGGTGATGCGGTTCGCCCGTGGGACGCCGGTTTTGTTCCCGATCTCATCGCCTATAACCTGAGCGCGGAACGCGGTGGCGACGGCACCAACTGGAATGAGCGCAACACCAAGCCCAGTCTGGCGGCGTGGGCGGTGATGGAGGTCTACAAAACGACCAGTGATAAACAGTGGCTGGCAGAAATGTATCCGAAACTGGTCGCCTATCACGACTGGTGGCTGCGCAACCGCGATCACAACCACAACGGCGTGCCGGAATACGGTGCAACGCGCGATAAAGCGCACAACACCGGCGACGGGAAAATGCTGTTTACCGTCAAAAACGGGCAAAAAGAGCAGAACGAATCAGGGCTGAAAAACTACGATCGCGTGGTGAAATCCGGCAAATACGACAGCATTGAAATCCCTGCGCAGGTTGCCGCTTCATGGGAATCAGGTCGCGACGACGCTGCGGCTTTCGGTTTCATCGATGCCGGTCAGCTGGCGAAATACGTCAAAAATGGCGGCAAAAAGCAGGACTGGCAGGTGAGCTTCGCCGAAAACCGCGCCGCCGACGGCACGCTGCTGGGCTATTCCCTGCTACAGGAATCGGTCGATGAAGCCAGCTACATGTTCAGCGATAACAAATATCTGGCTGAAATGGCTGACATTTTGGGCAGGAAAACTGATGCGGACATCTTCCGCACGAAAGCCAGCAAACTGGCGGAGTACATAAATACCTGCATGTTCGACGACCGCAGCGGCTTCTTCTATGACATCAGAATTGAGGAAAAACCGCTGGCAAACGGCTGCGCCGGCAAACCGATCGTCGAACGCGGAAAAGGCCCGGAAGGCTGGTCGCCGTTGTTCAACGGCGCGGCGACGCAGGCACACGCCGACGCCGTGGTGAAAGTCATGAAAGATGTGCGTGAGTTCAACACCTACGTGCCGCTCGGCACCGCGTCGTTGACCAATCCGGCGTTCGGCGCAGACATTTACTGGCGCGGCCGCGTGTGGGTCGATCAGCTTTATTTCGGCCTGAAAGGCATGGAACAATACGGTTATCGCAACGACGCCATCGTCATGGCGCAGGTCTTTTTCGACCACGCCGACGGCCTGATGACTGACGGCCCGATCCGCGAAAACTACAATCCGCTCAACGGCCAGCAGCAGGGCGCACCCAACTTTTCATGGAGCTCTGCGCATCTATATATGCTCTATAATGATTTCTTCGGACAGGGTAAGTTGAAATAATTCAGCAGACGTAACCGCCCTTCGGGGTGGTTTTCGTAGGTCAGGATTTGCGCCCTAGTCCCCAGCACACCAGTCCTGCGACCACCAGCGACGGAAGGGTCGCGCCGATGTCCGGCAGCAGGTGAGCCATCAAATGATAGACCGCGATACCGATAATCCATGCTGCCAGTGAATGCACATTCAGGTCTTTATGGGTCTGAGCGTGCAGAACAAAATGATGCGTCAGCACCACGCCAAACAGCGGCGCAAACACCGAGCCAATCAGCAGCAGGAAGTTTTCGTACTGCGTGAGCGGAACGCCCCAGGCAATCAGCGTACACAACAGGCCGATGCCGAGCGTCAGTTTTCCGATCCCGACGGGTACGGAAGTGCCCGCAGAAACCGCCGCCGAGTGAATATCGGCAAAGGCGTTTTCATGTTCATCCACCAGAATCAGCAGCAGCGGAATACCGAACGCGACGCCGGAAAGCGCCAGAAGTAACGCATTGGTGTCGGAGGATGTGCTGACAAAAGCCAGGGTATACGCCACGCCGAGCGACATCATCCAGACGCTTCCGAGGAAATATCCGCAGGCGGTGCCCCAGAAATTTTGCTGGGCAGATTTGCCGAAACGCGTGTAATCCGACACCAGCGGCAGCCAGGAAAAAGCCATCGAAACCACGATGTCGCAGGCCAGCGCGAAAGGCATCGAGCCATCTCCGGCTTTGTGCCACAGCGTTAATAAATCGGCGTGCAGGAACAGATAACCGGTCAGCCACGCGCAACTCGCCAGCAATAACCAGATGCCCCAGCGGCGCAGCACGACGCGGATAAACGCCAGCGGGCCGCTGGCTGCCAGCAGTGTGGCGACGGCACCAAAGATGAATGTCCACATCGTCGGATTGGCCCAGACACTTTCCCCGCCCCATGCACGTTTTGCCAGAAGGCTGGCCGCATCGCGCATCACCACGATTTCGAACGCGCCCCAGCCAATCAGCTGGATCAGATTGAAGATGACCGGCAACGCGACGCCACGTTTACCCAGACTGAGTTTCAGCGAGGCCATCGAAGACAAACCGGTCTGGCCGCCAATCACGCCGACCAGCGCCAGCAGCCCGACGCCGAGAGCGGAACCGAGCACAATGGCAGCAATCGAACCCGCCAGCCCTAATCCGGGTGCCAGAATTGCACCGGCCTGCAAGACCATCAGGCCCATGCCTAACGAAAACCACAGCGAGAATAAATCGGACCAGCCGAGAACCCGTGATTTTTCCAGAACTGAAGCCTGAGGAGAATAAATACTATTATCTTTCATGGGGTTAATTTGGTTGCCACAGCGAACGTCTGTTATAGCATAGTGCGGTGAGGATCTGATGACGGGCGGTTTTTTTATGTCTGATTTTCCTTCTCCGGCCAAACCGCTATTTTTGCCGGAAGGTGATGAGGGTAGAATGCCGCCATGCTTTTCACCAAACGATAAAGAGTGACGGACCCGAATGAACGATAAAGTAAAACAAGACGATATTAACAAAGCACTTTGGGACGCCTGCGATACCTTCCGTGGCACTATCAGCGCGGATACCTATAAAGATTTCATCCTGACCATGCTGTTTCTGAAATACATCTCTGACGTCTGGCAGGATCATTACGATACTTATCAGAAAGAGCACGGCGATTCCCCTGAGTTAATTGAAGCGCTGATGAAAAGTGAGCGTTTTGTTCTGCCGCGTGACGCCAGCTTTTATGCTTTATATGACCGCCGTTATGAAGCAAAAAACGGTGAGCGTATTGATAAGGCGTTGCAGGCTATTGAAGAAGAGAACGGTACCAAATTGAAGGAAGCCGGTACCAGCGTGTTTCAGGATATCTCCTTCAACACCCATAAATTGGGCGAAGAAAAACAGAAGAACGAAATTCTGCGTGCTCTCCTTGAACACTTTGATAAGCCAGAACTTAACCTTAAATTAAGTCGCGTCGGTACGCTGGATGTGATCGGCAATGCCTACGAATATCTGATCAAGAGATTTGCTGCGGGTGGCGGGCAGAAAGCCGGTGAGTTTTATACCCCGCCGGAAGTGTCTGATTTAATGGCGGAACTGTTAGACCCACAGCCCGGCGACACGATTTGTGACCCGGCCTGTGGCTCGGCATCGTTGTTGATCAAATGTGGTGCCCGCGTGCGCACTAAGCACGGCTCAAAAAACTATGCGCTTTTTGGTCAGGAAGCCATTGGCTCTACCTGGGCGCTGGCGAAAATGAACATGTTTTTGCACGGCGAAGATAACCACAGAATTGAGTGGGGTGACACGCTTCGTAACCCGAAATTGCTGGATAAGAAAGGTGGCCTGATGCTGTTTAGTCTGGTAACCGCCAACCCGCCGTTTAGCCTCTCAGATTGGTGGGCTCAGGATGAACTCGGTAATAACGAAGTCGATAAATTCGACCGCTTCCATCGGGGAATGCCGCCTAAAACCAAAGGTGATTTTGCGTTTATTTCGCATATGCTCGAAACCCTCGATCCGGTAAAGGGTCGCATGGGCGTTGTTGTTCCGCACGGCGTGCTGTTTCGCGGCTCCAGCGAAGGGAAGATTCGCCAGCAGGTCATCGACGAAAACCTGCTGGATGCGGTGATCGGCCTGCCGGAAAAACTGTTTTACGGCACCGGTATTCCGGCGGCGATCCTCATTTTCAAAAAGAATAAAATCGATAAAAACGTGCTATTTATCGATGCCAGCCGGGAATATAAATCTAATAAAAACCAGAACGAACTCAGCCCGGAAAATATCGCCAAAATCGTTGCCACTTACCGCGAAGGCGACAGCGTAGAGAAATACGCCTATATCGCCAGCCTGAAAGAGATTCAGGACAACGACTACAACCTGAATATCCCGCGCTATGTCGATACCTTTGAAGAAGAAGAGGAAATCGATCTGGTCGCTGTTCGGGAAGAGCGTCTGGCATTAACCGCTCAGCTCAATGCGCTGGAAGTGGAAATGGCGGGATATCTGAAGGAGCTGGGTTATGAGTAAGATTCCGGAGAATTGGGAGAAAACCACTTTTGAAAAATTCATATCTATAAAACATGGTTTTGCTTTCAAGAGTGAATTTTTCTCTGAGCAAGGTGATTATGTACTTTTAACTCCTGGGCATTTTTATGAGCATGGCGGTTTCCGTGACCAAAAGCACAAGACTAAATATTACACTGGGGATATTCCTAACGGATATATTCTTAATAAAGGTAGTGTTTTATTAGCAATGACTGAGCAAGCCGCAGGATTGTTAGGTAGTGCTATTTCTATTCCCTTGGATGGCAAGTATTTACATAATCAGAGATTAGGCCTGATAAGTATTACGGACCCTAAGCGTATAGACCTTAATTTTATATATTTAATATATAACTCTCCTGATGTAAGAAAACAGATTGCTGAGCAAGCCTCAGGTACAAAGGTAAAACATACTTCGCCTGATCGATTGCGCAATGTGTTGGTTTTACTCCCCCCACTCCCAGAACAAACAAAAATCGCCAAAATCCTCTCTACCTGGGATAAGGCGATTACAACCACGGAACATCTTATCGGCAACAGTCAGCAGCAGAAAAAATCGCTGATGCAGAGTTTGTTGACCGGGAAGAAGCGGCTGCCGGGGTTTGAGGGAGAGTGGAATTATACTAGATTAGGTGAGATATCATTACTAACCGCAGGAGCGACACCACTTACTAGTAAAAAAGAGTATTGGGATGGAGATATACCGTGGATGAATTCGGGAGAAATAAATCTTAAAAAAGTATATGAAGTTACAGGGCGTATCACTGAACTTGGCCTTTCTAACTCCAGTGCAAAAATACTCCCGAGAGATTGTTTGCTAATAGCATTGGCTGGGCAAGGAAAGACGCGGGGTACTGTTGCATTAAATAAAATTGAGTTATGTACAAACCAGTCTATAGCTGCTGCTATTTTCAACCCCCAAAAAGCTTACGCTGAGTTTATATATCAAAATATGGATAGCCGATACAGTGAGCTACGTTCACTTTCAGGAGGTGATGGAGGACGAGGCGGGCTAAATCTTTCTATTTTACGATCAGTGGAAATAAATCTTCCCCCACTCCCAGAACAACAAAAAATCGCCGCCGTTCTCACCGCCGCAGATAACGAAATAGAGCTTCTGCAAAAGAAACTGGCCTTCCTGAAACAGGAAAAGGCGGCCCTGATGCAGCAATTGCTGACCGGCAAGCGCCGGGTGAACGTGGAGACAGCCTGATGGATGAGAAAGTGACAACGGCTCCGGCGGGAGAATTTGTTCTGTTTCAAAGCGCTGACGGGCGCGTACGGCTGGAATGTCGCTTTGAGTCAGATACGTTGTGGCTTTCTCAGGCAGGGATGTCAGAGCTTTATCAGGTCACACCGCAGGCAATCACCCAGCATATCAAAGCGGTTTATGCAGAAGGTGAACATGCTCAAAGTTCAACCTGTAAGGATTACTTACAAGTTCAAACCGAAGGCGTAAGGCAGATAAACCGGCAGATCCGTCATTATAATTTGGCAGTGATTCTGTCCGTCGGCTATCGCGTCCGTTCTGCCAGGGGTACGCAGTTCCGCCAGTGGGCAACGCAAACCCTGCAGGAATATGTCATTAAAGGGTTTGTGATGGACGATGTGCGGCTGAAAAATCCGCCTGTCGGGCAATCGGTGGTGCCGGATTATTTCGATGAGATGCTGGAACGCATCCGCGATATTCGTGCCAGCGAGCGCCGCATTTATTTGCGCATTAAAGATATATTTGCCATGGCAGCGGATTATCAGCCGTCGGATAAAGAAACCGCCCGGTTCTTTCAGGCCATCCAGAACAAATTACATTTTGCCTGCACCGGTTTAACCGCGGCGGAAATCATCGCTCAGCGTGCTGACGTTAATCTGCCTGATATGGGGCTGACCAGTTTCAAATATGACAACGTGCGTAAAACCGATATCACCATCGCCAAAAATTATCTGCGCGAAGAGGAAATCGACCAGCTCAACCGTATTATCTCCATGTGGCTGGATTACGCCGAAGACCAGACTAAACGCCGTCAGCAGATATTCTTAAAAAGCTGGCAGGATAAGCTGGAACAGTTTCTTAATTTTAATGAACTGGATATTTTGCAGGGCAGCGGTAAAACCAGTAAAAAAGAAGCTGATGAAAAAGCCTGCCAGCAATATGAACAATTCACCGAACAGCGTCGTCGCCTGAAAGAAGCGGAAGGCGCGAAAAGCAATATTGAGGCACTTCACGCCATTGCGCAGAAAAAGGACTAACTGATGTCGCAACCCGGGCTGCACACGCCACCGAAGTTTGAAGAAGAATACATCGCCAAATTACCGGCGCTGACTTTGCTGACCCACATGGGCTGGCGTTTTCTTTCTCCGCAGCAGGCGCTGGACGCCCGCGACGGCAAACAGGACAGCGTGGTATTGCGCGAAGAGCTGCGCCGGGTGCTGCAAACCCGCCGTTTTCATTACGCCGGAAAAGAACATCCGTTATCCGAAAAATCTGTCGAAAACATTATCAGTGAAGTGTGCAGCCCGGCGCTCAACGAAGGGCTGAAGCTGGCGAATCAGCGTATGCATAATCATTTGCTGTATGGCATCACGGTGACCGAGTTTATTGATGGCCGTAAAACCAGCCAGACCGTTGAACTGGTGGACTGGAAAAATATCGCCAATAACAGCTTCCTGGTGACCGAAGAGTTTCGCGTCACCCGCACCGGCGGCATCGGGTCCTCGCATTTTGATTGCCGGAAACCGGATATCGTCGGTTTTGTGAATGGCATTCCGATGGTGGTGATCGAGGCTAAGCGCCCGGTCAATCAGGGCAAGAAAGGCCCGACACTCGAAGAAGGTATTTCCCAAAACCTGCGTAATCAGATGCATGACGAAATCCCGCATCTGTTCGTCTACAGCCAGATACTGCTCTCGATTAACGGCAGCGACGGGCGCTACGCCACCTGCGGCACACCGCTGAAATTCTGGGGTGGCTGGCGCGAAGAAGATATCACCGATGCTGAAATGCTGGCGGTGAAGAATAAAAAACTTAGCCCGCAGCAAATCACCCGCCTGTTCAGCCACCGTAAACCCGAAGATTTAGACTGGTATCAGAAACTGATTGCGGGCGGGAAACTGGCTGTGACCGGCCAGGATCAGATGCTTATCAGCCTGCTTTTACCGGCGCGTTTGCTGGACATGATCCGCCTGTATACCTTGTTCGACAAAAAGATTGGCAGAGTGATTGCCCGCTATCAGCAGGTGTTCGGCATCAAACGTCTGACGGACCGCATTAAGCTGAAAAACGCCAAAGGTGGCCGCGAGGGCGGTGTTATCTGGCATACCACCGGTTCAGGGAAATCGCTGACGATGGTGCTGTTCAGCAAGGCGCTTCTGCTGGATGACTCGCTGAAAGCCTGCCGGTTTATCATCGTTACCGACCGCGTTGATCTGCAAGCCCAGCTCAGCAAGAGCTTCGCTTCGGGCGATCAGTTATCCGGGAAAAATGATTTCAGGAATGCGATGGCCACCTCCGGCGCGCGGCTGGCGGAACAGATCAGTAAAGGTAAAGAGCGGATTATCTTCTCGCTTATTCAGAAATTTACGTCGGCAACCGAATTGCCCGAATGTTACAACGACGACGCCAATATTGTTGTGCTGATCGACGAAGGCCACCGCAGTCAGGGCGGCGAAAACCATATCCGCATGAAACTCGCGTTGCCGAATGCCGCATTTGTCGCGTTTACCGGTACGCCGTTGCTCAAAGACGACAAAACGACCAACAAATTTGGGCCGATAGTTCACGCCTACACCATGCAGCGCGCGGTGGAGGATAAAGCCGTATCGCCGCTGCTGTATGAAGAGAGAAAACCTGAGCTGAACGTGAACGAGAAAGCCGTCGACAGCTGGTTTGACCGCATCACGAAAGGATTAAGCGAGGCGCAGCGCGCTGACTTAAAGCGTAAGTATTCCCGTAAAGGTCAAGTGCAAAGCGCCGATGATCGTATCCGCTTAATCGCGCTCGACGTCGCCAATCATTTCAGTAAACACATCGCCGACGGGCTGAAAGGCCAGCTGGCGTGCGACAGTAAACTTTCCGCCATCAAATACAAAAAGTACCTCGATGAAGCCGGTCTGTTTGAGTCTGCAGTGGTCATGAGCCCGCCGGACACCCGCGAGGGCAATACCGACATCGACGAAGCCACGCTGCCAGCAGTCTCAAAATGGTGGAAGGATAACGTCGGCAGCCAGGATGAACGCAAATATACTCAGGCACTGATTACCCGCTTTGAGAAAGATGAAAACCTGAAGCTGCTGATCGTAGTCGATAAATTGCTGACGGGCTTTGATGAGCCGCAGAACGCCGTGCTTTACATCGATAAATCGCTGAAAGGCCACAACCTGATCCAGGCCATTGCCCGCGTAAACCGGCTGCATGACAAAAAGAAAGAAGGTCTGCTGATCGACTATCGCGGCGTGCTGGCCGAGCTGGATACCACAATTGCCAAATATCAGGATCTGGCATCACGCACGCAGGGCGGATATGACATCAACGATATCGACGGCCTGTATAATCAGATGAGCAGCGAATATAAGCGTCTGCCTCTGTTATACAAAACGCTGTGGGCGATTTTCGACGGTGTAAATACCGGTGATGCGGAACAGCTGCGTCAGGTGCTGGTGCCGAAAATGGAACAGCGCAACGGCGAGTTTGTGGATATCCATCTGAAGGCGCGGGAAGATTTTTACGAGGCGCTCAGTGCGTTTTCCAGCTGTCTGAAAGTGGCATTGCAGTCGGCGACTTTCTTCGAAGACAACAGTTTTAGTGATGCTGACCGTTATAATTACAAAGAGACCGTGCGCCAGCTTTCGATTTTGCGTCTGCAAATTAAAGAGGACGCCGGTGAAACGGTAGATTACGAAGAATATGCCAGCCAGGTAAAAAATCTGCTGGATAAACACGTGGTCGGCGTGCAGATACAGGAGCCGGAGGCGGTCTATGACGTCTCAAAAATGGGGCGGCACAAACCGAAAACCCCCGATGCTTCCTGGTCGGAAGATAAAACCCGCAATGAAACTGACATCATCAAAACCCGCGTTACGAAAATGATTGAACAGGATTTGCATGATGATCCGTATGCCCGCGAACAGTTCTCCACCTTATTACTGAAAACTATCGAAGAAGCTGAAAAGCAGTTCGATCACCCGTCAAAGCAATATCTGTTGTATACCGAATTCATGCAGGACGTTGAAAACCGCCGGTTACAGGACATCCCGGATGCTTTTGGCAGCAATAAACACGCACAGGCTTATTACGGCGTTTTCAAAAAAGCCTTACCTCAGGTGTTTGCGGTGGCAGACTCGCAGGTTGAAAAGAAATGGACAGAACTGGCGTTTATCGTTGATACCGCCGTTGACCGCGCCGTCACTGAAAATTCTATTAATACGCAAAATATCGAATCAGCGATCCGTACCAGTTTGCTGCCGTGTTTATTCCAAGAATGTAAAAGCGTTGGCGCGGGTATCCATCAGGTGAATATGATTATTGAAAGCGTGGTGCAAATCACCCGCGTCGGCCTGTCCGGTGTCTGAGGGATAAAATGAGCGTCCGAATTGCAGTCCCGCGTCCGCAAAAAGCGTCACCGAACCTGTGTTTTCACTACGGGGATGAGCGGATTTGTTTTGAAATCAGCGTCCGGCGTAGCCAGAAAAGCAAAGTGCTGATCAAAGTGCATCCGGACTGCCGGATACAGGTGGCTGCGCCTGAAAACAGCTCAGATGAAGAAGTGCTCGGCGCGGTGAAAAAACGCGGCCGCTGGATCTGGCAACAGCTGCGGGAGTTTCGTGCCCAGCAACAGCACATCACCGACCGGCAATATATCAGCGGCGAAAGCCACTACTACCTCGGCAAGCAGTACATGCTGAAAATCCTGGTTGAGCCTGCGCAGAGACAGCGCGTCAAAATGCTGCGCGGCAGGCTGGAAATTACCGTACGGGAAAGAAACCCGGAGCGGATCCGGGTTTTACTCAATGAATGGTACAAAGACCGCGCCAAAGAGGTTTTCGCCAGACGGCTGGAAGAAATGCTCGGGCAGGCGTTATGGGTCAGTGACCGGCCACCTTTGCGTGTTCAGACCATGCAAACCCAGTGGGGAAGCTGTTCACCGCAAGGGCGCATTACGCTGAACCCTCATCTGGTGAAAGCGCCGCGTGAATGCATCGATTACGTAATTTTGCATGAGCTTTGTCATCTTGCTGAACACAATCACAGCGAGCAGTTTTACCGCCTGATGAAACAGGTCATGCCGCACTGGGAAAAAATCAAATCTCACCTTGATGGCATGGCCGCCGCGCTGCTCAATGGGAGCCATGCGGGATAATTGTGTCAGGAGCAAGATCATGAAAAAACAACAAGGTTTAGCCGATGAACTCGCTTTATTAGACAGCGTTGAGTTGGCGCGGTTTATTGTTTCGCTTTATGGTGAAGATGACTTTTTGGATGCAAAAATAGAGCGACTCTTACTCAAAAAAGACATCAGTGAATTAGTTAAATCCCTCAAAAAAGAGATCAAATCTCTGGGCCGATCCACCTATTTTTACAGTTATTACCAAGCAGGTGAACTGGCTGAAGAAATCTATCAGTTACAGATGGATATCGAGAATACTGTTTTACCGGGCTCACCCGATTTGGCATTTAAATTAGCCGACGATCTTCTGGATACTGCAGAAAATAGCCTGAACCGTTGTGATGATTCGGATGGCAGCGTCGGCGACGTTTATCGGGATACTTGTTTACTGTGGTTAAAAACAGCCAGCCTGAGCGCTGTGCCGGCAACAGGTTGGGTGCCGGTTATCAAAAAATTAGCTGATAATAATGATTATGGCGTTCTGGATTTGTTATTGCCGAATGCAAACCAGTTACTTTCAGAAGATGAATTAAGGCAACTGGCAGATTATTACGAGCGAGGGTTAGTTGCTTCGCTGAAGAAGAAAAAAGGCGACATAGAATCTATAAACTGGTCGGTTAATCTTCACAGTATTGCTGAGGCTTTGAAAGATCCTACTCTGTTCATCAGAGCGACTCTGTTGGGAAGCCCTGAGCCAAATTCTCTGCAAATGGAAAGCATGGTTCAATTCAGTCTTAGCTGCAGCGCTTATGATGAAGCCCTGAATTGGTTGCAAAAAGACTGGGGAGAACATGGGAGGAACAAACCTGATGCAAGACGTTTGTCGTTATTAGCCGAGTGTTATCTGGGATTAAATCAACCGGAAAAACACCTGAGCACATTGATTGAGCTGATGGATGCCAGCCCGACGTTTGAGAATTTTCAACGAGTGCAACCTTTGGTTTCTGAGGAGTATGCAAGGGAATTACGCGAAAAGCTGATTGTTTTGGTCTCGAATGAAACAGAGCTTTACGATCAACTGGACCCATTACTCAAGCTTGGGGAAAATTCTAAAGCCGAAAAAATCGCGATTGAACAGGCTGTTGAATTCTCTGAGTGGCATTATATCCAGTTAGTTTCACTGCTGGGTAAAGTGCCTGAGGAGAACAGACTTTTCCGCATCATCCTGCTACGCACTCTGACAGACGATATTTTAGAACGCGGTAGAACACAGGCTTATCATCACGGTGCCCGTTATTTACAGCAATTAGATCAGCTCGATAAAAATATAGATGCTTATTCTTCATTGCAAAACCATGTCGAGTATATGGCGAAAGTTAAAGCCAAACACGGGCGTAAATACAGTTTCTGGGCGCAGTACAATAAGGCGTCATGATCATTTCGAATGCTGTCACTTAGAGTGAATAACAACCACCCCCAACCTTTCCAGCAAATGGCTTTGCTGCCAGTCGTCGATTTTCACGCCGTCGAGATCGACTTTCCGGAGATTTAATTCGCCCAGGTCGGAATTGGTCAGGTCGCAGTGGGTGATGTTCACATTATTCCAGTCGAACTCGGTGAATTCTCCGCCGGAAAGGTCGGAGCCGCTGAGGTTCGCGCCTTGCACATTGGCGCCGGTCCAGCGGTTTTCCCACAGCTCACATTTTTCCAGAATGACTTTGCTGAAGTTGGCGTAGCTGAAGTTATTTTTGGTCATGAACGCGCTGCAAAACCAGGTGCGGGTAGTGATCATATTCATAAAGCTGGCACCGCTGAAATCTGCGCCGGTGGCTTTGCTTTCGCGGATCTCCAGACCGAGCGCCTGAATGTTTTTGAAATCAGCCATTGTCAGGTCGCAGTGTTTAAAACTGGCGTCCTGGAGTTTTGCGTGCTGGAACGAGCAGCCGGTTTGTTCGTCGTCATCGTAAAACAGACAGTTCGTAAAAGCGGTTTCCGACAAATCGCAGCTGTCGAAATGGCAGCGGTAAAAGCGGCAATTTTCCAGTGTTTCGCCGGTGAATTGTTTCACGCCAAAACGCTGGCCGGTGAAAGTCTGGTCTTTAATCATGATGGTTTCCTGCCATTTTTACGCGCTGCGAAGGGCAATATCCTGACAGAAAAATTCCCCTGAAAATATTGAAACCCCTTGTCATCACACGATTACCTTACGCACTTCTTTTGCCGGATCGGCGACCGGGGTCTATTCTCAATGGCTTAACGGAGCAATTTCTCTTAATCAGATAAGGAAGACTGAAATGCGTTTGTCCTACCTCTTTTTGGCAACCAGTCTGGCCATGAGCCAGTTTGCAGGCGCTGCGCAGAGCGTGCAGCCCGCCACGCAGGAGCCCGTCATGAACCATGCCATTGTTAAAGATAATCCGTTTCTGAAACCGAGCCCGCTTGAATATCAGGCACCGCAATTCAATCTGTATAAAGACAGCGATTATGAACCGGCGTTGCTCGAAGGTATCCGTCAGAAACTTGCCGACGTCGATAAAATAGCCAACGACTCTTCACCCCCGACGTTCGAAAATACCTATGTGGCGCTGGAAAAATCCGGCGGCACGTTGCAGCGCGTACAGAGCGTTTTCGGCGCGATGACCGGCGCGAATACCAACGATACGCTGCAAAAAATTGATGAAGATACCTCGCCAAAGCTGGCGGCGATGGACGACAGCATTCATCTCAACAGCAAATTATTTGCCCGCCTGAAAACCGTGTATAACCAGCGCAATACCCTGAAGCTGGATGCGGAATCGCAGCGTCTGATTGAAGTGACGTACAAAGATTTTGAGCTGGCGGGCGCGAATCTTTCGGATGCCGATAAAGACAATCTCAAAGCGCTGAACCAGCAGGCGGCGACGCTGAGTACGCAGTTCACCAATAAACTCCTCGCGGCGACAAAAGCGGGCGGGCTGACGGTAAATGATAAAGCGCAGCTTGCCGGGCTGAGCGAAGCTGAACTTTCCGCCGCGGCGCAGGCGGCCAAAGACCGCAAGCTGGATAACGCGTGGTTGCTGGTGCTGCAAAACACCACGCAGCAGCCTTTATTGCAGTCGCTGGAAAACCGCGATACGCGCAAGGCGCTGTACGATGCGTCCATCAATCGCGCTGAAAAAGGCGATGCCAACGATACGCGTGAGCTTATCGCGAAACTGGCGAAAGTCCGCGCAGAACAGGCCATAGTGCTTGGATTCCCGAGCTATGCGGCGTGGAAGCTGGAAGACCAGATGGCGAAAACGCCGCAGGCTGCGCTGGATTTCATGCACAAAATTGTGCCAGCCGCGACTGCCCGCGCGGAGCGTGAGGCGAAAGATATTCAGTCAGAAATCGATAAGCAAAAGGGCGGATTCAGCGTAGCGGCCTGGGACTGGCAGCATTACGCCCAGCAGGTCCGCAAAGAGAAATACGATCTCGACGATGCGCAGATCAAACCGTACTTCGAGCTGAATAACGTGCTGGAAAACGGCGTATTCTACGCGGCAAATCTGCTGTACGGCATCACGTTTAAAGAGCGCAAAGACCTGCCAGTCTGGAACCCGGATGTGCGCGTTTTTGAAGTCTTCGATAAAGACGGCAAATCGATGGCGCTGTTTTACGCCGATTATTATCAGCGTGATAACAAAGGCGGCGGCGCGTGGATGAGTAATTTCGTCGATCAGTCCAAACTGCTCGGCACCAAACCGGTGATTTACAACGTCGCTAACTTCCAGAAACCGGCGGCGGGGCAACCGGCGTTGTTGTCGTGGGATGACGTGATCACGATGTTCCACGAGTTCGGCCATACGCTGCACGGGCTGTTTGCCGACCAGCAATATCCAAGCCTTTCAGGCACTGCAACGCCGCGCGATTTCGTCGAGTTCCCGTCCCAGTTTAACGAGCACTGGGCGAGTGACCCGAAAGTGTTTACTCACTTCGCGAAGCATTATCAGACCGGCGAAGTCATGCCGCAGGCTTTGCAGGACAAAATCGAGAAAGCCAGCAAGTTTAATAAAGGTTATGACATGACCGAGCTGCTGGCCGCCGCGCTGCTCGACATGCACTGGCACAGCCTGAGCGCCACGGAACCACAGCAGGATGTCGATAAGTTCGAAGCCGAATCGCTGGCGAAGGACAAAGTGAATCTGGCGTACGTGCCGCCGCGCTACCGTTCCAGCTATTTCCAGCATATCTGGGGGAATGGCTACGCCGCCGGGTATTACGCGTATCTGTGGACAGAAATGCTGGCCGACGATGCCTTTGCCGGGATCACCGAACAAGGCGGCCTGACGCGGGAAAATGGTCAGAAATTCCGTGATCAAATCCTCTCGCGCGGCAACAGTGAGGATCTGGAAAAACTGTATAAAACCTGGCGCGGCAAAGCACCGTCCATTGAGCCGATGCTGAAAAACCGGGGGCTGGAAGAGTAATTCACTCCGCTATGAAATCAGGCCCTGACCGCCGTGCGTTCAGGGCTTTTTTTACGCTGTCCGCGCCGCCAGCCGGTGCCCCATCCAGAAGAACACCAGCCCGCCCGCCGACGCGGCAATCAGCGCGATAAACATCACCGGCGGCGCGGCGTAACTAAGCAGAAATCCGCACATCACCGGGTTTATCGCGCCGCCGAGATTGCTCAGGTTTTGCATCCCGTAGTAGCTGCCTTTCATGTTTTCCGGCGCGATATAGTCGATAAACATGTATTCGACCGGAATGACGATCAGCTCGCCGAAGCTGAAAATCGCCATCGCGATGATCCAGAACAGCACCGATTGCCCGGCGGTCATGAACCCAATCAGGCCGATGATGAAGAAAATCGTACCAAGCAGCAGCCATTTCAGCAGGCTTTTTTGTTTCATCCGGCTGCTTAGCGCGTACTGGAAGACGATCACGATGACGGCGTTGGTGATCATTACAGCGCCGATAATTTTGTACGCAAACGCCGCGTTGGAAACCAGAATCAGATATTGCGACAGATAACCGGCGAACTGCCCGAAGACGACCGAACCCAGCGTGCTGCCGAGCGTGAAGTAAATCAGGCGGCGATCATGAGCCAGAATGCTGAGCGTCTGGCGCAGGTTAGGTTTGGGCAGCGGTTTTTGTTCCAGCTCAGTTTGCGGTGGTTTTTGCGGGATATTACGCAATCCCCAGCCGAGTGAAATCACGGTGCCCAGCGCCAGCACGCCGGAAATAATAAACGGCAGCATCGGGCTGAAACCGGCCAGCCAGACGCCCAGAGACGACCCGACGGCCCAGCCGACGTTCACCAGCGTGTAGTTCATCGAGAAGGCTTTGACTCGCTTTTCAACCGGTAACCAGCTGGCGATACAGGCTTTAAGCGTAATACTCAGCAGGGCGTAAGACGCATTGAGCAGCGCCAGCACCAGCAAAACGCCGGTGACATTCGGCAGCATCGGCAACAGCAAAAAACTCAGGCCGAACGAACTGATCGACACTGTAATCAGCGTCCGGTGATTAAATTTGTCCACCAGATAACCGCCGTACAGGCTGCTGAGAATACCGATCGCCAGGCTGGCCCCCAGAATAATCCCGACGCTTTTGGGCAGCAGATGATAGTGCTCAGTCAGATAAATCGTGATAAACGGCAGAGTGACACCACGTCCGATAGTAAGCACTAACGAACTGGCGAGCAGCGCAAGGATCAGCGGCGGCATTCCCTTCATTCTCGAGGCATTCCCTAATTCAGAGCAACATTTCCGCTACATGATAGTCGAGTCTGCGCAGTATTTTTCGGTACAAAAAGAAGGGATTAAAGAGAGTTGCGCGGGAGTCACCCGCGCGGTCAGGATTTCGCTCAGCGCTTCTGCGGCCCCAGCCCGTTGAAGAGCAGCAGGGCGACGTGTTTACGCAGCATGTCGGGGGAAATCAGCGAGCCACCTTCTTTTCTCATTTTCATGGAGGCCATCGGGAACAGCGTCAGGCCGAACAATGAAATAAACAGCAGTGCCGGATTCAGATCCGGGTTCAGACGTCCTTCGGCCTGCCAGCGGGCAATCGATTCATGAACGATTTTGCGGTTTTTGTCGCCATTACGTTCTTCCATGCGTTTTTTTAGCATACCGCTTTCACTGATTACTTCCCGCACCCACAGCGGCGCGACCCACGGGTATTTTTCCGCGGCATCAATCATGCATTGCGCCATGTGCGTAATCGCCATCAGCGGGTCGTAGGCGTGGGTTTCAAAAATATCGGTAAATCCGGCGCGTACCGGCTGAAAACGTTCGTCGATCATGACGTCCAGCAACTGCTCGCGGGTATTAAAATAGTAATGCAGCATGGCGGTGGTCACGCCCGCTTCTTTGGCAATCTGGCTCAGCGGCGTTTCGGCGATACCGTATTGGGCAAACAGTTTCAGAGCGGCATCGAGCAGCAATTCCCGCTTGTCCGTGCCTTTTTTGACGCTGCGCGGGCGTCCCGGACGGCGTGCGGGCGTTTGATCCTTTTGTGCGGATCCTGTCGTTTCTGAGATTTTTCTGTCTGTCATAAGCGGTTTGATCCATTGACCGGATGAGGTGGATGCTTCAATATTAATTATACAGTTAATTAATTAAAAGTCAGGAAACTATTCATGACAACTATACATTCAGCGCAGAGTGATGTCGCAGAACAGAAGCCGTCGATAAAGCTGCTGTTCTCCGCACTGATGCTGGTCATGCTGCTGGCCGCGCTCGACCAGACGATTGTTTCCACCGCGCTGCCGACGATTGTCAGTGAGCTGGGCGGGCTGGATCAGCTTTCGTGGGTGGTGACGTCTTACCTGCTGGCGTCCACCATTGTCGTACCGCTGTACGGTAAATTCGGCGATTTGCTTGGCCGCAAAATCGTCCTGCAAACCGCCATCGTGGTATTCCTGCTCGGGTCGGTATTGTGCGGGCTGGCGCAGAACATGACGCAGCTGATCCTGATGCGTGCCTTGCAGGGGCTGGGCGGCGGCGGGCTGATGGTGGTCAGTATGGCCGCCGTGGGCGATGTGATACCGCCGTCTGAGCGCGGGAAATATCAGGGATTATTCGGCGGCGTATTTGGCCTCGCGACGGTTATCGGGCCGCTGATCGGCGGTTTCCTGGTCGAACATATTTCGTGGCGCTGGATTTTCTACATCAACCTGCCACTGGGTATTTTCGCGCTGCTGGTCATCGGCGTGGCGCTGAAATCGCAGACCGCGCGCATCCGCCATGAAATCGACTTCCTCGGCGCGGGCTATCTGGCGGCGGCGCTGACCTGCATCATTTTATTCACCAGCGAAGGCGGCACGGTCTATCAGTGGTCGGATCCGCAGCTGTGGTGCATTCTGGCGTTCGGACTTGTCACGCTCGGCGGCTTCATTTATGAAGAAACGCTGGCCGCAGAACCGATTATTCCGCTTGGGTTATTCCGCGACCGCACGTTCCTGCTGAGCTGCGCCATCAGCTTTATTATCGGGATGTCGCTGATGGGGTCGATGACATTCCTGCCACTGTATTTGCAGGTGGTAAAAGGCTCGACGCCGTCACAAGCCGGGATGCAGTTACTGCCGCTGATGGGCGCGCTGCTGGTCAGTTCGATTATCAGTGGACGGATTATAAGCCGCATCGGGCGTTACCGTATTTTCCCGATCCTCGGGACATTACTGAGTTTCGCCGGCATGGTTTTACTGGGCTTTCTGAAAGTCGGCACGCCGCTTCATATGTTGTATCTCTACATCGGCGTGCTCGGTTTCGGGTTGGGCATGGTGATGCAGGTGCTGGTGCTGGCGGTGCAAAACTCGGTGTCGATGAAGCAAATGGGCGTTGCGACGTCCGGCGTTACGCTGTTTCGTTCAATCGGCGGTTCGATTGGCGTGGCGATGTTCGGCGCGATTTTCACGCATGTTTTGCGTAATCAGCTCGAAGCGCTGATCCCCGAAGGAACGCAGCTCCCGCGCTCAATGGGTGCGCAGGCCGTTCAGCAATTGCCTGCTGCAATCCGCGACGATTATTTGCAGGCATTCGGCACGGCGCTGCACTCGGTGTACCAGATCGCCGCAGGCGTGATGGTGCTGGCGTTTATTCTTTCTCTGCTGCAAAAAGAGGGCGTGCTGAAGAAAGAGCAAACCCGCCTTTAAGTTGTTTTCACTGGCGGTGGTGAATTTCTTTCACTCCGCCAGAGTTGCAATTAAAAATCCCCGTTCGATCTCCTTTCTGTTATTAATGCCTTTTGATGACTTCCTGATCTGTTATTATTTTAACAGAGTAAATATATTATTTTGCTGAATGTTTATCTGAGGCGTCCTCCTAATAATATATAAATCACTGCGCGTTATTTCATAACAATAAGGATATTGGCATGTTCTCATCATTGAGTCGAAGTGTCGGGTATTTTGGCGACAACTTATTCCATGACGTTATCGAGGTGCAGTATAGGTTGAAGAATTCCGGTTTTCCTGATCTGGTGGTTGATGGCAACTGTGGTCAGAAAACTGTCGCGGCGATTTCACAGGGAAATGCTCGTCTGGATGCCACTGTGCCGCCAGCGAGTGACATGCCGGTGTCGGGTGGCGTAAGACGTAATGTTAGGAAATCAGAGTTGAATGTTTTCTACAATGGAGTTTATGTACGATGAGATTATTAATGGTTTATTTTTTTATTACCTTTGCCTCTGTGAGTTGCCATGCTGAAGGCTATACGCTGCACGCCGGACATCCAGACTTTGAAGGGCAACATTTTGATATTGATTTAAAATACAATTGTCCTGAAGGCGAGATGACTTGTAAGGATGTTGATTACGACGGGATTAACAAGAAAACAGGAGCGAGATTGCATCTCAAAGGCCGCGTAATGTTCAATTCTCATAGCTATGATTTTCAGGGGTATATATTTGACAACGGGGATTATAGTTATGTTCTGAATCCTGATAACTCTAAAGAGACAGATTCAGGGCAAGTTTGGAATTTAAACGTATTTTACAAAGAAGAGGTCATAGCAACCGACCAGGGCATTATGCATTAGCGTTTAACACTATTGTATTTTAATCATGAAGCCATGTTCTGATAATTATTTACCCCCCCCGCATTGATTAAATTGTTTATTTAATGCCAATCAATAAGCCAAATGAATATTATTTCTGGGTAAAGCGCTAAAAACCTTCTACGCTTAAAGGTTGCGTAACGTCATGCAAACCAGAACATCAGGGCAGGACAGCCCTGACGATAAATCCATTAAGAGGTGTACCATGCTTTTTCGCCGGTTCGAGCGAATGATCGACATTTTTCGGGAGGCTCCGGGGGCTGAGCCGCCGGGCAAAGTCTGGCCTTTTTATCTTTATTATCTGCGTCAGGTCTGGCCGAGTTTTGCAGTATTGCTGGTGGTCGGGCTGGTGGCGTCACTGATTGAAGTGTCGCTGTTTAGCTATCTCAGTCAGATTATCGATCTCACCAAAGACACACCGCCGGGCAGCTTTTTCTCCGACCACATGGGCGAACTGCTGTGGATGGCGGCGGTGGCGATGATCATGCGGCCGGTATTTTTCGGGCTGAATGATTTGCTGGTTCACCAGACGCTGACGCCCGGCATGACCAGCATGATCCGCTGGCAGAATCATAAATACGTCCTCAGGCAGAGCCTCAACTTTTTCCAGAGTGATTTTGCCGGGCGTATTGCCCAGCGCATCATGCAGACCGGCAGTTCACTGCGCGATTCCGCGGTACAAATGGTCGATGCCATCTGGCACGTGGTGATTTACGCCGCCAGCGCATTGTTCCTGTTTGCCCAAGCCGACTGGCGTCTGATGATCCCGCTGATTGTCTGGATTTTCTGTTACGCCATTTGCCTGTGGTATTTCGTTCCGCGCGTGAAGCAGCGTTCGGTTGAATCGTCCGAAGCCCGTTCGAAACTGATGGGCTGCATTGTGGATGGCTATACCAATATTTCCACGCTGAAACTTTTCGCGCATACGGATATGGAACAGCAGTACGCGCGCGAAGCCATCACCGAGCAGACCGTTAAAACCCAGCTCGCTGGCCGCCTGTTAACCGGCATGGCGTTTGCGATCACCACGCTCAACGGCCTGCTGATTGTTGCCAGCACCGGGCTGGCGCTGTGGCTGTGGACACAATCGCTGATCACCGTCGGGGCTATCGCGCTGGCGACGGGGCTGGTGATTCGTATCGTGAATATGTCCGGCTGGATTATGTGGGTGGTGAACGGTATTTTCGAGAACATCGGTACGGTGCAGGACGGCCTGCATACCATCGCGCAGCCGCTGACCGTCACGGATAAACCGCAGGCACCGGCGCTGAAAGTCGATCGGGGTGCGATCCGTTTTGATCACGTGGAATTTAATTATGGTAAAGAGAACTACGGAAAAGGCAGCCCGGTGATCCGGAATCTTGATCTGGCGATCCGCCCCGGTGAGAAGATCGGCCTGATCGGGCCTTCCGGCGCGGGAAAATCCACGCTGGTCAATCTGTTGTTGCGGTTATACGACATCGACGGCGGGCGGATTTTAATTGATGAGCAGAATATTGCCGACGTCACGCAGGGCAGCCTGCGCGCACAAATCGGTATGATCACGCAGGACACGTCGCTGCTGCACCGTTCGATTCGCGACAATCTGCTGTACGGCAGACCGGCCGCGACGGATGAAGAATTGCAGCTGGCGATACGTCAGGCGCGTGCCGACGAATTCATTCCGCAGCTTTATGATTCACTGGGGCGAACCGGGCTGGATGCGCACGTCGGCGAGCGCGGTGTGAAACTCTCCGGCGGGCAACGTCAGCGTATTGCGATTGCGCGCGTGTTACTGAAAAACGCGCCAATTCTGATTATGGACGAAGCCACCTCGGCGCTTGATTCGGAAGTGGAAGCGGCGATTCAGGAAAGCCTGGAAACGCTGATGGGCGGGAAAACGGTGATTGCGATTGCGCACCGGTTATCGACCATTGCCAAAATGGACCGTCTGGTGGTGCTGGAAAAAGGGCAGATTGTCGAGACGGGAAGTCACGCCGAACTGCTGGCGCACGGCGGTCTGTATGCCCGTTTATGGCAGCATCAGACCGGCGGATTTGTCGGGATGGATTAAGCCCGCACGTTAAGACGCATCGTGCCGGTAGGGCAGCACTTCACGGGCTTCATCGGCCCAGCGCTGCACGCCGGCACGTTCTTCCACCAGAAAATCTTCGACGGCGTCGCGCAGACCCGGATGCCGTAGATAGTGCCAGGAGTCAGTGATCACCGGCTCAAAGCCGCGCAGCAGTTTATGTTCGCCCTGCGCGCCCGCGTCGAACCGCGCCAGCCCGTGCGCAATCGCGTATTCCATCCCCTGATAGAAACAGGTTTCGAAGTGCAGCCGGTCGAATTCCGCCAGACATCCCCAGTAGCGGCCATAAAACGTATCGCCGCTGATTAAGCTGAACGCCATCGCCACGTCGCGGCCATTTTGCTGCGCCATTACCACGCGGATCGCCTCCGGCATTCTTTCTGCCAGCAGACTGAAAAAGTCGCGGGTCAGGTAGGGCGACTGCCCGCGTATCCGGTAGGTATTGCTGTAGCAGGCGTAGACGAAATCCCACTGTGTTTCGGTCAGCTCTGCGCCTTCCCGCCACACAAAATCAATGCCCTGCGCCGCCACCTGTTCACGTTCCTTGCGGAACTGTTTGCGCTTGCGCGAAGTGAGCGCGTCGAGATAATCCTGAAAATCGCGGTAGTCGCGGTTTTGCCAGTGATACTGGCAGCCCAGCCGGTGTTGCCACACGGCTTCATCGCCAAGTAGCCGGTTGGCGCGGGTATCGGTGAAATTGATGTGCGCGCTGGTCAGTCCGTTTTCGACGAGATATTCCGGCAATGCCTGTATCAGGTTTACCGCCGCCGCTTCATCGCCCAGCAGCCGTGCGCCGGTCACCGGGCTGAACGGCACGGCACCCAACCATTTCGGATAATACGCAATGCCCGAACGCTGGCAGGCATCCGCCCAGCCCTGATCAAATACATATTCGCCGTAAGAATGGCGTTTTCGATAGCCGGGAATGGCCGCCAGAATTTTGCCGTTTTCCCGCCACAGAAGATGTTCCGGACGCCAGCCGGAGTCCGGCCCCAGGCTGCCGCTGTCTTCGAGCGTGGATAAAAACGCATGGCTGAGGAACGGTTGCTGGGCAGGCACCAGCGCATCCCACTGCGCGGCGGGCAAATCGGCCAGACGGTTTAACGGCATAACGGGCATCAGTTTTCTCACTCTGGTGGAAAAGGCGGTAGCGCGTTCAGATTATAATGATTAGTGATTTAGCGGGCGCTGATTTATGCCCGTCATACTTCAAGCTGCTTATGCGTTGGCTACACCCGTTCACCCCAGTCACTTACCGGAGTAAGCTCCCGGTGATTCACGGCTTTGCTGCCTTTAAGCAACTCGAATTATTTTGGGTAGAGTGCTCTGGAAAGGATTATTTCAAATAACGAATGGCGTAATTCTCTGATTTACCTTCCGGAATATTAACCACAATATTCCGGATGATAATTAATTTTACGGTATGCGAAAGATTAATTAACTGGCTCTGACTTCCGGATTATCTGACAGCGAAATAAAGCTGGCGCTCTTCGCATCAAAGGCTTCAATGCAGCCTGATTCAATATCATAAACCCAGCCGTGCAGGGTCACTTCGCCTTTCGCTAATGCCACCGCCACGCAGGGATGCGTGCGCAGGTTGCTCAGCTGTGCAATCACATTCTGATGCACCATGCCGTTGACGCGCGCTTCCGGCGTCTCGTGTTCAGTGGCTTCGTTGATGGCTTTCGCCGCATCGGAATAACGCAGCCAGTGAGCCACGGCAGGCATGTGATCCAGACAGGTACAGTTGGCGATTGCGCCCATCGCACCACAGTTGGAATGCCCGCAGATCACGATATCTTTCACGCCCAGCGCCTTCACGGCGTACTCAACGGTGGCAGAAACGCCGCCCGGTTCCGGCCCGAAAGGTGGCACGATGTTACCGGCGTTGCGGATAACAAACAGTTCGCCCGGTTCACGCTGCGTGACTAATTCCGGCACTAACCGGCTGTCAGAGCAGGATATAAACAGGGTCTTAGGATTTTGGTTTAATGCGAGTTCTTTGAATAACTTAGAGCGTTGTGGAAACGCCTCTTTCTGGAATCTGAGGAAGCCTTCAATTACGTCTTTCATAGGGGAATTTCCTGTATTTCAATCGCAACGATACTGCCATGAAAAAAAAGGCAGATCAATCAGACGGAAAATCACTACTCTTTATAAGGTAAATCAGTTTGCCTAAAATATTATAAATTTCAGTGCGGAAGAATTTTATCCGGTGTTTTTTATTATCGTCTCTTTATCTCTGCGCGTTCCGCCCCCATTATTTCTCTGTACCCAAAATCAAGGAGTCTGTATGACAATCGAATACGCTATCTTCGGTGGCGGCTGTTTCTGGTGTACGGAAGCGGTGTTCAAAGACGTCATCGGCGTCGAGTCGGTGGAAAGTGTTTACACTGGCGGCGCGCGTCCGAACCCGACGTATGAGCAGGTTTGCACCGGCGTAACCGGTCACGCAGAAGCCATTCGCGTCGGTTTTGACCCGGCGAAACTCAGTTACGGCGATTTGCTGGATATTCACTTCGTCACGCATGATCCGACCCAGCTGAACCGGCAGGGAAATGACGTCGGCACGCAATACCGTTCGGTGATATTCCCCGCCGGTGAGCAGCAAAAAGCCGAAGCGGAAGCCGCTATTTTGCGCGCGCAGCAGGATCACAGCGATCCGGTGGTCACCAGCATTGAGCCGTTGGGCGAAGTGTTTGTGGCGGAAGGCTATCACCAGAATTACTGGGAAGGTGCCGGGCAGCAGAACCGCTATTGCATGGCCGTGATCCCGCCGAAACTGCAAAAGCTGCGTAAGGGTTTTGCGCAGCGGACGAAATCGTTGAATCCGTAAACGGTAAAAGCCAGAACACGCGTTCTGGCTTTTTTTGGCTCAAAATCCGTAGCGGATGGCGTCCTTACTTTTTTGCATCAGTGCATCGATTTTCTGCGAATATACCTCCAGCCCCCTGCCGTCACCGGCTTCTGAGCACTGACGACGCCGCGCGTTATACGCCTTCATCAGCTGCGCCTGCGCGAAACCGGGCTTTCCGTAACACGCCATACTCTGCTCCCAACAGGCAATGGCGGCCTCCAGATCCTGCTGTTCCTGATACTCTTTTCCCAGTTCGTTGAGCGCTTTGGCCGATTCCTGCGGCGGCAGCTGTTGCGATAAAATCTGCTCAATACGCGTATCCATTATTTTTTCCATCTGGAATGCCCTCCGGCTTAATTAATGGAAGAAGTTGAGAATATGGCCGAACACCAGCCCGACGCCGATGACATCCGAGTCACTGAATGTCACGTTCGAGAAGCCGAATTTACCCAGCAGCGGCAGCAGCAGCGCCGGTAACAGCGTGATAAACAGGCCGTGGAAGATACCGCCGATAATCGCGCCGCGACGCCCGCCGACGGCGTTACCGAAGATACCCGCCGTACCGCCCGCGAAGAAGTTGGTCAGCATACCCGGCAAAATCATCGCCAGCCCGAGACTCGGGAACAGGAACATGCCGATGACTGAACCGATGGTGGTCGAGATAAAGCCGATGATGACCGCGTTCGGCGCGTAAGGGAAAAGTACCGGGCAATCGAGCGCCGGAATGGCGTTGGGCACGATGCGCAGGGCGATCCCACGGAAAGCCGGGACGATTTCCGCCAGCAGAAGACGCACACCGGAGAGCAGCACGTAAACGCCGACCACAAACTGAATGGATTGCAGGAACGAGTAGACCAGATAGTTAACGCTGTTAGCGAAAGGCGCGACCACTTCCGGGCCTGCGGCGATGGCGGGGATCAGGTAAATCGGGATCATCACCACCATCATCGACAGATAGGTGTCTTGCAGGAAGGAGAGGGCCTGTGGCAACTCGAGATCTTCGGTGCTTTTATTGACGTTACCGGTGATTTTCGCCACGCCAGCCTGCACGATGTAACCGATAGTGCAGAAATGGCCGAGCGCAAAGTCATCGGAACCGGTAATTTTGCGCACAATCGGTTGTGCCAGCACCGGCATACCGACCGCCATCACACCGGCAATGACGCCGCCGGTAATGATCAGCTCCGCACCGCGCAGGCCGCCCATATAACCGATGACGGAACAGACGGTCGCCATCCACAGCGACGCCTGACCGGTGAGGAAGATGTATTTAAAGCGGGTCAGACGCGCAATCAGGATATTGACGATAAATGCCAGCACCATAATTAAGGCCGTTTCCCGCCCGAGCGTTTGTTGTGCGATACCGGCGATTGAGCCGACGTCGGTGACCACGCCGCGCATATGGAAACCTTTCTGGAATATTTCACCCAGGAAGTTCAGTGCATTCACAATAATACTGGCACCGGAAAGTAAAACCAGAAATCCGAGCAGCGTTTTTAATGTGCCGGTAATAATTTGTCCCGGACTTTTCTTTAATGCAATCAGGCCAATCATAGCGATCAGAGAGATTAATATTGATGCCTGGCCTAATACATCATTGACAATAAAGTGAAGGAAAGACATAAGCGTCCCCTGTAGTAGAGATGTAGAGTTGTTCTATTGGAATAAAATATTTTTATTATCAGACAGCCAGGTGACCCATTTCCTGAAGAACAGGCGTCAGCTTATCTTTTATTTCGTTCTTATCCACCAGGCGTTTCAGATAAATAATATTGGCGCTGATGGTGTAATGCTGGAACTGCGATCTGAAGTTTTCGCCGGTCATAATAATATCGGCCCGGGATGAGGTGGCGCTGGAAATATCGCAGTGTGATAAATCCGCCTCCACGCCTAAATCTTTCAGCGCGGCTTCGATACTCATTTCACAGGCAAAACTGCTGCCTAAACCCGCACCGCATACCGCAAGAATAGATAACTTTTTCATCATGTTTCCTTAGGTTCTTTGTAGGTGTTCATTAAGGGTTATGCTCGTCTCTCTACACTTCACGTCTAAAACTGCCGGATAATGTCTAATGCTTCCTGCTTGTTTTTACTTTGTTTTAATTTTTTCGCTGCCTCATCATCGCAGAACAGGTGAGAAAGGCTGGCGATCATTTCAATGTGCGAATGGCTGTCAACGGCGGCCAGCGCGAAGATGACATAGACCGGATCGTTATCTTCACTGCCGAATTCAACACCTTCTGAAACAATCACCAGAGAGAGTGCGGTTCTGACCGCACCTTCTTCTGGCCGGGCATGTGGCATGGCAATCCCTTCACCCAAAACATAATAAGGGCCGATTTCACGGTGCATGTCATATATCGCCTGAAGATAACGACTTTCGGCGGCACCGGAATCAATTAAAGGTTGCACAGCTAATGCGACGGCACTTTGCCAGTCTTTTATTCTGGTGATAAGGGTGGTGTTATTTTCATTAATCCAGTCGCTTAACATAATACCTCTTCACATTAATAGGGCCTTTTCTCAGTATGATATTTAATCAAAATAAAAACTGTGATCTATCCAATCCTATTTGCCATTAATGAAAGATAATAATTTCAAACGACATGAAAGAATTAATGATAGTAGGGCATTAGCCTGGTCCTGATATCAGAATGCACTGACTTTTCAGTAAATGAACGTTTCCTTTTGTGGATGTTTATTGGGTCTGAGTATGAAATGAATTTAATACCCATTCATGTATATCAACAATATTTACAGGCTTATTTTGTGCAATAACATTCTGGTCAACAGAATAAACTGGTCCCAACGCCATTGGTCGTGCATTTCCGGCGAGAATTTTTAATTCGGGAATATATTCTGCCCCGACGTGTCCCGGTAAACGTTCACCTAGTCGTGACGCAAAACGTTCCGCGGCGAGTTCTGCATCAATCTGACACCAGATTTCCAGAACCTGCGTGACGCCCGCCCGTTGCAGATAATCCTGCAACACGTCTTTTGGCTGGAATCCAAACCACGCATCGGCAATAAAAGTGCTGCCCTGCGGTGCGCCGCCGATGATATCCCAGATAACCTGATAACTTGCCAGTCCGAGCACGCGGTTAAAAGGGCGATCGACATTTTGCATCCGCTGAAGAAACGGGTTTTTGATGCCATCCAGCGACAGTTGCAGCCAGCCGCTGTATTCAGAAAGCTCAACGGCGAGCCGGCTTTTACCTGACGCCGGGATCCCGTTTACCAGGATGACGCGTTTGCCGGTAAAGCCATTTCGTGAGGCGCTTCTGTTTTCAGACATGTTCCACCTGTTCAGTTTGATTATGGGCCGGGGCATGGAAATATTGCTGAATTACGGCCTGAAGTTCGTTCAGGCGCGGCACCGCCAGCGATTCGAGCCGGGATTTTGTCGCGCTGCGATCCAGCGAAATGCAGTCTTTCCACAACGAACGTCCGGCAATCACGCCTGAAGCGCCTTCGCTCATGGCATCCGCCACTTGTTTGAGGAAAGTGGCGTGGTCAACGCCCGCGGAAAGCACCGCCCACGGCACGTCTCCGGCCAGTTTCGTGATGTCTGCACAGGCCTGTTTTGAACCCGGATAAGGCAGTTTCAGCACCTTCGCGCCGCATTCCAGGCAAATCTTCGTGCCGCCATAAATCAGCGCCGGGACTTTTTCTTTATATTCTTCCTCGGTTTCGTTGTCGAGTTTATAGGTGAGGAACTCCACCACCAGCAGCAGGTCTTCGCGGGCGAAATCGTCGATGCACTGACGCAGGATTTCAATGTTATGGCGGTTGGCGGCTTCCTGATCCGAACGCAAATACACCATGATTTTTCCGCCGGTCGCACCCAGTTCACGCACGCGGCGCGCATCCACATTCGCCACTAACCGCGACAGACGGTAGCCTTCCGGCGAATTATCCCAGCCTGATGCGTCAAGGCCGATCAGCAGAGCGGTATCGCGGGCAATAATGCCGTTGTCCACCAGCTGCGGCACCGCACAGACCGGATCCACCAGCACGCAGGAGGCTTTGCTGGCGAGATATCGGGTGATGTCGGCTTTGATGAGGCCCAGTTGGTGTTCGGAAATCGCGGATTGTTGCTGTGGGTCGCTGGCGAGCAGGCTGCGCATGGCACCGCGCTGGTCACAGGCGATCACCAGCATCGCGCCATTTTTACCGCAAATCTGCTGATAGCTGCGTAATTCTGAAGTAGACATTTTTGACATGGAACTCTCCTTTGCGTGAAATTTATTACAGATGAAAAAATCTCGATTACACTGGACGTTCTGTCTTTGCCCCCTGGCTGACAGGGGCGGAAAAATCGCGTAACACGCCGGTTTACAAGGGTCTAAGCCCGATCCGGCACATTGCATTTTTACAGGTGTTGCGCAATAATCCCTCAATCGACGATTTAAGTGTAATTCATTACTGAAAGGAATTTCAAGCTGAAAGAGCCAATTTTGCAAGATATTGCAGCGACGCGTGCCATGATGCATTTAGTGGCGAAGCTGCATTACGAGTCTGATATGTCTCAGGTGGAGATTGCGCGCAAGCTGGAGGTTTCAACGGCGACAATCTCGCGGCTGCTGAATAAAGCCCGCGCGGCGGGCATTGTGCGCATCGAAGTGGTGGGATTATCCTCCCCGGAAGACATGACATCTGACCTGATCAACCGCCTCGGGTTGAAGCACGCGTATGTGGTTGATGCGCCGCCGGGCAATGTGCTGGGCGCGCTGTCGACGCCGCTGGCCGCTTTGTTGCAGGAAGCCGGTTTAGGTGCCGGTTCGGTGCTGGGCATTGGCTGGGGAAGGGCGGTACGCGAGGTGACGCTGGCCGGAATGCCGCGCCTGCCGGGCATTATGACCGTGGCGCTCAATGGTGGAATGCAGCAGTCTGCGCCGCATTTTCAGATCACCGAGTTCGTGCGCCGCGCGGCTGAACAGATGGAAGGCACGCCGTATTTTCTGCATGCGCCTTACATTTCTTCGGCAGAATTGCGTGATGCGTTTCTCGCCGACGGCAGCGTGCAGGAAATTATTTCCCTGTGGGACAAACTCGATGCGGCGATTGTCGGCATCGGCCTGACGCATACGCCGAAACCGAGTGAATCAACCACGGCGACGCCGGGCGAACAGGCGCTCAGCGACGCGGCGGGCGATGTGTTGCGCCATTACTTCACGGAATCCGGCGAGTTATTGCACTGGGAAGGCGAGGAGCGAATGATTGCGGCGTCGGTTGAACAGCTGCGCAAAACGCCGCTGACGATTGGCGTGGCCGCGACGCCGGAAAAAGCCGCCGGGATTATCGGTGCGGTGCGTTCGGGCATGATCAATTCGCTGGTCACCGACGTGAATACCGCGCAGGCGATTCTGGATAAACTGCCGGTGGCGTGAACGCTGTTTTCTTCACCAGAAACATGCACCAAAGAAAAAGGCATTCCCTTGGCGGGGAATGCCTTTTTAGCTTTCATTTGTCTTTCCTCAGCGAGTGATTTTGCAGGGTTTAAGTTGTGCTGCAATAAACAGCAGACGCCTCTCCGTAATAGTCATAGTGCGTTATTTTTAATAACGCGTTAAAAGTTTTCACTGTTCATAACTCGCTGACTGTAAATATTATTTTTGGCTGTTTATACAGACGAAAGCCTGTCAAAAAAATCTGAACAACTTCGCAAATTCTTTCCGCTATCTGCGTTTTAACGTCTGCCGTATTGTGATTTCCAGCAGCACAACAACACAACGTTAAATACAAACACACAACCTGACAATGCACTCTGAGAGGAAATGAAAATGTCTAAATTCGATCTGCTGGACCCACAGAACTCCACCCTGATTTTCATCGACCATCAGCCACAAATGTCTTTCGGCGTCGCAAATATTGATCGCCAGCAGCTTAAAAATAACACCGTTGCTCTCGCTAAAGCAGGCAAAGTTTTTAACGTGCCGGTGATTTACACCTCCGTCGAAACCGAAAGTTTCAGCGGCTATATCTGGCCGGAACTGCTGGCGGTTCACCCGGATGTGAAGCCGATTGAACGCACCTCCATGAACTCCTGGGAAGACGCGGCGTTTGTGAAAGCCGTTGAAGCGACAGGCCGTAAGAAACTGATTATTTCCGCATTGTGGACTGAAGTGTGTCTGACTTTCCCGGCCCTGATGGCGCTGAAAGAAGGCTATGAAGTGTATGTGGTGACCGATACTTCCGGCGGCACCAGCGTGGATGCGCATGAGCGTTCCATCGACCGCATGGTGCAGGCCGGCGCCATTCCGGTGACCTGGCAGCAGGTTCTGCTCGAGTACCAGCGCGACTGGTCACGCAAAGAAACCTACGACGCCGTCATGGATCTGGTTCGCGAACACAGCGGCGCCTACGGCATGGGCGTGGATTACGCCTACACCATGGTACATAAAGCGCCGCAGCGTAAGGCTTAATATCGTCATCCTGATGAGCCACCGGGCTGTCATCAAAGGACGTTTATGGGCGGTATCTATGCTGCCCCGATGGCCCCGGCTTTTCTCCTTAAACGGGCAACGATTATTCCCGGCTGTAAACGGAACAGATGCCGTCGAAATTCTGTAAATGTTCGCGCCACCACATGGCGGCATTGCCGGTGGCTTTTTCGTTCCAGGCCATATAGGCCTGATCGCGACGGGTTTCAGTATCCAGACGGCGTTCAACCAGCGCACCGCTTTCCAGATGCGGCGCGGCCAGATAGCGCGGCAGATAACCGCAGCCCAGACCGGCGACCTGTGCGTGAACTTTGGCGTTGAAGTCGTGAACGCTCAGCATTTTCTGCTCGTCCAGCACGCGCAAATCCGTGCCTGCGCCGTGACGCGACGTATCGTGAACCACCACCGCGCGGTACTGACGGATTTGTTCACGCAATAACGGCTCCGGTAGAGAGGCCAGCGGGTGATGCGGCGCGACGGCAAACACATATTCCAGCCAGCCGATAGGGCGATATTCAATACCGCTGCGCGTGACCGGTTCCTGCACCGCGCCGAAAACAATGTCGGCTTCGCCGTAGCTCAGCGCTTCCCAGCAACCGGCGAGCACGTCGTGGCGGAACAGAAGTTGCGTGTGCTGATGTTGTTCGTAAAAGCGGTCGATAAGCGGCGTGAGCAGGGCGAAAGGAACGGAAGCATCGACGCTGATCGTCAGTTTACTTTCCCAGCCGCTTTCGACATATTGCGCCTGTTGTTCCAGTTCACTGACCGCACGCAGCAAAATGCGGCCCTTTTCCAGCATCAGACGGCCGGTTGGCGTGAATGTCGCGCGGTGCCCGGACCGGTCCAGCAGTTTGATATTCAGGTCACTTTCCATTTTCTGCACGGTATAACTCAGCGCAGACGCGGTTTTAAACAGTCTGGCTGCTGCCGCAGCAAAAGTGCCGTGACGATCCAGCGCATCCAGGATCAGCAGCGCTTCAAGGCTCAGTCGCATTATTTCCCCCACCCCAAAAATTGTTTAACAACTTCCCAAAAAATTTCCGTTATCAATAACTGTTCGCATTTCGTATCGTTCATCAATATAACGCAACAATCAGTTAACCAGAACTGCGGTTAACCAGAAGGAACCTCCTGTGACTTACCCACATCAACCCGACCACATCACGATGGTGATTACGCACGGCGTGCAGCGCGATAAGCTGTCGGAATACGAAGGCTGGCTGGAAAAGCTGAAGGCGGATTCGGCCCGGTTTGCCGGTTGCGAAAGTGTTAACGTTTTACGCCCTGTTCATGGCGAAACGATTTACACCGTGCTGGTGCGTTTCGATAACATCGATAATCTTTATGGCTGGATCCAGTCAGACCAGCGCGAAACCCGCGAGGCCGCGTTAACCAACTTACTGAATGGTCGGGAATATATTGAAATGCGCACGCAGGCGTAATTTTCGCCGGTCAGAATTTACACTTTATTTTAACCGCCTTGGTTGAAGACTGTACGGATAGCCAGTATTATCGGCCGTTGTTTTTTAAACGATACCTTCTCCGATAACAGCAGGTCAGCGATTTTGTGGAATCCGGAAAAAGAGCTTTTTACCGAGCTTTATAAATACCCTGAACATCTTCGTCATACGCTCGAAAATTTACCTTCCCGCTCGGGGGTGTATATTTTCTATGGCGACGATAAAACCTTTCCGCTGTATATCGGCAAAAGTGTGAATATCCGCAGCCGCGTGATGTCGCATTTCCGCAACGCCGACGAAGCCAAACTTCTGCACATGACGCGGGATATCGAATACATCGAAACCATCGGTGAAGTCGGTGCGTTATTGCTGGAATCTGACCTGATTAAAAACCGGCGTCCGCTGTTTAATAAGCGTCTGCGCAACACGCGCAAGCTGTGTTCCATCCGGCTTCAGGGGCTGACTGCCACAATCGTTTTCAGCAATGACGTGGATTTTTCCCACACCGACGATCTGTTTGGCCTGTTCAAAACCAAAATGTCCGCGGTTGAAAAAATCCGCGATATCGCCGATCAGGAAAAGCTGTGTTATGGCGCGCTGGGGCTCGAAAAATTGGCAAAAAACCGCGCGTGTTTCCGGTTCTCTCTGGGGAAATGTGCCGGTGTGTGTTGCGGAAAAGAATCACCGGAAGCCCATCAGGAACGCCTGAAAAATGCGCTCAGCGCCCTGAAAGTCCGCAACTGGCCGTATCCTGGGCGCATCGCCATCGTGGAAGAAGCCAGCGGCGTGACGGAGTATCACGTTATCAATCACTGGTTTTATCTTGGCACCGTAAAAACGCTGGAAGACGCCAAAAAGTTCGATACCGCCGTTCCGCACTTTGACCGTGACAGTTATAAAATCCTCTGCAAACCGCTGTTTGATACAGACAGCCCGAAGGTGATTTTGCTGGACTGAAGGTAATAAAAAAGGCTTCAGATATGGGAGTCTGAAGCCCTTATATTTAATGCTTTCACACACCTTGCGGTGAATTAACGCATCGTTACAAACTCTTCCGCGCCGGTCGGGTGGATTGCGACGGTGTTGTCGAAGTCTTTTTTGGTGGCGCCCATTTTCAGTGCGACCGCGAAGCCCTGCAACATTTCGTCCATGCCGTAACCGATGCCGTGGATGCCGACGATTTTCTCTTCTTTACCGACGCACACCAGTTTCATGCGGCATGGCTGGCGGTGCTGCGTCACGGCGGTATACATCGCGGTGAACGCGGATTTATACACTTTCACGTTTTCTGCGCCGTACTGTTCGATAGCCTGCGGTTCAGTCAGGCCGACCGTGCCGATTGGCGGATGGCTGAACACGACGGTAGCGATGTTGCTGTAATCCAGATGCTCGTCCGGCTTGTTGTTGAACAGGCGCTCGGAAAGACGACGACCCGCTGCAACGGCCACTGGCGTCAGTTCGACGGCACCGGTGTTATCGCCCACCGCGTAAATGCCCGGAACGCTGGTGTTCTGGAATTTATCGACGACGATGTAACCTTTTTCGTTGGTGTTCACGCCGGTCGCTTTCAGGTTGAAGTTGTCGGTTTCCGGTTCGCGGCCAATCGCCCAAACCAGGCTGTCGACTTCAAATTCCTGACCGTTTTCCAGTTTCAGCGTGAGGCTGCCGTCTGCATTTTTCACCACTTCTTTCGGAATGGATTCTTTATGCAGCGCAGGACCTTCGGCTTCCATCACTTCAACCAGCGTATCAACCATCAGCGGATCAAAGGTGCGCAGCGGCGCGTGTTTACGCACGAACAGGTGAGTTTCCGCGCCCAGTCCGTTCATCACACCGGCGATTTCCACGGCGATGTAACCTGCGCCGACAACCGCAACGCGTTTTGGCATTTCGGTCAGATCAAAGAAACCGTCGGAATCGATGCCGTATTCTGCACCGGGAATATCTGGATGGCTCGGACGGCCGCCGGTGGCGATCAGGATGTGATCTGCGGTGATCTTCTCGCCGTTCACTTCAACGGTGTGTGAGTCAACAAAGCGCGCAAAACCTTTGATCACATCAACGTTATTTTTGCCCAGCACGTTGTCGTACGAGGTGTGGATACGGTCGATGTAGGCGGTACGGTTGGCGACCAGCGTTTTCCAGTTGAAACTGTTAACCGTGGTATCAAAACCGTAATCCGGGCCGTAATTGCGGATGGCTTCTGCGATTTGCGCGGCGTGCCACATCACTTTTTTCGGGACACAACCCACGTTGACGCACGTACCGCCCAGCTCTTTAGCTTCGATCAGCGCACATTTTTTCCCATACATGGCTGCACGGTTGATTGATGCGATACCGCCGCTGCCGCCGCCAATTGCCAGATAGTCATAATGTTTGGTCATCGGATTTTCCATGAGTTGTCAAAAATGAAGAACGCCATACCGGCGTCGCTAATCTTAAAAATTGCCTGTGAGTTTAGCGCGGGAATGAGTTTTGTCGCAAAGTTTGGATCAATGGCTGTAATAGGTTTGATAGCTGAGACCTTAGAAAAAGGTCTCAGCGAGGGGAAAAACTTTACTTACTCGGGCACAACCCAGTTCACGGTGGTGTGGCCGGTACCGGAAGGGACCAGCACTTTCAGCAACCACGGCAGCACGTTGTTCATCTGCTGTTCGAGCTTCCACGGCGGGTTAATCACAATCATGCCGGAGGCCGTCATGCCGCGCTGATCGCTGTCCGGACGCACGCCCAGCTCGATTTGCAGAATACGGCGGATGCCGGTCGCTTCGAGATCACGCAGCATTTTTTTGATTTGCTGGCGCATTACCACCGGATACCACAGCGCGTATGTGCCGGTGGCAAAACGCTTGTAGCCTTCCTGAATGCCTTTAACCACGTCCTGATAATCGGTTTTCATTTCGTATGGCGGGTCCATCAGGATCAGCCCACGACGGGACGGTGGCGGTAACTGGGCTTTCAGTTGCTGATATCCATCGGCTCGCGCAAGACGGGTACGGTCATCTTTCAGGAACTCACTGCGCAGCAGCGGGAAATCGCTCGGATGCAGTTCGGTCAGGTGCAGTCTGTCGTCTTCGCGCAACAACTGGCGGGCAATCAGCGGTGAACCCGGATAATAACGCAGGTTCTCGTTGCGGTTGAAGTGATTCACGACGGACATGTAGGCCGACATTTCTTCAGGAATATCATCACGCTGCCAGATGCGCGCGATGCCTTCCAGATATTCGCCGGTACGTTCGGCGTGTTCGCCACTCAGCTGATAGCGCCCGGCACCCGCGTGGGTATCGAGATAAAGGAAGGGCTTTTCTTTTTCTTTCAGAGATTCAATGATCAGGCTCTGAACGGTGTGTTTCAGGACGTCGGCATGGTTGCCGGCGTGAAAACTGTGGCGGTAACTCAACATAACTTTATCATTCCGGAGTGGCGTATTGGCGACAGTATAAACATTCGGCCTTCAAGTTGCCCGTAAAACGCCGCCATCTTACTTCCCGACCCAGCTGTTCTTAATTTTAAACATGTCCGCGCGGTTAAAACTGATGGAGTAGTTGAAGGCTTTACCGTCCTCCAGTTTGGTGACGCCGGAGACTTTCAGCATCGGGCTGCCGGTTTCGATGTTCAGCAATGCCGACAGCGTTTCGTCGAACAGCGCAGCTTCAATCACCGAATTGTAGAATTTAATTTTCCGGCCGGTTTTGTTTTCAATATATTCATATAAAGACGCTTTCTGTAAAACGGCTTCAGGAATTGACGCTATGACAGCGCAGGGAATATACGAGTCTTCGATCAGAACCGGCACGTTATCGACCAGCCGGATGCGGCGGATATAATGAATATCGGCATCCGCGTGAATATCAAGCTGAGCGGCGATATATTCGCCTGCGGCAATTTTGTTTAACGTAATCAGTTTACTGGAGACTTTGACCTGATTTTTAAATTCACGCGAAAAGCCCAGAATAGAATCGCTTGTGCCGTTGTTGAGCAAATAAACGTTATCTTCAATCACTTTAGTGACGTACATGCCTTTGCCGTGGATACGCTCGATAAAGCCTTCCTGTTCCAGCACATGCATGGCTTTTTGCAAGGTGACGCGCGTGACGTCGTAGTGCAGCGCTAATTCCCGCTCAGAAGGAATTTTATCTCCGACACGATATTCATTATTGAGGATCGCCTGTTTCAGGCTGTTTTTAATATCAATGTAGCGGGCGGCCATGGAGTAACGCCTTCTTGCAGCGGTTTATTTTCGGGCAGTATAAACAGAACATACTGAGGTGTCATCAGAGCGCGCCACCGTGAAAAACGGGCGGCGCGCGGGTGTGGCTAACGGAGTTTAATCAGCGCCGGTGCCGGTTGCTCAAAGGCACGATGCAATATTTCCATGGTGGTTAATACGTCCTGCTGCGGTACATACACCGGTTTTTTATGGATCAGCGTGTCATAAACCGCGTCATAAACCCGGCCGTAATCGCCGGTTCCGGCATCCACTTTTTCGGTGATCATTTCGCCCTGTACATTCTGATATTTCAGCACACCCCATTCTGGATCTTTGCCGAAATGATTGCTGCCCGGCATTATTCCGGATTTAAGCGATGTTTCCTGCTGGTCGATATTCAGTTTAATGAATGACCCGTTTTCGCCGTGAACAATGAATTTCGGGTAAGGCAGCATGACCAGATGGCTGCATTTCACTATCGCTTTGATATCGCCGTAATAAAGCTGCAATTCAAACGTATCGTCAGGGTTATTTTTATTTCTGACGGCGCGGATATCGTAATGCACAAATTCCGGCCGCCCGAACAGGCTGACGACCTGATCGATAAGATGCATGCCCAGCCCGTAAAACGCGCCGTGGGTGAAATCACCGGGCGCATCCGGCGCATCGGGGCGGAAATAGTCGAAATGGCTTTCGAACTCGACGAGTTTCCCGAGCACGCCGCTGTTAATCACTTTTTTTGCGGCCAGAAAACAGCTGTCGAAACGGCGATTCTGGAAAGGTGTGACCGTTAAGCCTTTTTCAGCCGCCAGAGCAAACAGCGCTTCTGCTTCCGCCAGCGTGCGGGTAAACGGTTTTTCGACAATGACGTTTTTCCCGTGCTCCAGACATTGCCGCGCGTAGTCATAATGCGTCTCCGGCGGCGTGCAGAGCGTCACCAGCGTGATGCTTTCATCGAGCAGGATATCGTTCAGATTGTCGGTGAAATGGATGCCCTGATATTCGCTTTCTGCTTCCAGCGCGGGGCGGCGGACCACATCGAAAATCGTCTTCACACGAAACGTGTCGCGGCGCTGAAAAACGTAAGGCAAATGGTAACGCGTTGCGCTTTTGCCGAATCCTATAAAGGCACTGTGTATCATCATGATAATAAACTCCCTTTGAGAAAATTTATGCACTGACCTGCGGCGCGTTTGCCGGGATTTCGGCGAGTTCGGCCGCCAGTTGTTTCTTTTCCAGCAAGCGGAAAAAAGGATAATAAATGATTGTCGAAATAATAATCATGACGCCTGACCAGATTGCAGCAGGAATATTTCCGCCGGTGGCAAAATACGCATTAAGGAACGGCGGCATGGTCCAGGGGATCTGCAAAACAGGGCGGCCAATGATATTAAATTCCATCAGGAAATAAGACATCGTACACAGCAACATCGGCGTGACGATTAACGGCAACATCATCAGCGGATTGAAAACCATCGGCACACCGAAAATGACCGGCTCGTTAATACAAAACAGGGACGGCGCAAACGCCATTCTGCCCAGCGATTTGTAATAACGGCTTTTGGAAACCATCATCGCCAGAACTAAACCCATCGTCGCGCCTGATCCGCCGGTACAGATGAAGAAGTTATAAAACCCTTCAGCAAAGATATGCGGGATTGGCTGATGACTGAGATAAGCCTGCGTATTTTCGACGATGAATTTCAGGAAGATCGGCGCGGTAATACCAGATAACACGTTGGTGCCGTGTATTCCGCAGCACCAAAGCAGGGAAATCAGAAACACCAGAATCAACATGCCGGGCAATGTTCCCAGACCCATCACCAGCGGGCTGAGGATCAGCGTGAAGAATGCGTTGATATCAAAGTGCAAAATCACCCTGACAAACCAGACCAGTGCCAGACAGACAAACGCCGGGATCACGCTGACAAACGACTGCAACACTGCAGGCGGCACGTTTTCCGGCAGCCGGATATAGATTTTATGCTCAATGAAAAAGCGGATGATATAAACGGTCAGCACTGACAGGATAATGGCGGAAAATAACCCCGACGCGCCGAGGTTATCGACGTTCAGCAGATAATTATCATCAAGCTGTGCCATCAGAAAAACGGCGACGGTAATGCCGCTGCACGTCAGCCCGTCGAGTTTATAATGCTTCGCCAGGTTGTAACTGATACCTATCGCGGCGATTAAACCAATAATGCCGAAGGTGACGATAACCGGCACATTCAGCGCCGTGCCAAAGGTGCCGAGATATTCCGTCCAGCCGGGAATAGGCAGGTTGGCAATAATTAAAAACACGCTGCCGGCAATAATAAACGGCAACGTGAGCGTGATGCCGTTTCTGACGGCAACCAGAATCACGTTTTCGCCGACTTTTACCAGACAGGGCACCACGCGGGATTCCAAAAATTTCATCATGCTATTTCCCCCGCTTTGCCAAATTTATATTGCGGTAAGAATGGCCGGTTGACCGCCAGATATTCATCGAGGATCTTCCCGGCGATATCCACGGACGGGATCAACGGATGCACCGACAGTGCCATTAACGCCGTGGAATAATCGCCGGTGACGGCGGCCTCTATGGTGAGCTCTTCAAACGCTTTCACGCTCTGGATCAGGCCGCGTATTTTCACCGGCAGGCGGCCATAGGCCAGCGGATGCGCGCCCTGACGGTCAATCATGGCGTTGGTTTCCACAACGCTTTCATCGTCCAGATCGCGCGTTGCGCCGCGGTTCGGCGTATTCACGACGTGGATTTCTTTCTTGTCGTTATAGATTGAGCTGATGATGGAGCAGGCCGTTTCCGAGTAGTACGCACCACCTCGGCTTTCCAGCTCTTTCGGTTTGGACTCAAGCTGAGGATTTTTATAAATCTCAAAGAGCTGCCGCTCTATTTCGCGGGTCTGCTCGCCGCGTGTGCCGTGCGCTTTGCTGTCCTGAAGGCTGTGTTCCACCATTTCCCGGCTGAGATAAAAGTATTTCAGGTAAGAGAGCGGGAACAGGCCGAGCGCGCGGATAAAATCAGGCGGCAAACCGATATCCGGGATGTTTTTTAAAGAACTGCCGCCCGCGCTTTTCGCCAGTTTTTCAATAAATTCGGCGGTGACATCCTGGCCTTGTACCGCAATCTGATCGGCAAATATCAGGTGATTCAGCCCCATGACTCTGGCGTAAACATCGCGGCGCTCAACGCCGTAAACGCCCGCAATATCCATCATCATGTTGTTCGCGCCGCTGCAAATCCCCAGCGTTTTGATGGGCGAATATTTTCCGATGGCTTCGGTGACAATCCCGGCGGGATTGGTGAAATTGATCAGCCACGCCTCCGGGCAAAGCCTTTCCATATCGCGACATAAATCCAGCAGGACGGGAATGGTGCGCTGCGCTTTCATAAAGCCGCCCGCGCCGGTGGTTTCCTGCCCGAGAACGCCGTATTTCAGCGGAATGGCTTCATCGTGAATGCGCGCCTCCTGCTGGCCGACGCGCAATTGCGTGGTGACGAAATCCGCGTCAAACAGCGCTTCATTGCGGTGGGTTGTGAGGTGAACCGTCATCGGTAATCCTGATTTCTTCACCATGCGTTTTGCCAGTTCCCCGACAATTTTCAGCTTCTCCGCTCCCGCGTCGATATCCACCAGCCAGTAATCGGTGACCGGTAATTCATCGTAGCGACGTATAAAGCCTTCAATCAGTTCCGGCGTGTAACTTGACCCGCCGCCCAGCGTGACAACCTTGAGTTTTTTCATCTTTCTCTCTTTCCCTGATGTGTTTTGGATTTTCTTAACTGGCATATGCCAGATGAAAAATAACACGATTAACCCTGCTGTAAATAAGGTTTATCCGGCAGGCAGAATGAATGCTGAAAAGTGCGAGGCAGATCCAAAATGAGAGTGATGTTTCAGATGGGAGTGATTGATAGGGTGAATAACTTCTTCTGGCGGGACAAATTCGCCGGATCCATTGATTTCCCCGTAACTTGACCGCATGTTAGAAGTTACGTCATCTTTAAGACGACCCGAATTCACGGCGTGGTGCGCCTCAGGCGCATCAAACCCACCCGAATTAACGAAGGACTGGCCCTATGACTGAACAGCAAAACGCGTCGAACAATCCGCTCTTAAAACCGTTCTCCCTGCCGCCTTTCTCTGCGATCCAACCTGAACATATCGTCCCTGCGATGAAATCTGCGATCGAAGAAAGCCGCCAGGCGATTGAACGCGTAGTGGCGCAGGGCGCGCCTTATACCTGGGAAAATCTGTGCCAGCCGCTGGCGGAAAGCGACGATCGCCTGAGCCGTATCTGGTCGCCGGTCGGGCATCTGAATGCCGTGAAAAACAGCCCGGAACTGCGTGAAGCGTATGAGCAATGTCTGCCGATTTTATCCGAGTTCAGTACCTGGACCGGGCAGCACGCCGGTTTGTATCAGGCTTACCGCGATTTAAAAGACAGCGAGCATTTCAATACGCTCTCCGTTGCGCAGAAAAAAGCGATTGATAACGCGCTGCGTGATTTCGAGTTATCCGGCATCGGTTTACCGGTCGAAAAACAAAAACGTTACGGCGAAATTTCCGCACGTCTGTCCGAGCTGGGTTCGACGTACAGCAACAACGTGCTCGACGCCACGATGGGCTGGAGCAAGCTGATCACCGACGAGGCTGAATTGAAAGGCCTGCCGGAAAGCGCACTGGCGGCGGCGAAAGCGCTGGCCGAATCGAAAGAACAGGACGGCTGGCTGCTGACGCTGGATATCCCGAGCTATCTGCCGGTGATTACCTACGGCGAAAACCGTGCGCTGCGCGAAGAAATGTACCGCGCGTTTGGCACCCGTGCGTCCGATCAGGGCCCGAATGCCGGTAAGTGGGACAACAGTGAAGTGATGGCAGAAATTCTGTCGCTGCGTCACGAACTGGCGCAACTGCTGGGCTTTGATTCCTACGCTGATATGTCGCTGGCTACCAAAATGGCCGAAAGCCCGAAACAGGTAATTGATTTCCTGAGCGGTCTGGCGACGCGTGCCCGCCCGCAGGGCGAACGTGAACTGGCGCAGCTTCGCGCTTTCGCCAAAGAACATTTTGGCGTGGATGAAATGGAAGCCTGGGATTTGCCGTTCTACGGCGAAAAACAGAAACAGCATTTGTTCTCCATCAATGACGAGCAACTGCGTCCGTATTTCCCTGAACAGCGCGCGCTGGAAGGGCTGTTCGAAGTGGTGAAACGCATTTACGGCATCACCGCCAAAGAACGCAAAGACGTGGAAACCTGGCACAAAGATGTGCGCTTCTTCGATTTGTTCGATGAATCCGGCGATCTGCGCGGCAGTTTCTATCTCGACCTGTACGCCCGCGAACACAAACGCGGCGGTGCATGGATGAACGATTACGTCGGCAGCATGCGTAAAGCCGACGGCGAACTGCAAAAACCGGTCGCGTACCTGACCTGTAACTTCAATGGCCCGGTCGGCAATAAACCGGCGCTGTTCACGCACAACGAAGTCACCACGCTGTTCCACGAATTCGGCCACGGTTTGCATCATATGCTGACCCGCATCGACACCCCAGGAGTGGCCGGGATCGCCGGTGTGCCGTGGGATGCCGTCGAACTGCCAAGCCAGTTTATGGAAAACTGGTGCTGGGAGCCGGACGCGCTGGCGTTTATCTCCGGGCATTTCGAAACCGGCGAACCGCTGCCGAAAGAGATGCTGGATAAGATGCTGGCCGCGAAGAACTATCAGGCGGCGCTGTTTATTCTGCGTCAGCTCGAATTCGGGCTGTTCGATTTCCGGATGCACGCGGAATATGACCCGGCGAAAGGCGCGCAAATTCTGCAAACGCTGGCAGAAATCAAGAAGCAGGTTGCGGTTGTGCCGTCTCCAGCCTGGGGCCGTTTCCCGCACGCGTTCAGCCATATTTTCGCAGGCGGTTATGCAGCCGGTTACTACAGCTATCTGTGGGCGGAAGTGCTCTCTGCCGATGCGTATTCGCGCTTCGAAGAAGAGGGGATTTTCAACCGCGAAACCGGGCAGTCGTTCCTCGATAATATCCTGTCGCGCGGCGGCTCCGAAGAGCCGATGGAGTTGTTCAAACGCTTCCGCGGGCGTGAGCCGCAGCTGGATGCTATGCTGCGCCATTACGGTATCAAAGGATAATTTCTGCCTGTGAGTGTGTGTTTACTCTGTGAAGAAGGCGCCGATGAAGGCGCCTTATCTGTTCTGGCGCAGCGCTGGAATCTGACGTCTGATCCGGACGCCGTCATGGCGCTGGTGCTGACGCCTGAGCGTCTGGAATTACGCAAACGCGACGAGCCAAAACTCGGTGCCATTTTTGTCGATTTCGTCGGTGGCACGATGGCGCATCGCCGTAAATTCGGCGGCGGGCGCGGTGAAGCGGTAGCAAAAGCGGTCGGTATCAAAGGCAGTTATCTGCCGGATGTCGTCGATGCCACCGCCGGTCTGGGCCGTGATGCGTTTGTGCTGGCGTCTCTGGGTTGCAAAGTGCGGATGCTGGAACGCAATCCGGTGGTGGCGGCGTTGCTCGACGACGGGCTGGCGCGTGGTTATCGCGATGCAGAAATAGGCCCGTGGCTGCGTGAACGCATGACGCTGTTACACGCCTCAAGCCTGACGGCGCTCTCTGAGCTTTCGCCAAAACCGGAAGTGGTGTATCTCGACCCGATGTATCCGCACAAACAGAAAAGTGCGCTGGTGAAGAAAGAGATGCGTGTGTTTCAGGGGCTGGTAGGCCCGGATGAAGATGCCGATGGTCTGCTGGAACCGGCGCGCCGGTTAGCGACCAAACGGATTGTAGTGAAACGCCCGGACTACGCGCCACCGATGGCGGATATCGCTGCGCAGGCCGCTGTGGTGACCAAAAGCCACCGGTTTGATATTTATACGCCGCTGTAAAAATCTGCTTTTTTAAACCTGAAAAACCGGAATGCACCTTCGTGAATTCCGGTTTTTTTGTTTTAGCTGAGGTTTTTACCCACGCATTCAATACCCGTCTGATTAATTTAATACGAGCTTGGCTGAGGCATTTTCGTATTCGTTAAAATAATCTATTTTAATTTTCCCTGTTTTTTTATTTTTCGGGATATCCAGCTTTTGCGAGGGATAAAGATTTTTATTCACATTAGCCCAGTCACACGTCTCATCTTTATTACTGTCAGTGCAAAAACCTATTCTGGAAATTTTTAAATGGAAATTTCCTTCGTTAGTGATCTGATTAGCTGCACTGTCTAAAGATAATCGTATAAGCGGTTTTGACGGGGGGACATGAATCACCACACCCCAGACTAAATCAATGCCGACTTCCGTTTTCAATTTTTCAGTATCAACGCGGGCTTCGCCCTCTTTAGCGGGTAAGGATTCAATATATAAGCGATACACTTTTTCTGTGGCGGGTAAATTCATCGTCACCAGACGAATATTGTGTTTTTGTCCCGCAGCCAGAACGAATTTTGAGGGGGAGACGATCACACCCTCACTGTTGCTGATACTTTCTTCGGATTCTTTTTCCTGCTTTGTCGCCGGATTAAGGACCTGTTTGAGTCCCGTTTGAATGTAACGGATACCTTCCGCCTTCGAAGTGACCGTGATAAGCGTCACGCCTTGTGGGGTAACAATCGCGCTCATCGGGGAGACGTCAATATTTGACCAGGCCGGCGTTGAGATTGAAATAAAAAGAGTCGCCATCACTGCTTGGTTCAGAATGTTCATCTGTTTTTACCTTTAACAGTCACGGTTATTACCACAAGCTCGGGGTGAATATCACCCGGATCTTGCCGGTATAGTGCCCGTTATTTTTCTCAACGATATTAAACGCCGGTGTATTAATTTGCAGCGGTGTAGGCACGCACAATACGGGGTTTGGAATATTGCTTGCCAGCCGAACGGCACGGATATCATCCGTATTGATATTGGGCAATGTGTAGATTTCGCCGTTCACCACATCCTGAAAACTGTTACTTTCCGGGAAATACATTTTTACGCCGTAATCCAGACGGTCTGCCTTCTTGCTGCGATCGCTAATGTCGTTATAGACAGAGAATTGCCCAGGATTTCTTCCCGCAGGGTTTGCGGGATATTCTGGCGGTTCTGAAAACTGCACCTGAAACTGGCGGCTGTTAGAGCCGTAGCCATCGTATAAACACATGTCCAGCGAAGTACTGCCGCTTAGTTTGCCCAGCACCTGACGATCGCCACCGGGTAGGGGGCGTAAATTCAAATCAACATGTGGCGCAGCATCTTTTCCCTGGCCTTCACCAAAGCCGGGGAAATAAATTGCCTGGTTAGCATTGTCACTCATATTAAATGTGATCGTTGCATTCCAGTTAGCCAACGTTGCTCTCGGACTCCATTGGGTCAACAACGTTTGCAACTTGGCTTCCCACACGCCCCCAACGGGCAATTTTTTGATTTCACTTTGTGTAAGGTAAGCAGTGAACATGGTTCCATCGGCCTGTGGACTTCCTTCTACTTCGCAGTATGAACTTATAGATGTATAAATATAAAGCTGCCGTGAATTGGAACAAGGAAAAGTCGACCATGTTAGATTATGGTAAGCTGAAACATTAATCGCCACTTTTAGCTGGCTGCGTTTTTCTGTGAAGATTAAAGGAATGGACTGAACACCCGACGTTCCGCTGGTGTCAGGTCCCGTGTTACATTGTCCATTCTTAGGATCAGAAGAGGATTTACAAACTAGCGTATTGTGTTCCCACTTAGCAGAATTTGATGAGTCATGCCCAGCACTTTCATCTGTCCATATATCAACCTGAGTAGGAATCGATTGCTTATCGAAATACTCCGTAATCTGAGTATCTCTTCCTGTGGGTTGTTCAACATCGGCTCGGGCATATTGCGAAAAAACCAGTGGGGAAATGATGAACATCAAAGTGATGAGTTTATTTTTTGCCTTATTCATACCTTATTCTTCCCCGGCCATATTTGCTGCAATGTTATTTGTCGCATTTTTATCACGGAGCCCATGAAGCTGGGCGATATTTTGTAATTCTTCTGGTAGGGCTGCCAGGGTGGTTATTTCACACGCTGTGTCACCAACAAAGCGAATAACATCACGTTTGGCTTTCACGTTGACTTTGCACTGATACATTTGGCGTTCGCTGAGCAGATAAAGAATATCGGCTTTTTTGTTCATTTCAGCGGTAAAACTCCCGTCGGCGGTGGAAGCGTACATGCTGGCATTAAGCACGACGCCGTAAGGAAGCGATTTTCCGTCATGGGTGAACATTCTGCCGGCAAACGTATAGTGAGATTCCATTTTAACGTCGCGGACTTTCAACTTACCCGGCAACATAAACAGACTTTGTTTACCCGCCCCGTTGGTGATCACGGCTGCACTGCCGTTTTTCGCCAACTCGCTTTCTTCAACTGACATCTGGCTCATGGTGAATCCAGAGACCGGGAATAATGCCTGTGAACCGGAAGGCATTTCAGCAAAACCACCGCCATCAACCGAGACGTTCACTTTTGCATCCTGCTCTTCACCATCTGCACCGTCAGCAATTTTTACGGCGACGGCAGCTGACGGTATACCGTTGCCACCCGGTCCCCAGTACATACCCGAACGCGCAATCGCAAGCGAAGAGTTCCATGTGCCGCTGACAGAGGTGTTATGTTTGTTTTCCTGATTGTCGTAGCTGTCTGACAGGGTTACGCCTGCATCGCCATACTGACCATTTATCTTGCCGTGCACAGAGCCGTTAACATAGTCGGTGTTTGTTCCGCCTATATCGATACCAACTTCCCGATCATTATTTTCACCCCAATCCCAGTTTTTGCCTGCGGTATAAATCAGCTGATCATCACTGTTTTTACTTGTGCGGTAATCGGCACTGAGTGTGGAGTTTGAATGGGGCTGAGTGCGGATTGCACTGTTATTGCGGCTGAGTGTAAAACCGACATAGATACCATTGTCATCATTATTGCCGTCATTACTGATGCGTTTGTAGCCGCCGACGCGGGAGCTTAACATCACACCTTTGAACGAATCTGACCGGTTGAGGCTCACCTGATAAGTGTTGCTGGAGCTATCATCCTCGGTATTACGGATCATGTTATCTTCAAAGGGAGTGGATGGATCGTAATAGTCGCTGACACGCGTCGTTTTGTTATACGTCCAGGCGAGTGATACCGTCCAACCTGTGACGGGCACAGAAAAGTTGGTGGTCATTGAGGTGTAACAGCCAATATCTACGTAATCATCAATGTCATTATCGCCACCGGAACAGCTACTGGCCTGGGCATCATTGCGATAAAAACTCAAAGAAAAACCATCGTTGTAGCTGACCTGTTGGACATTTCCCCGCGAGCCGTCATCCCCATAGAAGTAGTTGCCTTGCAATGACAAATTGCCATCAATAAAGCCGGATGCAAAAGTATGATCCCACTCCATACCGCCTTCCGCGTAATCACTCGATGCAACGTTTGCTATGCCCGCTGTCGCCACGAAGTTTTTCGGCAACGGGGCTTTAAACCCGACCTGCACCACCGGATGCGTTGGCGTGTCGGCAGAATGATCATCTCCAGATGAAAAGATCTGACGATCCGCCGTTTGCCCGAATTGCAGGAACCACTGAAGAGTGCCATCGCCGACACCGCCACTGCGGGTAAACGGCTGATCTTCGGTGCGAACCAGGTTGTTATCTTCATAAATTTTTAGCGTGACCAGATAGCTCCCCGTAGGGAAGTTGCCGGTATCAAGGGTATTCGAACCATTAGGGAGATAAAATGTCCCTAACAGCTGGTTCCCACGATAAGCGTCTACCCGCGACTTTGCCGAAAGAAGGACCGTAATGGGCGAGCCTTTACCTGCTTCAGCCTGATTCAGATAACTCAGTGACGTGCCTACACGGGCACCTGAAATAGCGCCCAGTGGTAGCATGGTGAAGTTAATATTACCGCCCAGGTTGCCTGATAAATCACGGGCATCCATCCGCCCGGCCTGAACATAATGGCGATTACCGAGGCTATAACGATAGTAGATATCATCGACATTAATATTTTTTGAATCGCTATTATCACTGGTATAAGAGGTCAGGGACCAGTCAAAGCCAATATAGCCGTCAGTGAGAAGACCTAACGCCCCTGAGCCTTGTAATGACAAGGATTTATAGTCTTCATCTCCCACAACATTCAGTAATTGCTGATGGATGAAAGCATTCTCTGTTTGCGTGCTGGGGCTGAAATAAATTTCTTTTTCGTTTGAATTAGGAATTATTTTTTGATCAACAAAAATGTTCACCTTAGATTCATTTTCATCATATATGAGGTCAATATCTTTGCTGTTTATGTATCCACACCCCGATGCGCCGTTATTGCTGGAGCAAGATAAATTACCGAGGCGAGGCAGTGGAGAAGATAATTTTTTTAAAAGTTCCTGATAGCGTGCATCGGAAGGTTGCAAAGGAAGATTCAGCGCTTTTAAAACCTCGACAGGATTTAAAAATTGTATTGTTTCAAAATTCACGTTGGCTTCATACATACCAACGGATTGACCAAGAAAATAAACATCAAGAAATATTTTTTGCCCGGTCACTAATTCTTCAAAACCAGCGGGAACTGTTATCGATGCCATCAGAGGGTATGAGACAGGTAATAAAAACAGAGCGCCAAAAAAGATATTTATTTGTTTTATTTCCATGGGGACTATCTCTGAGGCAAAGGAACGGATCACTATAAGAGAGTAATGAGTTCAGAAGTAATAATAACCGTTGCCGTAATTTATCCCGGCAATGGTTATTATTGATATTAAAATTATTTTAATTCTCAGGCAGAGGTAGCCTGAGTTAATACAATGCTCACAACGCCAGTGTAATTACCTGCCGGTAAAATTCCTGGAGTTGTCTGGGAGAATTTGAGCTCTTGAGCAATAGAACCCTGAGCTATAGTGGTTGCACCGCCAGGGAATAACACGGTTTTAAGCAGTTTTGTATTGGTGGTCGTCAGTGCTGTACCGCCGTAGGAAATGGTTAAAGGCACGGTGGTAGCACTGCCAGCACGGTCATAAAGTAAAACATTATTAACCAGCGCAATATTAACGTCGCTGTAAGCGTTAGACCAGATTTTAGCCTGCATAGCATAAGGCGCGAGGCCGTTACCTGGAATGTACTGCATGTTCACAGACTCTGGCAATTGCTGAGCATCGCTCAAGGTCATGTCCAGTGAAGGATCAACGTTTGCGTTTACCGTAATATCTTTCTGAATAGCCATAGCATTCAGAGAAAAACCCATAACCGCGACTGCCACAATTTTCATTGCAAAATTCATTTAAAGATCCTTAATGTGATTGGTTACTGAGTAAAAACTATCACCCTGTTGTTATTACTTATCGAAGTAATGCTGGTAGTGCCACGCGGGTTATAACGTTCGTTCCTGCATGGTTTGACTAATACTTGAAATGTATTTTATTTTCACTTTATCTTCAGACGATATTGATGATGCACCGGGATTATTCAGTGTCAGTTTCTGCTGCGGATAAATTGTGCTTTTATTTTCTGACCATTGGCAGTCTTCACTTTCATTTTTGGATTTACATAGTCCAACTTCTTTTAATGTGATGTGTACATTGCCGTTATTGACTAACTGATGTTCAGTTGGCAGATAATAAATGTCTTCATGGGGCTGTAAAGGCGGAACAATCACCAGCGCACCCCACATAATGTTCACGCCAATATTATTTTTTGTTTCATCGCCCAGAATGCTTTCATCCAGGTTATCGACGGACTCAAAATAGACACGATAAGCCTTTTCAATTTCTGGCGAAACGATATTGACCATTCTGACAATTCTCACGCTACCGGTACTCAGGGCAAACTTAGCCGGTGTCAATACCAAATTTTCACCGGCAACAAGTTCCCGTTCTTTCTCTTCTTTTGTCCCCGGATTATCAATAGCCTTCACGGTCACCTTCACAAAATCCATTTTTGAAGAAGCTGACATGACCTTAATCTGCGCAGAACCTTGCTTATTAACCGTTACGTGAATGGGGTAAACACTTATTGCCGCTGAAGCCACGCCTGTTAATAGCGACAAAAAAAGCACTCCACAGGCACTACGTATGGATGATTTTACTGAGAATTGCATATTTCTCCCTGGTTACCCTCATTGTTATGTAGTTAAGTAGATAACCTGTTCTGTATATATGGATTTAAAAATGGCCTTCAGTGCCCGACGGCAAACATGCGTTTATATCTTTTTTCGTTGAGGGGATAATATATTGGCAAGATTAAAATGCAACTATAAAAAAACGAAGTGTCCATTTTTGGACATTGTTTGATTTAACAAGCCGCTGTTTTAATTATATTTTTTGTTATTGGTGAAGTGGGGTTGTTTCAATATTTAAAATGGCTGTGTGTTTTCAATTTTCCATTAATAATCACATTAGATCAATTTCTAATCTAATATAACAATTATCGATTTATTAGTTTTTATTCATTGAGATTACTTATATGATTTTTTAGCATGTATTTTAAATGTTTGTATTTTTCTTGTGGGAGAAATGTTGGAATATTTAAAAAAACTTAGAGACATGACCAAGACCACATTTGTTCAAAAATGGACTGATGCAGTGACTAGTCCTGATATAGGTTGACACTTTTCAGCCTTAAAACGCCCGATGAACTTCATCGGGCGTTTTGTATTTTAATGACAGATGGGGACGCCGGGTGTTGTAGATTTCCACCGACGCCATGACCATCTTTCTTGCCTGCACGATATCTTCCGGCTTAACGAGCAGATATTCCATTTTTAAAATACCATTTACGCGTTCTGCCAATGCATTCTGATAACAGTCATATCCATCTGTCATTGAGCAGATAACGCCATGTCGTTCATGTAATTCCTGATATTTTGCGGAGCAGTACTGGACGCCGCGATCCGAGTGATGCACCAGCGGTGAGCTTGTACGCCTGTTATTCAGCGCCATCTTAAATGCCCTGACGACATGATGCGCATGGAGACTCTCGTGCACATGGTATCCCACTATTTTTCTCGACCAGGCATCGGTCACCAGACTGACATATGCCGTTCCATTACGCACTGGAAGGTAGGTAATATCCGCTACCCATACCTGCTCCGGCTGGCTGGCAACAACCTGATTTTCCCCTGACTTCAGTAAGTTAGGGTGACGGTAAAAACGATGATGGCTATTTGTCGTTTTGTGGTAAGCCCGTTTAGGCATTACCAGTAACCGCGAGCAACGTAATATCTGGAAGAGGCGATCCCGGCCAACGTGCGGCGCAGGTTCGGGTTGCTGTCGCAATAAGTAATGCAACTTACGTGTTCCCAACCTGGGCTGTTGCAACCGGATAGTAGTCACTTGTTCAATGATATTTTTGGCCTGTATTTCTCGCGTACGCTCACGTTGCAAAGACTGATACCACGCTTGTCGGCTAATCCCCATGAACCGGCACGCGCGCGTTACTGTGAGTCCCGGCGCTTGTGCTTGCGTGATAATGTAGCCCACTGCTTTTTTGACAGATTGGCTCCGAACTCCGTGTTCATTACCTTCACAACCGCTTCAAAAAATTGAGCTTTAACTTCTGATTCAGCAAGTTGCTGTTCGAGTTCTTTGATTCGCTGCTCGGGAGTAAGAGGCATTTTAGGCATGTTAACTCCACACGTTCTTGCAGGAGAGGGGGAAAGCCAGTCGAGTTGACCGTATTTGCGTAGCCACTTCAAGACAGTAGAACGGCCTTGAATACCGTAGCGGTCTTGCGCCTGACGGTAAGTCATTTCACCTTTTTCGACCTGTTGGACAACGGTCAATTTAAAGGATAGAGGGTAATCGCGTTGAGTGCGTTTAACATATTGGTTCATCACATTTTCCTCAGTATACGAGTTAAATGTGTCAACGCTATTTAGGACGGGTCACAGATAAAAAAAGGGCCATAACGGATAACGTTACGGCCTTTTCAAAAGCTTCACTGACAAGGGTTGGTGCTATTGGCACCTCTCCTATCAAAGCGCAGACGTTACGTCTTACGCTTCTTCTTCCTCGTCACGCAATGGCACGATCAGCATGTCGATATGGACTGTGTTGATCAGCTGGCGCGCGGAGGACATCAGCTTGCTCCAGAAATCCTGGTGATGGCCACACAGCACGAGATCTACGCCGTATTTATTGATGGCATCGACCAGCACCTGCGCTAAATCACCGCTGCCGCTCAGGGTTTCCGAAATCGGGTAACCGGCGTTTTGCGAAAGCTCGTTCAGCGCGTGGTGCGTTTCTTCGGAAATACGTTTCTGCATATCGCCCAGGTTCACGTCAATCAGGCCGGTGTAAAGGTCTGAATAGTTCACGTCGACATGGATCAGGGACACCTTGGCGTTGTACGGACGCGCCATGGAGACGGCTTTATCGACCAAAACCTTGCTCTCAGGTGACAGGTCTACAGCGATAAGGATGTGTTTGTAAGCCATAAGAAAACTCCTTCCATAAGTCGGTTAATAGCAATATCAGCATCATGCGAATCTTATGGGTTAAGTATAGCCCCAAAATGGTTAAAGAAATCAAGCATACGGATCCCATTTCCGAATCTGACAAACTATAGATACAAATAATATGAACAGTTACAGATTCGTTTCCTACACTCAATAATGCAGGCTTCTCCTGCTAAAGCATTTTTCTGTGATAAGAAAAGAGGGCGGGCGAATCTAGCCTGGGGTGTGAAATCGCGGAAAGGCAGGGCGAAACGTCGGGTGTGCAGCAGATTTTGGGCGGCATTGCGCGGTGTCAGTTCGCCTTGAGGGGGAATCATGATCAGTCCCGTTGCGCTGTTTTGGGCTTTATGTTTTGTGTGTGTGGTGAATATGCTGCGTTATTACTCGTCTTTGCGCGGGTTGCTGGTGGTGCTGCGGGGATGTGACCCGTTGCTGTATCAGTATGTGGACGGCGGGGGATTCTTTACTTCCCACGGCCAGCCAAGCAAGCAAATAAGACTGGTTCGCTATATTTATGCTCAGCGCTATGTTGAACATCACGACCCTGAGTTTATTCGCCGGTGTGAGCGAGTTCGTGGCCAGTTTGTCCTGACGACAGCACTGGTCGGATTGATACTAACGAGCATGATCGCGATGCTGATCTGGTACTAAAACGTCTGAAATCGTTGTGAGGAATGTGTGAAAAAGGGAATAAAAAAAGGCGACCTGTTCTCAGAACAAGGCCGCCTTTTTTACCTCCGTGCCTGAGCACGCAGAGGTTTATCAGATAAGCTTCAGCGCAATCCAGTACAGCACGCCGGAAAGAACAATCGACACCGGCAGGGTTAAAATCCATGCCATCGCGATGTTTTTCACGGTTTTAGACTGAACGCCGCCGCCATCCACAATCATGGTGCCCGCCACTGCGGAGGACAACACGTGCGTGGTGGAAACAGGCATACCGGTGTAACTGGCCACGCCAATTGAAACCGCTGCTGTCATCTGCGCAGACAGGCCCTGTGCGTAGGTCATGCCTTTCTTGCCAATCTTCTCACCGATGGTGGTCGCCACGCGCTTCCAGCCAATCATGGTGCCCAGCGCAAGCGCCAGTGCAACCGCGATGATGATCCAGATAGGCGCATATTCAACGGTTTGCAGAATGTCGGTTTTCAGCTCGCCGAGGAAGCGTTTATCCGCCGCTGACGTTTCCGGCAGCTTAGCGACTTTATCGGCAGTATCAGAAACACACATCAGCAGACGACGCATATGGCTGCGTTCTTCCGGTGCCAGGTCGCTGTAAGACTGAAGATTGGTCAGCAGTGTTTGCGCGCGGCCAATCGCATCAAGCGCGTGGCTGCTGTCGCAATGGAACACTTTTGTTTCTTCAACAGGCGCGATATTCACGTCCGGTGCAGGCACCAGAGGCGTCTGCGCCACAACGTGCGGCACCGCATCAACATGCTGCGAATAGTACTGACCGAGGTGGGTCACGGCGTCACGGGTGCGAGCAATGTCGTAACCGGTCGCGCTCATGTTCACCACGAAACCTGCCGGTGCCACGCCAATCAATACCAGCATGATCAGGCCGATGCCTTTCTGACCGTCGTTCGCACCGTGCGAGAAACTCACGCCGATAGCGGACAGAATAAGGCCAATACGGGTCCAGAATGGCGGCTTCTTCTTGCCGTCTTTCTTTTCACGTTCTGCAGGCGTCAGGTGGATACGGGCATGTTTCTTATTCCCGCTCCAGTAGCGACGCAACAGGAAAATCATGGTGCCCGCCATAATCATCCCCACCAGCGGCGAGATAATCAGTGAGGCGAAAATGCCGATCATTTTCGGGATGTTTAACGCATCAACCACCGACGTGTGGGTCATCAGCGCGTTAGTCAAACCTACGCCGATAATGGCGCCGATCAGGGTATGAGAACTGGAGGCCGGCAGACCAAAATACCAGGTGCCGAGGTTCCAGATGATCGCCGCCAGTAACATAGAGAACACCATGGCAAGGCCATGCGCGGAACCTACATTCAGCAACAAATCGGTTGGAAGTAAATGGACAATGGCATAGGCCACGCTCAAACCACCGAGCAGGACGCCAAAGAAGTTAAATACCCCTGCCATCACGACCGCTAATTGCGAACGCATTGCCCGGGTGTATATGACGGTTGCTACTGCGTTGGCCGTATCATGGAAACCGTTAATGGCTTCATAGAACAGAACAAACAGTAACGCGAGAATCAATAACGAACCGGTATGAATATCCAACCCGGCAAATAGATGCAGCATAATTGTTACGCCAGTTAGTGGTCATGAACGCCGCGCATTATCTGCGAGAACAGGGTGATGGGAAAAGGAAAATATGACATTTTTTTGACTAAAAACAGTTCAATATTTGAGTTTGTTTCAAATAAATTTTTAAATATCAAAATGTTATTCCCTCTTTACGCTCTGAAACATTTACTTACGACGTTCAGAAAACCACCTCCCTGACTGGTTTAAGGGGCGTCTGTCCCTTACAATCCGCGTCGCAATGCGGTCAAAGCCCATTCGCACAGGGGTAAGCCCTGTCTAAAACGTAGCTGAAATTTCCGTAAAGAGAGGCCAAAAGTGGAACAGGTTGATGTGGTAGTCATTGGTGCGGGTGCGGCAGGCATGTTCTGTGCAGCGCAGGCCGGACAGGGTGGCTGCCGGGTTCTGCTGCTGGATAATGGCAAAAAAACCGGACGAAAAATTCTGATGTCAGGCGGCGGTCGCTGTAATTTCACCAATCTTTATGCAGAACCGGCGGCCTATCTTTCAGAAAACCCGCATTTCTGTAAATCCGCACTGGCGCGTTATACCCAGTGGGATTTCATTGATCTGGTCAACCGCTACAACATCGCCTGGCACGAGAAAACGCTCGGCCAGCTTTTCTGTGATGATTCAGCGACGCAAATTGTGGCGTTGCTGGATAAAGAATGTGAGCTCGGGAATGTCGATGTGCGCCTGCGCAGCGAGATTTCAGACGTTGAGAAAAGTGAAGATGGCTTTATTATCAGCGTGAATGGCTCAACTGTGAGCACTCACTCACTTGTGATTGCCAGCGGCGGACTTTCGATGCCTGGGCTGGGCGCTTCGCCTTTCGGTTATCGTCTGGCCGAACAGTTTGGCCTGAAAGTTTTACCGACGCGCGCCGGTCTGGTGCCGTTTACGCTGCACAAACCGCTGCTCGACCATTTGCAGACGCTTTCCGGCGTCTCCGTGCCCGCTGTGCTGACCGCGCAGGATGGCACCGTATTCCGCGAAAGCATTCTGTTTACGCATCGCGGGATGTCGGGTCCGGCGGTTCTGCAACTTTCCAGCTACTGGCAGCCTGGCGAGTTTGTGAGCGTTAACTTACTGCCTGATGTCGATCTGGCGGCGTTTCTTAACGCGCAGCGGCAGGAACACCCGAACCAGAGCCTGAAAAATACGCTGGCGATGCAGTTACCGAAGCGTCTGGTGGAATGCCAGCAAACGCTCGGACAGTTGCCTGACGTTACGCTCAAACAATTGAACGTACCGCAACAGGCTGAACTGGTTGAGCAATTGCAAAACTGGCAGGTTCAGCCAAACGGCACCGAAGGCTACCGCACGGCGGAAGTGACGCTCGGCGGTGTTGATACTAAAGAGTTATCTTCCAAAACCATGGCCGCGGCAAAAGTGCCGGGACTGTATTTCATCGGGGAAGTCGTGGACGTGACCGGCTGGCTGGGCGGATACAATTTCCAGTGGGCGTGGAGTTCGGCATGGGCGTGTGCGCAGGATTTGATTTCCCGACCGAAAGGCGCGAAATAGCCACATGACAGGGGGATTTAACTGTTTCTTCATTTTGCTCCCCCTGTTTCTGACATCCTGCGGAACCTTATCCGATATGCAGGTGAAGGAACAGCCCGATGCCGTGCGTAAGCTGGCCTGCACGGAGGATCTCGATGAAATGGTCAATGGCATCGTTCGCCAGTATCAGAATAAAGAGAAAGCCGCGGGCCTGGCGATAGGCATTATCAGAAATAACGGCGAGGCCAGAACCTGGGGCTTCGGCTACACCAATTCCACGAACCGCTACAAAATCGACGGAGAAACCCTGTTTGCTCTCGGTTCTGTCAGTAAAGGCGTGACGGGAGAAGTGGTGGCCGGGCTGGTCAATAAAGGTCAACTCCGCTGGGACGATAAACTTTCCGAGTTGCTGCCGAAAAACACTCCGCTGAGCGAAGACGCAAAAAACATCACGCTGTTGCAACTGGCGACGCACACCTCCGGTCTGCCACGACAAAACATGAATAAAGACATGCTGGAAAGCTTTCTCAGGTATCTCTACACCGGCGACAATTTCTATCATGAGCTGGACAGCGATTCCGTTGTCAACGATCTGTCCGGGTTTAAAAGGCCTGAGAAGCGGGAACCGCAGTACTCCAATTTAGGCTACGCTTTATTGGGCTACATTCTCAAACTGAAAACCGGCGAAGACATCCAGCAACTGTCTTATGATTTTATTTTCCGTTCGCTGAAGATGAATAACACCAGTTTTTATGCGACGCGCCTGAAAGACTATCCTTACCGTGCCATCGGGCATGCAGGCGATCAGCCGAAATTTATCCCACGTGGCGAAGTGGTGCCTGACTGGCATTTCTCCAATAACATGGTGGCCGCTGCCAGCCTGTACAGCAATGTCGATGATCTGCTCAAGTACCTGCGCGCTCATATTGATGGTTCCAGAAACGGCGATCTTAATCTGGCTATCAGCGCCACGGAAAAGGTGTATTTTCAGCGAAATATCGAAGCGGCCAATATTGCCTGGGTAACCGATCATATTAACAATCAGACCATTACCTATCAGGTCGGCTATATCGGGGGTTATTCCAGCTATATTGGTTTTGACAAAAAACATCAGAATGCTGTGGTGGTTTTACAGAACTCCTTTAACTGGAGTAATTACATTGGCCATGATCTCCTTTTGAGGATGGCTATGGCGGATGATTACCGTGGAAAGTGTCATTGATATTTTCCACATGAATGTATTAGGTTTTTGTTATCGACTCCCTTTATTTGAATGAGTATATTTACATATTGAAATTCAGAAAAAGTCATTGTTTTATATAGACATTATTTTTATTCTTCGCCTGTTTTGCGCTAAATCAGATATTTCTTTCCTCTAAATCATATAACCTGCGGGAAAATTATTGTGCCCATCGGGTCCTCTCTACCTTCTAAAGGCTGATTATGTTTACTCTTTCACGTAAAAAAGGTGCCTGCCTTGCGGGTATTCTGTTGCTCTCTGGCGCAGCGGTTGCAGAAGACACTGTTCCGGTTGTGACACCTGCTGTTACCGCAGAAACTTCCCCGGCAGTCGTTGAAAAACCGGCACCTGCCGTTGTTGCAGAACCTGCTCCGGCAAAACTCGAAAAGCCTGAGTCTGATAAGGCTGCCGTACCGGCACCTGCTGTTACTGAAACCCCGGCACCCCTGACGACGTTACCAACATCGGCCGCCACGGCCACTCCTGCCGTTAAAGAAGAACCGAAAGCGCCGGTGAAACCCGAGTTTAGTTTAAACAGCGAAGAGCAAAAACGCGCTTACGCCAGCGGTGTCGCGATGGCGCGTTATATTGAAGATCAGATCCAACAGCAGAAGGCGCTGCACATCACGCTGGATAAAAACATCATGCTGGCGGGTATCGCAGATACGTTTAATAAACAGGTGAAGATGAGCGATCAGGACATTCATGCCACGCTGACGGCGTTTGATGAACAAGTTAAAGTTCTGACGAAAGCGGAAGCCGATAAAAAAAGTGCGGCAGATAAAGCCTTCCTGGCTGATTTCTCCAAACAGGATGGCGTGAAGAAAAGCAAACAAGGTCTGCTGTATCTCGTTAAAAACAAAGGTCAGGGCGAGGCGCTGAAGGATACCGATACGGTTGAAGTCAGTTATCAGGGCAAACTGGTGGACGGCACAATTGTTGATGGCCCGCAGGTGGATAATGCTAATCAGATATTCCGCGTGGCCAATATGCCGCCGGTCCTGCGCGACAGCGTGAAGCTTATTCGCAAAGGCGGCGAGATTCAGGTAGTCATTCCGCCTTCCACCGTTGAAAACGCGGATAATAAGGGGCCGAACGTTGTTGTTATTTACACCATTTCGGTGGTGGATGTGAATAAAGCCCGGTAATTCGCATTAAAAAGAAAAGCGCCCCTTTTTGTGTATCCGGGGCGCTTTTTTTTGCTTTCGAATTTAGAAACCAGCCTGATGCACGGCGATATAGCGTTCGAACTTTGAGGGTTTCAGCTGGCTGAGATCGACCAGCACCAGCCCGTCGATGCAGTGATTGAACTCCGGGTCGCTGCCGAAATCGATGAACTGCACACCGCCGGTTTCGCAAAGTTCTGAATACTGCTTATACAGCGCCGGAATACTGCATCCGAGGTTTGCCAGCAGACGTTTCAGGCGCTGCAAGTCTTCCTGATAATCATCCCCGCAAAACTGTGCCAGCACGTCAGGTAGCGACGCCGGATAAGGGCGGCGCGACGTTGCCAGCGGCAGGGCGGGCGCGAAGTACAGGCGATAAAAGGCGACCAGTAAATCACGCGCGGCCAGCGGTAATCCGCCGGAGATTGACACCGGGCCAAACAGGTAACGCGTCTGCGGATATTTCGACAGATATGCGCCGATGCCGAGCCATAAATAATCGAGACTGCGTTTGCCCCAGTAAGCAGGCTGAATAAAGCTGCGCCCGAGTTCAATGCCCTGCGCCAAAATCGGATCCATCTGGTGGCCATACTGGAACAAACTCTGGCTGTAAATGCCGTTCAGACCTTTGCTGGCGACCTGCTCGGCGGTCGGGATAAACCGGTAAGCGCCGACGATTTCCAGCGCCTGCGGATCCCATAACACCAGGTGATAATAATCGTCATCGTAACTGTCGAGGTCACGGCGACGACCGCTGCCTTCACCCACGGCGCGGAAAGCAATTTCGCGCAGTCGCCCCAGTTCGCGCAGGATCGGGACGTAATCTTCGCCGTGGCGTCGATAGAGATAAATCATTTTGCCGTCGGGCGTTTTGCCCAGCACTTCACTGGCTTCCAGTGCGTGCTTCAGCACGGCCCGGTCTTCGGCGCGGGCAATGGACGTTTCCGTATGAAACAACTCAGGCTTTCCGCTGCCAAGACGATAAACGTGTTTTCGGAAACGCGCCGCCAGATCGCCTGCGGTCATTTGCCCGTCGTGCCAGCTGGAATAAGGAATGCGTGCGCCGATTTTCAGCGTCAGGCTGTTGCCGCGTTGCCCGAACATTTCGTGAACCAGCAATAAGGTGCTGAGCGGGCGGTAAATCATTGAGCTAAGATAAAACAGTGCGCTGTTGCTGCCGCCGATATGTACCGGCACCACGGGCGCACGCGCTTTGGCGGCGAGGCGGATAAAACCGGTGTGCCATTTGCCGTCGCGAACACCTTTCGAGCTCATGCGCGACACTTCACCGGCCGGAAACACAATCAGCACGCCCTGATTCGCCAGATGTTCCTGCATCTGCGTGACCTGATTACGGCGGGTGCGGTTGCCCATATTATCGACCGGGATCATCAGGCTGCCGAGGGACGTAACCAGAGACAAGATCTGGTTGGCCACCACTTTGACGTCAGGACGAACAGAGGCCACCGCGTGCAATAATGCCAGCCCGTCGAGCGTGCCGATCGGGTGGTTGGCGACGATAACGACCGGCCCGTAGCTTGGAATTTGCTCCCGATCGCGTTCCGTCAGTTCGCAGCGAATATCAAAATGCTCAAGCACCTGTTCGGCCATATCAATGCCCTTCAGATGCTGATGTTGTTCAGCAAAACGGTGGAATTCTTTTTCGCGGAACAGGGCTTTTAAGAGACGGCGTTGCCAGGAAGGGGTTTTATGCTGCGGGTCGAGATCCTGAAACAGGGTATCCATGCTGAACATAGGATGTCCTCCGGTTGAAGTCCTCTGAACATAGTCAGCCGGTGTGACAGTGATATGTCAGCAAAATGACAGAATAAGGAACCTGTTCGGCGTTGAATTATTTCCGTATAGTGCCCGCGCCAGACTATAGTGTGTAGATATACTTAACAATTCAGGGGATGGGCGTACAACATGGATAAAAACTCAGTTCCTGACTTCTCAACGCCTATGTCAAAACCGACCGAGGTGATAAATAAACTCATCGCGGCTTTTCGTACCGAGTCGACGGCCATTGAGACAAAGGGGAAAGGCTCTGTTATCGATTTGCAGCTCGCGAACGGAGAGCCAAGGGTTATTTTGGTTTTAGAGGGCGCGCTGAATATTTACCGGACGGCGGATAATTTGCGCTTTGTCAGAGCTGCCGCGCCTAATTTATTTGGAATGCAGGGCTCGCCGTTCCGCTACAGCCTGTATCAGTTCAGAAGTGAAAAAGGGGCTGTGCTCGAGTCTTTACCCTACTCCCGCGCAATGGAGCTCGTCGGCGAACGGCGGCTTTTCAAAGAAGTGCTGGATTTCCAGACGTACCTCAGCGACTTCCTGGCATACCGGACCAATTTGCTGATCAGCAAATCGACGTACCAGATCGTTTGTGCATTCCTTTTTGAATTAGAGATGATGCCGCCTGAGCAAAGGCTGCGTACCAGCGTGTTTAATTATATTCACGAGCATACTCACCTGGCCCGGAGCGGGGTGATGAAAATTCTGTCCGATCTTCGCCAGGGTGAATATATAGATATTGAGAACGGTAAACTGATTGCAATTCTCAAAAAATTCCCGCGCGACTATTAAAACGAATAGCAAACGAATCGGCGTATTTTACTCTTCTACGCAAATAACCCCTTCTTTCACCGTTTCGCTGTTTGATGTCATATGTCCGTCGGAAAAATAGAGATAATAGGCATTGTCAGCATCAACCCATTCTGTGGATGACCATACAACACTGGAACCCATTTTTGCGCCCTGCTGGCTGACATCTCCCCACTCCTGCCAGATGGAATTTGCGGGTATTTCACGCAATTCACTCCCCACTGATAACTGCTCTCTGGCTGGCATCGTATAACCCTGAGTTTCACACCAGTTTTTTGCATCCTGCCAGTTCATTTTGACGCTGCTGAAGTCAAAAAATTCCTTCGGATCAAATTTTATACGGGCAATCGCTTTATCATTCCTGGCCTGGATCGTAACCGGCCCCTTCGTGAGAAATGTAACAACGCCGTCCTCTGATACGGTTGCGACACTTTTATTACTGCTGGCCCAGATTATTTGCGATTCAGGGTTATCGGTTTCCAGCTGAACTTTCGCCCCGGCCCAACCGGTATTCAGGATGTTATCCGGGCTGACGGTTTTACTCTCGCTGGTTCCTGGTGCAACAATATAATCCGTGAAATTAACTGAATGGGGATTGACTGGCCCTTCAATAATATTATCGCCGTCGTCATAGGCGCTGACATCCGCCACCGTAAGCGCTTCGCCGGTGCGGGGAATACCCGTTTCAGTTTCAGGTTGTAAAGCTACGCCAATATTGCAGCCATAATCAGCGGAGGTAATCGTATAACTGTTAACTTGTGTCGCCAGAACGCGGGTGCCTTTAGTCGGATGATCGCAGGTCCAGACGACGGACGCTAACGTGGCATCGGCATCCCCCTCGTTATCCTGTAATTGCCAGGTTAATGCGACGATATCGCCTTCGTCGAGTTCGTCATTGTCGTCATGCTCGCTGATTTTTTTGAAATCAACTTTGTTGTTCTCTCCGGTATTATTTTTGATGACCGGAGGAGTGCCACGCAAAATACCTGTTGCTTCGGTCATCAGAATACCGGCCTGCGGTTCTGTTGCCTCTGCCTGACACTGCGTATTGAAGGCGATTAATATCAGGAGAGAAAGTCCTGATAATTTAAAATATTGTGAAAACATAATTTCATCCTGATTTTTGAGCAGTCAATGGCTCTGAGGATGTGAAAAGTTGAGCACTGTCGTGCCCAACTTTCCTGACGTAACGCTTTAGATAATCTGATTATTCTCCAACGTTAATTATTTCTTAACGGACTTAACGGCTTTTACTGATTTCAGTAATGGTGAGTAATCAACTTTCAGGCTGTAACCCTGAACACCGTCTGCGCCCGCTGTCGCGAAGACAGAAGTGGCCTGAGCATTCGTCGCAGGAATAACCAGATCTTTATTATTCGTTGCAGATACTGCGTAACCGCCAGCGGTATGCGTCGTGGCGCTGGTACCGTCGAAGACCCATTTGTAGGCGTAATTACTGGTTGCTTCAAGCTCGCCGGCATCCCAGATATGGTTATTGTTGACGTCATACCAGGTTTTGAACTGGTAAGTGTGGCCAACCAGCAGTTCGCTGTTGGCTTTACCAATCAGGTTAACGGTTGGTGCCGCAGAATCAGCAATCATCACGCCGATCGTACCGCCGACAACCGGACCATCAGGAATGTTATCGGTGGTGGTGTTGCCGCTGACATCCATGATCGAAATCAGTTGCCCCATTGATGGAATACCTGTTGAGGTTTTTTCAGTAATTTCAACACCCAGGTAGCGGCCTGCATCGGTTTCCTTCAACACGTATGAATCCTGACCGTCGCCGGCTAATTCCGTTTTATCGGCCCCTTTGCCGTCGCTGGTGGTGTACCACTTGATGGTCGCTTTACTGACGTCAATGTCACCTTCTGCGTCTTTAAACGTATAATTGAGGCTGATTTTATCGCCCGGAGACATCGCCTCGGTTGAGCCACTTTCGTGACCGTTCGAGAAAGACACGCTGTGATCGGTTTGTCCGCTTTCAGTGCCTTTAATGACAGGAACGGTACCGATCAACTGGCCGGCAGAATCTGTCATATCAGCTAAAGCAATGTGTGAGCAGCCGACAAATAACAGGCTGGCCAGAAGGGTTTTATTAAATCGTTTCATATCAATATCACTCTGTAAGTTTATATTCGGTTAATGTTTAAAACTGTATTTGTACGGGTTTAATTGGCTGAGAGACTCTTCAAAAGTTTCGAGCCAGCATCGGATAACTCAAAATCGACTCTCAGTTCAAATCCCTGAACACCGCTTTTTCCTGCCGATGCTAATACCGCAGTGGCCTGCGCATTGGTTTGCGGAATAACCAGGTTTTGGTTATCCGTATTACTGGCGGCATAACCGCCTTTTTCGCCTTGTGGATTCATTCCATCAAACAGCCATTTGTAATTCACCAGGGAAATAATCGGTGTCTTGTCTGTATCAGAAATCGTTTCCCGGTCTGTGGCATCCCACTGACCATTTTTATTACTGTCATACGCCACCCTGAATTCATATTCGTGGCCTAATAAAAGAAGGTTCCCTTTTGTTGCCGTCAGATTCACATCCGGGTTTTGTTTATCAACAATGGCCGTGACGATTTCTTTATTTCCGGCATTAAAATCCACTACAACCGGATTAGTTTGCTGATTTTCATTATTCTCCGGTGTGGCAATAAGGGAGAAAATACCGGGTAACGTACTGGCAATCGTCGATTTCCCTTTATCCGGTGCATTCACGTAATAAAGGCCGCCGGTATTCTTATCGCAATCCTCTTTTGACGCGTGGATTTTAATCTCGTGCTCATGGTTTTTATCCGAAACGGCATAAGCATGGAAATTCATGTTCAGGTTTTCGCCCGTCAGCGCCGTCGTTTCGCCTTGTAAACCTGAAACTTTCGCGCCACTGGCTTCCAGATCGACGGTATCTTTACCGTTTGCATTACGTTTCACGGCTTTATCGCTTTGAGGATCGTTGGTAATCGCCAACTGATAGCTGACCGGAGCCTCTGATACTTTAATTTTCACAATATTGGACTGTTTACTGTCGCCTTTATCATCGCTAAACGTGACCGCCAGATCGTATTCGTTGGCGTGCGGGTCTTTCGAACTGACCCACGCCGGGAATGTCAGCGTCCAGTGGTTATTGTTGCCGGTACTGATGTTGGATTTCGGCGACAGCGCCGGTAAGCCCAGTGTATTTTCGGCTGAATATCCACCGACCGGCACCCAGCGTGCCGACGCGATTTTACGGTGAGATTTAATATCGGCATTTAATGTCCAGTGGCAGCCTTCATAGGCCTGCGCCTGATCGGGGTCATCGGCCAGAATACATTGCGGTGCCGTATTCGTCGGTTTGAGGTACACATCAATATCGAGATCTTTCACTTCGCGATATTCCAGAACGATGTCGTTATTACGATCAACAAAGTCCATACGACTGCCTGCCAGTGTCCGCATATCGCTGACCGCCGAAGCGTCCAGCTGTTTAGAAAGCGGCGTACCGATATGGTAATCAACGCTGATATTGGCGGTCAGTTCACTCTCATCAGAATTCCCCTGTTTATACCCTGCGCCAATCGTCACTAAAGGCACTGGTGTATAATCCACGCCGAGCGTGACGGAAGAAGGATCTTCCTCAAGATTATCCGTACCGAAAAGCGCAACCTGGTCGCCATAATATTGTTCATAAACCAGCGAAGAACCTAATTGTGGATACGCTGGCAAATAGGTCTGGAGACGCACATCCCACCCTTTAGCCGGGCGCTCTTCGTAATTATCGAAGTCTTTTGACGTTTTCCATTGCGAGAGCGGAATATAATAATTCCCGCTGAGCTTTAAGAAATTTGTCCAGACTTCAGAACCAATACTTCCCCGGCGGTGACCACGACTGATGTCATAATCGTAAAAAGCATTTACGCCGAGCATCCAGTCTTTATTGACGTTATATCGAACGCCTGCGCCCATATTGGCGATATTGCGACCTTCTTTACTGTGCGCGGAAAACTGATTAAAAATTAATGTGCTTTCACCGGCGTACCAGGGAATTAAATAATCCAGTGATGAGCCGTCAAGGCTTCCGTCATCGCCGACATTCAGCGTGGTTTTAACGTGGCCGTAAGGAGAAAGCAGCCCTTCAATGTGCGACTGTGCGGCCTGCGTCGCCGTACCTTTTCCGTACTGATAAAGCTGGCTTTTCGTCCCTTCGACGCTCAGGTTTTGGAAACCCTGCTGCGCTTCGTTTGTTAAAATCTGCTCAGATTTTTTCCCGATACTTTGGCTGTCGTTTTCGGTGTTATTCGCCGGTGCCTTGTCTGAAAATACATCCTGGCTGCCCAGTGTAGGAAGGACGAAGCCTTCTTGTGCGCAGACAGGAAAGCTCATCAAAATACAAAAGGCGATCTTTATATATTTAAATGGCGTATGTTTTCTCATGATTTAATATAGGCTTTAATATGTTTGAATTTTGTCAAGTAATTAGATACGTACAAATATGGACGGTTTATTTACCCGAAGGTATTATTCGGGCGGTCATTATCTTTATTCTTGCCGGATTTACAATATCAACGCGCAGTAATATCTCCGAAATATAATGCCTGAAGTTAAATAAGTTATTTACTATCTGGTTGGTGAATGAATAATACCCCTATTCATTTTTATTTTGTATGTCCATAAATGGACGTGGTGTTTATTTCCCAAAAGGGCAGCGCGCTGGCGACCTTTTCTGCGTTTCTGGATTTATCACTGGAGATCACCGGCCCGCTGGCGGGAATGCTGATGGTGCAGGCCGGGATTGATTCGATTTATTGGGGGTGGCGTTGCGGGTGTTTATCGCGTTGGCGCGGGTTCTGCGGCGTTTACCGCGCTAAACACGCGCCAATGTCAGAACAGATTAAACGCCGTGGATGCGGCCCATGTGCAGCGTATCCACAAACTCGCCGTCGCGCATGGCGTAACACGGGCTGCGGCCTTCAATGCTAAAACCATACTTCTTGTACAACCCGATGGCGGCTTCGTTATCGGCGTAAACCGTCAGCTCAACGCGTTTCACATTCAGCCATTTGTCGCAGAGTTCCAGCGCGGCTTCGAGCAGTTTGCTGCCCACGCCCCGCCCCTGAAAGCCGGTATCCACGCCAACGCCGAAAGACGCGACATGGCGGCGTCGCCAGATATCTTCGACCATCAGCGTCAGGTTGCCGACGAGTTTGCCGTCAATACAGGCAACCAGCGCAAACCTGCCGGGAGACTGATTGGCCAGACGGCCTTCCCATAGGGTGCCGGGCGGATAAGGGAGCTGGAGGGTGTCGCTGTACACAGGAACCTGAGCGTATAGGTGTTGAAGCGCTTCGGCGTCTCGGGCTTCTGCGTGGCGGATGACTATTTCGCTCATGGCGACACTCCTCTTTTTGTGGTTACTGTTTGAATATCCTCTACATTTATCAGGAATTGGATAAGAGTCAATCGAATGTTGGGTGAAAAATAATGCTTTACAAGTGCGAATGATAATGATTATTATTGCCATGCGTTCCGGGGATGGCCTCACACCAAGGTCAAACGGGTCCCCATGAATGCACGACATTGCTCACATTGCTTCCAGTATTACTTAGCCAGCCGGGTGCTGGCTTTTTTTTATCCTTTTTTCCTTCATATTTCGCGCCGTGGATGCGTTGGCTGCGTGCGTTCACCCGAATCACATACTTATGTATGCTCATCGGGATTCACTTTCTTGCCGCCTTCCCACAACACGAACTATTTTGGAAAAAACCTTTTTTCATCTTGCCCACAACACGAACTATTTCGAAAAAACTCTATTTCTCTTTTCCAAATCCTTCTCATGTCTTCTACAAATCCTTTGGATTTAATCATCTGCGTTTGTTCATATTTTTTGAACAGAGGGGTGAAGTTTTTACGCTTTCTTATTCTCAGGCGTTGACTAGACTAGAGAAAACATTGAGGAGAGTTGAACATGATCTACTTACGTCAGGCACAAGAACGCGGTCACGCAAGTCACGGCTGGCTGGAAAGCTGGCATACCTTCTCTTTCGCCGATTACTACGATGCGAACTTTATGGGTTTCTCCGCGCTGCGGGTGATCAATGAAGATTTCATCGATGCGGGGCAGGGTTTTGGTAAGCATCCGCACAAAGACATGGAAATTCTGACCTACGTGCTCGAAGGCACCGTGGAACATCAGGACAGCATGGGCAACAAAGAGCAGATTCAGGCGGGTGAATTCCAGATTATGAGCGCCGGGACCGGTGTGACGCACTCCGAGTACAACGGAAACAGCGACCGTAAACTGCACCTTTATCAGATTTGGATCATTCCGGACAAAAAAGGTCTGGAGCCGCGTTACGAGCAGCGGATGTTTGACGCGCCGCAAGGCCGCCAGCTGGTGCTTTCGCCGGATGCCCGCGACGGTTCGCTGAAAGTGTTCCAGGACATGGAACTGTCCCGCTGGGCACTGAAAAAAGACGAACAGTCGGTTTACACCATCCAGGCTGAACGCCGCGTGTGGATCCAGGTGGTGAAAGGCACCGTGTCCATTAACGGGCAGAAAGCCGGGCCGAGCGATGCGCTGGCTATCTGGGATGAAACGGCGTTGTCCGTTCATGCCGACGAAGATAGCGAAATTCTGCTGTTTGACCTGCCACCGGTCTGATGATTTCTGGCACCACGCTAAAGGCGACTCCGGTCGCCTTTGTTGTTTTTGTCCCATAGTCCTTTTCCCCGCGTTTGCATTGCTGAATTTTTCGGCTTCGTGACGCCATTCACACCCGCAACAAATCGACCGGCAATTCTTTGACCCCCTTCGCACATTGCTTTGAGTTCTATGGAAACCGGTTTCCAAAGTGATTCAAATACCCTCAGCAAGAGAAACGGGCAGAACATAAATCATCTGGGAGTGAAGCAAAAATGAAAAGAATCATGCTTTGTTGTTCGGCGGGGATGTCGACCAGTTTGTTAGTTCGCAAAATGAAAGAGGTCGCGGCGCAGCGTGGCGAAGACGTGCAGATTGATGCGTTCGGAGCCAGTGAGTTTGACGAAAAATTCCGTGATTATCAGGTGGTGCTGCTCGGGCCACAGGTGCGTTACATGCAGGGCGATTTGTCGGCAAGAGCGGCGGAATTTAATATTCCGGTCGAAGTGATCAACATGATGGATTACGGCATGCAGCGTGGCGATAACGTGCTGGACTTCGCCTTCGGCCTGATTGCACAGGAAGGAAGCCGCGTATGAGTGGCCTTTATCAGGCGATGGTTAACGTCATCGAAAAGCACATCACGCCGCTGGCGGGCAGCGTCGGTCAGCAACGGCATGTGATTGCGATCCGCGACGGCTTTATCGCCGCACTGCCTTTCATGATTATCGGGTCGTTCATGCTGGTCTTTATTTTCCCGCCATTCTCGCCGGATACCACCAACGGTTTCGCGCGCGGCTGGCTGGATCTCTCGCTGAAATACCGCGAACAGCTGATGCTGCCGTGGTATCTGAGCATGGGCGTGATGACCTTTTTCATTTCCGTCGGTATCGGTGCGAGCCTGGGGAAATATTACAAACTCGACCCGATCATGACCGGTTTGCTGGCGTTTATGGCCTTTCTGCTGGTGGCCGCGCCCTATCACGACAAACAAATTTCAACGCAATACTTCTCCGGCGAAGGCATTTTTACCGCAATCCTGACGGCTATTTACGCCGTCGAAGTGTATGCGCTGCTTAAACGCCGCAATATTACGATCCGTCTGCCAAAAGAAGTCCCGACCGGCGTGGCACGCTCCTTTGAAATTCTGATCCCGGTTGTCGTGATTGTCGCCACGCTGCATCCGCTGAATCTGTTTATTCAGTCCACCACCGGCATGATTATTCCTGAAGCGATTATGCATCTGCTCGCGCCGCTGGTTTCCGCGTCGGACTCCCTGCCGGCGATTCTGATTTCGGTGTTTATCTGTCAGGTGCTCTGGTTCGCCGGTATTCACGGTGCGCTGATTGTTACCGGCATTATGAATCCGTTCTGGATGACCAATCTGGCGCTGAACCAGACCGCATTGCAGGCGGGCGAACCGCTGCCGCACATTTATCTGCAAGGTTTCTGGGATCACTATCTGCTGATTGGCGGCGTCGGCTCGACCCTGCCGCTGGCGATTTTGCTGTTGTGCAGCAAAGCCGTACATCTGCGGACCATTGGCAAAATGGGTGTGGTGCCGAGCTTCTTTAACATCAACGAACCGATCCTGTTCGGCACGCCGATTATCATGAATCCGGTGTTTTTCCTGCCGTTCACCCTGGTGCCAATGCTCAACGCCGTTTTCGCGTATACCGCCACAAAACTCGGCTGGGTCGCGCAAGTGGTGTCGCTCACACCCTGGACAACGCCTGCGCCCATTGGTGCGTCATGGGCCGCAAACTGGGCATTCAGTCCGGTAATTATGTGCCTGTTCTGTATGGTGTTATCAGCAGTGATGTATTACCCGTTCCTGAAAGCGTACGAACGTACGTTACTGAAACAGGAAGCGGAAAAGGCCGGTGCCCAAACGGCGGGTAACGCCGTACCGGTCAACAGTTAAAACGCAAAGCAACGGACAGCGAGGATGACGATGAAATACGCATTTCCAAAAGAGTTCTGGTGGGGCAGTGCCAGCTCTGCGCCACAAACGGAAGGTGAAGCCCTGAGCCACGGTAAAAGTGCGACGGTCTGGGATCACTGGTATTCGCAGCAACCGACGCGTTTTCACGGCGACGTCGGCCCGCAGGACACGTCGACGTTTTATAAAAACTGGCGCGAGGACATCGCGCTGCTGAAACAGCTCAATCACAACACGTTCCGTACGTCGATTTCCTGGGCGCGGCTGATCCCCAACGGACGGGGCGAAGTAAATCCGCAAGCGGTCACGTTTTATAATCAGGTGATTGACGAAATGCTGGCGCAGGGCGTGCAGCCGTTTATCAACCTGTTCCATTTCGATATGCCGATGGCGATGCAGGAAATGGGCGGCTGGGAAAACCGCGACGTGGTGGAGGCTTACGCAAAATATGCCGATACCTGTTTTGCGCTGTTCGGCGACCGTGTGAAGCACTGGTTCACGTTCAACGAACCGGTCGTGCCGGTGGAAGGCGGTTATTTGTATGACTTCCATTATCCGAATGTGGTGGATTTCAAACGCGCCGCGACGGTGGCTTATCACACCATGCTCGCGCATTCGCTGGCGGTGAAAGCTTACCGCGCCCGCCAGCAGGGCGGCGAAATTGGCATCATTCTCAACCTCACGCCGTCGTATCCGCGTTCGCAAAATCCGGCGGATTTGAAAGCCGCAAACATTGCTGACCTGATGTTTAACCGCAGTTTCCTTGACCCGGCGCTGCGCGGTGAATATCCGCAGGAACTGGTGGAGTTGCTGAAAAAACATGGCCAGCTTCCGGCATGTCAGGAAGGCGATGCGGCGCTGTTGCAACAGGGCGTGGTGGATTTGCTCGGCATCAATTATTACCAGCCGCGCCGGATCCAGTGCCGCGACAGTATGGTGAATCCTGAAAGCCCGTTCATGCCGGAATGGTTCTTCGATAACTACGTGATGCCTGGCCGCAAAATGAACCCGCACCGTGGCTGGGAAATTTACGAGCAGGGGATCTACGATATCCTCACTAATCTGCGCGAAAATTACGGCAATCCGCGTTGTTTCATTTCCGAAAACGGCATGGGTGTGGAAAATGAACTGCGCTTCGAACAGGCCGGGCGGATTGACGATGACTACCGCATCGAATTTGTCAGCGGACATCTGAAATGGTTACACCGCGCATTGCAGGAAGGCAGCGGTTGTCTCGGTTATCATATGTGGACATTTATCGACTGCTGGTCATGGATGAACGCGTACAAAAACCGTTATGGTTTTGTGCAGCTGGATCTCGCCACTCAAAAACGGACGGTGAAGAAAAGCGGCGAATGGTTTGCGAACGTGTCTGAAAACAACGGTTTCGATTAACAAAGGAACGGCATGGCAAACATAAACGACGTCTCGCGGCTGGCGAACGTGTCGAAAGCGACGGTTTCCCGTGTCCTGAGTGGCAGCCGCGGAGTAAAAGAGGAAAGCCGCCTGGCTGTCATGCAGGCGGTGGAAACGCTGCAATATAAACCGAGTGTGATTGCGCAGTCGCTGTCCACGCAGTCCACCGGCTGTATCGGCGTGATTTGCGCGGCAGAAAACATCAACCAGTCCACCGGTTATCTGCACGCGCTGGAAAAAGAGTTGCGACTGAACCAGAAATATTTGCTGCTCAGATTCGCCACGGATGCGGCGGGTCTGGCGCATTCGGTTAACGAAATCGGCAGAGGATTATGCGATGCGATGATCGTAATCGGCGCACGCTTTGAACTGCCGCCGTTGCCGGAAAACGTGATTACCATTGATTGTCTGGATGAAGATTCCGACCGCAGTATTCACTTTGACCGCAGCTTTGCCGCCGAAACCGCCTGCCAGTATGTGTTGCAGCAAGGGCGCAGGCAGATTGCGCTGATTAACGCAGAAAACGTCGAAACCGCCGGGCAAATCTTGCAGGGTTACCATCAGGCGCTGGAAAAATTCCTGTTGCCGTACGACCGGCGGCTGGTTCACAGCGGCGAACAGGCGCTGGCGCAGCTGCTGGCGCAAAACGTTCCATTTAACGCATTGCTGGTGCCGGACGATGCCAGCGCGCAGGACGCCCTGCGACAGCTCGCGCAACACGGACGCGCAGTACCCGGCAGCGTGATGGTTTTCAGCCTCGACAGCACGTTGCCGCCGGGGATATCGGCCGTTCCGGCCATCACGTATCCGCTGGAAAAGCTGGCGCAAACTGCGATGGCGCTGCTGGCCGGACAGTTTTCAGCGAACGCGGGCGCACCGGTGCGCGGGCAGCTTTCCATCCCTTTCTGACCCACGTCTCATGTCGCGCAGCAACGGATACCCGCCTGCGCGATTGTTTGCTACCATTACGCTCTGATCCCCTTAATCCAGTTCATTGAAAAACGTGAAGAAAAAAAGGCCCGTACTCCAGGATGTTGCCGACAAAGTGGGCATCACCAAAATGACGGTCAGCCGTTATTTGCGCAATCCCGAACAAGTTTCCAGCGCCTTGCAGGAAAAGATTTCGGCTGCGCTCGATGAACTGGGTTACATCCCAAACCGCGCCCCGGATATTCTCTCGAACGCCAAAAGTCGCGCCATCGGCGTGTTATTGCCGTCACTGACCAACCAGGTGTTCGCCGAAGTGCTGCGCGGTATCGAAAGTGTCACGGATATTCACGGCTACCAGACCATGCTGGCGCACTACGGCTACAGCCAGGAGCGCGAAGAACAGCGTCTTACATCGCTGCTTTCTTACAATATCGACGGCCTGATTTTGTCCGAACGTCATCACACTGCGCGTACGCTGAAAATGATCGAAGTCGCCGGAATTCCGGTCGTCGAGATGATGGACTGCGTCTCGCCGTGCGTGGATCTGGCGGTCGGTTTTAACAACTTCGAAGCCGCGCGGCAGATGACGCAGCAGATCATCGCGCACGGGCACCGGCATGTGGTGTATTTCGGCGCGCGTCAGGATGAGCGTACGATCATCAAACAGCAGGGTTACGAGCAGGCAATGCGTGAATCCGGGCTGGAGCCTTACAGCGTCATGACCAGCCGGTCATCGAGCTACAGCGGCGGCGCGGAATTACTGCGTCAGGCGCAAAAAGACTGGCCGCAAATCGACAGTATTTTCTGCACCAACGATGACCTCGCGGCGGGCGCATTCTTTGAATGTTTACGGCAGGGGTTGAGCATTCCGTCACAAATGGCGATTGCCGGTTTCCACGGTCACAACATGGGACAGGCGATGGAGCCACCGCTCGCCAGCGTACTCACGCCGCGCGAAAAAATGGGGCAGATTTCCGCCGAACGCCTGCTGGCGAGATTACGCGGCGAAGAAGTCGTACCGAGGATGGTGGATGTAGGGTTCACCATCTCGGCAGGCGGAAGCATCTAGTCTGCATGAGCCTGGTTTACTTGCCACTTTGAATCCGGGTGGTGCTCGTCCTCCTCACGTACTGCGTGTACGCTCCGGGGCCTGCGCTCCATCCGAATCCAAATTGGCTGCGACACCGACGGCTCAGCGGCGCGATTGATAGCCAGTTACTTCTGTAATGTTTTCAAGGCGGCTACGCAGCGATCGACCACCCCTTCAAATTGATGATCGATATTCACGCGCAGGACATCCGGCTCATCTTCGCCCGGTTCTTCGAGCGCATCGAACTGGCTTCTCAGTAAATCCGTCGGCATAAAATGCCCGGCACGTGCTTTCAGGCGTTCGGCGATCACGTCAAAACTGCCTTTCATGTAGATGAACACCATGCCTTCGTTGTCTTTACGCAGCGCGTCGCGGTAGCGGCGTTTCAGCGCGGAACAAACAATAATACCGGTTTCATTTTTATGGCGCAGGCTGTAAGCCGCGTCATTCAGACGTAATAACCACGGCGCACGATCGTCGTCATTCAGCGGTGTACCGCTGGCCATCTTTTGAATATTGGCGCGGGGATGAAGATCATCACCGTCGATGAATTTTGCGTTAATTTCACGGGCCAGTGCCGCGCCGACGGTGGATTTACCGCTGCCTGACACGCCCATCAGAATGATGCTTTGTCCTGCCATAAGTATGATCTCTATCCCAAAATGAACATTTCGACTGCGTAGTGAGTCCTAATATTAGCATGTTACCGGTATCATGATACCGGTAACAAATGGAGATGTGACTAATATCACAAAGGAATGCACTGCTGTTTTAGCGGTCGCGGTCTGTACCCGTTGCACTGTTAATTCCTACAACATGTTGAAAATTAAAAACAATGCGTCACCCCGCCTGGCCACGATGCCACGGTGACCGCATGAGGGGAAGAATATGCCAATAGTTATTGTAGCGGTGGGCGTTGCACTGCTGTTGTTACTGATGATCCGATTTAAGCTGAATGGCTTTATCGCGCTGATCCTGGTCGCTCTGGCGGTCGGGATTATGCAAGGTATGCCGGTCGATAAAGTCATTACGTCGATCAAAAACGGGGTAGGCGGAACGCTGGGCAGCCTGGCGCTGATCATGGGCTTCGGGGCCATGCTCGGTAAAATGCTGGCGGATTGCGGCGGCGCACAACGTATCGCAACAACGCTTATCGCCAAATTTGGCCGTGAGCACATTCAGTGGGCCATCGTGCTGACCGGTTTTATCGTCGGTTTTGCGCTGTTCTATGAAGTCGGCTTCGTGCTGATGCTGCCGTTGGTCTTCACCGTTGCCGCGGCAGCGCGTTTACCCCTGTTGTACGTCGGTGTGCCGATGGCGGCTGCGTTATCCGTGACCCACGGTTTCCTGCCTCCGCACCCTGGCCCGACCGCAATCGCCACCATTTTCCATGCGGATATGGGGAAAACCTTACTCTACGGTTCACTGCTTGCAGTGCCAACGGTAATTCTGGCGGGGCCGGTGTTTGCGCGCTTCCTCAAAGGTATCGATAAACCGGTGCCGGAAGGCCTGTTCAATCCGAAAACCTTTACCGAAGAAGAGATGCCAAGCTTTGGCGTGAGCGTCGCGACGTCTCTGGTACCGGTGATTCTGATGGCATTCCGCGCCGTTTGCGAAATGATCCTGCCGAAAGGCCACCCGGTTCTGGCGTACGCTGAATTCTTCGGCGACCCGGTGATAGCAACGCTGATTGCGGTGCTGATCGCCATCTTCACCTTCGGCCTGAACCGTGGCCGTAAGATGGAAGACGTCATGGCAACCGTGACCGATTCCATCAAAATCATCGCGATGATGCTGTTAATTATTGGCGGTGGCGGTGCGTTCAAGCAGGTTCTGGTCGACAGCGGTATCGAGAAATATATTGCAGCCCTGATGGATGGCAGCCACTTATCACCAATCCTGCTGGCGTGGTCTATTGCTGCTGTTTTACGTCTCGCGCTGGGTTCCGCAACCGTTGCGGCGATCACGGCAGGCGGTATCGCGGCTCCGTTGATTGCGACTACCGGCGTCAGCCCTGAGCTGATGGTGATCGCGGTCGGTTCCGGCAGCGTTATTTTCTCTCATGTTAATGACCCCGGCTTCTGGCTGTTCAAGGAATACTTCAACCTGAGCATCGTCGAAACCTTCAAATCCTGGTCCGTGCTGGAAACCATTATTTCCGTGTGCGGCCTGGCGGGATGCCTGTTGCTGTCGATGGTGGTTTGATACGAATTCACCCCTGATATGAAACAAAAACGGCGAGCCATCTGGCTCGCCTTTGTTATTTACAATATCTGAATGTGTCGCCGTTTTATGCAAATACGACTTTCAACGTACCAGTGACTTGCCGGGACTCAGCGATAACGATTTGCACATCCCGGCCTAACTTATTAAGACACTCAATCATCTTCGCTTCGCTAATCCCACGGAACTGACCACGAAGGAGTGCAGATACTTTCGGTTGAGTCATGCCAAAAAGCTTAGCGGCTGCAGCCTGAGTCAGGCGTCGGTTCTGCATAAGCTCGCCGATTTTCTGAGCAAGCTGAGCTTTAATAAGCATTTCTTCTGCATCGGATAAGCCGATGTCGGCGTAAACATTCCCGCTGCTGATTTCAACTTCAATGGGGTCTTTCATTAAATTTGTCCTCTTGCATGAGCTTCAGCAATTTTCAGACGTTCGTTGATCTTATCAATATCAGGTTTTGGCGTAGCGATACCACTTGAGGACTTTTTCTGGAAAACGTGTAAGACATACACTGCGGTGGCAATTTTCACGGTATAAACCGCGCGATAAGTATCACCTGACAGATCTTCCACAACTTCCAAAACGCCTGCACCTTTGTAGCCTTTCAACGGCTTGGCATGACAATGTTTGCTGCCTGTTTGCGCCAGATGCAGGGCGTAACCGAAAGAATCCTGAATATCTTCCGGCAATGACGCCAAATCTTTTTTACTGCTTCCAATCCAGAAAAGCGTTTTCATCCGTGTTCTCATCCCTGAACATTCGAAATACAAATATACCCACATGGGTATATTTTGTCTATTTAATACCCTTCTAAATTTTCAAATACGCCCTGATCCCATCTAAGAACATCTGCGTGGAAAGCATGACCAGAATCAGGCCCATCAGGCGTTCGAGGGCGCTGACGCCTTTGTCGCCGAGCAGGCGCAGGAACAGATTCGACAGCAGCAGGATCCCCATCGATAACCCCCAGGCGATAAACAGGGCCAGCGTGAGATGACTCATCTGATTCGGATACTGGTGCGAAAGCAGCATCAGCGTGGCGAGAATCGACGGCCCGGCGACCAGCGGGATCGCCATCGGGACGAGAAACGGTTCTTCACCGGCAGGCAGGCCGCTGCTGCTTTTCTCTTCCGAAGGGAAAATCATTTTGATGGCAATCAGGAACAGAATGATACCGCCGGAAATCGACACGGTTTCGGTACGCAAATTCAGGAATGACAGGATTTTTTCCCCGGCGAACAGGAAAATCAGCATCAGGATCAGGGCAATCAGCATTTCGCGGATCAGCACCACGCGGCGGCGCTTCGGATCAAGATGTTTTAACACCGACATAAAAATCGGTAAGTTGCCCAGCGGATCCATAATTAAAAACAGCAAAATAGTTGCTGAAATCATTTCGGTCATGACTACCTCAAATTTGGTTTAAAAACGCCAGATATAAGCTGTGCTGCTATTAAAGGCTGCACTATTGATTAAATTCACTTGCCACTTTTAGTACATTTTGTAAGGTGGGAGACCAGCGCGTTAACAGAGCAGGGTGCCTCATAAAAAGGCCCCTGTGTAGTGCAAACGCGTATTAAGCTTTTTAAGCCGTTATCACCCTCAGGGCAGGACAGATATTATGAAAAATGTAGGTTTCGTTGGCTGGCGTGGAATGGTCGGTTCTGTACTCATGCAACGCATGATTGAAGAACGCGATTTCGACGCTATCCGTCCGGTATTCTTCTCCACCTCTCAGCACGGTCAGGCCGCGCCTTCTTTCACGGGGCAGTCCGGGACCTTGCAGGATGCCTATGATCTGGACGCACTGAGTGCGCTGGACATTATCATCACCTGTCAGGGCGGCGATTATACCAATGAAATCTACCCGAAGCTGCGTGAAATCGGTTGGTCTGGCTACTGGATTGACGCAGCATCCTCTCTGAGAATGGAAGATGACGCGATAATCATCCTCGATCCGGTGAACAGCGCGGTTATTCATCAGGGTATCGACAAAGGCATCAAAACCTTTGTGGGCGGTAACTGTACCGTCAGCCTGATGCTCATGTCCCTCGGCGGTTTGTTCGCCAATGATCTGATCGAATGGGCGTCGGTTGCAACGTATCAGGCGGCTTCCGGCGGCGGCGCGCGCCACATGCGCGAACTGCTGACCCAAATGGGTATGCTGCACAACAGCGTGGCGAAAGAGCTGGAAAACCCGGCGTCTGCCATTCTGGATATCGAACGCAAAGTGACGGGGCTGACCCGCAGTGGCACGCTGCCGACCGATAACTTTGGTGTTCCGCTGGCGGGCGGTCTGATCCCGTGGATCGACAAACAGCTCGATAACGGCCAGACCAAAGAAGAGTGGAAAGGTCAGGCGGAAACCAACAAAATTCTCGGTACGTCCAGCATCATTCCGGTGGATGGCCTGTGCGTCCGCATCGGTGCGCTGCGCTGTCACAGCCAGGCGTTCACGCTGAAACTGAAAAAAGACGTGTCGATTCCGGAAATTGAACAAATGCTGGCTTCGCACAACGACTGGGTTCGCGTCATCCCGAACGACCGTGAGTTGTCGATGCGTGAGCTGACGCCAGCCGCCGTGACCGGCACCATGAATACGCCGGTGGGTCGTTTGCGTAAACTGAATATGGGTCCGCAATATCTGTCTGCGTTCACCGTTGGTGACCAGTTGCTGTGGGGCGCTGCCGAGCCATTACGTCGCATGTTGCGCATTTTGCTCTAACGGCATCACTCCCCCAGATTTACGCCCAACGGGACACCAGCACGGTGTCCCGTTTTTATTTCTATCATCAATCACTTCACTGCCTATCCGCCTTTTCCCAGCGCAACTCTCTGAATTTCATTTTGCGAAAAATTCATCGGTTTCTGGACGCTGATTTACCCAACCTTTGTCTATGCTTAGTAGAAGAGCTCTGCCTCTTTGAGAAGCTGAAACAGAAACTTATTTGGAAAATGTGAACATACGCGCCATCACGCATTTTTTGGTAAAACGAAATCTCGTCAGATCACAAAGTGACAAGAAAAAGGGGAGCAAACTGGGATCACGTTTCGTATTGAATACCTGAATGATTTTATTGATTTTATTGATTTTATTGATTTATTGATTTAATTAATCATAGGACGAAATACATGTCTGTACTTCCCGATCAGCACGTCATTAATCAAATTATCTCTGGCCATTACGCTGATCCTTTTTCTCTTTTGGGAATGCATTCCGTCAGTGCCGGGCTGGAAGTTCGTGCGCTGTTGCCGGATGCCGATCAGGTCTGGGTCATTGATGTAGAAAAAGGTAAGCAGGTCGCTGAACTGCGTCGTTATGACGATCGTGGTTTTTTCGTCGGCCTCATTCCCCGGCGTAAAAGTGCTTTCCGCTACAAGCTGGAAGTGCGCTGGGGCGACACTCTCCATGTGATTGACGACCCGTATCGCTTCGGCACCTTGTTGCAGGAACTGGATATCTGGCTGCTGTCGGAAGGGACACATCTGCGGCCCTACGAAAAACTCGGCGCGCATCCGCAAACGCTCGATGATGTCGATGGCGTCAGTTTTGCCGTCTGGGCACCGAACGCGACGCGCGTTTCCGTTGTGGGTGAATTCAACTTCTGGGACGGTCGCCGCCATCCGATGCGTCAGCGCCGTGAAAATGGCATCTGGGAGCTGTTCATTCCGGCCGTCCACGAAGGTCAGTTGTATAAATTCGAAATTATTGATTGTCGTGGCCATGTCAGCCTGCGCGCGGATCCGTATGCGTTCGAAGCACAGATGCGCCCCGACACCGCTTCATGCGTGAGGAAAATCCCGGACGTCGTGCCTTTTTCAGAAGCCAGAAAGAAAGCCAATGCGCTCAATCAGCCGGTTTCGGTGTATGAAGTGCACTTAGGTTCATGGCGGCGTCATACCGACGATAACTTCTGGCTGAGCTACGGCGAGCTGGCGGAGCAACTGGTTTCCTACGCCAAATGGATGGGCTTCACGCACATTGAGCTGATGCCGGTTAACGAGCATCCGTTCGACGGCAGCTGGGGTTATCAGCCGTTAGGCATGTACGCGCCGACCCGCCGTTTTGGCACGCCGATGGATTTCAAAGCGTTTGTCGACGCCGCGCATGACGCGGGTCTGAACGTGATCCTCGACTGGGTGCCGGGGCATTTCCCGAGCGATTCCTACGGACTGGCGGAATTCGATGGCACCGCGCTGTACGAATATGCCGATCCGCGCGAAGGTTATCATCAGGACTGGAACACGCTGATTTACAATTATGGCCGCCATGAAGTGCGTAACTATCTGGCGGGAAATGGTTTTTACTGGATTGAGCGTTTCGGCATTGATGGCCTGCGCGTCGATGCGGTGGCCTCGATGATTTATCGCGATTACAGCCGCAAACCCGGCGAGTGGATCCCGAACTATTACGGCGGTCGTGAAAACCTCGAAGCGATTTCCTTCCTCAAATATACCAACCAGACCATCGGGCGCGAGCTGGGTGGCGCGGTCACGCTGGCGGAAGAATCCACCGATTATCCCGGCGTCACCATGCCGCCGGACGCCAACGGGCTGGGCTTCCATTACAAATGGAATCTGGGCTGGATGCACGATTCGCTTCAATACATGCAGTTGGATCCGGTTCACCGCAAATACCATCACAATCTCATGACGTTCGGCGTACTTTACGCCTACAGCGAGAATTTCATCCTGCCGCTTTCGCACGACGAAGTGGTTCACGGCAAAAAATCCCTGCTCGACAGAATGCCCGGCGATACCTGGCAGAAATTCGCCAACCTGCGTGCCTATTACGCTTACATGTGGGCGCATCCGGGCAAAAAATTGCTGTTCATGGGCGGTGAATTTGCGCAGGGGCGCGAGTGGAATTTCAACGCCAGCCTCGACTGGCATTTGCTTGACGATCCGACCGGCTGGCACCGCGGCGTGCAGCATCTGGTACGTGATTTGAATCTGACGTATCAGGCCAACGCACCGTTGTATGAGCTTGATTACAACCCGCGCGGCTTTGAATGGCTGGTGGTTGACGACCACGAGAACTCCATTTTTGCCTTCGCGCGACGCGATGAACATGGCGGCGAGATCATTGTCATCAGCAACTTCACGCCGGTTCCGCGCGAACACTACCGGATTGGCATCAGCCGTCCGGGGCGTTATCACGAAATTCTCAATACCGATTCGCACTTCTACCGTGGCAGCAACGTCGGTAACGGCGGTGACGTTTACAGTGAAAATACCGGTCATCATCAGCGTGAGCATTCAATCAGCGTCACCATTCCGCCGCTGGCGACCGTTTATTTGCGAAGAGAAGAGGTCTAATGAAACAGCTTGAAACCGGTCAGGCCGCGCCGTTTGGCGCACATCTCAGAGATAACGGCGTTAATTTTTGCCTGTACTCCGCGCATGCGGAAAAAGTGGAGTTATGTCTTTTTGATGAGACCGGCAGCGAGCAGCATCTGCCTTTACCGGGCCGGACCGGCAATTTGTGGCACGGCTTTTTACCCGAGGCGAAAGCCGGGCTGCGCTACGGTTACCGCGTTTACGGGCCTTTTGATCCACAAAACGGGCACCGCTTTAACCCGAAGAAAGTGCTGATTGACCCCAGCGCGCGGGCGATTGACGGCGTGCTTCTGGATAACGCGCGGTTCACCGGCGGCACCGATGCACCGGACGATAAAGACAGTGCCGTCGTGGCACCTAAATCAGTGGTCGTCGCCGGTAAGTTTGACTGGGAAGACGATAAACCGCCCGCCACGCCGTGGGGCGAAACCGTGATTTACGAAGCGCATGTGCGCGGGCTGACGCGTCAGCATCCGCGAATTCCGGCGGCGATCCGCGGCACTTACGCCGGGCTGGCGCATCCGGTCATGCTCGAATATTTGCAGCATCTGGGCGTGACGGCCATTGAGTTATTGCCGGTTCAGCATCATGCCGATGAGCCGCGTTTGCAACGCCTCGGCCTGAGTAATTACTGGGGCTATAACGTGCTGGCGCCTTGTGCGGTCGAGCAAAGCTATGCCAGCGGACTGGGCGGTGTGTCGGCGCTGAGTGAATTTAAATCAGCGGTCAAAGCGCTGCATCAGGCGGGCATAGAAGTGATCCTCGACGTGGTGTTCAACCACAGCGCGGAACTGGATATCGACGGGCCGTGTATTTCGTTTCGCGGTATCGACAATGCGAGCTGGTACTGGCTCAACGACGACGGCTCGGACAACAACATGACCGGCTGCGGCAACGCCATGCGTCTGACAAATGATGAAGTGATCGCCTGGACGCTCGATTGTCTGCATTACTGGGTACGCGAATGTCACGTTGACGGTTTTCGTTTTGACTTAGCGACGCTTCTCGGCAGAACGCCGGCGTTCACCGCGCAATCGCCGTTGTTTGAGGCGATTAAGCAGGACGCCGTGCTTTCAAAAATCAAACTGATTGCTGAACCCTGGGATATCGGCACAGGCGGCTATCAGCTCGGCAATTTCCCGGCACCCTTCGCCGAATGGAGCGATATCTGGCGTGATGAAATGCGTCAGTTCTGGCTGCACGGCGATATCTCCATCGGGCAGTTTGCGGGGCGCCTCGCGGCATCGGCGGACAGATTCAATCCCGCGCAGCGCGAACCTTACGCCAGCATCAACATGCTGACCGCGCACGACGGTTTTACGTTGCGCGATTTAGTGAGCTTTAACCAGAAACATAATCAGGCCAACGGCGAGGAAAACCGCGACGGGCATAACGAAAACTTCAGCCAAAACCACGGCGAAGAAGGGCTGGAAGCGTCTGACGGGGTGTTGCGACAACGCCGTCTCAGCCAGCGGGCGTTGCTGGCGACGCTGTTTCTGTCACAGGGCACGCCGATGCTGCTGGCCGGTGATGAGCAGGGCAACAGCCAGTTGGGAAATAATAACGCGTATTGCCAGGACAATCCGCTGACCTGGCTCGATTGGGAAAATGCCGACGAAGGCCTGACGGCCTATGTCTCCGCGCTGATTGCGTTGCGCCGGAAAATTCCTGCGCTGACGCAAAACCGGTGGTGGCAGGACGGCAGTGAGGACGTGCAGTGGTTGAATCAGCAGGGGCAACCGATGAGCACCGGCGACTGGGAGCAGGGGCCGCAGCAATGGCTGCAAATCTGCCTGTCGCGGCGCTGGTTGTTGATCGTGAATGCCTCACTGCATGAGGTTGAACTGCATCTGCCGCCGGGAAACTGGCAGCCGGTTGCGCCGTTCAACAGCGTGCTTTTTGATGAGGAACCCCGGCGCGTCATGGAAGGCTCGCAATGGCGGGCAGCAGCAAAAACCCTCTGTGTCCTACAAGATTTTACTCCACAGAGCCGGTCACTATAAAAAAGAAGGAGTCATATATGGCGACATTAGATAATCGGGACCCGGTGATGCTGGCGCGACAATTGCCGCTAAAATCCGTGGCGTTGATTCTGGCCGGGGGACGAGGTTCAAGACTGAAAGATTTGACCTCAACACGGGCTAAACCCGCCGTTCACTTTGGCGGGAAATTCCGCATCATTGATTTTGCCCTGTCGAATAGCCTGAATTCAGGGATCCGCCGCATTGGCGTGATCACACAATATCAGTCGCATACGCTGGTTCAGCACATCCAGCGCGGCTGGTCCTTCCTCAATGAAGAAATGAACGAGTTTGTAGATTTACTCCCGGCACAGCAACGTCACAGTACTGAACACTGGTACAAAGGCACCGCCGATGCGGTGTATCAGAACCTGGATATTATCCGCCGCTATAACGCCGAGTTCGTGGTGATTCTGGCCGGGGACCATATCTACAAAATGGACTACTCGCGGATGCTCATCGACCACGTACAGAAGGGCGGAGAATGTACCGTCGCCTGTCTCGAAGTGCCGATTTCTGAAGCCAGTGAATTTGGCGTAATGGGCGTAACGGAGGATTACCAGATCACCAGTTTCGTCGAGAAGCCAAAAGATCCGCCGCCGATGCCGGGCAATCCGGACATGGCGCTGGCGAGCATGGGCATCTACATTTTTAATGCAGACTATCTTTTCCGGATGCTTGAAGAAGACATGGCGAGCGAAGAATCCAGCCATGATTTCGGCAAAGATCTGATCCCGAAAATGACCCGTCAGGGCGTGGCACGCGCGCATCCGTTCGGCCTGTCCTGCGTGACGCAAAATGACGAATTGCCGCCGTACTGGCGGGATGTGGGCACGCTTGATGCCTACTGGCGTGCGAATCTGGATCTGGCGTCGGTAACGCCGGAACTGGATATGTATGACCGCAACTGGCCCATCCGCACGCACATGGAACCGTTGCCGCCCGCCAAATTTGTGCAAGACCGGTCGGGCAGTCATGGCATGACCATGAACTCGCTGGTGGCCGGTGGGTGTATTGTTTCCGGTTCGGTGGTGGTGCATTCCGTGCTGTTCCCGCGGGTGCGCATCAACTCTTTCTGCAATATTGATTCGACGATTATTTTGCCGGATGTGAATGTGGGACGTTCCTGCCGTTTACGCAAATGTGTGATTGACCGCGCCTGCCAGATCCCGGAAGGCATGGTGATTGGTGAGAATGCCGATGAAGACAGCCGTCGTTTTTACCGTTCGGAAGATGGCGTTGTACTGGTGACGCGCGCGATGCTGGCGAAACTATAAAGACACGTTAGAGAGCAGTATTTTTCGTCACCCCGGTTTACGCCGGGGTGACCGGGATAATCAGGAGCGCGAATGCAGGTTTTACATGTTTGTTCCGAGCTGTTTCCGCTGTTAAAAACGGGCGGCCTTGCGGATGTTGCGGGGGCATTGCCCGCCGCTCAGATTGCGGAAGGCGCTGACGTCCGCGTACTCATTCCGGCTTTCCCCGATATCAAAAAAGGGTTGGGAGAAACCAAAGTTATCGGCACGCTGGCGACATTCGCCGGACATGTCACCCTTTCACTGGGCTTCTTCGACGGCGTGGGTATTTACATCATTGATGTGCCTGGTTTGTACGACCGTCCCGGCAGTCCGTATCACGATCAATCGTCTTTCGCTTATGCGGATAACCATCGTCGTTTTGCCCTGCTGAGCTGGATGGCGTGCGAACTGGCGCTGGGCTTTGACCCGCACTGGCAGCCTAACATTGTGCATTCTCATGACTGGCACGCCGGGCTGGCGTCAGCGTATATCCGCGCCCGTAACGCGCCGGTACGCACGGTCTTTACCGTACACAATCTGGCATTCCAGGGACTGTTCGGCGCGCATCATCTCGATGAGCTTTACATCCCGCGTGAATTCTTCCAGATGCACGGGCTGGAGTTCTACGGCCAGATTTCCTACCTGAAAGCCGGGCTGTTTTACTCCGATCATGTGACGACCGTCAGCCCGACGTACGCTAAAGAAATCACGCGTCCGGAATTTGGCTACGGGATGGAGTCCCTGCTGCTGGAACGCGAAATGCAGGGGCGTCTGACCGGTATTCTCAACGGCGTCGATGAAGCCATCTGGCAGCCACGCGATGACGTCCTGCTTTCTGCCCGATATGACGCTGACGATTTGCGTTCCAAGGCCATCAACAAAGCCTATCTTCAACGGGCAATGGGGCTGGATGTTGACGATTCGCGGCTGGTTTTTGCCGTGGTCAGCCGTCTGACCAGCCAGAAAGGGCTGGATCTGGTGCTCGAAGCGTTGCCCGATTTGCTCGAACGCGGTGGTCAGCTGGCGCTGCTCGGCGCGGGCGATGCCGTGTTGCAGCAGGCGTTCCTGGCGGCAGCGGCAGATAATCCGGGGCAGGTCGGCGTGCAGCTCGGTTATCACGAAGCCTTCTCCCACCGAATCATCGGTGGCGCTGACGTCATCATGGTGCCGAGCCGGTTCGAACCGTGCGGATTAACCCAACTTTATGGACTGAAATACGGCACATTGCCGCTGGTGCGCCGTACCGGCGGGCTGGCGGATACGGTCGTGGATTGTGCGCTGGAAAATCTGGCCGACGGAACAGCCAGTGGTTTTGTCTTTGAAGAAGCAACGGGGAAATCGCTGGGAAATGCGATCCGCCGGGCCTTTGTTTTGTGGAGCCGTCCTAAGCACTGGCGACACGTGCAACAACACGCCATGGGTATTGATTTCGGCTGGAAGGTGGCAGCGCAGGAATATCTCACGCTGTACAACCGTCTGTTGTCCTGAACCCTGAACATAGCTCACCAGACCGGGAATGTAACGTTATGACTTCACCGTTTAATTACAACTCACCGACAGTCAGTGTCGAAGCGCTGAAACACTCTATTGCTTATAAATTGATGTTTATTATCGGCAAAGATCCGTCCATTGCGACGCAGCATGACTGGCTGAATGCCACCTTGTTTGCGGTACGCGATCGTATGGTGGAACGCTGGCTGCGCTCCAACCGGGCGCAAACCTCACAGGACGTCCGGCAGGTTTATTATCTGTCGATGGAGTTTCTGATTGGGCGGACGCTCTCTAACGCGCTGCTCGCGATGGGTATTTATGATGACCTCAAAAGCGCGCTAGATGAAATGGGTTTTGACCTCGAAGAACTGATCGGCGAAGAGAATGACCCCGGTTTAGGCAACGGCGGTCTGGGGCGTCTGGCGGCCTGTTTCCTCGATTCGCTGGCCACGCTGGCACTGCCGGGGCGCGGTTACGGCATCCGTTACGAATACGGCATGTTCGCGCAAAACATCGTCAACGGTGAGCAAAAAGAGTCACCGGATTACTGGCTGGAATACGGTAACCCGTGGGAATTCCAGCGCTACAACACCCGTTATAAAGTGCGTTTCGGTGGCCGCGTCCAGCATGAGGGCGTGAAAACCCGCTGGCTGGAAACCGAAGAAGTTATTGCCTGCGCCTACGATCAGGTCATTCCCGGCTACGATACCGACGCCACCAACACGCTCCGGCTGTGGGGCGCACAGGCCAGTAACGAAATCAATCTGGGTAAATTTAATCAGGGCGACTACTTCGCGGCGGTGGAAGATAAAAACCATTCCGAGAACGTATCGCGCGTGTTGTACCCGGACGATTCTACCTATTCGGGCCGTGAACTGCGTCTGCGTCAGGAGTATTTCCTGGTGTCGGCGACCGTGCAGGACATCCTCAACCGTCATTACACCACGCACCATACCTACGACAATCTGGCCGACAAAATTGCCATTCACCTCAACGATACGCACCCGGTGCTGTCGATCCCTGAGCTGATGCGGTTACTGATTGACGAGCATAAATTCGAGTGGAAAGACGCATGGGAAACCGTGTGTAGGGTGTTCTCGTACACCAACCACACGCTGATGAGCGAAGCACTGGAAACCTGGCCGGTGGACATGATCGGCAAGATCCTGCCGCGTCATCTCGAAATCATTTTCCAGATTAACGATCACTTCCTCAAAGAAGTGGCGGAACAAGTCCCCAACGATAACGGCCTGCTGTCGCGCGTGTCTATTATCGATGAAGGCAACGGCCGTAAAGTGCGGATGGCGTGGCTGGCGGTGATTGCCAGCCATAAAGTGAACGGCGTATCTGCGCTGCATTCTGATCTGATGGTGCAGTCGTTGTTTGCCGATTTTGCGCATATTTACCCGGATCGCTTCTGCAATAAAACCAACGGTGTCACACCGCGGCGTTGGCTGGCGCTGGCCAACAAACCGCTGTCAGCGGTCATTGATGACGCCATCGGCCAGACCTGGCGTTCTGATCTCAGCGAACTGTCGGAACTGCAACAAAATTTGGATTATCCGAGCTTCCTGCAGGCGATCCGCAAAGCCAAGCTGGATAACAAAAAACGGCTGGCGCTGTTTATCGCCCAGAAACTGAATATTGTTGTTGATCCGAAAAGTCTGTTCGATGTGCAGATTAAACGCATTCACGAATACAAACGCCAGCTGATGAACGTGCTGCACGTCATCACGCGATATAACCGTATTCTGGAAGAGCCGGACGCCAACTGGGTGCCGCGCACGGTGATTTTCGCCGGTAAAGCGGCGTCGGCCTATTACGCCGCGAAGCAGATCATCCGGTTGATCAACGATGTGGCGGCGGTGATCAACAACGATCCGCGTATTGGCAATAAACTGAAAGTCGTGTTTATTCCGAACTACAGCGTGAGTCTGGCGCAGATGATCATTCCGGCGGCCGATCTTTCCGAACAGATCTCGCTGGCGGGAACTGAAGCATCGGGAACGAGTAACATGAAATTCGCGTTAAACGGCGCGCTGACGATTGGCACACTGGACGGCGCGAACGTCGAAATGCTTGAACACGTGGGCGAGGAAAACATCTTTATCTTCGGCAATACCACACCCCAAGTCGAAGAACTGCGACAAAAAGGCTACAACCCGCATTCGTACTTTGAGCAGGATGCCGAACTGCATCAGGTGCTGACGCAAATCGCCACCGGCGTATTCAGCCCTGGCGAACCAAAGCGTTACACGAATCTGTTCGATTCGCTGGTGAATCTGGGTGACCACTATCAGGTGCTGGCGGATTACCGCAGTTATGTCGATACGCAGGATAAAGTCGACGAGCTGTATAAACTGCCGGAAGAGTGGACGCGGTGCACACTGCATAACATCGCCAACATGGGCTATTTCTCGTCAGACCGTACGATTCAGGAATATGCGGATGAGATCTGGAATATTAAGCCGGTGAAGTTATAGCGGGAAGTTTTGAAGATAAAACAAGCTGACATGAATCCCCGGCAAGCCGTCGGGGATTTTCCAGACTCTGTATATAATTTGGTGTCACTGCCACTCGATTAATCAAAGGTGAGCGTAAATACGGTCACCTGACACGATAATAAAACGACACATCGCTAGTTTTCAGTTGCCTGTTCTGGATCAGTATGTTTTATTTTCAACGCCGGATAGCCTGCCTGGCTTAATCTATTATTAATTATAAAGCCTGAGTTATATTGGGGGAAAGACCTCCCAATCCTAGCGCATAGAATAATGCTAATGAATTTTTAGCTCCAGGGGATCCTAACTGTGTAGTTTGAAGATAGAAATTTGCGGCAAGCGTATAGTCTTGATTCACGCCTAATCCATAATTGTATATATGCCCTAAACTGTAAATCGCAGTCGGGTTGTTTTTCTTCAGCTGCTTTTGTAAAAAGAGCGCGGGAGATTGCAAGTATAATGATTATCACCAGTGTTGTTTTTATATTTTGAATTTTTATAAATACAAATCCCAGAAGTCTATGTAAGCTTTCTTTGCAAATGACAATTTATTTACATCAGACTCCCATTTCATAAATCTTGATATAATATTAAGTTGTTCATCGGTGAGGCCGAGGACGAAATTTAAAAAACAGTCACTATTCTGATGGTCTGGGCAAAGATAGTATTGGATGAAGTCTGCTTCAAATACCCGAAACTCAGTTCTATTTAACAAGGATGCATAGATGTAAAGAGGTATGTAATATAGGAAGTCTTTTCTGTCTAAAAATCCTACCCCGAGATCTAAAGCGTAAGCATCTTTGCTAAGATCTAACGTGTTTATGATATCCATCCAGGTCCTTCCTGAGAAGAAGTTGAAAACTCTTTCGGGATCATCCATCCCTTTCATTGTGATAGGTAAATTAGGGAGGAGGGCGTTTATAAATGATCTCTTTAATTCACCTAACACGTTACCCTTGTTCATAAAGTCAATTTCTTTCATTTCATCAGTCCACTGCAATCAGCTGCGGTTTTATAAGCTTTGTTTTCTTCATTCATATGATTTTTATCTCCTCCAGAGAAACATTGATTATTAATCTGTTTTCTGACAGAACCACATGCCAAATTTAATTCATACCGTCTGAATAATTCACTTCTGTTCATCTGTGGGGCGCAAGCTCTGGATTGATTACATAACTTGTTTTTTTCTGCTTGTAATGCGCTTAAGTCATCAGGCGTGCAATTGCCACCTCGGTTTATACCATATTGATGATTTTCAGTTAGAATTTCAGCTTCAGGATCAACCGCTCGCCCATAGTCATCAGTATTTACTTTCCCCTGACTACCTTGGTTTCCAGCAGCTCCCATGAGTAAACCATAAATTGCAATTGCGGCTGCACCTTCGAGAATACAAGCATCTTCAACGCATAGGCCTTTGGGATACGAATATTTTAATGGTTTATTAATTACATAAGCATATAAATTCCATCCTCCTCTCAACCCAATTAGATCCTGCGTAATATATCTCCCCAGCATCGGGTCGTAATAACGGTGACGGTTGTAATGCAGCCCCGATTCTTCATCGTAATGCTGGCCCTGCATTCTGATGGGCTGACGCAGTTTATACGGATTGAAAACATCCACCGCGTTGCCCCAGACGTCCATCACCGCGCTCCATTCGACTTTGCTGGTTTAATTTTATCATTTAGCAATCCTTCAGTATAACGCTTCCTTCATGATTTCATTGACAGCACCTATAAGTCATGATGGTCAAAATACAGAACCTTATACGGTAGTGTATAATTACTCATGATCACCCTAATCGAAAGCACATTTAGTTGGTTGATGGGGAGCTTATTCTTACAAACCCATCTGTACCGAGGCTCTGCTCCAAGCGAACCAGATTTATTTCCCACAAATGAAAATCTTCTTGAAAAATCAACTTTTATATTGCATTGAGTCTCTTTTAATTAGAATTAAATCCTGATCTGGTTCTTCATAGTGTATTAGCCCCGTTTGATCTGATAAAATTAAAACTCCTTTTTCAAGCTCATCTCTCCACTCTATTTCCGGATATTCATCTGAATATTCATTAGTATCCACAGAACATACAACTATGCCGCGACAACCTTCCCATAACTGAACCTCGTCATTGATATGAACTGTATCGCCATTTAAATATTGCATAATTAACTCGCAAATTCGCTATGAGGGATCGCTCCAGGAGGCGGAGGGGGACTTATAACATCAAGTTTACTCCAAAAACATCGACAATTATTAGGATTTTGATTTGCCTTGTACAAATGAACGTGATTGCCTGTAAATGGATAATGCGGTTGTGATGGAGGAACTAAATCTACTCTATATCCGATGGTGCCGATAGGGACGCTACTGCCATTTGTGGTCTTGCAAGGGTGGCAGGATCGCTTTTCCTTGCACTTAGCCAAATCCCCAGAACTAGCAGAGTCACCTGATGTTGTTAATACTGCGGCTCCCGCTACCCCCGCAAGAATCACGCCGCCAGCAGAACCCGCTGCGGTCGTACCTCCTGCAATGGTTCCACTAACTATAGCGCCTTCACTGGCAGCAGTTAGTGCCGGAATCCATGCAGCCAAAAACATTAAGCCCAATGGGTCAACGGCATCTAATGGATCCGTTGGATAAATATACCCGTTCCACCCCCCTCTCAACCCAATCGGATCCTGCGTAATATACCGTCCCTGCATCGGGTCATAATAACGGTGCCGGTTGTAATGCAGCCCCGATTCCTCGTCATAATGCTGCCCCTGCATTTTGATGGGCTGGCGCAGTTTGTACGGGTTGAAAATATCCACCGCGTTGCCCCAGACGTCCATGACCGCGCTCCATTCCACTTTGCTGGTTTTGTGATTAATCAGCGCAATGGGTGTGCCGAGGTGGTCACAGTGATAAAGATGTAGTTTTAGTGCGTCACCCTGCGGCAGTGGGTCGAGCCACAGCGCGAGGTTTTCGGCTTTCAGGCCGACGGCGTGCAGCCACTGCTGATTGTCGTCGCTGAGGTGGTTTTTACGGATGTCCTTTTCGATTTCATTCAGGCGCAGATGCAGTTCGGTCGGCAACGCGCTGCCGTTTTCCTCTTCGAGTTTTTCTGCCAGCGAACGGTGGCTGTCCTCCATGCGCGCGTGTTCGGCGCGCAGAAGCGGGACGAAACTGTTCGGGTGATAAATCGTGTGAAGCTGGGTGTCGCGGTTTTCGGTCAGCACCAGGCGGTCGCCGTCCCAGCCGAACCAGATGTTCTGGGTTTCTGTTTCGCCGGACTGCGGATGGAGTTGCGTCACGTGCTTGCCGACGCGCCGCCCGAGCGGGTCGTAGATATAGCGCGCCTGCGTCTGAATCTGGCCTTCCTCTTCCATTTTCAGACGCGTCAGCCGGTGCGCCTGGTCGTAGGTGAAGTGGCTGATGGCGCCGCGCGGTGCTTCCCTCCAGCCAGCGCGGTACGGGCGTTTTTCCGTCAGGTTGCCAAATTTGTCGTGTTCATAGATGTACCTTTCGTCGCGCTGGATGCGGTTTTGATACCAGACCGGCAGCGTGTCGGCGGACGGCGTATTCAGGTCGGGGTGCGTGCAGTTGCGGTTACCGGCAGCGTCGGTGAAGGTGGCGAGAAAACCGTCCGGCGAGCTGACGCTGTTCAGTCGTCCGGCCGGGGTATAGGCGTAATGATGGTCGCCGAGGCCGGTGGTCATCTGCGTCATCTGACCGGCGGCGTTGTAGTGGTAATGGCGTTTCAGGTTCGGATGGCCGACGTCCGGCGTGTGCTGCGCGGCGAGTTGTCCGGTGAGTGAATAGACATTTTCACTCTGCCAGCCGTCGCCGAACCGGCGCGTAGTTTCGCGGTGAAGCCTGTCGCGGGTGATTTCCAGCAGCACGTCATCGCCGAGTTTTACGCCCAGAAGATGGCCGGGGCCGTAAGTTTGCCAGCGGATTTCCGGCAGGCCGTCGTAGCGGACGGCGGATTCAAAGCCGCGCACGTCGAAGCCGCGCACCGCGGTGTGCTGCCAGAGCAGGTCTCCGTGGGCGTTGCGGATTATCTGCCGTTCGCCGTTAAGGTTGTCATTCGCGTCGTACTGAAAGCGCACGCTGACCAGATGGGTTTCGCTGCGGTGGGCGGTTTCGGTGACGCGCCCGGCGGCGTCATACTGCCAGAGCACGTCGTCCGGACCGTCGTTCGTTTCGGGGCGCTGCTGGCGGATAAGCTGGCCTTCATCATCGTAATGCCAGTGCGTCATCAGCCCGGCATCGTCGCTGCGGATTAGCTGACCGGCGATGTTGTACTGATAACTCTGCACGCGCCCGTCAAAGGCAACCTCCTGAATCAGCCGGTCCATGACGTCGTAGCTGAATTTCGTGTCAGCGCCGTTTTCGTTAACCAGCCGCATCAGCCTTCCGGCGCTGTCGAACTCAGTCTGACGGGTCAGCCCGCCTTCGTTTTGTGCGGTTGGATTACCGCGCTCGTCATAGGTTTGCGTGCTCTGGCTGCCGTCCGGTCGGGTGACGGTGATGACGTCTCCGGCGGCGTTATATTCCCAGTGTGTTTTTGCTCCGCTGGCATCTTCACGCGATATCCGACGTCCGCGCGCATCGTACGCAAAGCGGGTTTTCATTCCTACTTCGTGCAGGATTTCCAGCGGCTGACCGTCGCGGTTATAGCGGTAAGTCGTTTTGAAACCGGAGCAGTCAGTGAAAGCGGCCAGCAAACCGGCGGCATTCCATTCCAGCGTCTGACGCCCGCCCGCCGCGTCTTCGGTGGCGCTGGGCTGTGCACTTTTATCGTCGGCGTAATGATAGCGACGGGTCTGGTGCAGCGCGTCGGTGTCAGCGGTCAGACGTCCCAGTGCATCATATTCCCTGCTCACGCGGCGTCCGTCGGGCGTGGTGCTGCAAACCAGTTGTCCCTGCGGGTTGTAGTTGAACTGGCTGCGCTTTTCGCCGCCCGGATGCAAAATCGCGCCCAGCGTGCCACTGGCCGGGTTGATATGAAATTCGGTGGTGCGCCCGGAGACATCGGTCTGGGATATCAGCTGGCCGCGGTTGTTGAACGCGCTTTGCGTGCAGCTGCCGTCTGCCTGCTCAAGTCTGACCACGCGGCGAAGTCCCTGCTCGCCTTCGAAATGATAGACGCGTAAACGCCCGAGGCTGTCGGTGACGCGGGTCAGGTTTTTGGAGTATTCAAACTGATAACTCAGGCCACCGGGATTGACCTGCGAAATGACTTTTCCGGACGCGTCGTAAACGTAGCGGGATGCCGGGCGTCCGGCGTAGCGGTGGGCAATCATCAGGCCGGTATTTTCACTGTGCCAGTCAAACTTGCGAACCACTTCGCCCGCGCGGTCATACACGGTTTTCAGCTCGCCGCGTGGCGTGAAGTCGTAGCGCACCAGCGGTCTGGCCGGCAAGTCCGGAAACGCTAAATCTTTCGTCAGCCAGACGGCGGCAAGCCGTACGCCGCAGTCCGAGCCCCAGCCGTTATCCGGCGCGGGTTTGAAGTCCGGCACTGTTATCAGCTCAAGGCGAAAGCGCCGCCCGCAACTGTCGGTGATACCGGTAATCTGCCCGGCAAATTCACCTTCCGTGTCGCGACGATAATTAAGCTGATGACCAAAGCGGTCGCACAAACCAAAAAGCACACGTGACGACGGCAACGGTCGCGGCAATACGTCTTCTGAGGTTTCGGGCAACTGCACGCAGCCTAAAATCCACCACGGCCCGGTGGCGTCATTGGTCACGAAGTAATAATGCGGGCTGTTGCGCAGTTCGTCCGGCAACGTTAGCCACAACTTACTGAGCGGATGCGCCCCGATTTGCGTATCAACACCACCGCGCGCCAGCCAGAGATTTTCGCTGTGGCTGAAGGCGATATGCCCCGGCGGCAGGTGATGAAAATGAATGCTCCGCCCGGCATTGTCGTTAAGGATGAGTTCATCGGTGCGGATTTGCAGGCGGATATCCGCCGCCGCCGACCAGCCGGGGCCGAACATCCCGACCGGCGCAGGCGTGCCAGTTTTATAGCTGCTGTAAGCACGCGAAAGGACAAAAGGCAAAGAAGCGGGCAGCGCGATATCGGTCTCGCCGGGCAGGACTTTGGCACCGAGGGATGGGTTAACGGGGTTGCCTACCACCACACCGCCGGGGCAAACCGAGCAAGCCACGCCGGTCGGTGCGCCAATCATCACGCCCAGAGAACCCTGAACAATCGGGCCGCCGATGGCGGTCATATCGAACTGCCGTGCGGCAGGAAATCCGGTCATGAGTAAATCCTTTTAGGTCAGGCGTCCGTGGAATGATTGATTTGAAGGTGAGGTATTAATCGTTTCATTCACGACATAAATACAAATAAATCAATCAGATGAACGAAGCTAAACGTTAAAAGGGAAGTGCGTTGTGAGGCGGTTCACAGGTGTGGGGAAAGCAGAAAAAGTGAAGGGGTGCAGATAAAAAAATCCCCGACGCAAGGTCAGGGATTTACGTGTTTCATAAATAATTTTTACGACGCCAGCGACAGATGTTTCTTCTGCTGTTTGTGTGTTTCCAGCCATTCGGCGACACGCTGTTGCTGCGCTTTATCCAGCCACATACCGAGTTTGGTACGCCGCCAGATGGCGTCATCGAGCTGTGAGACCCACTCTTTTTCGACCAGGTAGCGCAATTCGGCTTCATATAAACCGTGACCGAAATCTTCGCCCAGCGATTCAATGCCGGTCGCGTCATTCAGGAACAGTTCCGTCTGGCTGCCGTAGGTACGGGCATAACGGCGGGCCAGTGATTCCGGCAACCATTTAAAGCGGTTGCGTAGATTGGCGCTGTACGTATCGCGATCGCCATTCAGCTTCCCGCCAGGCAGAACGGCGGTTTTCGTCCAGGCCGGACCGGCTTTCGGGTAGTACTTCACCAGTTTTTCCAGCGCGTGCTCGGCCAGTTTACGGTAGGTGGTGAGCTTGCCGCCAAACACAGAAAGCAGCGGCGCTTTGCCATCCTGATCGTGAACATCCAGAGTGTAATCGCGGGTAACCGCCTGCGGAGAATCGGACTCATCGTCGCACAGAGGACGCACGCCGGAGTAAGTCCAGACGATATCTTCGGTGGTCAGCTGCTTTTTAAAGTGGTCGTTATACACTTTCAGCAGATAGCTCACTTCGTTATCGTCGATTTTTACGTCTTTCGGATCGCCGTGATATTCCACGTCGGTGGTGCCGATAATCGAGAACTCATCCAGCCACGGGATCACGAACACAATGCGGTGATCTTCGTTTTGCAGAATGTACGCCTGCGGCTGATTGTGTGCGCGCGGAACCACAATATGGCTGCCTTTGATCAGACGGATGCCGTACGGCGATTTCAGCTTCAGGCCGTCGTCGAAGAAATGTTTGACCCACGGACCGGTGGCATTCACCAGCCCTTTGGCGCGCCAGGTGAAGGTTTTGCCGGTATCAATATCTTCGGCTTCCACCATCCACAAACCGTCTTCACGCCATGCGCGGGTCACGCGGGTGCGGGTGCGCACTTCGCCGCCGCGCTCTTCGACTTCCTGCGCGTTGACGACGACTAAGCGCGCATCGTCAACCCAGCAGTCTGAGTATTCAAAACCTTTGGTCAGTTCTGGTTTCAGTACCGATTCGCTGCCGAATTTCAGGCCTTTACTGGCGGGCAGGCTGGTACGTTTACCCAGATGGTCGTACAGGAACAGACCGGCGCGGATCATCCAGGCCGGACGCAAATGCGGCTGATGCGGTAAACGGAAACGCATCGGGAAGGCAATATGCGGTGCCATTTTTAACAGCACTTCACGTTCAGCCAGCGCTTCGCTGACCAGACGGAATTCGTAGTGTTCCAGGTAACGCAGGCCACCGTGGATCAGTTTAGAACTGGCCGAAGAGGTCGCGCAGGCCAAGTCTTGCGCTTCAAGCAGCAGAACAGACAGCCCGCGGCCAGCTGCATCGACTGCGATGCCGGTACCATTAATACCGCCACCAATTACGATCAAGTCTTTGGTTTCCACGTCATCTTCCTCCAGATGTTCGCAATAGCTCTTTTATGTTCGTTTTCGCTCACGATTGTAATCGAGATTCGACAAACAAGCCAAGAGTTAACCAAATAAAAACAATTATGCGTGATGGAGGTAACATTTTTGTGTCAGTAACGCGCAAAACGGCAAGGTGAGGACAAAACCGAACGCAACAGCGCGTGGAATTTTTCGAAATTGTTCGTTTTACGCAGAGGCTGAGAAGGGAGATAAAGCAGGAGCGCGCAGGCGGCGCTCCCTGAAAGGCACGAAAATCAGCAAAGCTCGAGGTGGACGTCGTACTTGTCGATGATTTGCTTCACGCTCTCTGGTGGCTGTTTGTCGGTAAACAGATAGTGAATCAAATCCATTTTACCGAGGTTAACCATCGCGTTACGGCCAAACTTGGAATGGTCAGTCACCAGCATTACACAGCGGGAGTTTTCGATAATCGCACGCTTGGTTCGCGCTTCGTGATAGTCGAATTCGAGCAGCGAGCCGTCCATATCAATACCGCTGATGCCGAGAATGCCGTAATCGAGGCGGAACTGAGAGATAAAATCGAGCGTCGCTTCCCCCATCACACCGCCGTCGCGGGCGCGAACTTCGCCACCGGCGAGGAACAGACGGCAATCGTCTTTGGCGCTGAACAGCGTCGCCACGTTCAGGTTGTTGGTCACAATCCGCAGATCTTTATGATTGAGCAGTGCGTACGCCACCGCTTCCGGCGTGGTGCCGATATCGATAAACAGCGTCGAACCGTCGGGGATCTGGCCTGCGACGCGTTGAGCAATGCGCGCTTTCGCTTCTGACCACATCACTTTACGGTCGTTATAGGCCGCATTGACCGAACTCGATGGCAGCGCTGCACCGCCGTGATGGCGGTGGATTTTATTTTGTTCAGCCAGATCATTGAGGTCGCGCCGGATGGTTTGCGGGCTGACCGCAAAATGATCGACCAGTTCTTCGGTGCTGACATAACCCTGCTGGCGAACTAACTCGATAATCGCGTCATGGCGTTGTGTTTGTTTCACCCAAATCCCCTACTTACGTTTTTTGCGCGGTAAGCGCGTATCAACAAATGCCATCACCAGACCCAGACCCAGGCCAAATGTGTGCGCGGCATTCGCCACCGCGGCACCGCCTGTCGCATATCCAATGAACATGAAGATCAGCGAAATAGCCAGTAATCCGCCGGGAACGTACAACCGGCTTTCTGGTTTCAACACACCGGTCAGCCAGACATAACCCATCAGAGCGTAGACCACGCCGGACAAACCGCCGAACCAGGAACCGTTGACCATCGACTGGCCCCAGCCGCTGATCAGCGCGGCAATCAGCGTGACGGTGAATAATTTTCCGCTGCCAAGATGCTGTTCAATCTGGCTGGCCATATACCACCACCAGACCAGATTGATGAGCAATGAAAATAAGGAAAAATTCATCAGCGCAGGCGTAAACCATCGCCAGACCTGCAAATACCGCGAGCTGTCCGGCCATGCCAGCCAGTTCATGACCTGCTCAAAACCGACCATTTGCTGAAGAATATAGACGGCGATACACAGCACGATCATGCCGATGGTCAGCGGGCCTGCACGGCTGCGCAGCGTTTTCATAAAGGGGGTATGCGACATCCGCAAACCCGGCTGCGCCTTGCCGGTTTGCCAGCTGGCGGCCTGATAACGAGGGTGCAGCGGGTCACGAACAAACAGCGCGACCTGCTTCTCGGCCTCTTCCAGACGTGATTCGTCTTCCAGCCAGAGCTGGACTTCCTGACTTTCGTGTTTAATCGTCAGCGTAAAACCCTGTGTTGCCATGTAATCGACAAAGGCCTGAGCCAGGCGAGGGTTGTTCAGGTTAAGAATGCGCACCATAGCGTTAAGTGATTTCCCTAATTGTTTGATTTGTAAATTTCATTTCACATAGCGATGTTTTCGTCATCTGATTATCTGTCAGCATCATCATGGTTAACAGGCTCATGCTAACCTAAATGCTGACGACATCGCATTTTGCTCACGGGAAGACACCCCAATTTTGCTGGCAAGGGTCGGCCACTGTCTGACAATTTGCTGGCAGTGACGAATAATTTCCTGTGCATCACTGTTTGAAACCCGAAATAGGGGCGCGACAGAAAGCGCTAAATCCAGATCCATAGCGTTATCGGCTTCGCTGATATTCAGTTTTAATCCTGCACTTTGCGCCACCGGATTCATGTCATACGCCGGTGAAAGCCGCCAACCTTTTCCCGGTTCCAGCAGAAAACCATGATTGCGCAGGTGATCGTCAGTATTAGAAACCAGCAAGTTAAAAACGATTCGCGACCACAGTTCGCGTAAATCCCTGTTCGGCTGTGCGCCCTGATTAATGAGCACAGCAGCCAGTTCAAGATAACTGGCCCCGGTGGACGCGTCAGCGCCATCCTGGTGTCCGGTCAGAGTCATCGCCGAAGCGAAGTGTCTGCGCTTGCCCTGCAATGTTCGGTCAAAGCGTTTAACTAAAAAACAGTGATGGGGATTGGCATAACGGCGGGCAAGGCTTTCGGGCACGTTCAGGCCACAGGCTTTTGCCAGCGTATTGACGACCAGCTCCCACGCGCCAACGTTGTATTCATCATTGATGCTGGGGAATTTTGCGATCCAGAGGTGACCATCCGGCGCACAAACGCTGGCTTTGGGACGTGCGCCTCCGAGCGAGCCGCCCGGTGCAATCAGCAACCGAAGCCATTCATCAGCGCCAGCGGCCAGATTTTCGCTGTCCTTTTCCAGCGCGAGGCTGGCGGCTTCCAGCTCACGAATTTGTATAAAAGGCGGGGCGGCGACATCGTGCCGGTCATCCAGAAAATGGCCTTCATCATTAAGCCTGAAGCGCAGCGCACCGATGCGGTAATTATCATGAACGCCGAGCAGATAGTCGGATTCATGCAGTCGCCGTGTGGCCATCGCGACTCCTGCACGTTTTTCACGTTCCAGCCGCCTTTTCATTAATAACCGGCCCCAGCGGTCAGGGCTGGTATCGGCGAAAGCGCCGAAAATGTGTTGGCCTTGTGAAGGGTATTGCGGGCCGGTGAACAAGCCAATGCGGGGATCGAGCTGGAGATTAGCGAGGTCCGGATGTGCCAGTGCCTGATGATCGAATTCCCATGAAAACACTTCACGCCCGGCGGCCTGATGCACATTCAGGAAACCGAGGCGCAAAGGCGCAACAAGTGGCTCCCAGTCAGCATATACGGCTATCCTTACCGTCATTTTTTAGTCCTTTTTTTCTTATCCTTGTCCGTCTTTTCATCACTGCTGAGCAGTAAGGCTAAAGATTCTGCGCTGAGGAAATCTTCATCCGCCCAGCCACTTTGCGCATCAGGTTCATCGTGATTAAAAGGCCGGGGATCGGAAACCTCGTTCGGAAGCGTTTTTTTGGCACGAGATTTACGTGACGCAGGTTTGCCGGGCAATAGCTTGGCATCCTGCAACTGACGCCCGTAGGGATCATCTTTTAGCAGAAGATTTAAATCTTCTTCCACTCCTAATACCTGCATGACGGCGAGATAAGCCCCAATAGTCACACCCACACTGCCACGCTCGAGATTTCGTAGCGTCATGGGAACCATCCCCGCACGCTCTGCGACCTGCGCCGCCGTCAGCTTACGGCGAAATCTCGCCAGACGTAGACGATCGCCAAACGCCATTAATAATGATTCTGTCGCGGGCAGTAACGGAGATGTTTTTCTGGGCATGGAGGCAGCCAATGTGGTAACTAAACTGTCAATATTATGGCGATATTACATGAATATCGCCATAATAATTACACATTGGTGTGTCGCGGATGTGATGTGACACGCTAAAGGAACAGAAAATTAAAGCCCTTCCAGCGCCTGTTCCAGATCGGCAATCAGGTCGTCGGTGTCTTCGATACCGATGCTGATGCGTACCAGACCGTCGGTAATCCCGCTCTGACGGCGGACTTCCGGCGCGACGGCGCTGTGAGTTGTTGAGGCCGGATGGCAGGCCAGCGAATCGGTATCGCCGAGGGAAACCGCCTGCGTAATAATGTTCAGCTTATCGAGAAAAGTCCGCGCGGCGTTCAGCCCGCCTTTCAGCTCAATCGCCATAATCCCGCCGAACAGTTTCATCTGACGCGCTGCGATGGCATGGCCCGGATGTTCCGGCAGCCCCGGATAAAATACCGTTTCCACTGCGCTGTGACCGTCGAGGAATTCCGCTACCGCCTGCGCGCTCAGCGAGCTGGCTTCCACGCGCAAAGGCAGGGTTTTCAGGCCGCGGATCAGCAAGCTGGCTTCGAACGGGCTCAGGCAGCCGCCGAACTGTTTCAGGCTCAGCGTGCGGATTGGTGTAATTAATGCCGCAGAACCGGCCACCACGCCGCCGGTCGCATCGCCGTGACCGCTGATGTATTTGGTCGCCGAGTGAAGAACGATATCAATGCCCAGCGCCAGCGGACGTGTCAGGTAAGGCGTCGCGAAAGTGTTATCCACCACGCTGATTGCGCCTGCTGCTTTGGATAAACGTGCGATTTCTGCCAGATCGGCAATGTCCAGACCCGGATTCGCCGGTGTCTCAACCAGCACCACTTTGGTGTTTTTGGTGAAAGCCGCTTCCAGTTCGCCGACGTTCGGGACGTGTACCGGTCTGATGCCATAACGAGGCAGAAGATTGCGCACCACGCCTTCGGTCCCGCCGTACAGCGTGCCGACTTGAATGATTTCATCGCCCGGCACCAGCAGGGCAAATAATGTTGCGCTGATCGCCGCCATGCCGCTGGCGCAGGCCACGGAGGTTTCTGCGCCTTCCAGCGCGGCCAGTTTCTGCTCGAAAACGGTCACCGTCGGGTTAGCAAAACGGCTGTACATATAGCCCGGCTCTTCACCGCTGAAGCGACGTGCGCCGCTGTCAAAATCCGGATACGAGAACGCGGAAGAAGCGGTAATGGGGGTCGCGACGGCACCGGTCTGGGCATCCGGCTGCTGGCCACCGTGAACGGCGAGCGTACGCATACCCAAAGAACGAGTTTTGTTCAGTTGTTTCATCTTGAAATCCTGTCGATAGTAGGCAGAAATTATATCAACACTGGAGAACGGTAGCCTTTTCGGCTTAAGAACATTTTCGGCGCAAACCGGATAGCCTGGTTATAAAGACCCGGTTTATAAAGGCTTGGTTTATAAAGGCTATAGTCTGCGCCGGAGAGGGGGATCAGGCTTCGATATCTTGCGGGAAGGTTTGTGACCAGGCTTCAAAGCCGCCGTCAACGCTGTAAACCGACTCAAATCCCTGACTGATTAGGAATTGTGCCGCGCCACGGCTGCTGATGCCGTGATAGCACATGACCAGAACCGGCGTTTTAGCATCGGCCTGTTCCATAAAGGCGCGCATGCTTTCATTGCTCAGATGGAATGCACCGGGCGCATGTGCGGCACCAAAACTTTGCGGGTCACGAATATCGACCATCACCGCTTCGCCGGATTTCAGGCGGGTATGCGCCTGTTCAACGCTGATTGCTTCAAATTGTTCCATTCTGATCGAACCTCATAAAATGTTATGTCGCCATTCTACCCAATAATTGCCTGACGAAGACCAGAGGGATTGCAGGGATAAAGGTTAAACCAGAATCACTTTCACGCCTTTGAGGCGTAATTTTTCAATAATTTCACCGTCAGCTTCTTTGCCAGTGATGAGCACATTGATTTGTTCCGTGCGGCTGAAAAGCATACCCGCGCGTTGCCCGACTTTACTGCTGTCGACCAGCACTGCCAGATTTCCGACGTAATTCAGCATCTTCTGTTCTGCCATCGCCGTCAGCATATCGGTTTTATACAGGCCATCGGTGGTTAGCCCTGCGCCGCTGGTAAACATCCAGTGACCGGCGTACAGGCTTGCATCGCCATCCTGCGGCGCCAGCGTAATCGACTGACTTTTATTGTACTGACCGCCCATGATCACCACGCTGTCGTGTTCCTGCTCAATCAGGTAATTGGCCAGCGGCAGATAATTCGTGATCACCTGAATGTCTTTTCCGCACATCTCGCGCCCGAGCAAAAACGCGGTCGAGCCGCAGTTAATCACCACGCTTTCGCCCGGCTGGCACAATTCGGCCGCGGCTTTGGCGATACGCATTTTTTCGTTGAGATTATGGGTCTGGTGAATATTAAGCGGAGTCCAGTTCTGGCGTGGCTGGTTAACGGCTTCAGCGCCGTTGCGCACTTTGCGCAATTTCCCCAACTCATTGAGTTTCGTGATATCACGGCGCGCGGTGGCCGGTGAAATATCAAAATGATCAATGACATCTGCGACAGAAATCTGGCCCTGACGCTGCAAAAGATCAAGGATGGCATTGTGGCGTTGTGGCTCTGTCATGGTGTCTCCGCGGGGAAATCCGAAAGTAGATGATTACCGCGTGATTATAAACGAGCAGTAATGCGAATAACATTGTTTCTGAAAAGGCGGAGAGAATAGTCTCCGCCTTTTCTCACCATGTTTTAGAGGAATGATTTAAACGGTAAGTCGGTGTCTGTCGTAAAGCAGTCTTCGAATCCACGCGGGTAGTGATATTCGAAATTGTCTTTGTCATTCGGATAAGTGAATTTGCCGCCAACCTGCCAGATAAAGGGCTTGAAGCCGTATTTCAGGCGGTCTTTTTTCATCTCCCACAGCACACGGATTTCCTGCGGATCGGCCTGGAAATTCGACCAGATATCATGGTGGAACGGGATCACGACTTTTGTATTCAGCGATTCCGCCATACGCAGCATATCGACGCTGGTCATTTTGTCGGTCACGCCGCGCGGGTTTTCGCCGTAGGAGCCGAGTGCGACGTCAATTTTGTACTCGTTGCCGTGTTTTGCGTAGTAGTTGGAATAGTGGGAATCGCCGCTGTGATACAGGTTTCCGCCCGGCGTTTTGAACAGATAATTCACTGCACGCTGATCCATCATATCCGGCAGAACGCCCGCTGCTTTCTGGTCGGCAGGCAGGGTGATCAGCACGGTGCGGTCGAAAGAATCCAGCGCATGGATTTCCACATCTTTGATTTTCACCACTTTGCCCGGCGTCATCACGATGCAACGTTCTCTCGGCACGCCCCAGCTAATCCATAAATCCACGCAGGTTTGCGGGCCGATAAACGGCACATCGGAAGCACAGTTTTGCATCACGGCGGCTGCAACGTTCACATCAATATGATCGTTGTGATCGTGAGTCGACAAGACGGCGTCGATCTGTCTGATCGCAAACGGATCAAGCACAAACGGCGTGGTGCGCAGGTTCGGTTGCAGCTTCTTCACACCTGCCATGCGTTGCATCTGGTGGCCGGTTTTCATCAGCGGGCTGCTGTGATTTTGCTTGCCCACGCCACACCAGAAATCGACACAAATATTCGCGCCGCCCTCAGATTTCAGCCAAATCCCCGTACACCCCAGCCACCACATCGCAAAAGTGCCTGGCGCGACTTTTTCCTGCTCGATTTCTTCGTTCAGCCAGGTGCCCCATTCCGGGAACGTGTTGAGGATCCAGGATTCGCGGCTGATCGTTTCTACTTTGCTCATTGTATTCCCTCATCTGAGTTTGGTTTGAATGAATAAATCACAATAAATCATTTTGTGACTGCATGTGATTTGATTGTGAGAAACTTATCATCGAAGTTTTGTCGTGACAATGATTTTCATTGCCGGTTTTTGACCCGTTTTTGGTGGTGATAAGGCAACGCAACGGAATGAGCAGGAAAGAAAGGTAATGAGAATGCTTGTTTATACATATGATAAATATGAAAAATATTAAGTTACTGTTTTGTCCCGTGAAGGGCGCGATGACGATATCTTGCGAGACCGCTCACAAATAATCATTATGAATCTTTATCTGATTTAATGTGAGCATTAGAGTGCATCTGTCCCTCACTGTTTAGTGCAGAGCCCTGCGCTGAAGAGATCAAACAAGGTCAGACGGAGAGTTTTATGGAATTCCTCTACACCCTCTTTACCGTATTTTTTAATCAGGTAATGACCAACGCGCCGTTATTGCTGGGGCTTGTGACCATGCTCGGTTACATCCTGCTCAGGAAGAGCGCGACGGTTATCATCAAAGGCACCATCAAAACCATCATCGGTTTTATGTTACTGCAGGCGGGATCCGGGATTTTGACGGGGACATTCAAACCTGTGGTGGCCAAACTTTCGGAAGTCTATGGCATTAACGGTGCTATTTCAGATACCTACGCCTCAATGATGGCGACGGTAGAACGGATGGGCGATGCGTACAGCTGGGTCGGTTATGCCGTGCTTATTGCGCTCGCGCTGAACATCCTGATGGTGATTTTCCGCCGCATTACCGGCATCCGCACCATCATGCTGACGGGCCATATCATGTTCCAGCAGGCGGGGCTGATTGCCGTCTTCTTCTTCATTCTCGGCTGGCCGATGTGGACCACCATCTGGTCGACGGCGATTCTGGTTTCGCTGTACTGGGGGATTACCTCCAACATGATGTACAAACCGACGCAGTCCGTGACGGAAAACAGCGGTTTTTCTATCGGACATCAGCAGCAGTTTGCGTCATGGATTGCCTGTAAGGTTGCGCCGTATCTCGGCAAGAAAGAGGACAGCGTTGAAGACCTCAAACTGCCCGGCTGGCTGAATATTTTCCACGATAATATCGTTTCCACCGCCATCGTGATGACCGTGTTCTTCGGCATTATTCTCAGCTCGTTCGGTCTCGATACGTTGCAGAAAATGGCCGGTAAAACCCACTGGACGATTTACATCCTGCAAACCGGCCTGATGTTTGCTGTCGCCATTTTCATCATCATTCAGGGCGTGCGGATGTTCGTTGCTGAACTGACGGAAGCCTTTAACGGGATTTCTCAACGCTTAATTCCCGGAGCCGTTCTGGCTATCGACTGCGCGGCGATTTACAGCTTCGCGCCGAACGCCGTGGTCTGGGGCTTTATGTGGGGCACCATCGGCCAGCTGATTGCCGTCGCCATTCTGTTTGGCGTGGGCTCTTCCATCATGATCATTCCCGGCTTTATCCCGATGTTCTTCTCCAACGCCACCATTGGCGTATTCGCGAACCACTTCGGTGGCTGGCGCGCTGCGCTGAAAATTTGTCTGGTGATGGGGATGATCGAAATCTTCGGCTGCGTCTGGGCCATCAAACTGACCGGCCTCAGCGCCTGGATGGGCATGGCCGACTGGTCAATTCTGGCCCCTCCTATGATGCAGGGTTTCTTCAGTATCGGCATGGCCTTCATGGGCGTGATTGCCGTGATTGCTGTTCTGTATATGTTCTTCGCCGGTCGCACGCTTCGCGCCGAAGAAGATGCGGAAAAACAAGCTCTTAATGAGTCTACTACTCACTAATCAACGAGGTTCCCATGACAGTACGAATTCTGGCAGTTTGCGGTTGCGGGCAAGGCAGTTCGATGATCATGAAGATGAAAATCGGGCAGTTTCTGACACAGGAAGGCGTGGATCACACCATGAACAGCTGCGCGGTCGGTGAGTACAAATCTGAACTGAGCGGCGCGGACATTATCGTGGCGTCCACGCACGTCGCCGATGAAATCACCGTCAGCGGCAACAAATACGTCGTCGGTGTGCGCAACATGCTTTCGGCGGCGGATTTCGGCCCGAAAGTTATGGAAGTCATTAATGCCCACTTCCCAACCTCGCTGAAAAAGTAAGGAGCACGTGATGAAACTGCGAGATTCGCTGGCCGAGAATAACTCGATTTGCCTGAACGCAGAGGCAGAAACCTGGCAGGAAGCGGTGAAAATTGGCGTCGATATGCTGGTTGCGGCCGGTGTCGTCGAGCCGCGTTATTACCAGGCGATTCTGGATGGCGTTGAGCGTTTCGGCCCGTACTTTGTGATTGCGCCGGGTCTGGCAATGCCGCATGGCCGCCCGGAAGAAGGCGTCAAAAAGACCGGTTTTGCGCTGGTCACGCTGAAAAAGCCGCTGGTGTTCAATCATGAAGATAACGATCCGGTGGATATCTTGATCACGCTCGCCGCCGTGGATGCCAACGCGCATCAGGAAGTCGGCATTATGCAGGTCGTCAATCTGTTTGATGACGAAGCCAACTTCGACCGCCTGCGCGCCTGCACTACCGCCCAGCAGGTGCTGGATTTGATCGACCTGACGTCCGCTTCAGCGGTTCACTGATTCATTATTTAATCATCAGAGAAGGAATTCATTATGTCTCATTCATTACCGATGTTGCAGGTTGCGCTGGATAACCAGTCCATGGACGACGCTTACAAAACCACGCGTCTGATTGCCAACGAAGTCGACATTATCGAAGTCGGCACCATCCTGTGCGTGGCCGAAGGCGTGCGCGCGGTGCGTGACCTGAAAGCGCTTTATCCGGAAAAAATTGTGCTGGCTGACGCCAAAATTGCCGACGCGGGTAAAATTCTCTCGCGCATGTGTTTTGAAGCTAACGCCGACTGGGTCACCGTGATTTGCTGCGCCGACATCAACACCATCAAAGGTGCGCTGGAAGTAGCGAAAGAGTTTGGCGGCGACGTGCAGATTGAACTGACCGGTTACTGGACGTGGGAACAGGCGAAAGAATGGCATGACGCGGGCATCCAGCAGGTGGTTTATCACCGCAGCCGTGACGCACAGGCCGCCGGTGTGGCGTGGAGCGATGCCGATATTACGGCAATTAAACGCCTTTCCGATATGGGCTTTAAAGTCACGATTACCGGCGGTCTGGCGCTGGAAGACTTACCGCTGTTCAAAGACATTCCGGTACACGTTTTCATCGCAGGACGCAGCATCCGTGACGCCAAAGACCCGGTAGACGCGGCGCGTCAGTTCAAAAAATCCATCAGCCAGCTCTGGGGCTAAGGAAAATCGCATGATGCATAAAGCCGTTCCACTCGGGATCTATGAAAAAGCGTTGCCTGCGGGTGAAGACTGGCTGATGCGCCTGACGCTGGCGAAAGAGCTGGGTTTTGATTTCGTCGAAATGTCGGTCGATGAAACCGACAGCCGGTTGGCGCGGCTTGACTGGTCACGCGAGCAACGTCTGTTAGTCGTCGATGCGATTTCGCGCACCGGCATCCGCATTCCGTCGATGTGCCTGAGCGCACACCGGCGGTTCCCGCTGGGCTCTGAAGACGATGAAACCCGTAATCAGGGGCTGGAAATCATGCGTAAAGCCATCGTACTGGCGCAGGATTTAGGTATCCGCGTCATTCAGCTCGCCGGTTATGACGTCTATTACCAGCAGGCCAACGATCATACCCGTGAGCGTTTCCGCGCCGGTTTGCAGGAATCTGTCGAAATGGCCAGCCGGGCGCAGGTCACGCTGGCGATGGAAATCATGGATTACCCGCTGATGAGTTCAATCAGCAAAGCGTTGGGGTATACGCATTACCTGAATAACCCGTGGTTCCAGCTGTATCCGGACATCGGCAATTTATCGGCCTGGGACAATGACGTGCAGATGGAGCTGGCGAGCGGTGCCGGGCATATCGTCGCGGTACATATTAAAGATACGCAGCCGGGCGTATTCAAAAACGTTCCGTTCGGCAGCGGCGTTGTGGAGTTTGAACGCTGCTTTGAAACGCTACAGAAAAGCGGTTATCGCGGGCCTTATCTCATCGAAATGTGGAGCGAAACCGCTGCCGACCCGATGCAGGAAGTCCGCAACGCGCGCGCCTGGGTGGTGGATAAAATGCAGAAAGCCGGGCTGGATATGGGAGAAGTGGCATGACGGAATCACTGAAACAACGCGTCTTTGAAGCGAATATGGCGCTGCCGGCCTACGGTCTGGTGACATTCACCTGGGGCAACGTCAGCGGCATCGACCGCGAGCGCGGGCTGGTGGTCATCAAGCCGAGCGGTGTGGAATACGAAAAAATGCAGGCCAGCGATATGGTGGTCGTGAATTTACGCGGTGAAGTGGTGGAAGGGCGTTACAGACCGTCATCGGATACCGCCACGCATCTTGAGCTTTACGCCCGTTTCCCGGAACTCGGCGGCATTGTCCATACCCATTCGACCCATGCGACATCGTGGGCGCAGGCTGGCGTTGCGATCCCCGCGTTAGGCACCACGCATGCGGATTATTTCGCGGGGGCCATTCCGTGTACCCGCGCACTGTCGCGTGAAGAAGTGGCCGGCGAATACGAACTGGAAACCGGCAGGGTGATCGCCCAAACGCTGGAAGGCATTAACCCGCTGCACATGCCCGGTATTTTGGTGGCGCAGCACGGCCCGTTCTGCTGGGGAACCACGCCGGAGCTGGCGGTGCATAACGCGGTTGTGCTGGAAGAAGTCGCGAAAATGGCGTGGATCACCGGCACGCTGCAACGCGCGCAGCCTCCGATGGATGATTATCTGCTGCACAAACACTTCAGCCGCAAACACGGGCCGGACGCCTATTACGGGCAGAAATAGAAAATCATTACATAAGTTCTGAATCGCCAGCCAAACCCCCTCCCGGCCTCCCCCTTCGCAGGGGGAGGAGCAAAAAACTCGATCAACTCCCTCCCCTGCGAAGGGGAGGGTTGGGGTGGGGTATTAATGGCATCTCCGGCCACGCCGAAACTCCCTCAGACATGATTTCATGCATTTTTTGCCCTCCAGACCGTGAGCATTTTTTCGGCATTGGGTTTATACATAAGTGGTAGAGATCACATTTTTCATCACATTTGCATTTTTTCTCACGGAAGCATTCCGTCCCCACTGACAGAAAAGAGACTGCCCTATGTCGAAAATCACGCTCAAGCAGGATGTTTTTTTGGCGGCGTTAACCCGCCAGTGGCAAGCGTTTGGACTCACTTCAGCCAGGGACATGACCCGGCACCAATGGTGGCACGCGGTCAGCGCCGCCGTGGCTGAACAACTCCCGCCGCAAAACGAGTCCGTGAGCAGTAAAAGCAAAAAGATCACCCGCCACGTTAACTACATTTCGATGGAGTTTCTGGTCGGGCGTCTGACCGGCAATAACCTGATTAACCTCGGCTGGTACGAAAAGATTGCCAGCGCGCTTGAGCCGTTTGATATCAACCTGACAGACCTGCTTGAAGAAGAAATCGACCCGGCGCTCGGCAACGGCGGGCTCGGGCGTCTGGCGGCCTGTTATCTCGATGCGATGGCGTCGGTCGGGCAACCGGGCACCGGCTATGGCCTGAATTATCAGTACGGTTTATTCCGTCAGCGTTTTGTCGAGGGCAAACAAAAAGAGTCGCCGGATGACTGGCACCGCAGTGAGTATCCGTGGTTCCGCCATAACAGTTCGCTGGCGGTGAATGTCGGCATTGGCGGGAAAATCGTGAAGAACGAACAGGGCGTTTCCCGCTGGGAACCCGAATTTACGCTGCGCGGCGAAGCCTGGGATTTACCGGTGATGGGGTATCGCAACGGGATTACGCAACCGCTGCGTTTATGGGAAGCCACGCATCCGCACCCGTTTGATCTCGAAAAATTCAATGACGGCGAGTTTCTCAAAGCCGAGCAGCAGGGCATTGATGCGGCCAAACTGACCAAAGTCCTGTATCCGAATGACAACCATCAGGCCGGTAAACGCCTGCGCCTGATGCAGCAATACTTCCAGTGCGCCTGTTCGGTGGCGGATATTTTACGCCGTCATCATTTCCTTGGCCGCAAGATCCGTGAACTGCCGGATTACGAAGTGATTCAGCTCAACGATACCCATCCGACCATCGCCATTCCGGAAATGCTGCGTGTGTTGATCGACGAACATCAGCTGAGCTGGAACGATGCCTGGCACATCACCAGCCGCACGTTTGCTTATACCAACCACACGTTAATGCCGGAAGCGCTGGAAACCTGGGACGAAAGTCTGGTGCGCAGCCTGCTGCCGCGACATTTCCAAATCATCAAACAAATCAACGCCAACTTCAAAAAGCGGGTCAGCAAAACCTGGCCGGGGGATGAGGCGGTTTGGGCGAAACTGGCCGTACATCACGACAAACAGGTACGGATGGCGAATCTCTGCGTGGTCGCCGGTTTTGCGGTAAACGGCGTGGCGGCGCTGCATTCTGATCTGGTGGTCAAAGATCTGTTCCCGGAATATCACCAGCTGTGGCCGGAAAAATTCCACAACGTCACCAACGGCATCACACCGCGCCGCTGGCTGAAACAGTGTAATCCGGCGCTTTCCGCGCTGATTGATGAACGCCTGAAAACGGATGCCTGGGTGAACAATCTGGATCTGCTGAAAGGTCTGGAAGACGGTGTTAAAGATAAAAAATTCTGTAAGCATTACCGTAAAATCAAGCACGACAACAAAGTCCGGCTGGCGGAATACGTCTGGCATCGCATGGGCATCAGGCTCAATCCGGATGCCATTTTCGATGTGCAGATTAAGCGCCTTCACGAGTACAAACGTCAGCATCTCAATTTGCTGCACATTCTTTCGCTTTACCGCCAGATCCGCGATAACCCGAAACTCGACATCGTGCCGCGCGTTTTCCTGTTTGGTGCCAAAGCGGCACCGGGTTATTACCTGGCAAAAAATATTATTTATGCGATCAATCAGGTCGCGGAGAAGATCAACAACGATCCGATCGTGTGCGATCGCATCAAAGTGGTGTTTATCCCGGATTACTGCGTGTCGGTGGCTGAACTGATGATCCCGGCGGCGGATGTTTCCGAGCAGATTTCAACGGCGGGGAAAGAAGCGTCGGGCACCGGCAACATGAAACTGGCGCTTAACGGCGCGCTGACCGTCGGCACGCTGGACGGCGCGAATGTCGAAATTGCCGAACAGGTGGGCGAAGACAATATTTTCATTTTTGGCCTGACCGTTGATGAAGTGAAAGCCGAGCTGAAGAAAGGTTATAAGCCGAAAGCCATCGTGAAAAAAGACAAGCATCTCAAGGCGATTCTTGATGAACTGGCCAGCGGTTTTTATGCCAACGGCGACAAAAAAGCGTTCGACCTGATGCTCAACAGCCTGCTCGACGGCGGCGATCCGTATCTGGTTCTGGCGGATTTTGCGGCTTATTGTGAAGCGCAAAAAGAGGTCGATAAATTGTACCGCAACGCTGACGAATGGACGCGCCGCACGCTGCTCAACACCGCGCGTGTTGGGATGTTCAGCGCCGACCGTTCTATCCGCGATTATCAGCAACGCATCTGGCAGGCAAAACGTTAGGAGCAGGCATGGAGGATAAGCAACTTGTTGAGGCCGCGCGCCGGGCAGGAATTTTAGACAGTTTTATCAATATGTCGGATGAAGTGGAAACGGTGTCCGACGAAACGCGGGCATCGCTGCTGGCCGCCATGGGCCGTGACCCGCAAGACGCGGCTGACGTGACGCCTTTGCCTGCGGTAAAAGTGTTTACACAAGGCGAAAATGTGCGGCTGCCCCCGGAGGGCAGCGGCGCATTCGGCTGGCAATTGACGCTTGAAAACGGCGACCAGACGCAAGGAACCCTTGAGGTCGGCACAGTGCTGAATCTCAGTGCCGGGCTGCCCACCGGCTATCATCAGCTGACATTATCGCAAGACGGCAAAATCTGGCCGTGCCGGATCATTGTTGTGCCGCCACGCTGTTATGAGCCGCCAGCGCTGCTGGCAGGTAAGAAACTGTGGGGCGCGACGATTCAGTTATACACGCTGCGGTCGGAAAATAACTGGGGCATCGGCGATTTTGGCGATCTGAAAAAAATGGTGGAAGAAGTCGGGCAGCGCGGCGGTGCGTTCGTCGGGCTGAACCCGATACACGCGCTGTATCCGGCGAATCCTCTCAGCGCCAGCCCGTACAGCCCGTCGTCACGGCGCTGGCTGAATCTGGCGTATATCGACGTAAATGCGGTGGAAGAATTTACCGCCAGCGATGTAGCGCAAAGCTGGTGGCATTCCATTGAAACGCACGATGCGCTGTTGCAAGCACGCAGTACGGAATATGTCGATTATCCGCTGGTGATAAAGCTGAAACTGGACGCGCTGAAACTGGCCTGGCCGCTCTTTGACGAAATGCCAGAAGCCAGCCAGCGCAAGCGGGATTTCCGCCGTTTTGTGCTGCAGGGCGGTGAAAGTTTGCGTCAGCAGGCGCTGTTCGATGCGCTGCATGTTCATCTGCGGGATTTAGATCTCGGATTGTGGGGCTGGCCGGTTTGGCCCGATGCGTATCGTGACGCCAAAGGGGCGGACGTGGCGGAATTCAGCCAGCATTACGCCGGTGAAATTGAGTTCTACCAGTGGCTGCAATGGCTGGCGCATACGCAATTTTCTGCATGTTATCAGCGCAGTGAAGAACTGGACATGCCGCTGGGTTTGTACCGCGATCTGGCGGTCGGTGTGGCGGAAGGCGGTGCGGAAACCTGGTCAGATCCGTCGTTGTATTGCCTGAATGCGACGATTGGCGCGCCGCCGGATATTCTGGGGCCGCAGGGGCAGAACTGGGGGCTTCCGCCCATTGATCCTCACGAAATGAAAGCCCGTGCCTATCAGCCATTTATCGATTTGCTGCGTGCGAATATGGCGGAATGCGGCGCTTTGCGCATCGACCACGTGATGGGATTACTGCGTTTGTGGTGGATCCCTTTCGACGAAAAGGCGGGCAACGGCGCATACGTCCGTTATCCGCTGGAAGACCTGCTCGGCGTCCTGGCGCTGGAAAGCCAGCGGCACCAGTGCATGGTGATTGGTGAGGATCTGGGAACCGTGCCGAAAGAAATTGTCGCCAGCCTGCGTAACAGCGGCGTCTATTCCTACAAAGTGTTGTATTTCGAGCACGATAAAACCTTCACATACCGGCCACCTGAAAACTATGTCGTTCAGGCGATGGCGACGGTCACCACGCATGATTTACCGACCTTGCGCGGCTACTGGGAAGGCGGGGATTTAACGCTGGGCGCGACGCTCGGCGTCTATCCGGATCCGCAGGTGCTGGAAAATCTGCGTGCCGAACGTGAGCGCAGCAAACAGGGGTTGCTGGATGCGTTGCACCTGACGCATTGCGTGCCGAAATCCACCGGGCAGACGGCGGCGAAAATGCCGATGACGCCGGTGCTGAACCGGGGGTTACAGCGTTATCTGGCGGACAGCGCCAGTGCGCTGCTCGGGCTGCAACCGGAAGACTGGCTGGATATGTCGACGCCGGTTAACGTGCCTGGTACAAACACTGAATACCCCAACTGGCGGCGCAAACTGACGCACACGCTGGAAGCGATGTTCAGTGATGAGCACATTAATCTGCTGCTGGCGGATTTGAACCGGCGACGGTTAGCGACTTGTGAGTCGTCTGCTAAACCCCCTCCCAACCTCCCCCTTCGCAGGGGGAGGAGCTAAAAGCCAAACCTCGAAGGGAGCTAAAAGCCCAACTTCATAGGCGGCTTCGGGCGGCTCCCCCCCTGCGAAGGGGAGGGTTGGGGTGGGGTATTAATGGCGGCACCCGTATTCAAACCATAAAAAAAGCACCCAACGGAAGGGTGCTTTTTACATTCTGTCTGATCAACGGTTAATCAGTAGAAAGAGTGCTCGCCGCGCTGGTGTTCTGTCAGGTCGCGAACGCCTTTCAGTTCCGGGAAGTTTTGCAGCAGTTCTTTCTCGATGCCGTCTTTCAGGGTGACATCAATCATAGAACAACCGTTACAACCGCCGCCGAACTGAAGAACAGCGATGCCGTCGTCGGTGATTTCCATCAGGGAAACACGACCGCCGTGGCTGGCCAGCTGCGGGTTAATCTGTGACTGCAACTGATATTCAACACGTTCCATCAGCGGCGCATCGTCAGACACTTTACGCATTTTAGCGTTAGGCGCTTTCAGTGTGAGCTGGGAACCGAGCTGATCGGTCACGAAGTCGATCACCGCGTCCTGCAAATAAGGCGCGCTGAGTTCGTCGATGAAAGCGGACAGTTTCTCGAACTTGAGTTCGGTATCCGTCGCTTCCACGGCGTCTGGCGGACAATAAGAGACACCGCATTCTGCGGTCGGCGTACCGGGATTGATCACGAATACGCGGATTTGGGTGCCTTCTTCCTGGTTTGCCAGCAATTTGGCAAAGTGCTCTTGGGCAGCATCGGTAACAAGGATCATAACATTCGCTCAATAGTTGACTACTCTAGTTGGTTATAATACGCCCTTTGTTTTTACCCGTCACCCTTCACGTTGCCAGAGTGTTAGCAGCAGGTGCTCACGTCTGTAATGTCCGGCAGATACACGCGATTTGTACCGAAGCAACACCCTGATTGATGAGCATTTTACTGATTTCGCGCACCGTGCTGCCGGTGGTGACCACATCATCAAGCAGCATCACGTTTTTACCGCGCAAATCGGCATGGCAGCTAAACGCTTTACGCAGATTCCACTTTCTTTCCCGCTCACTCAGGCTTTGCTGTGACACGGTGCGCCGGTCGCGGCTCAGGGCGTAGGGGCGAAATTCGCAGTGCAGCCAGCGGGCCAGCGGACGGGCGAGTAATTCACTTTGATTGTAGCCTCGGGAAAAATAACGTTTCTGATGCAGCGGTACGCTGAGGATGATGTCCGGGCGCGGCAGGGTGCCTGACCGCCAGCGCGCCAGCCAGCGCAGCAGAAACAGGCGCGCAAGCGTGGTATCCAGTTCGGGAAGATGGGCGAATTTGAGCCGCAGCACCAGTCCGCTGACCGGCGGCTCATACGGGCTGGCGAAAACCAGCGCGTCCCATGGCGGCGGTTTCAGCAGGCAGCGTCCGCAATCGAGAGTGCCTCCTGCGCTGGGCAATCCGCAGCGCGGGCAGCAGGGCGGTGCGGCGGGCAGATGTCTGAGACACAGACTGCAAATGCCCTGTACCGCAAGATGCAGCGGACACTGGCATAGCCAACAGCGGCTGGCAATTGTTAGCATAGTGGCGGGTTCCTTTTGCCAAAATTATGGGTCGAATAATCAGACTGACACGGACAATACGCTATGAATAAGCTTTACCGGGAGACAATCGGCGAAGGAGATCGCCATCTTGTGCTGCTTCACGGATGGGGATTGAACGCAGAGGTCTGGCGTTACACGGCGGAGCGACTTGCGCCGCATTTTTGTCTGCATCTGCTGGATTTACCGGGCTATGGTCGCAGTGAAAACTTTGGCGCGATGACGCTGGCCGAAATGGCTGAAATCGTGCTCGACGGCGCGCCGGAAAAAGCGTCGTGGATGGGCTGGTCTCTGGGCGGACTGGTCGCCAGTCAGATTGCGCTGACCGCGCCGCAGCGGGTGGAAAAACTGATTACCGTGGCTTCCTCGCCGTGTTTTGCCGCGCAGGAAAACTGGCCGGGGATCCGCCCGGAGGTGCTGCATGGCTTTCAGCATCAGCTAAGCGAAGATTTTCAGCGCACCGTGGAGCGTTTTCTGGCGCTGCAAACACTCGGCAGCGACAGCGCGCGGCAGGATGCGCGGTTGCTGAAGTCCGTTGTGCTGGGTCAGCCGGTTCCCTCAGTGGACGTGCTGAACGGCGGTTTGGAAATTCTGCGGGAGGTCGATTTACGCCAGCCGATGACGGAACTTTCCGTTCCGTTTTTACGCATTTACGGCGCGCTTGATGGCCTGGTGCCGAGAAAAATCGTGCCGTTGCTGGATACGCTTTTGCCGGATTCGCGTTCGGAAATCATTGAAAAAGCGGCCCATGCGCCGTTTATTTCCCACCCTGAAAGGTTTTGCGAAATTGTCGAACGCTTTCTGATTGCAGACTGAAAATCAATGTAAAAATAGTTGTCTAATTTCTGGCTTATTCCCGAGGGTGATTAATACTTAAGCCGATAATGACCGGGTAAGGCTGGCGTAAGTTTTTACGTGTACCTGTTTGCGTCTCTGGGGAGTTTACTGGTGTTTAACCATGAAGGTCATGCCAGCGCAAATATACCTGCTGTTCATATCTTGACTGCTTTCTTTGAAAATTATTCATCCAATTTAGAGGTAATGTCATGAAATCGAATAAAATTATTATTGCTGCTGTTCTGGCCGGTTTCTTCTCGGTCAACGCGATGGCCGCTGATCTGATTACGAAAGAAGAAGCGAAAGAAAAAGGCTATACCAGCCTGGGCGTGGTCACGACCAGCAACGAATACACCGCGCCAATGGATGCCCGTGAAGAGCTGGCAAAACTGGCGGATGAAAAAGGCGGCAAATACTTTGTCATCATCGCCGCTCAGGAGAAAAGGAAAATCAGCGCAACCGCTGAAGTGTTCAAATAATCCCTTCTTTACGCTGAAAAATCCGCGGGATGCCTGTGCGCATCCCTTTTATTTTCTTTAATTCTGCGTCATCTCACTTTTCAATATCACTATTCCTCTGATTTTAAAGAATTCTCTTTAATCATTACTCTGAGAGTAACGAAGTGTCTGTCCGCTTAATTGATAGGACGGGCGAAAATTCCTACACTTAGCAGGCTACTTAAACAGGTCAAATGTGATGCAACCGCCACTTGACTGAACTTCCCACCGTCTTCTTTGTTTCATCACGCCGGGAAAAATTCAGCAAGCTCAACCCAGGGAGGTTTGGCATGCCGCAACATCCGCAGACCACGAAAGCGTGGGACACCCGCCGCACTGAAAAACAACGGCGTATCGACAGTGTCCGTTCCGTGGCCGAGGGTAAAGTATTACCCACAGATAAAATCATTCCTGTCCTCGAAACGCTGATTGCCTCCGGCGACCGCGTGGTGATGGAAGGTAACAACCAAAAACAAGCTGACTTCCTTTCCCGCTCACTGGCGAAAGTGAACCCTGAAAAGCTGCATGATTTGCACATGATCATGCCAAGCGTCAGTCGTGCTGAACATCTGGATCTCTTCGAACGCGGCATTGCCCGTAAGCTCGATTTCGCCTTCTCCGGTCCGCAAAGCCTGCGTATCGCGCAGTTGCTGGAAGATGGCCAGATGGAAATCGGCGCGATCCACACGTACATCGAACTGTATTCCCGTCTTTACGTCGATCTGGTGCCGAACATTGCCCTGATCGCCGGCTTCAAGGCGGACCGCAAAGGTAACCTGTACACCGGCGCAAGCACCGAAGATACGCCCGCGCTGGTCGAAGCCGCGGCCTTTAAAAACGGCATCGTCATCGCGCAGGTTAACGAACTGGTTGACGATGAAACCGACCTGCCACGTGTTGATATTCCGGGCGACTGGATTGATTTCGTGGTCGTCGCCGACAAGCCATTCTTCATCGAACCGCTGTTCACCCGCGACCCGCGTCTGATTAAACCGGTTCACGTGCTGATGGCGATGATGGCGATCAAAGGCATTTACGCCAAACACAACGTGCAGTCGCTGAACCACGGCATCGGGTTTAACACTGCGGCGATCGAACTGCTGTTGCCGACTTACGGCGAACAACTCGGCCTGCGCGGCAAAATTTGTAAACATTGGACGCTGAACCCGCATCCGACGCTGATCCCGGCAATCGAAAGCGGCTGGGTCGACACCGTTCACTGCTTCGGCGGTGAACTCGGGATGGAAGAGTATATCCGCGCCCGCCCGGACGTGTTCTTCACCGGCTCTGACGGTTCCATGCGTTCTAACCGCGCGTTCTGCCAGCTGGCAGGCCAGTACGCGGTGGACATGTTCATCGGTTCCACCTTGCAGGTCGATGGTCTGGCGAACTCCTCAACCGTGACCCGTGGCCGTCTGGCCGGTTTCGGTGGCGCACCGAACATGGGACATGACCCGCACGGTCGCCGTCACTCAACGCCTGCATGGCTCGACATGATTGAAGAGCCGGACCCGATGGCGCGCGGTAAGAAACTGGTCGTGCAGATGGTGGAAACCTTCCAGGCCGGTGGCAAACCGACGTTCGTTGAAAAGCTGGAAGCCGTCGATGTGGGTAAAGAATCCGGGATGCCGCTGGCGCCTGTGATGATTTACGGCGACGACGTCACGCACGTGCTGACCGAAGAAGGGATTGCGTATCTGTACCGCGCCCGTTCTCTGGAAGAGCGCCGCGCGATGGTCGCTGCGGTGGCTGGTATCACTGACATTGGTCTGGGCGTTGACGCCAAACGCGTTGCCGACCTGCGCCGTCAGGAACTGGTGGTCTTCCCGGAAGACATGGGGATTCGACGCACTGACGCCACCCGTTCATTACTGGCGGCTGGCAGCGTGAGCGAGCTGGTTGACTGGTCCGGCGGTTTGTATAACCCGCCAGCCAAATTCCGCAGCTGGTAATTGATGATGCCGCAGACTTTACCGATTGGCGCTGTACTCACAGCGCAAGAGCTGGCCGAAAGGCTGGCAGACACGGCGACGCAGGCGCTGATCGACGAAGCGCGGCTGAGCCCGAAACCGGGACTGGTGGACAGCCGGAGTTCCGGCGCACATCAGGATTTAACGTTAGACCTGATGGTGCGTTCGGCACGCAGTCTGACCCCGACTTTTTATGCGCTGGCGTTACACAGCTGGCAGCGCCCGGCGGATATCGCCTTGCGTCAGGAAGTCGGTCGTCTGGGCCGTACAGGTGAAGCACGAATGATGGCGGCAACCGGCGGAGTGAATACTCACCGGGGCGCTATCTGGGCGATGGGGTTGCTGGTCAGCGCCGTTGCCATGCAGCCGGAAAATCTGATGCCGCAGCACATTGCACAACGTGCCGCGAAAATCGCGAAATTACCCGACGCCTTCAGCCCGAAAAAATTCAGTAAAGGTGCGCACGCCGTGCAGCGTTATCAGGTGCCCGGTGCGCGTGAAGAGGCGCAGAGCGGCTTCCCGCACATTATTGATTGTGCGCTGCCGCAGCTTCATCACAGCCGGACGCGCGGTGCCAGCGAAAGCGAAGCACAGGTCGATGCGCTGCTGGCGGTGATGACCCGGCTTTCCGATACCTGCGTGTTATCGCGCGGCGGATTACCGGCGCTGGAAGCCATGCATCAGGGCGCGCAGGCCGTGCTGGATGCCGGCGGACTTCAGACACGCGCAGGGAAACAACGGTTGCGCCATCTGGAACAGCAGATGCTGGCCGATAACGCATCGCCCGGCGGAGCCGCCGATTTACTGGCTGCCACCCTGTTTCTCGACCGCGTCAGCGTGCCTGACTGAACCGGATACGCATTAACTAACATCAGTACAAAGAGGTGTTATGGAACGTTTTGAATTTAACTACCCGGCGGCAAAAGCACTGCCAAGCCGCGCCGAAGCTGGCGTGGTGGGTTCCGGCGATTTAGAAGCGCTGTATGAACCCAAAGCAGAAGCTGAGCTGAAAATTATTGTCACTACCTCCGTCGATGGCAGCCACAGCCTGTGGCAGCACTTTTTCGACCGTCTGAACGCCCTGCGCGAATTACCGGCAGGCCGTCTGGACATTAATGATTTTGGCGCCACACCAGGGGTTGCCCGTCTGCGTATCGAACAGGTCTTTGAGGAGGCTGAAAATGCCAACTGATACTGATCAGAGCTTTATCGAACTGAGCGCCCGTCAGCGCGCCCGCAAATTGCTGGACGCCGGGACTTTCCGCGAACTGCTGGGGCCGTTCGAACGCATTATGTCGCCGTGGCTGGAACCGCAGGGCATCGTCCCGCAGGCCGATGACGGCATGGTGGTCGCGAAAGGCCAGATCAACGGCCAGCCAGCAGTGGTTGTCGCGATTGAAGGCGGCTTCCAGGGCGGCAGCATGGGCGAAGTGTCCGGTGCCAAAATGGCCGCTGCGCTGGAAATGGCGGCAGAAGATAACCGTAACGGCATCCCGACTCAGGCAGTGCTTCTGCTCGAAACCGGGGGTGTGCGTTTGCAGGAAGCCAATCTCGGCCTCGCGGCTATCGCCGATATTCACGCCGCCATCGTTGATTTACGCCGCTATACGCCGGTGATTGGCGTGGTGGCCGGGACCGTCGGCTGCTTCGGCGGGATGTCCATCGCCGCCGCGCTATGCAGCTATCTGATTGTCACCCGCGAAGCGCGTCTGGGCCTGAACGGTCCGCAGGTTATCGAACAGGAAGCCGGTATCGACGAATACGATTCCCGCGACCGTCCGTTTATCTGGAGCATGACCGGTGGCGAAGTGCGTTATCACAGCGGTTTTGTGGATGCGCTGGTCAAAGACTCCCTCGCACAAGTGAAAGACAACGTGCTCGCCTTCATCAAAAAAGGCGTTCCGACGACACATCGTTCTGATAATTATGATTATTACCTGCCAAAACTGACCGGTTTTGACACCGCGCAGCAGGCCAGCCGTGACGTAACGGAAGCCCTGTTTAACCGGGAGGATCGCGCATGAGCAACGTAGAAAGCAACACCGTCAGCCGGGGTGATTACTGGTTTGCCGAACTGACCAAAGAGGCCACTCCGGTCAGCGGTCTTTGCCCTTCGGTGAAAGCCGCCGATGGCAAACTCAACGAGCAGGCTGTCCGTTTCATCACGGTCGTGCCGGATAAAAATAATCACTATCCGCGCGCAGCGGGCGGTGAAGTCGGTCTGCTGGAAGGCTGGACGCTGGCAAAAGTCGTTAACGACGCCATTGCCGCTGACGCGAACTCTGACACCAAACGCGCCATCGTGGCGGTGATTGATGTGCCAAGTCAGGCTTATGGCCGTCGCGAAGAAGCGTTCGGTATTCATCAGGCGCTGGCCGGTGCCGCAGGCGCTTACGCCAAAGCCCGTCTGGCCGGGCATCCGGTGGTGGGACTGATTGTCGGCAAAGCAATGTCCGGTGCGTTTCTGGCACACGGTTATCAGGCCAACAAGCTGATCGCCTTCAAAAACAACGGCGTCATGATCCATGCGATGGGGAAAGAATCCGCCGCACGCATCACGTTACGCTCTGTGGAGGCACTGGAAAAACTGGCCGCCACCATCCCGCCGATGGCTTACGACATCGAAAACTACGCCACGCTGGGGCTGCTGTCGCAATTACTCGACATCGCTAACCCGGACAGCGCAACACCCGACGACATCACCCGCGTTCAAAGCGCGGTATGGCAAAACATCCAGGACGCCCGCAAAGAAGGCGTTAGCCTCAGCAACCGTCTGGGTGCAGAAAATCGCGCAAGTTCGCAGCGCGTTCGCCAGCAGATGCGTCAGGAATGGTAATTCGTTAATAACTTTCAGTCTCAACCGGTAACGCACCTGCAAACAGCGTGACGCAGCCGCATTTGCAGGTTCCCGCCCCTGGCGTTCAGGGACGAGAACCTGCTGTTGTCTGCAACTGGACTGTCATACTAAAAAAACCATCGCACCGGCGCCGACTGAGCATTCATACTTTGCCTCAGGAAAAACGCTATGACTTACGTAATATTGCACGCGCTCGCCCCTATTTTCGTCATCATGATCCTCGGTTTTTATGCCGGGAAAGCGAAAATGGTGGATAACCAGAACGTCTCTTTACTGAATATTTTTGTGATGGATTTTGCTTTACCCGCTGCGCTGTTTGCAGCCACCGTACAAACGCCGTGGGCCGGCATTGTTGAGCAGTCACCGCTGATTCTGGTGCTGGTTCTGGCGATGTGGATCACCTACGCCGCGATTTACTTTATTTGCACCAAAGTGTTTAAGAAATCTCCGCAGGATGCGGCCGTTCTGACGCTGACCGTGGCGCTGCCAAATTACGCCGCACTCGGTTTGCCGATTCTGAGCAGCGTAATGGGTGATGCACCGTCAACCTCATTGTCCGTGGCCGTGTCGATTGCCTGTGGTTCCGTGCTGATGACACCGTTCTGCCTGCTGATTCTGGAACGTGAAAAAGCGCGTCTGAGCGGCGAAAATCAGGGATCATCTCTGGCGCTGTTGCCGGTTCTGATGTGGCGTTCAGTGAAAAAACCGATCGTCTGGGCACCGCTCCTGGGTGTGATTCTGGCGGCATTTGGCATTAAAATGCCGGAAATCTTCCTGGCGTCGATCAAACCGCTGGGTCTGTCAGCAACTGCGTCTGCGCTGTTCCTGACCGGTGTGATCCTGTCAGCCCGTAAGCTGAAAATTAACGCTCCGGTGCTGTTGTCCTGTGTCGCGAAAAACCTGATTCAGCCGTTTATCGCCTGGGGTCTGGTTCTGGCGTTCGGCCTGAGTGGTCAGGTGGCGGTAACGGCGATCCTGATGATTGCGCTGTCTGCGGGTTTCTTCGGTATCGTGTTCGGCAACCGTTTCGGCGTTCAGTCTCCGGATGCAGAAGCGTCACTGCTGATCAGTTCCGTATTGTGTATTGTGACACTGCCGCTGTTCATCTCACTGACGGCTGCACTTCACTGATAAGACAGGATTTATAAAGATGTCCGACCCGCGTGCCCATGATTTTGTCTGGATTAGCGACCGTTCCGCGCTGGAAAGCGACAACGTTTTACCCGACTGGGTCAACAGCAGCTGGCGCACCGCGCTGCCGCTGGTGGTCCGTCGCGACCAGCGTGCGGACGGGGCCATTCCGGTTGGGATACGCGGGCTGACCCGCATTCAGCGTGCGGCGGCCTGGGTGGATCCGGCCGCCGTGGTGCGGGTCGTCACGCCGGAATCGCTGGTCAGTGACGTCAATGCGCTTTTGCAATCGCCGTTTGTTTCACAGCAACCGGTGCAGGCATTGATTACGTTAAGCAGTCTGCAACTGCCTTTCCCGTGGGGCGTGACGGGCAGTTGTGCGTTTGCGCTGGCCAGTGATATTCCGGTTATGCATGCTGACAGCGATCTGGATTTGCTGGTGCGCTGCGATTCTCCGGCGACACCCGCGCAGTTTCTCGATTTTTACGACCAGCTTCAGCGGCTTCCGTGCCGTGCCGATGTTCAGATCACTACGCCACAAGGGGGATTTGCCCTCAGCGAATGGCTGCGCGGCGGTGATGTGATGCTGAAAACCGCGACCGGCCCGTTCCGGGTGCGTGATCCATGGCAATCGCTGACAGGCTGATGTCTGGCAAAAGCAGCAAGGAGCACGATGAAAATCTTATTTACCTTCCCCGGTCAGGGCCCGCAGGTGCCGCAAATGCTGCACAATTTGCCCGATAATGCCCTGACCCACTCCCTGATTGAACAGGCCAGCCTGGCGCTTGGCGAAGATGTTCTCCTCCTTGATAACGCCGGTGCTTTTCATTCCACCCGCGCAGTTCAGCTCTGTCTGCTGATTACCGGTGTCGTTTGGGCAAAACAATGCCAGGCCCAAGGCATCGACGCTGATTTTTGCAGCGGGCTGTCGATCGGGGCATTTCCTGCCGCCGTCATCGCGGGGGCGCTGGAATTTTCCGATGCCGTAAAACTGGTCGCCCTGCGCGGCGAGTTGATGCAGCAGGCTTATCCGCAAGGCTTTGGCCTTTCTGCCATCACCGGCCTGCGCCAGGAACAAATTGAAACGCTGGTGGCGCAGGTTAACAGCGACGAACTCCCGGTGTATCTGGCCAACATTAATGCGGAAGATCAGCTGGTTATCGCGGGCAGCGATGCCGCGATGAAACAGGTGATGCTGCTGGCGAAAGAGCAGGGTGCGCAGAAAACGCACCGGCTGGCGGTCACGGTGCCGTCGCATTGCGCATTGCTTGATGAACCCGCTGCCAGACTGGTGGAAGCCTTTAAACAGGTGAAAATTTCCCGCCCGGTTTGCGGTTATCTCAGCGGAACCACCGGACGCGTTTACTGGCAGCCGGAGAAAATCGCCGATGATTTAGCGATGAACATGGCGCGCACCGTGAACTGGCGCGATGCCATGGTCGCGGCCTATCAGCGCGACGTCCGTCTGGCACTCGAAATGCCGCCTGGCTGCGTGCTGACCGGGCTGACAAAACGCGCCATGGATCAGGGCGAAGCGCTGTCCGTGTGCCAGTCCGGCATGCAGGTTGCGGGACGTCTCGCAACCCGGTTACGCGAAAATGAGCGGTAGAAATTAGTGTGATAGGTTGGTCATGAACTGATGTTCTTGTTGCGTTACGCTTACATGTAACTTTATGAAGTACAAAAGAAAATTATATATTCCGCATTCCTTTTCGTAGAAATATTGCGCAATATGTTATTGTCCAACCACGCTTCAATTGTTGACTGAAGCGTTGCCTCTTTACATGAAGGGATATCATGCCAGTTTTAATTCGCGGGGATTCAAAAATGATAGTGCTCGACAGATCGTACAGCACAGCGACCCTGGCCCGACGGTTTGAAGTCATTGATGAGATACATTTCAACAATGTCGACATGTTGGTCATTTATGATGAAAAAATTCCGTTTATAGCCATTGCAGAAGCCCAAACCAGAACAGACAACCGGGGCGAAAAACGACACCACGTGGTCGCTACGCTGGAACTTGCCCGCCGGAAGCATGACGATGAAATTCTCGAGGTTCGTGAATTTTGGGAAGACGATAAAGCATTTCAAATCGAAGGTGTCGTCGTCAATTCTGGAATGCGAGATTACCGTTTAGCGACCTTGTTGTATGAAACGCTGGTCACTAAAAAAGATCTCACCCTGATGAGCGATAATGAGCAATATACCGGTGGCCGTGCGTTGTGGAAACGGCTTGCTCAGGACTCAGCCGGATTAGTGATTTTCGTTCTGGATACCGCGAAAGGCCAATTTTATCCTTACGACGGTACAAAAATGCGTTACGACGGCGTGAGTATTCCTGAATCCGCCATCTGGAGCGATCATCCGGATAAAACGCACAGGCCAGTGGTTTTAATTGCGCAAAACAGCGAGCGCCTTTCAGCGCTTGCGGCTCGCTAGCGCATACATCCGGCTCTCTGCCGCCAGCGCGAGTAAATTCGGATCGTGTTCGCGGCTGTGCGGGAACACCAGCGCGATGGTCTGGCGCATCTGGTAGGCTTCGGCCAGTGGCAACAGCCGGACCGTATTTTCATACACCCCTTTCATCCTGCCGGGGATCAGCGTGTACCCGACGCCCGCCTGCACCAGGCTCAGCATCGAGAAAATATCGTTCACGCGGGTGACGATATCCGGTTCGAACCCAGCCACCTGAAAAGCTTCCTGAAATCCGTGATAAGTCGCGAAACCTTCCGCCAGCGAGACAAATTTCTTCTGTTTGAAATCGCGTAAATCAGCGGTGCCTTCGCACGCCAGATCGGAACTGGCGGGCGCGGCGAGGAAAATATCGTCCTGAAACAGGGGAAGCTGATCGTAACGCTGGGCATCGACGCTGGAATCGCTGGTGGAAATCAGAATTGCATCCAGCTGTCCGTCTTCCAGCTTTTGCAGCAGGTCGTTGTTCGAGCCCATCACCAGTTCCAGCTCAAGTTCCGGACGCCGCATTTTCAGCCCCATGATTAAACGGGGAATGGTTTCCAGCGTCAGCGAATAGAGCGTACCCACTTTAAGCCGCTTATCGCCAAAACCGGCGGCGCGCTGCGTGGCTAAAATACCGTGCTCCATCTGCTCGATGACTTGTGTGGCGTGCTCCAGCAATGCCTCAGCGGCAGGCAGCGGCAGCAGGTTACGGCCGCGATGGACAAACAGCGGACAGCGCAAACCTTCTTCCAGCGAATGCAGGGCGCGATGCACGCTGACGCTGCTCAGACCGAGTTGTTCGGCTGCGCGGGTGATGTTTTGCTTTTCCATGTAGGCGAGGAAAATTTCAAGTTTCCGGAAGGTAATTTCACTGTCGATCATGCAGGCTCCTGCGGCGCATTCATGGCCGTTGCGACCTGTTGATGATAGCTGAATAGCCGCAGCGCGACTATTCAGTAAGGGCGAAACCCGGCGTCAGCGGATGACGGAGATTAGCTAATGAGCGTGTAGGAAACCGTCAGGCATTTTTTGCCGTCGGCGCAGCTTTTACAACTGCCGGTCAGGCAGCTGTCATCGGCGTCGACCGTTTTGGCTTTACGCATGGCGACCAGCTTTTCGAGCATGGCCTCAACCAGCGGCTGAGGCGTATTCAGCTGGCGGCTGAGCTGGCGGGCATCTGCCCGCCCGGCCAGCGCAAGACTGTCGCGTACCTGAATCAGACTGGCCATCATTTCTCCTAGTGGCAATCGCTGCCGGTAGCGGGTTCACAGCAGGCTGCGACATTGCGCGGTTGCAGGTGAACGCTGACCCGGCTGCGCGCTTTACGCAGGCCGGTGAGCACCACAGCGTTGAAGATCAGCACGATAAGAATAATAAGCGCGCTCTGTCCCGGATGATCGCTGAACGTCGCCGCCTGATAGAACAGCGTAGCCAGCGAGTAGGCGACATTCAGCCCCCAGAAGATGGAGAACGTCATCCAGCTGCGGCTGGTTTCGCGGGCGATTGCGCCCATCACGGAAACACAAGGCACGTAAAGCAGCACGAAAATCAGGTAGCTGTAAGCAGAAATTGCTGAGCCAAACTTCGTGCTCATCACGCCCATTGAGCTGACGCCCATTTCGCTGTCGCCCTTGCTGGCTTCAATCGGGTTAGAAAGCACGCTGATGCTGAAGGTGTCTTTCAGGCCCTGCCAGGTCTGGTGGACTGCGCCGTTAAGTTCGCCTAACAGGTTGAAATTCGCGGCATCAAACTCTTCATTAGTGATGTGTTCGGCGGTGTACAGGGTATTCAGGGTCCCGACGACCACTTCTTTCGCCATCGCACCGGTGACCAGCCCGACGGTGGCCTGCCAGTTATCAGGATGAACGCCCATCGGGATAAGCACCGGTGTCAGCACTTTACTCACCGACGCCAGCGCGGAGTCATTAATGTTATCGACCGCCTGACCGCTGAAGGAAAAGCTGTTCAGCGCACCGATGAAAATACTGGCGATGACGATGACTTTACCGGCACGCAGCACGAAACCTTTCAGACGCTGCCAGGTTTGCAGCAGCAGGCTTTTCAGATGCGGAACGTGATACACCGGCAGTTCCATCACAAACGGAGACGCTTCGCCGCGCATGATGGTGTATTTCAGCAAAAGCCCGGTCAGGATCGCGACCACAATACCCAGCAGATACAGCGAGAAGACGATGGACGCGCCGTCCTGCCCGAAGAAGGCGGCGGAGAATACGGCGAAAATCGCCAGACGCGCACCGCAGGACATAAACGGTGCCATCATGACGGTGATCAGCCGTTCACGCGGGGCATCCAGCGTGCGGGCACCCATAATCGACGGCACGTTACAGCCGAAACCGACAATCAGTGGCACGAAAGATTTACCCGGCAGACCGAGCGATTGCATCAGGCGATCCATCACAAATGCGGCGCGCGCCATGTAACCGGAATCCTCAAGGAAAGAGAGGAACAGGTACATCATGCCGATTTGCGGAACCAGTGGCAGAACAGTGTTAATCCCGCCGCCAATACCCTGCGCAAGGAAAATCGTCAGCCACTGCGGGAAGTGCAGCGTAAAGCCAATCCACTGCACGCCCTGAATGAAAATGGCCGCAGAGCCGATATCAAAAATCGGCTGAAGTGCGCCGCCGATGTTGATCGCCAGTACGAACATCAGGTACATCACCAGCAGGAAAATCGGCACACCGAGGAAGCGGTTGAGGATCACCCGATCCAGCACTTGCGTCAGTTTATTAGGCGCGGTGAGGTGTGAATTACTGACCGCCGCGCAAAGCGACGCAATGCTCTGATAGCGCGCATCGGCAATCAGCAGGGCAGGGTCGGTCAGGTTTTGCTGCGCCAGACGCGCTTTCACTTCCGGCAATAACGCCTGCGCGCTGCCCGCGTGAGTCTGGCTGTAAATATCCCCTTCAAGGATTTGCAGCGCCAGCCAGCGGCGTTGCTGCATCGCCATGTTTTCCGGCATGGCAGCGGCCAGCACGTCCACTTCCTGTTGCAGAACCGGATGGTAGGTCACGCGTTCGAGTTTTTCGACCTGCGGAAGGGTATCGATGGCGGCTTTCAGTTCTTTAATACCGCTGGCGCGGGTGGAAACCAGCGCGATGACCGGGCAACCCAGACGGGCAGACAACGCAGGGATATCAATGTTGATGTTCTGGATTTTGGCGATGTCGAGCATGTTGAGCGCGACGATGCACGGAACGCCAAGCTCAAGCAGTTGCAAGGTCAGATACAGGTTGCGTTCAAGGTTCGAGGCATCAACCACGTTGATCATCAGATCAGCGTCGCCGCTCAGAATGTAATGGCAGGCAATTTGTTCATCGAGCGAGGTTTGCTCGGAAATCGTGGTCAGGGAATACGTCCCTGGCAAATCCACCAGCGTAATCCGATGTTCTTCTGTAGAGAAGTGGCCTTCTTTGCGTTCAACGGTCACGCCAGCCCAGTTGCCGACGCGCTGGCGGGAACCGGTCAGCTGATTAAAAAGCGTCGTTTTACCTGAGTTGGGGTTACCAATCAGGCCGATAGTTAATGGTTTCATACGTTAAGGTCTACGTGTGAGAAAGGGAAAACGCGGGGAGTCAAAGCGGCCCGCCCAAAAAAAGGTCAACATGACTACGCGGCATGATGCTGAAGATCAGGCCATCATCTCTAGCATGAGCAGGTCGAGGTCTTTCTTTCTGACCACAAGGCTGGTGCGGCGGGTTTCGATTTGTACCGGGTCACCCATCGGTGCGACGCGGATGATATTGAAGAATGATCCCGGCAGCATGCCCAGTGAGAGCAGTTTCTGGCGGTAGGCCGGGCTAATCTCATGGGAAAAGCCGGTGATTTTATAAGCACATTTTGATTTAAGTTGCATAGTTTCCTCGCGAAGCGATCCGGTAAATAGGGAGACGGCGGCAGGAGAGTAAAAGTCCTGCAGTGCCGCGCTTTCTTGCCCGGTGTTCCCACTTAACTGCGATTAGTGTGGCAAAAAGTATTGCTCAGAAATTGTCCCTGGTGCGAAGTTATCAGCCTGAAACTGACGGCGTATTGAATACGCAAAGAAGTACAAACGAAAATAGTTATCATAATTAGTACGCGTGAAGAGACAAAAGAAAAGAGGTAAACCTCTTCACGGGTATCTCCACCGCGGGACTATGCTATGCCTGTGGGGTACCTGTTTTATTGATTTACCTCAGTGATTGATTCATTAGGACTGTGTTTAAAAAGTGTCGAAAAAAAGTACATAAAAAAAGCCGCTGATTATCAGCGGCTTTCGTTTGAAAGGTGAAAACGAAAAAATTAGCGTTTTTTACCCATTGCGGCAGCGAGGGCATCGGCCATCGCATTATTCCCGGCCGGAGCCGCATTGCGGCCTGCCGGTTTGCTGGTCGCAGGACGTTTTTGCGCATCGCGGTTATTGCCGGACGCCGGTGCAGAGGAACGCCGAGCCGGGGCTTCACCCGGTTGTTCGTCCAGACGCATGGTCAGGGCAATACGTTTGCGCTGCAAATCGACTTCCATCACTTTGACTTTCACGATATCGCCGGCTTTCACCACGGTGTGCGGATCTTCGACGAATTTGTTCGCCAGAGAAGAAATGTGCACCAGCCCGTCCTGATGAACGCCGATATCCACGAACGCACCGAAGTTGGTGACGTTGGTGACCGAACCTTCGAGGATCATGCCCGGCATCAGGTCATTCATGGTTTCCACACCATCCGCAAAGGTCGCGGTTTTGAACTCAGGACGCGGATCGTGCCCCGGTTTTTCCAGCTCTTTGATGATGTCGGTAACCGTCGGCACACCGAATTTGTCGTCAGTGAATTCGCTGACTTTCAGGCCGCGCAGCGCATTGGAATCGCCCATCAGCTCTTTCAGCGCCAGTTGCGTGGCGGCCAGAATGCGTTCGACAACCGGATAGGTTTCCGGGTGAACCGTTGAGGCATCGAGCGGGTTATCGCCGTGATTGATACGCAGGAAGCCCGCGCACTGTTCAAAGGCTTTTGGCCCCAGACGGCTGACTTTCAGGAGTTGTTCGCGGTTGCGGAACTGCCCGTTTTCGTCGCGCCAGTTCACAATATTCTGCGCCATCATACGGCTCAGGCCTGCGACGCGGGTCAGCAGCGGAACCGATGCGGTGTTCAGATCCACACCCACTGCGTTCACGCAGTCTTCGACCACGGTGTCGAGTTTCTTCGCCAGCAAACTCTGGCTGACGTCGTGCTGGTACTGGCCGACACCGATGGATTTCGGGTCGATTTTCACCAGCTCGGCCAGCGGATCCTGCAAACGGCGGGCAATGGACACTGCGCCGCGAATCGACACGTCCAGATCCGGGAATTCCAGCGCGGCCAGTTCGGAAGCGGAATAGACGGACGCGCCCGCCTCGCTGACGATCACTTTCTGCGCAATCACTTTCGGGAATTGTTTTTGCAGATCAAGGAAGAAACGTTCGGTCTCGCGGGAAGCGGTGCCGTTGCCGATCGCCACGAGCTCAACGTTATGTTTGATGCACAGCGCGGCAACCTGTTGTGCCGCTTTCGCCGCCTGACCGGTATGGGGATAAACTGTGTCGATATCCACCAGTTTGCCGGTGTTATCCACAACGGCGACTTTTACGCCGGTGCGCAGACCCGGATCGAGGCCCATGGTAGCGCGCATTCCGGCCGGTGCGGCCATCAGCAAATCGTGCATGTTGCGGGCAAAAACGTTAATCGCTTCGTCTTCGGCACGTTCACGCACGGTGCCCATCAGCTCGGTTTCGAGGTGCAGCAGCACTTTGATGCGCCACGTCCAGTTCACCACCGCGCGACGCCAGACGTCGGCCGGGGCGTTGTTCAGACGCAGGCCCAGATGGTCGATAATCAGCTGTTCGGCGTAGCTTTCTTTTGGCGGTTCATCGTGTTGCGGATCGGCATTCAGCGCCAGTTGCAGCACGCCTTCGTTACGGCCGCGGAACATCGCCAGCGCGCGGTGAGAAGGCACCTGAGAAATCGGTTCATGGTGATCGAAATAATCGCGGAATTTCGCGCCTTCCTGCTCTTTGCCCTCGACCATACGGGAGGTCAGATGGGCATTTTTCCAGAGATAATCACGGACTTTCGCCAGCAGCGACGCATCTTCGGCGAAGCGTTCCATCAGAATGTAGCGTGCGCCATCGAGCGCGGCTTTGGTATCGGCGACGCCTTTTTCGGCATCGACAAATTTAGCGGCGGTGGTTTCCGGCTCGTTCTGCGGTTCATTCCACAGCAGATCGGCCAGCGGCTCAAGGCCTGCTTCAATCGCAATCTGCCCGCGCGTACGGCGCTTGGGTTTAAACGGCAGATAAAGGTCTTCCAGCTCGGTTTTGCTCAGCGTGGTGTTAATGGCTTTAGCCAGATCGTCGCTCAGTTTGCCCTGATCCTCGATGGATTTGAGGATGGTCTGGCGGCGGTCTTCCAGCTCACGCAAATAGCCCAGACGTGTGTCTAACTGACGCAACTGGGTATCATCCAACCCACCGGTGACTTCCTTACGATACCGCGCAATAAAGGGCACGGTATTACCTTCATCCAGCAGACGCACCACGGAAGCAACCTGCTCCGGGCGAACCTGCAATTCACTTGCGATAATGCGGCTCAGTTGATCATTCATAGGTCGGGTATCAGTTTTTTCGTTAGTGAGTGACGTAAATACAGGGCACCGTTATACGATTTGAAGACTGAAAATGCCAGCCGTCGGGACGATGTGCCTCACGTTTTGGGCGTTATCTGATTATTTGCCGTAGTCGATTTCATTGACGTACCACGTCGCATCGCCGATCGGTGTGGTCACCACCAGACTGTCGCCGACTTCCTTTTTCAGCAGCGCGCGCGCCATCGGGGAGTCGATAGAAATGTAGTCTTTGCGGCCAAAGATTTCGTCATAACCGACGATGCGGAAACGTTTGATGTCGCCGTCGTCGTTTTCTACTTCCACCCACGCGCCAAAGAATACTTTGCCGTCCTGTTGCGGTGAGTAATCGACGATGCGCAGTTGTTCCATGCATTTGGTCAGATAGCGGATGCGGCGGTCGATCTCGCGCAGGCGTTTTTTGTTGTACTGGTAATCGGCGTTTTCACTGCGGTCGCCCAGACTGGCGGCCCAGGTGACCTTTTTGGTGACTTCCGGACGCTCTTCGCGCCACAGGAAATCCAGCTCAGCTTTGAGTTTGTCGTAGCCTTCGCGGGTAATCAGTTTGGTCTTCATATCCTCTGCCACTGTCTTTAAAATTCTTTCGCCATTGTTTCACACAATGGCGTTGCGGGCAGTGCAGAAATTGGTCAAAAAAACTGTCCGGCTGCTACGCTTTATCTGATGGCTTTTTAGTCGGATAGTTATTATCCTTCGCCGCGCTTCTTGCGAATATTATATTCAGTAACAACTTTCGCAATATTCTGAATTTCAAAATATTTTTCTTAAATATCATTTCAGATTATGGGTCATAGGGATTAGGGGTACAGCTACAAATGGATTTACTCAGATTCTTACTTCGTTTGCCTTTTACATTGATAAAAGGCGTTCTCCGCGCGCTGGCTTTTCTTTTAAGTCTGCTCGGGCGCGTCATTAAACCTGTTGTCGGCAATATCGACTGGCGTGCGCCGGTCTGGTGGACGGCAATGTCCGGCTGGCTGAAGCGCGGATTTACGCGCCTGGAAAGCGGCGTCGATAAACACCCGAAAGCCATCAGTCTGGCGATTCTGGTGCTGCTGTGTGCAGCAGGCGCGGGCGTTTATGGCTGGCACTGGTGGTTAAACCGGCCGCAGCCGATTGAGCCTGCGCCGATGGTGTATCAGGAAACCAGCGTGCGGGTCAGTAACCCGGAAGCGATTAATTATGCCGCGCAAAAACCTGCGCCTCAGCAGGCCATATTTAATTTCAGAAATTCTGCGGCACCGCTGACAGATGTCGGCAAAGTGGTCGAAAAAGGCATTACGCTCAAACCGGCTACCGAAGGCGAATGGAAATGGGTCAGCGGTTATACGCTGGTCTTCACGCCGAAAAATCCGCTGCCGATGGGCACGAAATACGAAGTGAATTTCACGCCGGACGTTTTACTCGCACCGCAAATCAAACTGGCGACCACGCGTTACGAATTTACCGCGCCAGCCTTCGATTATCAGTCGGGCACCGCCGAGTATTATCAGGACCCGCAGGATCCACAAAAACGCAGCGCGATTTTTAACGTCAAATTCAATGCGCCGGTGGATGTGGCCAGTTTTGAGAAACAAATCTCTCTCGGCCTGACCGAAGGGAAAGCCAAAACGGAATCCAAACTCAATTATTCCGTGGTCTACGACCAGAAAAAACTCAATGCGTGGGTGCATTCCGAACCGCTGAAATCACTCGATCACGGCGGTTCTGTTCACATGACGATAGGCGAGGGCGTGAAGGCGTCGGTGGCATCAAATGCAACCACGCAGGCGCGTAACGTCTGGGTTTCCGTGCCAACGCTTTACAGCCTGGCCGTGAATGACGCCAGCGCGCAGGTGGTCGATGCCGACGGTGCGAAAGGTCAGCGTGCGCTGATCATCGGGTTCAGCGATGCGGTGAAAGATAAAGATATCCGCCGCGCCGTGAAAGTCTGGCTGCTGCCGCAGCACGATCCGAACGATTCAGACGCCGCAACCGGCCCGGACGATTACGCCAGCTGGGATGTGCAGAGCGTTGAAAATAATGTGCTGGCTCAATCCACGCCGCTGAATATTCAGCTGAACGAAGCCGAAAGCGACTATCAGCCGCAGTTCAGTTTCCGCTTTGATGCGCCCGCGCACCGCGCCATGCTGGTGGAAATCGACAATGTGCTGACGTCTTCCGGCGGTTATAAAATGCCGAAAAAAGTCTACCGCATTGTTGAAGTCCCGGATTATCCAAAGTCTCTGCAATTTATGTCGCAGGGTTCGCTGCTGTCGGTGAACGGTGACAAACAAATCAGCGTGGCCGCGCGTAACGTGCCGGGAATGCGTCTGGACATCAAACGCGTAATCCCAAGTCAGTTGCAACACATCGTGTCATTTAAAAGCCGTGAATATTCGTCGGCGGAATTTAACCGTCTGAATGACGAATATTTTACCGAGCATTTCAAATATCAGACGGCGGTGAATAACGACAAGCCGGGTGAAGTGAATTATCAGGGCGTCGATCTTTCCCGTTATCTGTCCACCGATCCGAGTTCGCATCGCGGCGTATTCCTGCTGACGCTGTCGGAATGGGATCCGAAGAAGAAAGAAGAAAAACCGGCGACCGATGACGACGGTTATCAGTATCAGGATGACGATCAGAGCGGAGACGACGCGCCGGTCGGCGATTCGCGCTTTGTGGTGGTCACCGATCTGGGGATTATTGCCAAACGTTCGCAGGATAAAACCCGCGACGTATTTGTGCAGTCAATTCACAGCGGTACGCCGGTCAGCAACGCCAAAGTGTCGGTTATCGCGAAAAACGGCGTCACGCTGCTGACACAAACCACCGGCGCTGACGGACATGTGCGTTTCCCTGCGCTGGATGTTTACACCAGCGAGCGGCAACCGGTGATGTTCCTGGTCGAAAAAGAGGGCGATGTGTCGTTCCTGCCTGCCGACCGGAATAATGACCGCGGGCTCGACTTCTCACGGTTCGATGTCGACGGTGAAATCACCCCGAACGACCCGCGCACGCTGAACAGTTATCTGTTCTCCGATCGCGGCGTTTATCGTCCTGGCGATACTTTCAACATTGGTCTGATCACCCGCGCAGCGGACTGGAGCATGGGCTTAGCCGGTGTTCCGGTACGTGCTGAAATCCATGACCCGCGCGACAAGCTGATGAGCACAGTTCCGCTGACGCTCGGTGCCAGCGGTTTTAATGAGCTGAGTTATACCACCGACGACAATTCACCGACCGGTGAATGGAACGTCTATCTGTACCTGATCGGCAAAGACAACGAATCTTCCGTGCTGCTGGGCCACACCTCGGTCAACGTGAAAGAGTTCGAGCCGGATCAGCTGAAAGTGAAGCTGCAACTGACGCCGGAACGTAAGCAGGGCTGGGTGAAACCGACGGAATTGCAGGCCAATATCGACGTGCAAAACCTGTTTGGTACGCCAGCGCAGGATCGCCGCGTGACGTCGAAACTGACGCTGCGCCCGATGTATCCGAGCTTCGACGCGTTCCCGGACTATGCGTTCTACGAGAATCGCCAGAACAGCGACGGGTTCGAAACCAATCTGGAAGACCGCACGACCGACGAGAAAGGCACGGCGAATATTCCGCTGGATCTGAAATCGTATGCCGATGCGACGTATCAGCTGCAACTGTTGTCAGAAGCCTTTGTGGCCGGTGGCGGGCGTTCAGTCTCTGCGACCGCACGGGTTCTGGTTTCGCCTTATGATTATTTGATAGGCGTGAAACCGGACGGGGACTTGGGGTACATCAACCGCGGCGCGGTTCGTCATCTGAACGTGATTGCCGTTGATCCGACCCTGAAGCAGATTGCCCTGCCTGCGCTGAAAGTGGCGCTGATTGAACAGAAATACATTTCGGTTCTGACCAAGCAGGATTCCGGTGTTTATAAATATCAGTCGAAAATGAAGGAAGTGCAGCTTTCAGAACAACCGCTTTCGCTCACCGCGCAGGGCAACGATCTGACGCTGACGACCGACAAACCGGGTGATTTCGTGCTGGTGGTGGAAGACGCGCAGGGCAAAGTGCTTAACCGCATTGCGTATACCGTCGCGGGCAACGCCAACCTCAGCCGTTCGCTGGATCGCAACGCCGAGCTGAAGCTGAAACTCAATCAGGCGGAATATCAGCCGGGTGAGGAAATCGAGGTGTCCATCAACGCGCCTTATACCGGCAGCGGGCTGATCACCATCGAGAAAGACAAAGTCTACAGCTGGCAATGGTTCCACACGGATACCACCAGTTCCGTGCAGAAAATCCGCGTGCCTGCCGGAATGGAAGGCAACGGCTACATCAACGTGCAGTTTGTGCGTGATGTGAATTCCAATGAAATCTTTATGAGCCCGCTGAGTTACGGCGTGATGCCGTTTAAGATCAGCACCAAAGCGCGCCAGAACACTCTGGAAGTGGATGCGCCGGAAGTCATTAAGCCGGGTGAAAACCTGGCGATGACTGTCATGACCGATGGCCCGCAGCAGGTTGCGCTGTTTGCCGTGGACGAAGGTATTTTGCAGGTTGCGCGCTATCGCCTGAAAGATCCGCTGGAATATTTCTTCCGCAAGCGCGAGCTGGGCGTGGAAAGTTCGCAAATCCTCGACCTGATCCTGCCGGAGTTCAGCAAGCTGATGCAGCTGGCGGCAGCACCGGGCGGTGACGGCGGCGAAGGGCTGGATCTGAACGTCAATCCGTTCAAACGCAAACGCGACAAACCGGTGGCGTACTGGTCGGGCATTACCGAAGTGAACGGCGAGAAGCAGTTTGATTATCAGGTGCCGGATTACTTTAACGGTAAAATCCGCGTGATGGCGATTTCCGTCACACCGGACAAAATCGGCAAAGCGCAGACCTCGGCGACCGTGCGCGATAACTTCATCATGACGCCAAACGTGCCGGCTATGGTCGCGCCGGGCGATGAGTTTGATGTCAGCGTCGGCGTGAGCAATAACCTCGAAGGGCTGAACGGCAAGAGCGTGGCCATCGCCGTGCATCTTGCGGTGCCGCCGCAGCTGGAAGTGGTCGGTAAAGCGGATCAGAACCTGTCGCTGGCTGAAAAACGTGAAGGCGTGATTAATTTCCGCCTGCGCGCCAAAGCCTTGCCGGGCGATGCGCCGCTGGTCTTTGAAGCGACATATGGCGATAAAACCAGCCGACGCACCATCAGCACGTCGGTACGCCCGGCCATGCCGTTCCGCACGCAGTCTGTGATGGGGCGCATGAGCGGCAGCAGCCAGACCGTCGATAACCTCCGTCAGATGTTTGATGCCTACGCGGTGCGCAAAGCCGCGGTTTCCAACTCGCCGCTGGTGCTGACCAACGGGCTTTCACAGTATCTGGCGGATTATCCGTATTACTGTTCTGAGCAGATTGTCAGCCGTTCGATTCCGATGATCCTCGAAGGTCTGCATCCGGAAATGAAAGGTTCGCTGAGTCAGGCGGAAACCAGCAAAAAACTGAAAGACATGCTGGCGATCCTGCGTTCGCGTCAGAACGACAGCGGCGCGATTGGCCTGTGGCGTTCGTCGCCGCAAACCGATCCGTTCGTCACGCCGTACGTGGTGCAATATCTGCTGGAAGCCAAAGCCGCAGGCGTTGCGTTACCGGCCGGTATGCTCAATGAAGCCAATGCGGCACTGCGCGAGCTGGCGGCAAATCAGAGTGATGATTTGTACACCCTGCGTCTGCGTGCCTGGGCGGTGTATCTGCTGACACGTCAGGGCGAAATCACCACCAGTTCACTGGCGTCGGTGCAGGATACGTTGCAACAACGCTATCCGGACACCTGGAAGACCGATCTCAGCGCGCTGTATCTGGCATCGTCCTACCGCATGCTGAAAATGGATGATGAAGCCAATACCCTGTTGCAGCCAACGTGGAAGCAGCTGAGTAAGGCGTATGACAAAGCCTGGTGGACGCAGAGTTATTTTGACCCGCTGGTTCAGGACGCGACGCGTTTGTATCTCATCACCCGTCACTTCCCGGAAAAAGTGTCTGCCATTCCGCCGCAGGTGCTGGAAAACATGGTCAAATCGCTGAAAGAGGAGCGTTACACCACCTATTCTTCAGCAATGAGCATTCTGGCGCTGGAGAGTTATTCCGCACAGGTTGCGGCGCAGGCCACGGCACCGGACGCGCTGAAAATCACGCAGATCAGCAAAACCAAAAATGTTGAACCGCAGCTGATTTCCAGCGTTCAGGGGCTGTTTGCGAAAGCCAGTTTCACCGCCGATGCGAAGGCATTGCGCGTGGAAAATGGTAACGACGCACCGGCGTGGTACGTGGTGACGCAGGCCGGTTATGACCTGGCCGCGCCGAAGAAAGCCATTTCGCGCGGGCTGGAAATTACCCGTGATTACACCGATGAGCAGGGTAAACCGGTCACGCAAATTACGCTGGGGCAGAAAATCAACGTACACCTGAAAATCCGCGCCAATTCGAAAGAAGGGCAGGATAATCTGGCGATTGTCGATTTACTGCCGGGCGGATTTGAAGTGGTGCAGCAAACGGCACCGGAACCGGAATCTGACAGCAGCGATGAAAACAGTGATGCAGCGGCTTCCGCATCCTGGCAGTCACCGCTGGCAGCCTCCGGTTCGACGTGGGCACCGGATTACAGCGATATTCGCGAAGATCGCGTGGTGATTTACGGCAGCGCCAGCACGGATGTGCAGGAGTTTGTGTATCAGATCAAAGCCACCAACACCGGCAGTTTCATCATCCCGCCGGCCTATGGCGAAGCGATGTATGACCGCGAAGTTCAGGCGCTGTCCGTCAGTGATCAAAAACTGGTGGTAGTCCCGGCAGACGAACCGGCGGTTGCTAAAAAATAATAGACCGCAGACTACGCCCCGCTGTTTTGGCGGGGCGTAACTGACGCTGAGTAGCAAGATGAACACCTTTCCTCTTTTTTTCAAAACAGCCAAACGCCTTCTGCAAAATATCGCCATGGCGATATTTTTACTGGCGCTGCTGCTTCTGGCGTGCCGCCTCTGGCCGCATCCGCCGCTTTCACTGGGGCAACCTTTTTCATCCATCTATTATGACCGGCAGGGTACGCTGATGCGCATCACGCTGGCGAATGACGACCGTTACCGCGTGTGGACGCCGCTGGAACAGGTTTCGCCGCTGGCGGTAAAAGGCCTGTTGTTACACGAAGATCGCTGGTTTTACGTCAATCCGGGTTTCAATCCGTTCAGCCTGGCGCGGGGTTTCTGGCGCAGTTATGTCGCGGGCGGAAAAATGCAGGGCGGCTCGACCATCACCATGCAGCTGGCGCGGATGCACTGGCATCTCAATACCCGCACGCCGTCGGGCAAAATCATGCAGGTTTTACGCGCGGTCCAGCTGGAGCTGAGTTATTCCAAGCACGATATCCTCGAAGCCTATCTGAACTACGCACCCTATGGCCGCAATATTGAAAGCATCGGCGCGGCCAGCCTGATTTATTTCAACAAAGCGCCGAAAGACCTGACGTTACCGGAAGCGCTGACGCTGGCCGTTTTGCCGCAATCCCCCAGTTACCGCATCGACGCTAAAACCGGCGTACTGGGCGCAGCCCTGACGCAGGCTCGCAACCGGCTTTTTGTCCGCTGGCAGGCGCATTATGCGACCGACAGCAGCCAGATTTCATTGTTCAAACTGCCGCTGGCGCTGCGTCAGCCAGAGCAAATGCCGTACATTGCCCCGCACTTTATCGAACAGCTTCGCCAGCAAAATCAGCAACTGGTTCAGACCGATAACCGTGTAGATACCACGCTGGATGCCGGTTTGCAGCGGCTGATTGAGCGACAGGTCAGCGCCTTCATCACCCGTAATGAAAGCCGTGGTATTCATAATGCCGCCGCCCTGCTGGTAGATACCCGCGACATGGGCGTGCGGGCGCTGGTGGGGTCGGCGGATTATTACAACCGCAGTATTCAGGGGCAGGTGAACGGCACGAACGCCAAACGCTCGCCCGGCTCGGCGCTTAAACCCTTTATTTACGCGCTGGGCATGGAGCAGGGCGTACTGCATCCGATGACCATCCTGAAAGATGTGCCGTCGGCGTTCGGGGCTTATGCGCCGGAGAACTTTGACCGCCGTTTTCTCGGGCCGGTGACGGCTACGGACGCCCTGAACTTCAGCCGCAATATTCCGGCGGTTTACGTCGCTTCACAGCTTCGGCAGCCGACGTTCTACCAGTTTCTGCGGCTTTCCGGCATCGCGGATATGTCCAGCGAAAACCACTACGGTCTGTCGCTGGTGCTGGGCGGTGGTGAAGTGACGATGCAGGAACTGGCAAAACTGTATGCGCTTCTGGCTAACCGGGGTGTGCTGCAACCGCTGCGGATGCAAAAGGGCGATCCGGCTGTTGCGACGCCGGTCAGGTTGCTCAGTGAGGAAGCCAGCTTTATGACGCTGGACATGCTGCGTCAGCACCGTCGCCCGGGCGATACGCTGGCTCAACAGCCTTCGTCGTTGCCGGTGTACTGGAAAACCGGCACGTCGTGGGGGTTCCGCGATGCCTGGAGCGTGGGGATTTTCGGGCCGTACGTTCTGGTGGTCTGGGAAGGTAATTTCGACAGCAAAGGCAACAATGTGTTTGTGGGCGCAGAAGCCGCCGCACCGCTGTTCTTCAACATCATCGACAGCATTAACGCCAGTTATCCCGCGTTGCAGGAACCCCGACATTCGTTTCCGAAACAGCTGAAACGGGTCGATATCTGCCTCGCCAGCGGCGATTTACCGACGCCGTGGTGCCAGCAAAAAGGCAAAACATGGTTTATTCCCGGAAAATCGCCCATCAAGGTTGATACGGTTTATCGCCCCGTCCGGCTGGATATACTGACCAGTGAAGTCGCGTGTCCGCCTTATGAAGAAAACGAAACCCGCACGGAAGTGTTTGAGTTCTGGCCGTCAGACCTGGCGAATGTGTTTGCTCAGGCGGGCCTGCCAAAACGCAAACCGCCGGTGAATCACTGTAAAGATGAGGGCGTGGACGTCAGCGGAAATCCGCCGCGCATTACGTCTCCGCTCAAAAACACGGTCTACACCCTTCGGCAATCGCAGCAAGGGCGCGACAGGATTTCGTTTAACGCGGTGACGGATGCGGACAGTAAAACGGTCTACTGGTTTGTCGATGATATTTATCTCGGCAGCTCTGCCAGCAAATCGGCCATCGACTGGCGGCCCATCAACAACGGGCAATACCGCATCCGCGCCGTCGACGACCACGGCCGTGCCGACAGCCGGTTAATCAGTATTGAGATTTTGAATTAAGACAGAAGGTCAGGCAGCGAAGACGCTGCCTGTTTTTTTTAGCGGATATCAACTTTTAGCGTAGCCGTCGCTTCGAATTCGCCAGTATCGAGTTCGCCGCCGACCAGATTTATTGGAAATGCGGTCAGGGTGACTTTTCCCAATCCGTTCTGATTCATGGGTAAAACACCTTGCGCAAAGGGCATGTAAGTTCCACCGGCATCCTGCACCACAATCCCTATATCAGCTTTGTTATCTGAAGGGCGGCGGCGTGCAATCAGGTAATATTGATTCTCAACGTCCTGCCCCTCCAGAATCATCTCTAATTTATCGTTGTTGGGGATGACCGGTAGGCCGTTTTTTGTGCAGTCATATTTGATATCAAAGGCTATGGGCCGGTAACCGTCCGGTGGCGTGTTTATTTTTGTGAAACGGCTGGCCTGAATGGTTCCGAACCTGACGGAGATAATTTCTCCCTGATTAATCTCACAGTTTTGAGGCACCGTAATGGTTCCGCTGAGATACAAAATAGCTACAGGCGATCCCAAGGGTGGCGCTGTTGTAGTTACGGTTGCCGAAGAGGCATAAACCCGGGCAATTTCAGTTCGTGGAATAGTGAGTTCGCCAATAAAAGGTGTCGTAATATAAAGGTCTATATTGCCCTGCGAACCGGTGATCAAGTTATCCTGTGTGCTCTGTTGTGCACAGATACCGGTGTTTTCTTTGTCCCAATGGTGCGTTCCGTCACTGACCGCTTTGCTGGTAGGAACTGTAACGTTGCCATTTTTAGGGATGGCGACCTGAGTCGTTACGTCGAGATGATCATTAATTTTAAAGTAGTTAGTGGTATGGCCGAGCGGGAGTGTGGTTTGAAGCGTGTACATTATCAGCACTCCATTCGCGCTTGATGCATCTGCTGCTGAACAGTTGCAGCTAATTTGATAGCTTTGCTGACTGCTGTTCATTGCCTCATTGATAATGCTACCTCGTGCATTTTCGCTGCTACTCAAGTCGCGTAAAATAGAATTTTCATAAGCCGTCGCACTACCACTCCTGGGATCACAAGTGGCAGTGCCTGCTAACACAGGTAATGCATAGAAACCTGAAAAACCTAATGTCAGTGCAAATAAAACGCTTTTTCTGAGGTTCATGTTTTTATCCTTAAAGGCATGAGGCCGTGACGGATTGCACCGACGATGCAACGGGTTTCAAATTTATGCTGGCTTTACATTGTTGGTTAGCCGCAATCCCCCACTTCACATGTAACCCCACCTGCTCATCAGTTTTTATCCCTGTGAGATAAAGAACTCCGCCATCATCGACGATGTTTTCCAGCGATTGATCTTCACTGACCGCGACAGCCCCGAAAGGCACGGCCGTGCCGTCATTGCGGACAAGTTTGATTAAGGCGCGAGCGCCTATATGGGCATCGAAATGCGCCACGACCATGGCACCTTTATTGGGAATGACTAATTCAGACGTGTTGGTCACATCCACGTCATCAGGCAGGGTCGTTGTGTCGAGAACGATACGGTTTTCGGTATAAGACGTGAGGTAAGGGACGACTGCGTAGCCACGCCAGTCCGTCCTGAGGCCAGGCAGGTTTTGTACTCTTGCACCACTCGCCCCGTTGGTATCAATTAGGGCAAATGAATCGCCCAGAGGTTGGGATAGTGTAACGCCATGAGCATGGGCGACGACGCCACCTGCAACGCCGTAACTGATTTGCTGTGAATCGCTGTCGTAGTAATAACCGGCATTCAGCGTGCCGTAGGATGACCGATAGGAAGTATTGATATTGCTGCTGTCGTTTCCGACTTGCCGGGTATGACTTTGCTGAAGCGAATAACTAAGACGATGATCGTCCAGTGCGGTTCCGCTGAGCCCGACTTGCTGGCGGGTTTCACCTTCTTTATCGTGAGTCACATTATAGGTCGCCCAACTTTGTGGCAGCCAACGGCTTAACGGAACACGAATATTCAACGCTATCTGCTGATCATTATCTTCACCGTCCAACTGACTGTAGGAATAGGACAGGTTATAGCTGATGCCGTAAAGGGTAGAGTTCACACCAAGGGAAATATTTTTCTCTTTATTGCTATCACGCCAGTAGTCTTGCTGATAAGCAGACGCATACAGACTTGCGCCTTCCCACATCGACTGATTCACACTGACCTGATATTTGCTGCGCTTATGACCCTCTTGCGTTTCGTTATCTTGCGCCTGATTCGCTTCATCAAAATCGTAGAATCCGCGGGTGGAATAACGGTAACTGGCGACGGAAAAGTTTGTGTCCGTCGTCTCGATGTTTTTAGAATACTGAACACGATAGGACTGGCCACTGCTGTTTTTATTGTTATCCAGCGTGGTTTGAGCCTGCGTGATATCGACAGAAACTGAGCCGAGAGACAGTAAACTGAACCCGACACCCGCCATTCCGGAAAGATAGTCTGGTGATAATAATGTCCCGGCATACGTGGTGATTTCATTCGAGACACCGTAAATCACCGTGCCTTGCGCGAAGTCCGGTTCTTTGTCGCCATTGTTATTTGAACGGTAGCGTCCTGCGGTGCCACTGTATTTCAGACGTCCCGGACGTTGCATCACCGGCACGGAAGAAAAGGGCTGATTAAACCTGCGTTCCGTTCCGTCGGCCTCTTTGATTGTGACTTCCAGATCGCCGCTGTAAGAAGACGGATAAAGGTCGTTAATTTCGAATGCACCGGGCGCAACATAACTTTGATAAATGATATATCCATCCTGCCGGATAGTGACTTCGGCGTTGGAGTTGGCAATTCCTCTGATCGTCGGTGCAAAACCTCGCTGGCTGTCCGGCAGCATATTGTCGTCGGAAGCTAGCTGAACTCCGGTAAATTGCAGGCTGGGGAACAGATCTCCCGGTGTGGAGCTTTCACCAATCAGGAACTGGGATTTAAGGCTTTTGATATCACGCTGAGCGTAAGTAGAAATGGCATCCCAGCTTTGTTGACCGTCGCTGCTGCTGTAGGTGCTGTAATTACGCAACCTCCATGGCCCCAGATTTAATCCGTTTTGCACATTCAGGTATTGGCTGGAATCATCGCTGCCGTTTTTATTTTTTCGCTGAGACCCTGAGAAGGCGTAGTTAGAAAACAACACAGGCACGCCGTCATCCCATTTTTTGGGGTCGACATATCCGTTGGCTTTCTGGTCCATCGCCGCCTGCGGAATGCTGATATCAAGGCGCATCCGGTTAAAATCGAATTTTGCTGCGGCGGCAGGAATATACCGAGCTAATGTATCCAGAGGGGCATCATGTTGATGATTTACCAGAGAGGGAAATGCGTCGACCCTGACGTTCATTGCCCGAAGTAAATCGGGTGTTATCTCCGGTGCCAGCGAGCCATCGGGCATCTGACCATAACGAATTTCTTGCTGGAGCACTTTATCAAGGTTGACGTAAATAGCCGTGTCGTAAACACCCGCCACCTGCGCTTTATCACCTTTGGAAAAAATCGAGAGGTCTACGTTATCACCCTGTTGCCCGTTATGTTCAAGTAACTGTGGGTCGAAATAAACTTCTTCTGCTCTGGCGGCGTCGATACTCAAAACCGTCATCGGGAAAGTACAGCTCAGTAATAATGTGAGGATATGACGCGACCGACGAACGCAGTTTCCCCGTGTTGTGGCATTCGGAGAGTTATCCATAGTCATTTTCACTGAGTTCCCTGAAGAAATTTCTGATGCAGTTAAATTGCCGGGTTAAAAAGTCGTAGAATCACAGACTTCTCTTTTCAGGTGTTGTGTCTCCGCCATAATCATTGATTGCGCTCCACTCAACGGTATTGCCAGAAAGATCGCCTGGAAGTTTCACGTTGATTTGGCTGCCAGGTGCAATCATGTCTGTATCTTTGAGCACGATATCGCCCACCGTCAGATAACTGAATACAACGTAATAAGACGAAGGGTTAGTGATGTTGAGTTGACCATTAGCGCGTGAGAACGTCAGGAGCTTATAGGCATCATAAGATTTTCCTTGTAATTTCTCAGGGCGATAAAAAAGTTTTATTCTTGTCTTAATAACTAACCTTAACTCGTTAGCATCATTTTTGGGGGTGGAAGGGATAGCGCGAACATTAATATAAAATATGGATTCTTTGTCTTGCGGCAATTCTCCTCCTGTATATGAAATACGAAGGCTGTTTTCATCATTGGCATTCAATCTAAAAAGTGGAGGTGTGACAACAAACGGGCCACGCGTCTTCCCATCCCCATTATCAATCCAGGATTGAATCAGAAACGGTTTACTTTCCGATTTGTTGCTAAGAGGTAATGACGCTTCTTTTTTATTAGCGGCATAAATTACCCGGGTGCGACCCACAAGAATCCCGCCGCCATAGCTCAGCTGAATAGAAAGGAAAAACAGAAGAGATAACTGAATGATTCGATTGATTGAATTACGCATGTGATTTTTCGATCCAGTAATGAATATGCCTTTCTTTTTTATAATAACTAAACCGGCAGGCTCCGTGACAGAGCCCGCCGGCGTCAAAGCAGATTAACGATAATCGAGGGTAACGTTGACACTTGCATCTGCCGGACCGGCAGTGATGTCATCGGGATCTTTGAACGACTGATAGTTTGCAAGCAAATTGACATCCATCGTTGCTGTTTTAATGTCATAGGTGATAGTCGGTAAAGTATTCAGCAACATAACAGCTTTTGTATTGGCATCCAGAATTTGAATACCTACGCCGTCCGCCATTGTATCGCCGAAGCTATTGCCCAGTTTCACGAGGTTAGGATGGGTTGAATCAACCGCTTCAGCCTCCAGCCATATACGGAAATGTGGAAGAGGGTCACCCTCTTTTTGTGCCACAGGGCAGTTCGCTAAAGGCAGAGTGAAAGGGATATTTGGAGACGTATCGCCAATTTCTCGAAATTGCGCTGCGGAATATGTCCCCAAAGGAACATCTACATCATTCCCCCCGTTAATGACACATGCAGTTTTAATAATCGCGCCAGAAAAGTTAATTCTTCCATCAATCGCATAGCTATTCCCGGCTAATGCCAGAAGCAACCCACTTACCATGAGCTTGTATGTCGTTTTCATTGTTGCATCCATTCTGAAATAAAACGTTGAAAGTAGTTCCGCGAAGTTTATCAGAAACTTCGAAATGCCACTGATGAATTTTCGCGGAAAATGAGTCTATCAATTGTTTTGTTTATTGAATAGTAGGCATTAGTTTTTGGCGTTACTGGCTGATCTAAATTTGTTCAGTCGCATTCACTTGAATGATCGTTGGTGAGTTTTTAATTCAATTTGCTTATAGTTTCTCAGGGTTTCACATACATTCTATATCTTTTCTGAATATATAATTAATGCGTTCGGTTTAATTAACCGATTTAATTGTATTCCAGTAGAAGGAAAGCGAGTAATAGAAATTTTTAAAGCACTAATGACGATATTCACGGGGGTTTTCAAGCGTGTCTTTTTTCATTAAAGCCCGCTTCTTATCGGATTCAGAAACTGACAGCTCGATTTTTAACCATCAGGCACAGGGGGCTCTGCGTGTTCGTCTTGGTGCTATCTCCGGTGAACCGGGCACAAAGGGCAGAAGATTGCTCTGATATTGTTGATAAATTAGGAAAAGCATATCCATTGTTACAATTTCGTCTAGAATATATACCAATAAACGCTGTCTGTTTTGATTGATATTTCTAACAATAGAGGCTTCAGGCATTCACGCCTTTGGGAGATTTACATGCAAGAAAATCACAAGATTCTGGTGGTCGATGACGACATGCGCCTGCGCGCACTTTTGGAGCGTTATCTGACTGAACAGGGCTTCCAGGTGCGTAGCGTTGCCAATGCTGAACAAATGGACCGTTTGCTGACCCGCGAGTCATTCCATCTGATGGTTCTGGATTTAATGTTGCCTGGCGAAGATGGTTTGTCTATCTGCCGCCGTCTGCGCAGCCAGAGTAACCCGATGCCGATCATTATGGTCACGGCAAAAGGCGAAGAAGTTGACCGCATCGTGGGTCTGGAAATTGGTGCCGACGACTATATTCCTAAGCCGTTTAACCCGCGTGAATTGCTGGCCCGTATCCGTGCGGTGCTGCGTCGTCAGGCGAATGAGCTGCCGGGCGCGCCTTCTCAGGAAGAAGCCGTGATTTCTTTCGGTAAGTTCAAGCTGAACCTCGGCACCCGCGAAATGTTCCGTGAAGATGAGCCTATGCCGCTGACCAGCGGTGAATTTGCCGTACTTAAGGCACTGGTGAGCCATCCGCGTGAGCCGCTGTCTCGTGACAAACTGATGAACCTGGCGCGTGGCCGTGAATACAGTGCAATGGAGCGTTCTATCGATGTGCAGATTTCCCGTCTGCGCCGCATGGTAGAGGAAGATCCGGCGCACCCGCGTTACATCCAGACCGTCTGGGGCCTGGGCTACGTATTTGTGCCGGACGGCAGTAAGGCATGAGACGAATACGCTTTTCACCGCGTAGCTCGTTTGCCCGAACACTGTTATTAATTGTCACCTTGCTGTTCGTCAGCCTGGTGACGACCTATCTGGTGGTGCTGAACTTCGCCATTCTGCCCAGTTTGCAGCAGTTCAATAAAGTCCTCGCGTATGAAGTTCGTATGCTGATGACTGACCGGCTGCAACTGGAAGATGGCACGTTGCTGGCCGTGCCGCCTGCGTTTCGTCGCGAGATTTACCGCGAACTGGGCATTTCGCTTTACACCAACTCTGCGGCTGAGGAGAGTGGTCTGCGCTGGGCGCAGCACTACGAATTCCTGAGCCAGCAGATGGCGCAACAGCTTGGTGGCCCGACGGATGTGCGCGTTGAGGTCAATAAAAATACCCCGGTTGTGTGGCTGAAGACCTGGTTGTCACCTGACATCTGGGTACGCGTTCCTCTTACCGAAATTCATCAGGGCGATTTCTCCCCGTTGTTCCGCTATACGCTGGCGATTATGCTGCTGGCCATTGGCGGCGCATGGCTGTTTATCCGCATCCAGAACCGACCCCTTGTCGAACTGGAGCACGCGGCTTTACAGGTCGGCAAAGGCATTATTCCGCCGCCATTGCGTGAATACGGTGCTTCTGAAGTACGTTCCGTGACGCGTGCCTTTAACCAGATGGCTGCCGGTGTGAAGTTGCTGGCTGATGATCGTACGTTACTGATGGCGGGTGTAAGCCATGACCTGCGTACGCCGCTGACGCGTATTCGCCTGGCAACAGAAATGATGAGTGATGATGACGGTTATCTTGCCGAGTCGATTAATAAAGACATCGAAGAGTGCAACGCTATCATTGAGCAGTTCATTGATTATCTGCGCACCGGGCAGGAGATGCCGACGGAAATCACCGATCTCAACGGTATTTTGGGGGAAGTGATTGCCACTGAAAGCGGCTACGAACGTGAAATCGATTCCGGTCTGGTTGACGGTGAATTGCTGGTGAATGTGCATCCGCTGTCCATCAAACGCGCCGTGGTCAATATGGTGGTGAACGCCGCCCGTTACGGGAATGGCTGGATCAAAGTCAGCAGCGGACGTGAGCTTCAGCGTGCGTGGTTCCAGGTGGAAGATGATGGTCCTGGTATTGAGCCGGATCAGCTCAAACATCTGTTTCAGCCGTTCGTACGCGGTGAAAGTGCCCGCACAACCAGCGGAACCGGCCTTGGACTGGCGATTGTCCAGCGTATTATTGATGCACATTCCGGGACTCTGGATATCGGGCGCAGTGACCGCGGTGGATTGAGGATCAGGGCGTATCTGCCATTACCGTTGGAGATGCTGCAGAAAGCTGCCGTAACAGTCACGGGTTCTTAAACTGGAACGGTGGAAGTTTCGGTTTTTCACGTGCGGTGATCGCTTAACGCGCTGCGCCGAAACCGACAAGAGAGGGCCAGTACGGCCCCTCTCTTGACTCTCCCCGTCTTTTTACAACCCGCGCTGTCGCTGGGTCGATGGACGTGTTCTGGTACTTCTGCTGGTGGCGCAAATTCTGGCACTTCGTGCTCCCTTCACTCGGTCTTCGAGCCTTGGGTCTCGAAGCCGCTCCGTTCAGCAGAATTTTGAGCGCGCCATATCACCATTTAAAAAAACGGTCTGAGTAGAGCTTTCGAATTACATAGTCATTGGCCGCGTTCAGAAAGCTTGCCTAACGAAGCGTTTCGAGACCTGTGGCTCGAAACCGAGTAAGGGAACCGCGCAGCGGCAAGATTTCGCGGCAATAGCTGGATTTTCTGAAACATAGCCCGCGAGCGGTAGCGCGCAGTGAAAGAGCCGGAGATTCTTAAGAGGCGCGGCGATAGGCGCCTCTTGAGGCCGGTGTGGGTGGCAACCCACGACCTTGACCTTAAGGCCAGTTTGGGAGCCAGCCCAAGTTATTAGCGGGATAAAACGCCCGCGAACGTTTTAACTCTTCCGACTCATCACATAATACTCCGCGGCTTCCTCCCGCCATCTTGGCGTCTCTGCCACATCCCACGGATTAATCAGCGTAATCCCGGTATGCGTAAACCGCTCACTGCCGTCTGTCGCCAGGCTGGCCTGATGTTGCAGGCAAATCGCCGCCAGTTGCGTTTCGCGTTCAGTCATCGCCACGTTCGCTTGTTTTGATAAAGTCGCTACGCGCGGAAAATGTAGCGCGCTGGCGGCGTCAAACGACAACAGTCGGCCCGCAAAATCCTGATTCAGCATGTCGAGCAAAGCATCGGCGAAGGCGGTTTTCGGGGCGTCTTCGGGCAAATCTTCTACCCAGACAAACAGCCCGGCGACCGTCAGACTGGTCAGATAAAGCTGAGCGGCATCCTGTGCATCCAGCCACTGGAGAACGGTCTTCTGTGGTTTGGGGCTAATCATCTCAAGGATGATGGCGGTATTGAGGATAATCATTTGGAGGGCAGCTCCAGCGGGGCGGTATTCAGGGCGGCAAAACGCTGGCGGAGCTGGCTTCCGAGGCCAAAATCAGGGGGCGTGCTGGTCAGCGCGTGCTTCAGAATTAAACGCGCCTCCTCTTCCATTGAATGGCCTTTTTTGGCGGCGGCGATACGCAGTAATTCCTTCACGTCGTCATCCAGATTGCGGACAGTCAGGGTAGCCATGTGAAACTCCGGTGAAAGCAGTGGAAGCATTGCAGTCATTCTGGAATGTGGACGGGAGGGATGCAATAAAAAAGGCGCGGAAGCCCGCGCCTGAGAAAGCAGAGATTATTGCTTAACGGTGCGGGCCTGCGCTCACCAGCGCTGCGCCTGCCGGAGTGTCCGTATATTTATCAAAGTTATCGATAAACAGCTGGGCCAGATGTTCGGCTTTTTCCTGCCACTGTTCGCGGCTACCGTAAGTATTGCGCGGATCCAGAATATGGCTGTCGACGCCCGGCAGTTCGGTTGGCACCGACAGATTGAACAGCGGCAGCGTGAAGGTTTCGGCGTCGTCGATAGTCCCGTTCAGAATTGCATCGATGATGGCGCGGGTGTTTTTCAGGGAAATACGTTTACCCGTCCCGTTCCAGCCGGTGTTGACCAGATACGCCTTTGCGCCCGCGGCTTCCATGCGTCTGACCAGCACTTCGGAATATTGCGTCGGGTGCAGCATCAGAAACGCAGCGCCGAAGCAGGCGGAGAATGTCGGCGTCGGTTCATTAACGCCGCGCTCGGTGCCCGCCAGTTTCGCCGTGAATCCGGAAAGGAAATGGTATTGCGTCTGGGATGCCGTCAGCCGCGAAACGGGCGGTAAGACGCCAAACGCATCAGCCGTCAGGAAAATGACTTTACTGGCGTGCCCGGCTTTCGATACCGGTTTCACAATGTTCTGAATGTGATAAAGCGGGTAGGAAACGCGGGTGTTCTCGGTTTTGCTGTTGTCATCAAAATCGATTTTGCCGTCGGCGCTGACCACCACGTTTTCCAGAAGTGCATCGCGTTTGATGGCACCAAAGATTTCCGGCTCCGCTTCTTTGCTCAGTTTGATGGTTTTGGCGTAGCAGCCGCCTTCAAAGTTGAAGACGCCGTCATCGTCCCAGCCATGTTCATCGTCGCCGATAAGCTGACGTTTTGGATCCGTGGATAACGTGGTTTTGCCCGTGCCGGAAAGGCCAAAGAACACCGCCACATCGCCTTTTTCACCGACGTTCGCAGAACAGTGCATCGACGCAATTCCCTGCAAAGGCAGCAGGTAGTTCATGACGGCAAACATACCTTTCTTCATTTCGCCGCCGTACCAGGATCCGCCGATAAGCTGGATGCGTTCGGTAAGGTTGAAAGCGATGAAGTTTTCGGAATTTAAGCCCTGTTTCTGCCAGTCCGGGTTGGTGCATTTCGCGCCATTCATCACAACAAAGTCAGGCTCAAAACCTTCCAGCTCGCTGTCCGTCGGGCGGATAAACATGTTTTTGACGAAATGCGCCTGCCAGGCCACTTCCGTAATGAAGCGCACTTTCAGGCGTGAATTAGCGTTCGCACCGCAAAATGCGTCGACGATAAACAGGCGTTTACCGGAGAGCTGATTACTGACCCGCGTTTTCAGTGAAGTCCAGATTTCCTGAGAAAGCGGTTTGTTATCGTTCTTACCTTTGCCCTGATCGGCCCACCACAGCGTGTCGCGGGTGGTGTCATCACGCACAATGTATTTATCTTTCGGCGAGCGGCCGGTAAAGATGCCGGTATCGACATTCACTGCGCCAAGTTCTGTCACCTGCCCGCGCTCAAAGCCCTCCAGACCGGGGGCTGTCTCTTCTTTGAAAAGAAGATCGTAATCAGGGTTATAGACGATTTCGCTGTTCTGATGGATCCCGTAACGGGCGAGTGTTTCGGCTGTGACCCCGATAGTTGTAGGCATTTCCCTGCTCCTTGAACGGAAATTTAAATCCCCCACGTCAGAAATCCGCAGGGATAAACTTATTATAATTGTAGGTATTTATCGATTTTTAACCGCGATGGGTATCAAAAAATAATGGGGGGTGTAAATAATTTTATGGAATTGTGATGAAAACTCTAAATTTGTGCAAATGACGTTATGCATAAGCAATAAAAAAGGGACTTTTCAACGAAAAGTCCCCGTATGACGTTTGTTAACGATTAATGAACGTTATTATTTTCAGGATGAACGTCGCCATCCGCCTTCAGGGTGGCCAGATCCATCGCGTTGAACTCGTAGTCGGAACCGCAATAATCACAGTGCATTTCAATTTTGCCGTCTTCTTCCAGCATTTCCAGAATCTCTTCATCCGGCAGCGTCAGCAGGGCACCGGCGCAACGTTCGCGCGAGCAGGTGCAGCGGAAACACACATCCTGCGGTTCATACAGTGTGACTTCTTCCTGATGATACAGACGATAAAGCACTTCGTTAGCGGGCAGGGTGAACAGCTCTTCTGCCTTGATGGTGGTGGTCAGCTGAGCCAGATGGCTGAATTCTTCCGGGTCGGTCTCTTCGGCTGGCAGCACCTGCAACAACATGCCGCCTGCGGCTGGCTGGCCTTCAGATTCACCGGTACGGATGAAAATGCGGGTCGGCAGCTGTTCTGACTGCATGAAGTAGTTTTCCAGGCACTCAGCAAGGTTTTCACCTTCCAGACCGACGACGCCCTGATAGCGTTCACCCGCGCTTGGGGAAATGGTAATCACCATGTAGCCATTGCCAATCATCTCTTTCAGCGAACTGCCTTCAGTGATATCACCCTGCAGGCGCGCGATGCCGCGCAGTTCCTGACGGTTATTCCCGTTGATCACTGCCAGTTTCAGCGGGCCATCGCCTTGCAACTGAACGGTGATGTCTCCGTCAAATTTCAGCGTAGCGGTCAGCAGGCTGGTGGCGACCAGCATTTCGCCCAGAAGATTACGCACTTCTGCCGGGTAATCGTGACCGGCAACGATCTGCTGGAAGGTTTCATTGAGCGCGACCAGTTCACCGCGGACGGCGTGATTATTGAACAGGTAACGGTGCAGTTGGTCATGATTGGACATAGTTTTCTCTCTCAGTGACGATCACTCTTGATCGCCATATTTAAATTTGATCAGGTTGCGGCGTTCCTTTTTATCCGGACGTCTGTCCGGGTGCGGCATCGCATTCATTTTGCGCGCTGCCGAGATTTTCTCCCGGCTGACGATGCTCGCGTCGGTTTCCTGATAAAGCGTCTGCGCTTCTTCCGCACTGCGGCGCTGAGTGGTCAGCCCCAGCACTATGATCGTTTTGGCGTCATTTCCCTGACGAAGGGTGATTTCGGCATTCAGTTCCATCAGCTTGCTGGGTTTTCCCCGCTGGCCGTTGTAATGCACTTTGCCGCCGTCAATCATCTCGCGTGCCAGCGCGCGGGTCTTATAAAAACGAGCCGCCCACAGCCATTTATCGAGACGGACTGCGTTGTCGTCGTCTTCCGTTTTGCTTTTCATTTTGCTCCCCTGAACGTACCGGTATTACCTGTCCGGGCCTGCCACGGGGTCAATCGAAGGCAACAGGCTGCGGAAGTCATTGATCGAGGGATAACCCTGAAATGACTTGTCTGCCATCGTGGAATCCGGATTTTCTATACCCAGACAATAGCGGATACCGAAGGTTTTTGCCGCATTCAGGATGGGTTCACCGTCATCGACAAACAATGTCCTCTCAGGATTAAAACCGGTCTGTTCTTGAACCGCAGACCACAACCGCTGATCTTCCTTCGGATAACCAAATGTGTGGGTGGAAAGTAATAAATCAAGGTGCTGGTCCAAACCGGTATGTTCAATTTTAACCGAAAGGCTGTGCGGATGCGCATTGGTCAGCAAAATGGTCTGGCGTCCGGATTGTCGCAAATGAGTCAGAAATGGCACCGTATCGTCACGTAAGCGCGCATTTTTGCCGATGTTGGTGGTCATCTGGTAGATATCAAGATCTAACCGTTCACTCCAGTAATCAAAGCAATACCAGTTCATGGTGTGCTGAACGGCAAGATATTCGTCATGAATAATCTGACGCGCATTCTCCAGCGGAATGGCGCGTTGCTGGCTGAGCGCCAGCGGCACATCCTGCAACCAGAACTGGCTGTCAAAGGCCAGATCCAGCAGCGTGCCATCCATATCAAGTAATACGGTGTCGATGTTGTTCCAGTCAAAATCAGGGGGCATGACAACTCCATGTCCTGGCGGCTGGATGGACGTCGGGCGGCGCAGGAACGAATGATGAAAAGCAGGGAAGGGCGTCAGGGTAACATAATCAGTCACGGCGGCGCAGTGCCACCGTGTGTTGGTCAGCCCGGTTTATGGACCCGCATGGGCACCCGCTCAGGGTGAATCAAGAGTTGTAATATTGCTGAATATCGTCGATACGGTGTTTATCTTTCACGAAGCGGCGGACAAACAGCACGGTATTCACCAGCAGAATACCGATAAGCAGGAACAGCAATAAACTGGTGCCGAGATATCGCCACAGCGTCGAAATGTCCGGTTCACTGTGCAGCGAAATGTGACGGGTTCCGTTGGCATCAACGCTGATACTGGTGATAACGCCCTGCGCGCTGAACGGCGTATGCAGCAAAAGCGTAGAGAGATGTTGCAGCTGTTTCCACTGATCCTGCGGCGGATTGGCGTATAACCCGACCGGTGGCACCGGCATTTCAATCAGCTGATGACCTTCATCGTTGCTGATCAAGAATCCGCCCGGCGGCGGGCTGTTCAGGCTGTCAGCGGCGCGGCGGGTTTCCTGAATAAAGAACGACGATGTGGCGTTGTTGACCAGTTCACTCAGGGATTGCGCGCTGACCGGGCGCAGCAGGACGTTGATCCCCTGCAAAGAACCGGCCTTGGCGCGTTTCACCAATGCGTTCCAGTTGCTTGAGTTCCCCAGATTGACCAGCGCATTTTTCAGGCGTACGCAATCATTGCTCTTGCCGCATAACGTTTCCGTTTTCAGCACAATATCCGCGAAATCATCAAGCAGGATCATGCCGGATTTTTCAATGGCGGTCGCCAGTTGCGGGTTAATGTTCTGCTCAGGGGTTTCACCGGGGTGCATCTGGTTATTCACCGTAGTCTGAAGCGCGGTGGCGGCGTCAATAATTTCGGACTGCGGGACCGGTAACGGCGTTGCGGTATTCCAGTAAATTCCTGAACAATCAAAAGGCATATAACCGGAGGCTGTCCGGCTGGCGGAAGGCGGAACGTAGCACATACCGGTGCCCTGAACCTTCAGGGTATCGCCGACGCGCAATGCGGTTTTTTCCAGTTCCTGCACGCTGTTGACCTGAGTACTTTGTGCACCCTGAAGCCACGCAACGCTGAGTTTTAAAGGTAAACCAAGAGGGACATAAACCAGTAAAGCCAGCAGCAGGAGGAAAGCACAGGTCGCCAGCACCAGATTTTTACCCCAAAGCTGGAGCGGGAATTTTTTCACTTCTTCGTGTAACGACAATGAGCTTCCCTGACGGACGACCTGGCTGTTCATATAGACTTCAACGTCGGTCGGTTGCCCTAAATCACGCCCGATATAAGGCTGCCAGTGCGACGGATAAACCAGATCGACAGCGCCGAGCGAAATATTGCTGATATCGCCTTGTTTAGATTCGCCAAACAGCCCCCAGCGTTTAGGTAAGCCCCGCAGGCAATGGATTTCTTTACGGTTTTTACCTAAACGCTCGGAGACCAGCCGCCAGACAACCCATGCGACCAGACAGGCGGAAAGCGTCAGCAGCCAGGGCAACAGCATGACCGGACTTTGCAGCATGATGAACAACAACAGAAGCGCGCCGGAGAGGGCCAGCGCCTCTTTCACGCCGTTAGAACGGGTCAGCGCGTGCTCTTCCCGTGTTTCCCTGCGCACTTTCACCAGTTCGATGTGTTCGCTTTCTTCATGACGAATCGAGGCATTTTGCGGCTGGGAAGGCATGACAGCAGAAACCGGTGCGGGACCTTCGTACACGTGATCGGCCAGCGTATGGCCATTAAGTGAGATCACCAGCGGCATGGTTTGGGTTTTGATCAGCTCGACCTGATTTTCCTGGGCAATATATTGCTCCCAGAAAGGAGGAAGATGGATTTCAGTGGCGTCCAGAAAGTAGCGCCACTTGTTGGGATCTTCGCTGGCGACACCATAACGCGTGATCGCCTTCGTCATGCTGTAGACATTCTGGCTTTTTGTCGTCAGGGTGAGCTTATCGCGCAGGATAATCAGATCATTGCGGTGAGTAATGGGTGTCTGCCCGAGACCTTCATTCTGGCGTAAATAGCGTTCAACGGCGTCGCGTTCTTTTTGCGAAAGTTTTCGCAGGCTGGGTGTAGGAAAGCGCACGACAGAGTCGTCGCGCTGGCGACGATGCATGACAAGCCAAAAATACGATCCTGTAGCAATGATTGCGATACACAACAACACCAGTGTCACGACTACTGTGCTCATCCGATCCCCGTTCAGACGTGGGTGACTTACGTCAACTCTGTGAAAGTATTATACATAAACGAAATACACATTCCGCGCGCGGTGGCCTTTTTGATAGGAATTTTATTGTTGCTTGCCTGAATCGCGTGCACAAAAACACCACTGTAAAGGATACCGGCATTTGTGAAGCGGCGGGTATCGGTATAATCCTATTTTGAAGTCAGTGCATTTTTGTTAAAGCAAAAGTGTGACGCCCGTAAGTCAGCGGCTTTTTTTTAAACGGGTCGGGTGTGCTTTTTAAACAAAAATTCTTGCTTAAGGGATCGGTGGCACGGATGTTATTCTGTAAATATTGCGATTCTGGCCCGCATTAACGCACAATGACTTCTGTAAGCGGCTTTTTAATCGTAAAACGAACCCATTAAAATGCCTCTGGTCAGGTGAATAATAAGCTGGGGATGAAATGACACAACACCTGCAAAAACCGAAAATCCTGAAGGTGGAAACCGTTGCCCGTTCGCGTTTGTTCACCATTGAATCTGTCGAGCTGGCTTTCAGCAATGGCGCCGAGCGCGTCTATGAACGCATGCGCCCTTCAGAGCGCGAAGCGGTGATGATTATTCCGGTCATTGATGACGAACTGGTGCTTATCCACGAATACGCGGTGGGCATCGAAAGTTACGAGCTGGGATTCCCCAAAGGGCTCATTGATGCCGGTGAAGGTGTGCTTGAAGCGGCGAACCGTGAACTGATGGAAGAAGTCGGTTTTGGCGCGCGGCACTTCGATGTGCTGGCAAAACTGACCATGGCACCTTCTTATTTCTCCAGCCGTATGAATATCGTCATCGCTAAAGATTTGTATCTGCAAAGCCTCGAGGGCGATGAGCCGGAGCCATTACCGCAAACCCGCTGGCCGGTTTCGCGCATGATGGAATTGCTGCAACATCCGGATTTTTGCGAGGCACGCAACGTCAGCGCATTATTCCTTGCGCATGATTTCCTGACGCGCAACGCGCGCTAGAAGAGTTAAATCTAAAAAAAAAGCCGGTCGTGCATTATGCAGACCGGCTTTTTATTATCCGGCATTTCTGCCGGACAATGTATTCTTTCACACCCATCAGAACAGTTCGTGTTCCTGACCATTATCCATAATGGTGGTTCCGACTTCATGAACCGCATGCTCAGTCGGCTGCGTCCCGTCGATGAAGTATTCAGGACGGCTGTTACCACCGCCGTCGGACAACTTACCGGTGCTCTTATCGATGGTCACGCTCACAATGCCCGGAGGCGGCGTCTGTGGCTGTTCCGGCACGCCTTCCAGCACAGATTTCATGTAATCATCCCATGCTGGCTGGGCGCTCTTCGCCCCGCCTTCATAGCCTGAAATCTGATCCGGGATTGCGCCGGAAGCCGTCGTGCGGCCCAAATCTCGGCGGTGATCGTCAAAACCAATCCAGACCGAGGTGACCACTTCCGGGCCGCCGTATCCGGAGAACCAGGCATCTTTCGAGCTGTTAGTCGTCCCGGTTTTGCCGCCGATATCATGACGCTTCAAATCACGGCCCGCGCGCCAGCCTGTTCCCATCCAGCCCGGCTCGCCGAAGATGTTGGAGTTCAGGGCGTCGCTGATCAGGAATGACAGCGGTGCGCTGATAACGTGCGGAGCGTATTGCTGCGCGGCATCAACCTGCGGCGAGTTTGGCGGAACCTGTTCCAGCTGCGGCGTCGGTACGCTGGCATTGTTGTCTGAAGTAGACGTTGCCACGTTTTCAACATTGTCATCCGACAGCACGGCAGATTTCTGAGTTTCGCCGTAAATCACCGGAATATTACAGGTGCGGCAGGCGATTTTCGGTTTGGCTTCAAACTGTACCTGACCGGATTCATCGACGATTTTGGTGATGAAATACGGGTCAACCAGGAAGCCGCCGTTGGTCAGCGTCGCGTAACCACGCACAACCTGCAGCGGGGTGAAGGAAGCCGAGCCCAGCGCCAGTGATTCGGAGTGAACAATGTTCGCTGCCGGGAAGCCGAAACGTTGCAGATATTCTGCCGCGTAATCCACACCCATCGCGCGCATTGCACGCACCATCACCACGTTCTTGGATTCACCTAAACCCTGACGTAAACGGATCGGGCCGTAGTAGGTTGGCGGTGAGTTTTTCGGACGCCAGTCAGTGCCTGCGCCGGCATCCCAGCGTGTAATCGGCATATCGTTGAGGATAGTGGCCAGTGTCAGGCCCTTATCCATCGCCGCAGTGTACAGGAACGGTTTGATGTTCGAACCGAGCTGACGCACCGCCTGATTAGCACGGTTAAATTTGCTCTGGTTGAAGTCAAAGCCGCCAACCAGCGCTTCAATGGCACCGTCAGTCGAGTTCAGGGAAACAATGGCCGAGTTGACGTCAGGAACCTGCGCCAGCCACCAGTCATCGCCCACTTTGCGCACCCAAACCTGTTGGCCGGGTTGCACCACGTCTGAGACGCGCTTCGGCGTTGCGCCCTGAGCCGTGTCGCTGCGATAAGGACGCGCCCAGCGCATTCCGCTGTAAGGCAGAGTGATCACCGCGCGGTTGGACATCGTCGCGGTTGCCTGAGTGTCACCCGTTGCGGTAATCACGGCCGGGAACAGCGGGCCATAAACCGGCAGCGTTTTCAGAGACTGAACAATCTTGTTCTCATCCCACGCAGGCTCGCCGACTTTCCATAACTGATTTGACGGACCACGGTAGCCATGACGCATATCGTAGTTCATCACGTTGGTGCGCAAAGCTTCCTGCGCGGCCAGCTGAGTTTTCTTGGTGATGGTGGTGTAGACCATATAGCCGTCGTTATAGGCGTTGTCGCCATAACGTTTCACCATCTCCTGACGCACCATTTCAGTCAGGTACGGGGCGGAGAATTCAATATGCGGGGCGTGATAATTCGCCACCAGCGGCTCTGCACGAGCCTGATCGTACTGCGCCTGCGTGATGTATTTCTCATCCAGCATACGGGCCAGCACGGTATTACGGCGTGCCAGAGAACGGTCATGAGAATACAGCGGGTTGAACGTTGACGGCGCTTTTGGCAGACCGGCAATTACCGCCATTTCGCTGAGTGTCAGCTGATCAACGTTTTTACCGAAGTAAACCTGCGCTGCGGCACCGACACCATAGGCGCGGTAACCGAGGTAGATCTTGTTCAGATACAACTCAAGGATTTCATCTTTGGTCATCATCTGTTCGATACGGATGGCCAGGAAAGCTTCCTTGATTTTACGGGTCAGCGTGCGTTCAGGGCTGAGGAAGAAGTTACGGGCCAACTGCTGAGTGATCGTACTCGCGCCCTGTGAGGCGTGCCCGGACACCAGCGCAACGGAAGCCGCACGGAAAATACCGATCGGATCCACGCCGTGGTGTTCATAGAAACGACTGTCTTCTGTCGCAATAAACGCATGCACCATCTCCGGTGGGATCTGGTCGAGTTTCAGCGGGATACGGCGTTTTTCGCCGTACTGGGCGATTAAATCACCTTCAGCACTGAAAACCTGCATCGGTGTTTGCAAACGCACGTCTTTAAGCGTGGCAACGTCGGGAAGCTGAGGCTCGATATATTTATACAAACCGAAGATCGAGGCTGCTCCCAGCAAAATGCAACACACTGCAAGAATCAATAAATACTTTACGAACTTCACCTGAGATTTCCCATTAAGTGTCAATTGGGCAGTTTATAAACAACCGCGCAGTAGTATAAAGGCAAGCCAGCAACATGGATACGTTCTTTTATTTACCTGACAATATGGAGATTGAGCGAAAATGCGACTACAAGCATGGCAGGTAGGTCTGGATATTCAAGCCGGTTTTGCCCGTGCGATTGCCGTTCAGCGGCGGCGGCATGGCTGGCAATTACGTCACTGGTGGCAACATCCCTTGCCCGATTTCACGTTGCGGGAGGGGATATTACATGAGACCGCGCCGCTGATCGCCATTTTATCGTGCTGGCGAAAAACGCTGCCGGCGACGATTTCGCTGCGAATAAGCCTTCCTGCACATCGGATTATGCAACAGCGACTGGCTGCGCCGGACGACCGTTTACGCGAACCCGCCCGCAGTGCATTTATCTTTGCCAGCGCCGCGAAGCAGTTTCCGCTGAGCATGGAACATCTGGTCATGGATTACCGCGCTGACCCGCACGGTGACAATCAGATTGTGGTGACGGCGGCCCGGCAGCAGGAAATTGAACAGTGGCTGGCCTGCATGGCTCAGGCGCATCTGTTTCCCGATACGATTGAACTCGCCCCCTGCGCGCTACAGGTTGCCGCGCATGCCGCGGGGATTCCGGGCGATGCGCTGCTAATCCATCCGCTTGATGACGCTTTTTTATGGGCTTCTCCGCACAGCCTGCCTTTTCAGTTTGGCCTGTTTTCTCACGGTGAAATCGAAAGCGAATCCTCTCTTTTGGAGAAAGTGCGCGTTCAATACCGTGCAGCCACATTGTGCCTCCGTGACGTGTTTTTCAGTGGTGAATCACCCCAACCGCTGATGCAAAACTGGTCGCCACTGAGTGCCATCGGTCAGCTTTCTGCGCCGCTTCCGGCCAACCCGGGTGCATTTGCTCCCGCCGTCGGGCTGGCACTCAGGCAGGCAGATTACTGATGCTGCAAGTTAACTTCATGCCGTGGCGAAAATTGCGTCGTCAGCGTCTTTTGCGCTACTGGCTCAGGGTCTTCGTTTGTATTCCCGCGGGGATTGTTTGCGGCGTAATGTGCGTGTCGCTTTTTATGATTCAGGAGCGAACCCTGTTGCAGTTGCATTTATCTGCGCTGAATTACAGCGCACAAAAGCTATCCCTTCAGCAACGCCGGGTGACCTCCGCACGGGCTCAGCTCAAAGAGATCACCGATAAACGCATTGCCAGTCAGCAGCGCAGACAGGCCAGCCTGAACGATTTTCAACTTCTGGCGTTGCTGTCGGCGCAGATCCCGGCGGAAGTCTGGCTGAACGAGCTGACGGAACATCAGGGGCAACTGACGCTAAAAGGAAAGGGCCGTTTTTATCACGACATTCTGGCATTCAGCGAAGCGCTGGCTGTCAGCCCCTTGCTGCGGGATGTTCATCTGTCGAACGTGGAGCAGCAGCCTGATCATGCACTGAGCTTCGTGCTAAAAACGCGGTTTCAATCGCTGAACGCTGCGCCTGTTGAGAAGGTATTGCCATGACGACGACATTCTCCGTGCGCTTTGAGCCGCTGATGGAAAAGCCGGGCTGGCAACGTCTTGCGGCACTGGCGGGGTGCGTGCTGATTCTTGTTCTGCTCTGTTACCCGTTTTGGCTCCGGGGCTTATGGCGGGAGCAAACAGAATTAAAGCAGAAGGCCGGATCGGAGCAACTGACTGTTGCGCGAGCGCAGGCCGCATTATTGCAGTCACCTGTACTGGACAGTATTGAGCCCTCGCTGAAGGAAAATACGCTGGTACAACAACAGAATTTGCCGCTGGCACAGCAATTTGCGCAGCCACTTAAAGACGCGCAGGCCACGCTGGTCCGCTGGCAGCCAGCCGCAGAACCGGCGGGCGGACATCAGGGAGAATTACAGCTCAAATTATCTTTTAGCAGTCTGATGCAATTTCTGTCGGCACTTCAGCAGCGACCAGAACAACCTGCTTTCAGTGAACTGAGTTTGCAGTCTGCCGGAAGTGAAATGACGGCGTCCGTTTTGCTGACACAAACAACAGGGCTGGGTGCACTTCCTGAAAATGAAATCGCAGCGGCGGCAGGGCGAGATCCCTTTGCTGCGGCAGTTTCGCCGTCCTGCACAACAGCCGCTCAACCGTTGTTGTGGAAGTTAAGCGGCATCTCTCATTCCGGTGAACAATTTTCCGGCTGGTTGATTTCGCCGGAGGGGCGATGGACACGTGTTGAAGCTGGCACACAACTCGGTACGCCTGCGTGGACCATCGAAAATCTGGACAGCTCGCACGCTGAACTCAGCATGGCGGATCCCCGCTGTGGTGAGCAGCGGCAGACACTTTGGATAGGCAAAAACGCCAATTCTCCAGGGAAAGGAAATTAATGAAAAACAGTCGTTATTTTTTTGCAGCGTTAATGCTGTGCTTCAGCACGGTGAAAGCGGCAGTGCTGCCGCCGGTGTCTCTTGAATTTCAGTCATCGCCGGTCGCGATGGTGTTGCAGGCGCTTGCGGAAACGCGGGAGTTAAATCTGGTGATTGCGCCCGGTGTCGATGGCCAGATCAGTGTGAAGCTGAAAAATGTCCCCTGGCAGCAGGCGCTCGACATCATCCTGCAAATGAGCCATCTCACCAGCCAGTTGCAGGGGAATGTTTTGCTGGTGTCACCGGTTATTGATCCGCTTTTGGAACAGAAGCAACGTCAGGACGCCGCAGAACAAATGGCACAGCAAAGCCCGGTTCTCAGCCTCACCGTGCCGCTGAAATATGCGGATGCCAAAGAGGTTGCGCTCAGTCTGAATGCGCAAAAGGGCTCGCTGCTTTCGACCAAAGGCAGCGCCACCGCCGATCCGCGCACTAACACACTTTTGCTGCGCGATACTCAGGAGGCGCTCAATGCCGTGGAGCCGTGGGTAAAAGAAATGGACTTGCCGTTGCAGCAGGTACAGCTGTCTGCGCATATCGTCACGATGAACAGCGAAAGCCTGCGGGAATTGGGTGTGCGCTGGGGATTCAACGGTGAGGAAGCGATCACCAAAGCGGTGCGCGTGAATAATTTCAGCATGGGACTGCCGGTGGAGAATCCGATATTTGCTGCAGGTTTTAATCTGGCGCACATTAGCGGCCGGATTCTGGATCTGGAACTTACGGCGCTTGAGCAGGAAGATAAGGTGGATATCATCGCCAGCCCGCGTCTGCTGACGGCGCATATGCAAACCGCCAGCATCAAGCAGGGCACTGAAATTCCGTATCAGGTTTCAAGCGGGGCCAGCGGCAGCACGTCGGTTGAATTCAAAGAAGCGGTGCTCGGTATGGAAGTGACGCCGAAAATTTTGCGCGACGGGCGTATCCAGCTGGCGCTGCAAATCAGCCAGAACATGCCGGGGCGAAGTATTAAACAGGCTGAAGGCGAAGCGCTGGCAATCGATAAGCAGGAAATAAAAACACAGGTGACGGTAAAAGACGGCGAAACTCTGGTACTTGGCGGGATATTTCAGCGTAAAAACCAGAAAACAGACACAAAAGTACCGGTTCTGGGTGACATTCCCGTCGTCGGTTCCTTGTTTAAACATCAGTACATGAATGAACAGCGGCGCGAGTTGGTGATTTTCATCACTCCGACCTTAATCCGCACCCAATAAACGGGTATTCTGGCCTCACTGAAATTGCACAATAACGTTGAGCGCATACAACTTTTTGTGTCGTGAGAGGCTTCTGAGTTTGACGCTGCCGTCGATTTAGCTTACAAGGGTTACCGAATTGAGCACCGTGATCTTTTTATTACGACAGACACGCCGATAAAAACGTACGGTTTCCCTCCTGCGGCGTGCAAAGTGATTTATTCGGTTGCCAAACTACCAAGAGTGTTGAGATAATTTTTTTCTGATCTCGCACTATATCGCTCATGAGGTTTCAGTTTAGGTCCCGCCGCTGATTTGATTGGCGGGGCGGGTTATCATCAACGAATTGTCTTAGTAATACCGAAAAACATGGCAGAGAAACGCAATATCTTTCTGGTTGGGCCTATGGGTGCCGGCAAAAGCACTATTGGTCGACAGTTAGCTCAGCAACTCAATATGGAGTTTTTCGACTCCGATCACGAAATTGAGCGACGTACCGGAGCTGATGTGGGCTGGGTATTTGATTTAGAAGGCGAAGACGGATTCCGCGACCGCGAAGAAAAAGTGATCAACGAACTGACAGAAAAACAGGGCATTGTTCTGGCAACAGGTGGGGGCTCCGTGAAATCACGTGAAACCCGT